>NZ_CABVPL010000115.1 GCF_902499045.1 Burkholderia latens | reverse complement strand
GATCCCGAACTTTTTGCAGCGATCGAGCAGGAAAACCGCCGCCAGGAAGATCACATCGAGCTGATCGCGTCGGAAAACTACACGAGCCCGGCGGTGATGGCCGCCCAGGGCTCGCAGCTCACGAACAAGTACGCGGAAGGTTATCCGGGCAAGCGCTACTACGGCGGCTGCGAATACGTCGACGTGGTCGAGCAGCTGGCGATCGATCGTGTGAAGCAGCTGTTCGGCGCGGAAAGCGCGAACGTGCAGCCGAACTCGGGCTCGCAGGCGAACCAGGGCGTGTTCTTCGCGATGCTCAAGCCGGGCGACACGATCATGGGCATGAGCCTGGCGCACGGGGGTCACCTGACGCACGGCTCGCCGGTGAACATGTCGGGCAAGTGGTTCAACGTCGTGAGCTACGGGCTGAACGAAAACGAAGACATCGACTACGACGCGGCGGAAAAGCTCGCGCAGGAACACAAGCCGAAGCTGATCGTCGCGGGTGCGTCGGCGTTCGCGCTGAAGATCGATTTCGAGCGTCTGGCGAAGATCGCGAAGTCGGTGGGCGCGTACCTGATGGTCGACATGGCGCACTACGCGGGGCTGATCGCGGC
>NZ_CABVPL010000114.1 GCF_902499045.1 Burkholderia latens | reverse complement strand
ACCGGCACGATCTCCGCGCCGTCGTACGTCACGTACAACAGCGACGGCTCCACGACGATCAACAACAACGTCGGCTCCGCGATCGACAACATCAACGCGAACGGCATCAAGTACTTCCACGCGAACTCCACCGCGCCGGACAGCCAGGCGCTCGGCCTCGACAGCGTCGCGATCGGCCCGAACGCGATCTCCCGCGTGGACGGCAGCATCGCGCTCGGCGCGGGCTCCGTCGCCGACCGCGCGACCGTGCCGTCGTCGGGCATCATCCGCAACGGCAGCGCGTCGATTCCGTACGACACGACCGACCAGACGCTGCTCGGCGCGGTGTCGGTCGGCGATGCGACGAACAGGACGTACCGCCAGATCACGAACGTCGCGGACGGCACCGGCCAGCAGGACGCGGTGACGGTGCGGCAGCTGACCGGCGCATTGCAGTCGTTCGCGGTCACGGGGCAGAAATACTTCCACGCGAATTCGACGGCGGGCGATTCGCTGGCCGTCGGCGCGGAATCGGTCGCGGTCGGCCCGACGACGGTCGTCAACGGCGACAACGGCGTGGGCATCGGCAACGGCGCGATCGTCGATCAGACCGCGCCGGGCGG
>NZ_CABVPL010000113.1 GCF_902499045.1 Burkholderia latens | reverse complement strand
AGCGCCGCCGCCTTCTGCGCCGACATCACCAGCACCGCCGCCGCGCCGTCGTTCAGCCCCGACGCGTTCGCCGCCGTCACCGAGCCGTCCTTCGCGAACGCCGGCTTCAGCCCCGCGAGCGACTCCGCCGTCACGCCGTGGCGCACGAACTCGTCGGTCGCGAACTGCAGCGGCTCGCCCTTGCGCTGCGGAATCGACACCGGCACGATCTCGTCGTTGAAACGGCCCGCCTTCTGCGCGGCTTCCGCCTTGTTCTGCGACAGCGCCGCGAACGCGTCCTGCTCTTCGCGCGTGATCCCGTATTCCTTCGCGACGTTCTCCGCGGTGATGCCCATGTGGTACTGGTTGTACACGTCCCACAGCCCGTCGACGATCATCGAGTCGACCAGCTTCGCGTCGCCCATCCGGAAACCGTCGCGCGAGCCCGGCAGCACGTGCGGCGCCGCGCTCATGTTTTCCTGGCCGCCGGCGATCACGATGTCCGCGTCGCCCGCGATGATCGCGTTCGCCGCCAGCATCACGGCCTTCAGGCCCGAGCCGCACACCTTGTTGATCGTCATGCCCGGCACCGCGTTCGGCAGGCCGGCCTTGATCAGCGACTG
>NZ_CABVPL010000112.1 GCF_902499045.1 Burkholderia latens | reverse complement strand
AACGCCCCTGTCCAGACGTCCCAGCCGCCCCAGCCGCCGCGTCTCGGCGAAGAGATCCTGCGCGTCGACCACGTGAGCCGCGGCTTCAACAAGACGCAGGGCGAGCTGCTCGTGCTCGACGATGCGAACCTGTCGCTGCGCGAAGGCGAGATCGTCGGGCTGCTCGGCCGTTCCGGGTCGGGGAAATCGACGCTGCTGCGAATCATCGCCGGGCTGATCGAGCCGACCGGCGGTGAAGTGACGTATCTCGGCAAGCCGCTGCGCGGCCCGGCCGAAGGTGTCGCGATGGTGTTCCAGACCTTCGCGCTGTTCCCGTGGCTGACCGTGCTGCAGAACGTGGAAGCCGGGCTGGAAGCGCTCGGCGTCGGCGCGCGCGAGCGGCGCGAACGCGCGCTCGCCGCGATCGACCTGATCGGCCTCGACGGCTTCGAGAACGCGTATCCGCGCGAGCTGTCGGGCGGGATGCGGCAGCGCGTCGGTTTCGCGCGCGCGCTGGTCGTCGATCCGACGATCCTGCTGATGGACGAGCCGTTCTCCGCGCTCGACGTGCTGACGGCCGAAACGCTGCGTACCGACCTGCTGGACCTGTGGACGCAAGGCCG
>NZ_CABVPL010000111.1 GCF_902499045.1 Burkholderia latens | reverse complement strand
ATCGGGATAGGGGCGGTCAGAGAGTCTGGCCGATCCCCTCCCACACCACCCGGCATGCGGGTCCGCACCGGGCGGTTCGAGCAGTTGAGGTCATGAGAGTCGGGGTACGCCAAGATGGTCGAAGTAGGCGATCGGCATGGCACGGTTCAGCAGCCAGCGGCTGTTTCGCCACCATCGCCGACTGTTCGCGGCCACCCGGTAGGCATCCTCCTTCGAGGCACCCAACGCCAACAACTCCCGGTACATCGTCGTACCCCGACGCCAGTGCTTAAGCTGCACTGCACGCAACCGGTGCCTGATCCACTCGTCGAGTTCACGGAACACTCGCGGCGTCTGCGCGAGCTGGAAGTACGCTTTCCAACCCGGCATATAGGCCCTCAGGCGCTCCGCTACGTCCGCCAAGCTCCGCCCACCCGGGCGGCGGGTCAGCTCTCGGATGCGTTGCTTGAAGGTCACCAGTGCCTTTCGAGCCACCGCACATTTGATCCGGTCGCCCGCGCTGCGCCACAGTTCGTAGCCCAGAAACTTGCGTCCCGTCGCCTGAGCAACCGCCGTCTTGGCTTCGTTGACCTTCAGGCGGAGCCGGTCGTAGAGCCTGCGCA
>NZ_CABVPL010000110.1 GCF_902499045.1 Burkholderia latens | reverse complement strand
CAAGTTGAGCGCTCACGCTTATCGGCTGTAAATTAAAGACAGACTCAGGGGTCTGTAGCTCAGTCGGTTAGAGCACCGTCTTGATAAGGCGGGGGTCGTTGGTTCGAATCCAACCAGACCCACCATTGTCTGGCGGTAGGTACCTGAGGGAATCTGTACTCATGGGGGCATAGCTCAGCTGGGAGAGCACCTGCTTTGCAAGCAGGGGGTCGTCGGTTCGATCCCGTCTGCCTCCACCAATCACCAACGCCAAGAGTTTGCTGAAAAATCAGCGAGCGCTTTGCATTGGCGATTGAGCCAGTCAGAGCGGTACGAAAGTATCGGCTGTCGTTCTTTAACAATCTGGAAGAAGTAAGTAATTTGGATAGCGGAAGCGTCTTTGAGATGGACGTGGAAACTATCCGGGTTGTGATTGTATCGATGTATCTCAAGATGATTCGAACTTCATGTTCGGCTCAATTGGAATACGGCACAACGCGAGAACTCAACCTGTAGCGACTGTCGCGTCGAAAGATGAGACAGACTCGTTATAGGGTCAAGCGAACAAGTGCATGTGGTGGATGCCTTGGCGATCACAGGCGATGAAGGACGCGGTAGCCTGCGAAAAGCTACGGGGAGCTGGCAAACGAGCTTTGATCCGTAGATGTCCGAATGGGGAAACCCACTCCGTATGGAGTATCCATGGCTGAATACATAGGCCATGCGAAGCGAACGCGGTGAACTGAAACATCTAAGTAACCGCAGGAAAAGAAATCAACCGAGATTCCCAAAGTAGTGGCGA
>NZ_CABVPL010000109.1 GCF_902499045.1 Burkholderia latens | reverse complement strand
CCGACGACGGTCGTCAACGGCGACAACGGCGTGGGCATCGGCAACGGCGCGATCGTCGATCAGACCGCGCCGGGCGGAGTTGCGATCGGGCAGGCGGCGAGTTCCGCGCAGGCCGACGCGATCGCGCTGGGCAGCGGCGCGACGGCGACCGGCGCGCAGTCGGTCGCGCAAGGCGCGAATGCGGTGGCGGTCAGCGTGGGCAGCGTCGCGCTCGGCTCGGGTGCGCGCAGCACGGCGACCGATGCGCTCGCGCTCGGCGCCGGTGCGTCGGCCACGTTCGCGAACAGCGTCGCGCTCGGCGCCGGTTCGCTGACGACGGTCGGCGCGCTGACCAACTACGTCGCGTACGGGCTGAGCAGCCCGCAATCGTCGGCCGGCGAAGTGAACGTCGGCAACCGGCAGATCACCGGCCTCGCGGCCGGCAAGAACGGCACGGACGCGGTGAACGTGTCGCAGCTCGATTCGATCGCGAGCCAGCTGACGACGCTGATCGACCAGCGCACGACCAACCTCGGCGGGCAGTACACGACGAACCCGCCGGGCGGCAACGTGCCGCCTGGGGCGAGCGGTTCGAACTCGTCGGCGGGCGGCTCGGGAGCGGTTGCATCGGGGTCGAACAGCACGGCGGTCGGCAACAGCTCGACGGCGTCCGGCAACGGCTCGACGGCGATCGGCGTCGGCTCGACTGCATCGGGCAACAACTCGACGGCGATCGGCGCGGGCAGCAACGACGGCGGGCGCTCGAACGTAGTCGCGGTCGGTTCGGCGGATTCGCCGCGGCAGGTCGTGAACGTCGCGGCGGGCACGCAGGGCACCGACGCGGTGAACGTGAATCAGCTGAATGCG
>NZ_CABVPL010000108.1 GCF_902499045.1 Burkholderia latens | reverse complement strand
TCGGACGAGCAGTGCATCAGAAGCCCGCGCAGGCGGGACGTAACGCGGGAGGGCGAGGTGAAGCCGAGCCGGAAGCGGAGCGTGATGAAGCGCGGACGGCGCGACACGCAACTGGAAGCCCGGGGCGGGATAGTCTGCTTGCGCAGGCGCTCGCGAGAGCGAATTTGGTAATAGCGTGGAAACGCGTCAAAGCCAATCGCGGCGGTGCTGGGGTGGATGGGAAGTTGATCGCCGAGACGGCGGAGGAACTGAAGACGCACTGGCCTCGGATTCGGGAAGCGTTACTGGATGGAAGCTACCGGCCCGCGCCGGTACGGCGAGTCCAGATTCCGAAGCCCGGTGGCGGGATGCGTGAACTGGGGATTCCGACGGTGACGGATCGGCTGATCCAGCAAGCCCTGCTGCAAGTCTTGCAGCCCATCATTGATCCGACCTTCTCCGAACACAGCTACGGCTTCCGGCCGGGGCGTCGAGCGCGTGACGCGGTGCTGATGGCACAACGGCATGTGCAGGACGGCTACCGGGTGGTGGTCGATGTGGACCTGGAGAAGTTCTTCGATCGGGTCAATCACGACATCCTGATGGAGCGGCTATCGAGGCGGATTGCGGACAAGGCCGTGCTGCGGCTGATTCGTCACTACCTTGTAGTCGGGATCATGGATGGTGGTGTGGTTATGGAGCGTCACGAAGGTACGCCGCAAGGCGGACCGCTGTCGCCGCTGCTGGCCAATGTGCTGCTGGACGAGGTGGACCGGGAACTGGAGAAGCGCGGACACCGTTTCGTGCGCTACGCCGACGACTGCAATGTGTACGTGCGCAGCCGTCGAGCGGGCGAACGGGTGCTGGATGGT
>NZ_CABVPL010000107.1 GCF_902499045.1 Burkholderia latens | reverse complement strand
TTACTCGATGATCTTGGCGACGACGCCTGCGCCGACGGTACGGCCGCCTTCGCGGATTGCGAAGCGCAGACCTTCTTCCATCGCGATCGGCGCGATCAGCTTCACCGTGATCGACACGTTGTCGCCCGGCATCACCATTTCCTTGTCCTTCGGCAGCTCGATCGAGCCCGTCACGTCCGTCGTACGGAAGTAGAACTGCGGACGGTAGTTGTTGAAGAACGGCGTGTGACGGCCGCCTTCGTCCTTGCTCAGCACGTACACTTCAGCCGTGAAGTGCGTGTGCGGCGTGATCGAACCCGGCTTCGCCAGAACCTGGCCGCGCTCCACGTCTTCACGCTTCGTGCCGCGCAGCAGGATACCGACGTTGTCGCCTGCCTGACCTTGGTCCAGCAGCTTGCGGAACATTTCAACGCCCGTGCAGGTCGTCTTCACCGTCGGCTTGATACCGACGATTTCGATTTCCTCGCCGACCTTGATGATCCCGCGCTCGACACGACCCGTCACCACCGTACCGCGGCCCGAGATCGAGAACACGTCTTCCACCGGCATCAGGAACGCGCCGTCAACCGCACGCTCCGGCGTCGGGATGTACGTGTCCAGTGCGTCCGCCAGGTTCATGATCGCCACTTCGCCCAGCTCGCCCGTGTCGCCTTCCAGCGCCAGCTTTGCCGAACCCTTCACGATCGGCGTGTCGTCGCCCGGGAAGTCGTACTTCGACAGCAGTTCGCGAACTTCCATCTCGACCAGCTCGAGCAGTTCAGCGTCGTCCACCATGTCGCACTTGTTCAGGAACACGATGATGTACGGAACGCCAACCTGACGCGCCAGCAGGATGTGCTCACGCGTTTGCGGCATCGGGCCGTCTGCTGCCGAGCAAACCAGGATCGCGCCGTCCATCTGCGCTGCGCCCGTGATCATGTTCTTCACATAGTCAGCGTGGCCCGGGCAGTCGACGTGTGCGTAGTGGCG
>NZ_CABVPL010000106.1 GCF_902499045.1 Burkholderia latens | reverse complement strand
GAAGCGAACGCGGTGAACTGAAACATCTAAGTAACCGCAGGAAAAGAAATCAACCGAGATTCCCAAAGTAGTGGCGAGCGAAATGGGATGAGCCTTGCACTCTTTATTTGTATTGTTAGCCGAACGCTCTGGAAAGTGCGGCCATAGCAGGTGATAGCCCTGTAGGCGAAAACAGTATGAAAGAACTAGGTGTGCGACAAGTAGGGCGGGACACGTGAAATCCTGTCTGAAGATGGGGGGACCATCCTCCAAGGCTAAATACTCGTGATCGACCGATAGTGAACCAGTACCGTGAGGGAAAGGCGAAAAGAACCCCGGGAGGGGAGTGAAATAGATCCTGAAACCGCATGCATACAAACAGTCGGAGCCTCGTAAGGGGTGACGGCGTACCTTTTGTATAATGGGTCAGCGACTTACGTTCAGTAGCAAGCTTAACCGTATAGGGCAGGCGTAGCGAAAGCGAGTCCGAATAGGGCGTTCAGTTGCTGGGCGTAGACCCGAAACCAGGTGATCTATCCATGGCCAGGATGAAGGTGCGGTAACACGTACTGGAGGTCCGAACCCACTAACGTTGAAAAGTTAGGGGATGAGCTGTGGATAGGGGTGAAAGGCTAAACAAACCTGGAAATAGCTGGTTCTCTCCGAAAACTATTTAGGTAGTGCCTCGTGTCTCACCTTCGGGGGTAGAGCACTGTCATGGTTGGGGGGTCTATTGCAGATTACCCCGCCATAGCAAACTCCGAATACCGAAGAGTGCAATCACGGGAGACAGACATCGGGTGCTAACGTCCGGTGTCAAGAGGGAAACAACCCAGACCGCCAGCTAAGGTCCCCAAATATAGCTAAGTGGGAAACGAAGTGGGAAGGCTAAAACAGTCAGGAGGTTGGCTTAGAAGCAGCCACCCTTTAAAGAAAGCGTAATAGCTCACTGATCGAGTCGTCCTGCGCGGAAGATGTAACGGGGCTAAGCTATATACCGAAGCTGCGGATGCG
>NZ_CABVPL010000105.1 GCF_902499045.1 Burkholderia latens | reverse complement strand
ACGATCATGTCGGTAACAGGCGTAGGCGCGGCGCCGCCGGGCGCGGCCGCGCTCGCGGGCGCCGCGCAGCAGGCGGGCACGGCGTCCGATCCGGCGCAGGTGCGCCAGTTCGATGCGTTGATGCAACCGGGCGCGTCGCCGGCCGCAACGCCGCCGTCGGCGTCCGGCGTCGCGATGTCGCGCGCGGCGGCCGATGCGGCGCCGGCGGTGCAGATGACGCCCGCGCAGGCCAACCAGTCGTCGCTCGTCGAGCGGTTGCGCACGTACGGCAACGATCTCGACACGCGGTACGCGAACATCGACAAGCATCGCACCGAGATGCTGACGTCGATGGCGGACAACCGCAGCGATCCGTTGATGACGATGGTGCAGGCGATGGATTTCCAGTGGACGGCGACCACCACGATTTCCGAATACCAGTTGAGCCTGTCGGTCGCGCAGGCGGCGAACGGCTTCACGCACACGGTGCTGAAGACGCAGGAGTGACGAAAGCCGGTGCGTGTGCCTGCAACGGCCGCGCGCCCTGAAGCGGACAAACGATGACGACGATCGATTCGACGCCGCGCATGCATGCGTGGCGCAGCCGGGCGGCGCGTGCGCTGCTCGCGGGGCTGCTCGCGCTGTTGGCCGGCTGCCAGAAGGAGCTTTACTCCGGCCTGTCGGAGCGCGACGCGAACCAGATGATCGCCGTGCTCGGCGATGCGGGCATCAGCGCGTCGAAGGACAACGACGCGCGCGACACGTCGGATCGCAACGCATGGCAGGTCAGCGTCGCGGATGGCGACATGCAGGCGGCGCTGACCGTGCTCCACGCGAACGGGCTGCCGAAGCCGAGCTATGCCAGCCTCGGCGAGCTGTTCCAGAAGCAGGGGCTCGTGTCGACGCCGGCCGAGGAGCGCGTGCGCTACCTGTACGGCGTGTCGCAGGACCTGTCGCGCACGCTGCAGGACATCGAGGGCGTGGTGGTCGCGCGCGTGCAAGTCGTGATTCCGGAGAACGATCCGCTCGCGGACAAGATCAAGCCGTCGTCGGCGGCCGTGTACATCCGCTACCGGCCCGGCGTGGACCTGCGCGCGATGGCGCCGATGGTCAAGGATCTCGTCGCGCACAGTATCGAAGGGTTGCAATACGACAACGTGTCGCTGTTCCTGCAGCCGGCCGCGGCCCGCACGACGCGCGTCGACGGAATCGGCAGCGCGGTGTCGGACATTCTGCGGCTGCGCTCGCCGCTCGGCTGGCTCGTGTTCGCGCTGATCCTGCTCACCTGCGCGGTGATCGCGCTGTCGGCCGCGCGGCGCGGGATGTTCGGCGCGCGGCTGGCCGGGCTGGTCGGCGGTGCGCCGCGCGGCAGCAACGGTGCCGGTGGCGCGGCCGCGCAGTCGGGCGGCGGCAGCC
>NZ_CABVPL010000104.1 GCF_902499045.1 Burkholderia latens | reverse complement strand
TGTCATACCCGGATTCAGACGTCGTAGCGCCAGCTAAATACAGATGTCGCATGTTTCATCGGTCTTTCCATCCTTTAACGTTGAAGCGCCGAGCCTGAAGCAGCAGGGCGCTTACGTTCATCAGCGAGCCTTCGCAGACCGCCGATTCGATTCCGTTTGATGTGTTTGTGAAGCGACCTGCAGGATGGCTGCTTCGATATCAGCTTCCGTGAACGCACGCTGTTTCTTGGCACCTGGCAACGATGCCTTGGCTCGTACCGGTAGCCCTCGATTGGCGCGCGACGGGGAACCCGAGATCCGCCGGTTATCGCGCTGCGCCTGAATCGCTTCAGCCACTTGCAGCGCGTGGCTCAGCCGTTTGTGTTCGATGATCGCGCCTTGATCGACCTCTGCCAGCTTGTCGTAAAGACGGCATCGCAATACCTCGCCATCAGCCCGGATCTCGATCCGACCATCCGGATACTCCCAGACGTCGATGTAACGATGAATCAGCTTCCGATTCTCGAGCGTATCGTCCAGCAGATACAACACCCGGTCGTACAGCACCGTTAGCGACTTCGAGACCCGGCGCGTTTCGCGCCAGGTCAGCAGCCGGTCCAGATTCTCGTCATCTCGCAGCGGCCGGTGCGCATTGAAGTCGCTGCGCGGCGGCTTCGCGAAGCGACGGTTGAAATCAGCGATGAAGGAGGGCGCATACGCGTTGGCGTCGGCTACCGTGCTGATGCCGCGCAAGCGCATTTCCTTGACCAACCGGTCCTGCAGCGTCAGGTTGGCCCGTTCCACACGTCCCTTCGCCGAACTGCTGTTCGCGCAGAACGTGTCGATGTTCAGCTCGTACATGGCCCGGCCAAACTGCGTCACGCTGCTGCCGGTCTTGCCCGCAGTCGGGCTGCGGAACACGCTGTACTTGTCGCTGTAGAACGCCACGGGCTTGCCATGGCGCTCCAGATACGTCCGCGTCGCCTCGAAGTAGCTGAACGTCGATTCGGTCTGCGTGAAGTGCAGCATCATCAGCCGGCTCGTCGCGTCGTCCACATACACCAGCAGCGTGCAGGCCGGTGCCCGTTCCTCGAACCACCGATGATCGCTGCCGTCGATCTGGATCAGCTCGCCGAGGCAAGCCCGGCGCGCTCGCGGCTGATAAACCTTCGGCGGTCGTTGCCGGCGCGGAATCCACAGCCCGGCGTCCGTCATCAGCCTTCTGACCGTTTCCTTCGACAACTGCAGCCCGTGGCATTCCCACAGCTTCTCGCAGGCCAGCGTCGGCCCGAAATCGGCGTAGCGCTCACGAATCAGGCTCAAGGCACGATGCGCCAAATCCTCGGGCAGTTGATGGTTGCTCGCGTGACCACGACGCTGCGAAATCAGCCCGACCGGGCCAGCAGCGCGATACCGGGCGACCAGCCGTTCAATCTGCCGGCGACTGATCCCGAGCCGCTCCGCGGCTCGCCAAGGCATCAGATGCTGCTCGATCACGGCTTCCACGACCTTCAGACGGTCCAGCTCCCGCATGCTCATGGTGATCAGTCCAGGTTGGCCCACGATGCGCTCCGGCAGTTCAAACCGCCGCCAGCATGCGCCGAAACCCTCGAACTACGACATTTCAACTTTGCTCAGATGCGACATTACAACTTTGCTCTTACA
>NZ_CABVPL010000103.1 GCF_902499045.1 Burkholderia latens | reverse complement strand
GCCGGCCGGCGTGGATGCCGCGCCCGGCATGCTCGCCGCGCCGCTGTCCGCCCCGGTGCCGGCCGCGCCGCTGCTCGGCGTGCCGGACGGCGCAGTGGATGGCGCCGGCGACATGCCGCCAGTGGCGCTCGTGTCCGAACTCGCACCGGGCCCGGTGTCGTTCGCGTTCTTCTTGCAGCCCGCACCCGCCGCCAGGCCGGCGATCAGGATGCCGGCGAAGACGGCCCGCGATACTTGACGAATGGAATATCGCTGCATGACACCTCCGCTGATGTCGATGTGGATGGAATCCGTCGACACGCAATTCACGTGCCGCGCGGCGCTCGCGCGGACGGTCGCACCCCATTCGCTTTTCGAATGACGCCCAGCCGAATATTTAATTTCCCATCGCCGCGGTCGCCGCGCATACTCGCGAACAAATCCGACACATCACGTCGGCGGCGTCCGGGCCCGCGCTGCGTGCACACGCGGCCGGTTCGCGCGTCGGACATGGACGGAGACAACGCGTGCAACTGGAAGCCTCTCATCGCGCGTGCATCGCGCCCGGCGCGGGCGACGCACTGCATCGGACCAGGCGGCGGCGGGCCGGGCACCTTCGTGAAACGACGGGCCGCGGAAACGCGTAGCGGCATGCGCGACGCACCGAAGCAGAGCGGCCGTTGCGTCGACGCGTCCGACGCCACGGGCGCGCTCGACGTGCTCGATGCGCGGCTGATGCGCATGCTGCTCGTGCTGCTCACCGAGCGCACCGTGTCGCGTGCGGCCGTGCGGCTGAACATGTCGCAGCCGGCGACGAGCGCCGCGCTCAAGCGTTTGCGCACGCTGCTCGGCGATCCGCTGCTGGTGCGCAGCCGCTACGGAATGGTGCCGACCGAGTTCGGCGCGCGGTTGATCGAGCCGCTGCGCAATGCGTTGCGCGTGATCGACTTCATCCGGATCCAGCAGCCGGCGTTCGACGCGCGCACGTCGGTGCGCACGTATCGGATCGGCTGCCCCGACTATCTGAACGTGCTGTTCGTGCCGAAGCTCGTCGCGCTGTTTCGCGAGCGCGCACCGAACGCGCAGCTGGTGTTCCATCCGCTCGGCGACGGCTTCGACGACGAACGCGCGCTCGCCGACGGCGAACTCGACGTCGTGATCGACAACCGCGCTGCGCGCACGTCGCGCTTTCGGCAGGACGACCTGTTCGACGATCGCATCGTGTGCCTGATGCGCGCGACGCATCCGCTCGCACGGCGCGGCGCGATGACGGCCGACGCATTCGCGCAAGCCGCGCAGCTGTGCCCGACGCCATCGTGGCTCGAAGCGTCCGGCGCGATCGACCGTCAGCTCGAACGCGTCGGCCTGCGGCGCCGGATCGCCGTCACGCTGCCGCATTTCGAACTCGCCGCGCATGCGCTCGTGCGCTCCGATCTGATCCTGACCACCACGTACCGGCTCGCGCGCCACTACGCGAAACTGCTGCCGCTCGGCGCGGTCGCGCTGCCGGCCGAGCCGCCCGACATCGTGTACCGGATGACGTGGAACGAATCGGGGGCATGCGCGGACGGCGTGCACTGGCTGCGCGCGCTGATCGTCGAAGCGACGCGCGGCTGGCTCGACGCGGAAGCCGCGCAGCCGGCCGTCGCCGCGGTGCCTGCACGCGCGGAGACCGATGCGCGGGCGGTTCAGCCCGCGGCCGACGCGCCCGAACCGACGCG
>NZ_CABVPL010000102.1 GCF_902499045.1 Burkholderia latens | reverse complement strand
GGAAGAAGCAGTAATTAGTTGTGTGTATCGCACACGAGAATCAACAAGTCCTGTTAAGGCAGACTTGTTATAGGATCAAGCCTTACGGGCAATTAGTATCGGTTAGCTGAACGCATTACTGCGCTTACACACCCGACCTATCAACGTCCTGGTCTCGAACGACCCTTCAAGGAGGTCAAGCCTCCAGGGATATCTCATCTTAAGGCGAGTTTCCCGCTTAGATGCTTTCAGCGGTTATCTCTTCCGAACATAGCTACCCGGCGATGCCACTGGCGTGACAACCGGTACACCAGAGGTTCGTCCACTCCGGTCCTCTCGTACTAGGAGCAGCCCCCTTCAAATATCCAACGCCCACGGCAGATAGGGACCAAACTGTCTCACGACGTTTTAAACCCAGCTCACGTACCTCTTTAAATGGCGAACAGCCATACCCTTGGGACCGGCTACAGCCCCAGGATGAGATGAGCCGACATCGAGGTGCCAAACACCGCCGTCGATATGAACTCTTGGGCGGTATCAGCCTGTTATCCCCAGAGTACCTTTTATCCGTTGAGCGATGGCCCTTCCATACAGAACCACCGGATCACTATGACCTGCTTTCGCACCTGCTCGACTTGTCGGTCTCGCAGTTAAGCACGCTTATGCCATTGCACTATCAGCACGATTTCCGACCGTACCTAGCGTACCTTCGTACTCCTCCGTTACGCTTTGGGAGGAGACCGCCCCAGTCAAACTGCCTACCATGCACTGTCCCCGACCCGGATCACGGGCCAAGGTTAGAACCTCAAACAAACCAGGGTGGTATTTCAAGGACGGCTCCACCGAAACTAGCGTTCCGGTTTCATAGCCTCCCACCTATCCTACACAGATCGGTTCAAAGTCCAATGCAAAGCTACAGTAAAGGTTCATGGGGTCTTTCCGTCTAGCCGCGGGTAGATTGCATCATCACAAACACTTCAACTTCGCTGAGTCTCGGGAGGAGACAGTGTGGCCATCGTTACGCCATTCGTGCAGGTCGGAACTTACCCGACAAGGAATTTCGCTACCTTAGGACCGTTATAGTTACGGCCGCCGTTTACCGGGACTTCAATCAAGAGCTTGCACCCCATCATTTAATCTTCCGGCACCGGGCAGGCGTCACACCCTATACGTCCACTTTCGTGTTTGCAGAGTGCTGTGTTTTTATTAAACAGTCGCAGCCACCAGTTTATTGCAACCCCTTCACCCTTCTGGCGCAGGCCAGTCAAGCTACAAGGGCGTACCTTATCCCGAAGTTACGGTACCAATTTGCCGAGTTCCTTCTCCCGAGTTCTCTCAAGCGCCTTAGAATACTCATCTCGCCCACCTGTGTCGGTTTGCGGTACGGTCATCGTTAGACTGAAGCTTAGAGGCTTTTCTTGGAACCACTTCCAATTGCTTCGCTCCCGAGGGAGCTCGCGCCACACCCTTGAATCCTGCGCCCGGATTTGCCTAAGCGCCTTCTCCAATGCAGCGACCGGGACGTCCAACACCCGGACAACCTTCCGCGATCCGTCCCCCCATCGCATCTAACGACGGTGCAGGAATATTGACCTGCTTCCCATCAGCTACGCATTTCTGCCTCGCCTTAGGGGCCGACTCACCCTACGCCGATGAACGTTGCGTAGGAAACCTTGGGCTTACGGCGAGGGGGCCTTTCACCCCCTTTATCGCTACTCATGTCAGCATTCGCACTTCCGATACCTCCAGCACGCTTTTCAACGCACCTTCGCAGGCTTACGGAACGCTCTCCTACCATGCG
>NZ_CABVPL010000101.1 GCF_902499045.1 Burkholderia latens | reverse complement strand
ATCGCCGCGCCCGCGCCGATCGCGACGCCGCCGACGATCCGCGCGACGCGCCCGCCGGCCGGCGCCAGCCGCTCGGCCGCGATCGCCGCCGTCACGATGGCCATCACGCGCAGGTCCATCATGCCGGCCGCCAGCGACACGGCCATCAGGTTTGCGCAGCAGGCGCCGCACCGCAGCGCGGCGCGCATGCCGTACCGCCACGCGGCCGCGGCCACGGGTTTCGGATGCCGCGCGCCCTGGTCATCCGCGACGTGCCGGCAGCAAGCCAGCCGCCGCATCTTCCAGCCGGAAAACTGCAGCACGCCGGCGCCGAACACGACGGCGCCGGCGGCAAACGGCATCGCGGCGGCGAGCGCGGGCAGCCGTGCCGCCGCGGCCGCCAATGCGGTGCCGGCCGGAAACACCAGCGCGCCGAGCGCCATCCATACGGAGAAATACCCTGCGCCCGCGACCGCGACGAGCCACGCCCCGCGCGCGCCGCGCAACGCGGCCACACGCAGCCGATATCGCCACAGCACCGGCGCGAGCACCGGCAGCATCATCGTCATGGTCATCGCGCCCCACATGCCGGCAAACGCGGAGAACGCGTGCGCCTCCCCCCATCCGCATGGCCTGTGCCATCCGGCCGACAGCGTCCAGCCGCCCACCATCGGCGTCCCGCCGAGCGCGTCCATCGACGCGTGCTGCGCGAGCGTCGCCCACACGGCGGCGGCGAACACCGCGCCGAGCACGGCACCGAACATCCGCCGGCCGCCGGCCGCAGTGCCGGTGGCCGCCGCGTTCGTCACGGCTTGCGCCCCGCCTTCGTCGCCGTACTCATCGCCCGCTCCCGCCGCACGCCGGCCCGGCTCAGCCGCGCGCGTACTCGTACTCGTCATGGCGGCGCCACCACACGCCCGTCTCGTTGCGCCCGAGCGGCGCGCGGTCGAGCCACTGGTACATCCCCCACAGCGCGTCGAGCCCGCGCGCGTACGTCGAATACGTGTGATAGACGACGCCGTCGTCGCGCACGAACGCGCTCATGCCCGGCCGGTCGCGCGCGTACGTAGCGGCGTCGGTGCCGCACGTCGCAGCGAACTGCGCGACGGCGGCCGGCGGCGGGTCCATGTCCATCGCGTGGCCGGCCCGCGCATAGTTGTATTCGACGTCGCCGGCGCGCTGCTGCGCTTCGGTAAACGACACGTTGAAGTCGAAGTTGAACTCGCCGCCGTCCGACGACGCCCACGGAAAGTGCCAGCCCATTCGCTGCCTGTACGCGAGCAGCTTCGCGAGCGGCGCGCGCGACACCGCGGCGAGCGTCACGTCGTGGTTCGCGAGATGCACCGCGAACCCGTCGAAGCCGTCGGCGAGCGCCGAGCACGACGGGCAGCCGGCCTTGTAATCGGGGCCGAACATGAAGTGATAGACGAGCAGCTGCGAGCGGCCATCGAACAGATCGTCGAGCGTCGCCGGCCCGTTCTGGGTATCGAACCGGTAGGTCTTGTCGACGCGCACCCACGGCAGCGCCTGGCGGCGTCGCGCGAGCTCGTCGCTCTGCCGCGTCAAGGTCTTTTCTGCATCGAGCAGCGCGCGGCGCGCCGCCAGCCATTCGGCGCGCGTTCCGGTGAGATGGTTCGTCATTGCGGGGTCCTCCTTTCGACAGGGATCCGGGCACGGCGCATCCGCCGTGTGCGTGGTGCTAGATTAGGGCCGGGCATCGGACCGGAGGGAGTGACAACTGTGTCGGGATTCGGATGGATTCGCTGATCACGGCCGCCGCGCGGGCGCTCGCGGCCGGCGACCCGCTCGGCGCGCTGAACCGCGTCGCGCTGCGCGACGACGCGCCGGCGCTTGCGTTGCGCGGCATCGCGATGGCGCA
>NZ_CABVPL010000100.1 GCF_902499045.1 Burkholderia latens | reverse complement strand
TAGTCGCGTCAGGGCGTCTGCGCTGCACGGGGAATAGCCGGATCAACGCCAAGTCGTTTCAGCCGAAGGCGGCAACAGGGCCCGCCCCAATCCATATCCGGTCCGGTAGCATTGGCCCCGCGCAGCGAAATTTGCCGCGTCGATCGGTCAATTTGCCGGTGCATCAGTCTGCCTGCGGCACCCGTTCTCCGGACAACGAATCGATCTCCTCGCGCGTTGCGAGGACTCCATGGCACATCGGGGTACTGCTGTTGGGGGCTGCTTCCTGCTCGTACTTTCGGTCAGTCATATCCATCGCGCGCGACGTGCGGCGTATTACCGTGCTGCGATTTCCCGCCATCAAACGCTATTGGCTAACGTATTTACGCGATCTCGGTGCAATGTCGCCGGCTTCATTCAAGGTGCCTGCGTACCATAGGTGCGTTTGGTACCAAATGGCGCCACTCCCGTCAGAAGCGAGCCCTGCGACAACCGTCTTTCGGTACCCGAATGCCGACCAAGGCCGCCGTTGGGATTTACGTCCAATTCGCGCTGCAACGGGCGCGTTGCCGATCGATCGGGTCCCCGCTCCCGTTTCCCGCAATCACGGCGTGGCCGTTCCGGCGGACGCCGAAGCGACTCGACATCCGTCCGACATCGCGAGCGGTGTGCTACCCGCGTCGACGTCCGTGGACGCGCGAGCTCCGCGGTGCGTGCCGCGCCCATGCCGGAGCGCTTGCACGTGATAGAACCGCGGCCCGCGCCTATGTCCCGAATCGGGATCAATGCGAGCATTGCCGCGTGGCACCCCGCGCGATGCCGGCAAACTGGTGCCGCATGCCAGCTTTCGCGCCAATGATCGGTAGGATGCGACGCTGACGTCGGTCAGGTATCGGGGCGCCGCCGAACAGGCGGACATCGCCATGCTTGACGCCCCATATACTCCCAGCTTCGGAGTTAGGCCGACGGAACTTCCACCGGTGGAGGAGGACGCCAATCACCTCGTGGAGCGGCAGGCGTGGGAGCGAGGCGATGTTGTATTTGGCGCGAGTTGAAGCGGTGGAAAGGCCGCGCGTCCATGCTCGCAGATGCCGCGAGGAGTGTATCAGAGCGCAGCATCGCTACCTGCGGACGGCCAAGACGGGCTTGTGGTCGCCAGGAACGCAAGCGCAGATCGTCGCCCATCGGCCACAAGCCGATCGACGTAGAGGCGGGGTGGAGGCCGCCCCGGGCGCCCGTTTCGGCGCTGCCGGCAGCGCAAGGATCGCGCGACACATAGTGCGCGCAGCAGCGCCTACGTACTGAACTCGAGGCCAAATAAAGCCAAAAACAGGCTCCGATGCTGGCGCGACGCTGCCCGCTTCGCTATATGGAGGCGAGAACAGGTTGCGGCGTCGCCCATTGAGCGTCTCGACCGGCCGATTTTAGGCTCGCCAGTGTTCAGCCTGGGCCTCGCAGCTCGTCCGGCATGGAAATTGCGAATTTTTCTGTCAATCTGCTTGGCATTACGCGCCGGAGGCCGTATGATGGCGGTCTTTCGTTTTCAGCGAAGATGCAAGTCGATGCTGAGGGCGGAGTCTGACGAGGATGTGGACGCCGATCGGTGATCCTCTCGTGCTTGCCTCAGCCGGGCGAGCGTGGGTGCCGGGTCAGTCGCACGGCGCTCTGGAAGAGAATGAAAATAATCTTCCGGATGTGCTTGACAAGAGTGCGATGCACCCCCATAATCGTCAGTTCTCTACGGAGGGGTGCCCGAGTGGCTAAAGGGGGCAGACTGTAAATCTGTTGGCTTACGCCTACGTTGGTTCGAATCCAACCTCCTCCACCAAGAACATCAGCGAAGCGAGCGGTAGGGAATCGTTAGTGGCCCGTGCGGGTGTAGCTCAATGGTAGAGCAGAAGCCTTCCAAGCTTACGACGAGGGTTCGATTCCCTTCACCCGCTCCAGTCCGTGAAGTTGAAGCGTAATACCGCCCATGTGGCTCAGTGGTAGAGCACTCCCTTGGTAAGGGAGAGGTCGGCAGTTCGATCCTGCCCATGGGCACCAGCAGTAAAAAGTCAGTGTCTGTTTGCGCGCGGCGCAACATGTGAAATTCCTTTCGGGAGTTGAAAATGGCCAAGGAAAAGTTTGAGCGGACCAAGCCGCACGTCAACGTTGGTACGATCGGTCACGTTGACCACGGCAAGACGACGCTGAC
>NZ_CABVPL010000099.1 GCF_902499045.1 Burkholderia latens | reverse complement strand
CCGCATTGCTCGCGGCGGCCGCCGCGGCCGCCGCGCCAGCTGTGCCGTGCCCGGCCAACCCCACGGCCGGTGGCGACGCCGGCGCGACGGGCAAGTCCGGCGCGTAAGCGTGCGGTGCGCGGGCGAGCGCCCGCGCATTCGCGCACGCGGCTGCCATGCGGCCGCCATGAGGCTGCATTTTGCGGCGGGCCTGCGACGCCGGTACCGACCGGTGGCAGTGAACCGCATGCGCGCGCCGCCGCACACGCGAGTGCGCCGCCATCGCCGCTGCAGCAGATGCCGCGCGACGTCCATCGGCCGGACGGCCGCTTTGCATTGTTTGTCAAAATCGGCCGGAACCCGCACTCGGCCATATGGTCGGCTTGCGTTTTCACGCCTGATTGACGATCCTACGCACTTTCCGGCTCGTGCCGCCGTCGTGCGCGCCAGCCGACGGCGATCCGCCCGTCGTATCCGGTCCGGTCGCCGCGTCTCCCTGGGTACGCATGCACCGCGTCGGGGCAGCCGCATCGCGGGTCGCCGCGCAGCGTCCGGCCACCCGGCCAGCGTCACCGTTCTCCCCGGCGCCGCGCCGCGATCCCAGCCGGCATCCCGAACCCGCCCGTCCAGGGCTTTCGCTGTTCCGTTTATGTTTCGTTCCCTGACGACCCTGATCAAGAAGTGGCGCGCGTCGCGCAATGCCGGCCACCAGCTCGACGCACTGCTCGCGCATGGCGACGCCGACGCGTCGTATGCCGAGCGCAGTGAATGGCTGATCGAGCTCGCGCACTGGCTGCGCCGCAGCGGTGCGATGCAGGCCCCGCAGGACGCGCCGGCCGGTCGCGACGCCGACGCACGCACGTATCCGGCGCACGCGCGCCTGCGCTACCTGTTCCACGTGCTCGATCGCAATCCCGAATGGAAGTCGCACGCGGCGCGCATCCTGCGCGGAATCCTGCGCGAATGCGACGGCATCTCGCTGCTGTGCGACGCGGGAATGCCCGTGCATTCGGGCTTCTTCGGCGCGCTGTTCGAGCGGGTCGACTCGTCGCTGATCCCGCCCGCGCCGAACCGCCGCGAGCTGACGGCGCTGTTCACGCTGATGTTCCCCGCGCCGGAAGACGTGCAATGGATCGACGCGCTGCCCGACGACCTGCTCGCGCGCGTCGCGGAGCTGATCGCGTTCGACGTCACCGACGAGGAACGCCACGAGCCCGGCTCGTTCTCGCGCGACCTGCTGGCCGCGCTGCACAACCTGACCTGCCAGATCAGCTCGACCGGCCTGTCGCAGACGGTGCGCAGCCGCCTGTCGGACGACGACGCGCGCAAGCCGATCGACACGCAGCCGTTCTACCGCCTCACACGCGCGATGCTCGCGGTCGAGACCGCGCATGCGGCCGTCGAGGACGGCGGCGACCCGAGCAAGCTGCTGCATGAGGTGAACTACCTGCGCATGCTGCTCGACAAATGCCGGATCGCGGTCGACGACGTGTTCGCGCACCTGTACCGCAACGGCGTGTCGGTCGACATCGTGTTCCAGGTCGAGCGGATGCGCATGCGCATCGTGCGCGCGGAAATGCTGCTGAACGCGTGGATGGCACGCGACGACCTGCGCGGGATGGCGCGCCTGACGGCGGAACTCGTCGACGCGAACCAGAACAGCCAGAGCGTGTCGCACCTCGTGCGCAGCAATTTCTCGCTGTTCGCGCGCAAGCTCGTCGAGACCAACGCGGACACCGGCGAGCACTACATCTCGCGCGGCCGCGCCGAATACCTGAAGATGCTGCGGATGGCGGCGGGCGGCGGCCTCGTCACGGTCGCGACCGTGTGCGTGAAGTTCGCGATCACGGGCGCGCACCTGCAGTCGATGCTCGAAGGGCTGCTCGCGGGCGTCAACTACGCGGCGAGCTTCATGCTGATGCACTTCCTGCACTTCACGCTCGCGACCAAGCAGCCGGCGATGACCGCGCCGACGCTCGCGCGCGAGCTCGACGACACGGGCCACGACGAAGGCGTGAAGGCATTCGTCGCGTCGGTGATTGCGCTGATCCGCACGCAGGCCGCGGCGATCTCCGGCAACGTGCTCGTCGTGCTGCCCGTGTGCCTGCTCGTGCAGCTGTTCGCGAGCAACCTGCTGCATGCGAACCTGATTTCGCCGCAGAAGGCGCACGCGACGCTGCATTCGTTCTCGCTGCTGGGCCCGACGCCGTTCTACGCGGCGCTCACGGGGGTGCTGCTGTGGGCGTCGAGCCTGCTCGCGGGCTGGGCCGACAACTGGTTCGTGCTGCACCGGGTCGGCGACGCACTTGCGTACAACCGCCGGCTGCGGCTCACGCTCGGCGCGGCCGGCGCCGCGAAGTTCGCGCACTTCTGCCGGTCGAACGTCGCGGGCGTGGTCGCCAACGTCGGTCTCGGCCTGATGCTCGGCCTGATCCCGGCGATCGTCACCGTGTTCCTGTTCCCGTTCGAAGTGCGGCACGTGACGCTGTCGGCCGGCTCGATCGGCGTCGCGCTCGGCGTGCTCGGCAAGGGCGCGCTGAGCACGCCCGAGCTGTGGTGGGCCTGCGCGGGCGTGCTCAGCATGGCGATCCTCAACGTGCTCGTGAGTTTCGCGCTCGCGTTCACGATGGCCGTGCGCTCGCGCAGCCTGCGCCGCACCAAGGTGCGCGCGCTGCTCGGCGCGATCGTCCGCACGGTGCTGTCGAAGCCGTCCGCGCTGTTCTGGCCGGCCGGCGCAACGCCGGCCCGGGGCGGCCAGACGAGCTCGCACTGAGCGTGTAGCCGCGCGCGGCATCCTCGCCGGGGTGCCGCCG
>NZ_CABVPL010000098.1 GCF_902499045.1 Burkholderia latens | reverse complement strand
GCACGTCGGGCGCCTCGCCGCCGGCCGCGCCCGCCGGCATCGTGTTGTTCGGCGACGGACGCGTGTCGTAGCGCGTGTTCGCGTCCGGCATCGTCGTGGTCGGCGACGCGCCGCGGCCGTCCGGCGGGGGCGGCGGCGCACCGCGCGTGCCGTACGGCCCGTTCGGTTGCGTGCATGCGCCCAGCGCGCACGCGGCCGCGAACGCACATGCGCCCACGCGTATCGTCTGGATCGGTTTCATCGGAATCCTCCAGGAAGTCGGCGTCAGCGAGCCGGCCGTACGGCGCGGCTCACAGCCGGTTGAAATGGAAATCGCCCGCATACGCGGTCGGCGCGCGGCGCGCCATCATCGTGTCGAACTCGGCGGCCACACGCGTGAGCGCGCCGCGCTGCCGGCCGATGTCGGCGCGTTCGAGCGCCGCGAACGCGTCGGCGTCGAACGTCACGGTCAGCGACGCCGGGTGTCCGTCGACGCGAAAGCCGAAGTGCAGCGCGCCGGCCGGGTGCTCCTCGGCATGAAACGGCATCGCGCGCGCCTCGAAGTGACGGCCGAGCGTCTCGGCCACGTCGCGCAGCAAGCCGGGTTTCACGCGGATGCTCATCGTCGGCCCTCCGTGAAGCAGGCGAGCGCGACGGGCGGTATGCCCGTCGGCGGCACGTGGATCGGCGGTTCGCGCGTCGGCGGCTCGCGTTCCGGCGGCGGATGCCCCGGCGGGTCGCCCTCAGGGTCGTGATACGGCTCCGGCACGCCGGGCGGCACGTCGTCCGGCACGGGCACGTCGGGGTCGGGGTCGACGTCGGGCATCGGCGGGTCGGGCCGGTGCAGCGATTGGGCAGGGTCTCGGTTCATGGGCATTCGATCGTCGTTGCGTCGTCCTGAGAGAATCGGACCGGCGGCGCGGCGTGCGCGCGCCGTCCGCTGCCGTACATGTCACGTGCAAGTCCGCAATGCGTGTGCCGCGGTGCACGGCGCCTCTGCGCGCCGCGACGTACGCGCATCCATCGCGTCGCAGGCTGAGCCGTGCATTCGCTACACCGCGCGCTGCAATTCTTTCAAGCGCGTCGCATCACGCTTCGTATGCGGCCATCACGAGCCACAACTGGCGGCCGTCGTCGTGCACCGGCGCCGCCAGCGCATACGGATCCGAGGGCTCGCACGCGCGCTGCAGCGCGAAGCGGGCGGGCTCCGTCGAGCAGAACGTCTCGTCGCCGAGCGGCCGCACGTCGGCCTTGCCTTCGAACATCCGGCGATCGGGGCGATAGATCAGCGGTTCCCGTTTCCATGCGCTGAAATGGCTCTTCACGGATTCGAACCCGCCGCCGCAGACGTTGACCTCGTAGCACACCCCTGGTTGTCGTTTCGGAATCGTCATCGTGCCTCCCGCTTCATGTTGGTAGGCGGGCGAGCTTGCCGCCGCGCCGCGTTGCGTGCGTCACCGGCGCAGCGGCAAATCGCGTGCCGCCGGCCCACTGCGGGCACGCGCGTTGCGACGGTGAACGTATCATCGTCACCGACACGGAGCCCCGCCATGAAGGATTCGACCCGGTCCGGCCGCGACGCGCCGGCGCACGAGCAGCGCCGCGATCCGACGCCGCCGCTGAAGGATCAGGACCAGACGAAGACGCGCCATTCGGAGCGTCATATCGACAAGCAGCTCGAGGACACGTTTCCCGCGAGCGATCCGCCGGCGACCGGCGGCGTGACGCGCATCGAGCCCGACACGCCGCCGGGCACGCACGACGGCGGCCCGTGGGAAGACCCGGCCAAGCGCCGCGACGAATGAAGGACGGCGGCCGACTCCCGGCTCATGGCAGAACGGCGCGCTACCGGCACGCCGCTTGCTGAAGCGGACGGCCCGGCACTCAACCCGCAAGGAGGACTACATGCATCGCGTCAACGAAATCATGTCGCAGGACGTCGTGCGCATCGCGCCGACCGATTCGATCCGTCATGCAGCGCAGCTGATGGAGCGCTACGACATCGGCGCGCTGCCCGTGTGCGACAACAACCGGCTGATCGGCATGGTCACGGATCGTGACATCGCGGTGCGCGCGATCTCGGCCGGCAAGCCGCCGGAAACGCGGGTTCACGAAGTCGCGTCGGGCCCGATCGAATGGTGTTTCGAGGACGATTCGCTCGACGAGATCCAGCATTACATGGCCGACGCGCAATTGCGGCGGCTGCCCGTCGTCGATCACGACAAGCGCCTCGTCGGCATGCTGTCGCTCGCGGACATCGCGACGCGCACGGCCGGCCCCGCGCGCGACGACGTCGCGAACACGCTCGAGGGCGTGTCGCAACCGAAGCAGACGTGACGGGGCGATCCTCGCTCCGCCCGATAACCCGCGCGACCCACAGGGCCCCTTCCGGGCACGGTCGCGCCTCACGCAGCCAGGAGGACAACCATGCAGACTCCCGATCAAGGACAGACCCGCATCGTCGGCAAGGGCGCCGCGACCGCAGCCGGTCCCGGCCCGGACGTGATGGCGGCCGACACGCTGGAAGGCAACAAGGTCTATACGACCGACGGCGACGATGTCGGCAAGATCAAGGACATCATGCTCGACGTGCGTTCCGGTCGCGTCGCGTATGCCGTGCTGTCGAGCGGCGGCCTGCTCGGCATCGGCGACAAGTTGCTCGCGATCCCGTGGAGCGCGCTGACGCTCGATACCGAACGCAAGTGTTTCCTGCTGTCGGTATCGTCCGAGCGCATCCGCAATGCGCCGGGCTTCGACAAGGATCACTGGCCGGCGATGGCCGACCCGCAATGGGCCGCGCCGCTGCACGAGTATTACGGCAGCACGCCGTACTGGAGCGCGGGCGACGAGCTCGGGCTGACCGATCCGACCGAGGACCTGAACGATCCGCGCACGCGCGGCCATCATTGATCGTTCGGTCGCTCAGGATTTGCCGGTATCGTTGTAGCCGGCGAGCCCCGCGAAGGCGGGGCTTTTTTTCGTGTGCGCCCAGCATGGGCGCACTCCTGCGGGTGGAAGTCCCGCCATAAGCTGATCACGGCAAATGAAG
>NZ_CABVPL010000097.1 GCF_902499045.1 Burkholderia latens | reverse complement strand
ATGCCGGTGCCGCGGCCGGAGCGTGCGCGGCCGCGCGCGCAGGGCTGCGCGCCGGCGCGAGCGCGATGCCGCCCGCGACGCGCCATTCCGACACGATCGCCTTCATCTGGCGCGTCTGCTCCTCGAGCGATGCCGCGGCCGCCGCGGCCTGCTCGACGAGCGCCGCGTTCTGCTGCGTGACCGAATCCATCTGGCCGACCGCGCGGTTGACCTGTTCGATGCCGGTCGACTGCTCGTCCGACGCGGCGCTGATCTCGCCCATGATGTCGGTCACGCGGCGCACGGCCTGCACGATCTCGTCCATCGTCGAGCCCGCGCGCGCAACGAGCGCCGACCCGCTGTCGACCTTCTCGGCCGAATCGCCGATCAACTGCTTGATTTCCTTCGCGGCGCTCGCGCTGCGCTGCGCGAGCGACCGCACTTCGCCCGCGACCACCGCGAAGCCGCGGCCCTGCTCGCCGGCGCGCGCGGCCTCGACCGCCGCGTTCAGCGCGAGGATGTTGGTCTGGAACGCGATGCCTTCGATCGTGCCGATGATGTCGACGATCTTGCCGGAGCTCGCCGCGATGTCCTGCATCGTCGATACGACCTGGCCGACCACTTCGCCGCCCTGCGTCGCGATGTCCGACGCGTTCACCGCGAGCTGGCTCGCCTGCCGCGCATTCTCCGCGTTCTGGCGCACGGTGCCGGTCAGCTGCTCCATGCTCGATGCGGTTTCCTGCAGCGACGCGGCCTGCTCCTCGGTGCGCTGCGACAGGTCGGTGTTGCCGGTCGCGATCTCGCGCGCGCCGACGTCGATCGATTCGGTGCCGCGATGCACGGCCTGCACCATCGTCGTCACCGCGTCCTGCATCCGCTTGATCCCGCCGTACAGGCGGCCGATCTCGTTGGTGCTGGACACGCTCACCGGCTGCGTGAGGTCGCCGCCCGCGATGCGCTCGAAGTGCGCGATCGCGTCCTCGATCGGCTTCACGATCAGGCCTCGCAGCACGAAGCGGATCGCGATCACAACGACGAACGCGATCGCGATGCCGGCCGCGATCAGGCCGATCATCATCGAGATCTGCGACTGCGTCGCGGCCTGGCGATCTTCCGCGCGCTTTTGCAGCGACGCGATCACGGCCGCCGCCGTCTGGTCGAACGCGACGAACATCGGGCTGATCTTCGTGTCGGCAATCGCGTGGTACGCGGCCATGTCGCCCGCGCGCGCCGCCGCGAATTCGGGCTCGACGCCTTCCTTCGTGATCGTCGTGTAGCGTGCGGCGAGCTCGTCGAGGAGCGTCTGCTCGACGCCGAGCTTCGGCAACGACTGGAACGTCTGCCAGTTCTGGTTCGACTTCGCGAACAGCTCCTGCGCGCGGTCGAGCACCTTCGCCGCGTCGGCCGCATTGCCGGCTTCGGTCAGCGTGCGGAAGCGATCGAGCGCGACCCGCGCACGCAGCAGGTGCGCGGCCGTGTCGTCGAGCGTGTGGATCGCCGGCAGGTCGACGTGCGCGATCTCGTCGAGCGAGCGGCTCGCGTGATTGAGCGCGTAGAGGCCGAGCCCGCCGACCGCGGCGGCCAGGCACACGAGGATGAGTCCGACCGCGGTCAGCGTCGTGCGGATCGACCAGTTATGCAACATTGCGGATTCTCCCGAAATTCGTGCGCGCGCGGCGCGCTTACGCGCCGAGCGTCTCGATCAGCGCCATTTCCCGGCTCGACATCAGCTTCTCGATGTCCATCAGGATCAGCATGCGGCCGTCGACCGTGCCGAGCCCCGTCAGGTACTCGGTCGTCAGCGTCGCGCCGAACTCCGGCGCCGGCATGATCTGGTCGGTCTGCAGCGTCAGCACGTCCGACACGCCGTCGACCACCATCCCGACCACGCGGTTCGACACGTTCAGGATGATCACGACGGTCTGGTGGTCGTACTCGACGCGGCCGAGATGGAACTTGATCCGCATGTCGACGATCGGCACGATGATCCCGCGCAGGTTGATCACGCCCTTGATGAAGTCCGGCGCGTTCGCGATGCGCGTGACGCTGTCGTAGCCGCGGATTTCCTGCACCTTCAGGATGTCGATCCCGTATTCCTCGTCGCCGAGCGTGAAGACGAGGAACTCCTGGCCCGTCGCATCGCCGTGTTCGGCGTCGCGGCGGCTCGTGGCCGCGTTCGCCGCGGCCGGATTGATCATTTGAACTTCAGCGGACACGTTTGCCCCCAATCGGTTGAATGGCGAGAGTCAGAAGATCGCGAGCTCGGCGCCGGCTCGGGCGCCGTGCGTCGCACGGGTTTCGCGGTTCAGCGCCGCGACGTCGACGATCAGCGCGACGCTGCCGTCGCCCAGGATGGTCGCCGCCGAGATGCCGTGCACCTTGCGGTAATTCGTTTCGAGGTTCTTCACGACCACCTGCTGCTGGCCCACGAGCTCGTCGATCAGCATCGCGAAGCGGCGCCCCTCGGTTTCCATGATCGTGACGATCCCTTGCGTCGGATCGGTGCGCGCGTCCTCGACGGAGAACACTTCGTGCAGCGCGACGAGCGGCAGGTATTCGCCGCGCACGCGCACCACGCGCTCGCCGTTGCCGACCGTGTAGATGTCGTCGATCGACGGCTGCAGCGACTCCATCACGAAGTTCAGCGGCAGGATGAAGATCTCGCTGCCGACCTTCACCGACATCCCGTCGAGGATCGCGAGCGTGAGCGGCAGCACGATCCGCGTGGTCGTGCCGCGGCCGGCCTGCGACGAGATCTCGACGTGGCCGCCCATCGACTGGATGTTGCGCTTCACGACGTCCATCCCGACGCCGCGGCCCGACACGTCGGTCACCGTCTCGGCGGTCGAGAAGCCCGGCGCGAAGATCAGCTGCCAGACTTCGTCGTCGCTGATGTTCTCGGAAATCTGCATGCCCTGCTTCGCGGCCTTCGCGAGGATCCGCTCGCGGTTCAGGCCCGCGCCGTCGTCGCTCACTTCGATCACGATGTTGCCGCCGTGGTGCGCGGCCGACAGCACGAGCTGGCCGACGCCGTCCTTGCCCGCGGCGACGCGCTTGTCGACCGTTTCGATTCCGTGGTCGAGGCTGTTGCGCACGAGGTGCGTGAGCGGGTCGATGATCCGCTCGATCAGGCTCTTGTCGAGTTCGGTCGCCTGGCCGAACGTGACGAGCTCGACCTGCTTGCCGAGCTTGCCGGCGAGGTCGCGCACGAGCCGCGGGAAGCGGCTGAACACGTAGTCCATCGGCATCATCCGGATCGACATCACCGCTTCCTGCAGGTCGCGCGCGTTGCGCTCGAGCTGCGCCATCCCGTTGAACAGGCGGTCGTGCAGCGCCGGATCGAACGCGCTCGCGGTTTCCGCGAGCATCGCCTGCGTGATCACGAGCTCGCCGACCAGGTTGATCAGCTGGTCGACCTTCTCGACGCCGACGCGGATCGAGCTGCCTTCGGCGCCCGAGGCGGCGGCGGCCGGGCGCGGACGCTTGTCGTCGTGATGCGCGGCGGCCTGTGCCGACTGCGCCGCCTGCGCGGCGGGTTCGGCGTGCGGCTGCGGCGCCGGTTGCGCGGCAGCGCTCGGCTGTGCTTGTGCGTGCGCTTGCGGTGCGGCGGCGG
>NZ_CABVPL010000096.1 GCF_902499045.1 Burkholderia latens | reverse complement strand
GTCGCCGCGGGACGCGGCCGCCCGCGCGACGCTCGTGATCACGATGCTGCCGGCCGCGCAGCACGTGCGCGCCGTCTATCTCGGCGACGACGGCGTGCTCGCCGGCGCGCGTCCGGGCGCAACGTTCGTCGACTGCAGCACGATCGACCCCGACACCGTGCGCGCGGTGGCCGACGCCGCCGCGCAGCGCGACTTCCCGCTCGCCGACGCGCCGGTGTCCGGCGGCACCGGCGGCGCGCAAGCCGGCACGCTGACGTTCATGGTCGGTGCGCCGGCCGCGCTGTTCGAGCGCATCCGTCCGGTGCTGCTCGACATGGGCAGGAACGTCGTGCATTGCGGCGGCACGGGCACCGGGCAGATCGCGAAGATCTGCAACAACCTGCTGCTGGGGATCTCGATGATGGGCGTGTCGGAGGCGATGGCGCTCGGCGCTGCGCTCGGCATCGATCCGGCCGTGCTGGCCGGCATCATCAACACGTCGACCGGCCGCTGCTGGAGCTCGGAGACCTGCAACCCGTATCCGGGCGTCAACGACGCGGCGCCGGCCGCGCGCGGCTACTCGGGCGGCTTCGCCGCGAACCTGATGCTGAAGGATCTGGGGCTCGCGACCGAAGCCGCGCGCAGCGCACGGCAGCCGGTGTGGATGGGCGCGCTCGCGCAGCAGCTCTATCAGTCGATGAGCCAGCAAGGGCTCGGCACGCTCGATTTCTCCGCGTGCGTGAAGCTGTACGAGGCGCGAACGTCCGCGTAACGCGACCGGCGGACGCGCGGCGGCCCGCGATGCCCGTCAGTGGCATCGCGGGCCGTTCTGCATTCGGAGCAATACGGGCACACGCGGCGCGAGCGCGACAGATGCGGCGCGGCGCTTACCCGCGCGGGTTCGACGCGGTCTCGAAGGTCGGGTGGCACTCGAACGCGAGCTCGGAGCGTGCGTCGATGCGGCGGCCGCCGGTCACCGACTCCTGCTTCAGGCTCGCGCGCATCCCGCGCTGCGTGCAGTAGTTGGTGGCTTCGCTGACGGCTTTTTCATGGGCGTCGGCCCACGTCGTCGACACGCCGAGCGTGCGCGTCGTCACGGTGAAGACGTTCGGGTTCGACGTCGTCGTGACGTCGGAAGCGGTCGAACACGCGGCAAGCAAGCATACGGCAGCCGCGACGGTCAACCATCGCAGGGATCGAAAAGGCACGGAAATGGACATGGGAGGCAAGCGCGCGTCGTTTCGACGGCATTGAGCAACATAGGCGACAGTATGCCTGCCCGATCGCCGGAGATCATGCCCTTTTCAGTGAACACATTGTTTCGAATGGTTAAACGATGGGCTGCCGGCGGCAAGATTTACGGCTGGTGACGCGTCCGATGTTGCGCCGGTGCGTCGCTTTTCCCGCTATCGCGCGGTTTCGGCGTCATTCGCCGGCAGGCACTCCGGCGCGATCGCCGAAAATACCCCTGTGTCGGACGGCTTCGCCGCCGGCGGCCGCTCGACGTCCCGCCACACCGATTTTCCGGCACGCCGTGTGCGGCCATCCGCCGCAGGCGCAGGCCGTCGCCGGCGGTATCGGGTGCGCCGGCATACAAGCGGAGCCGGCGTATCGGCGGCTGCACGGCGTCGCCGCGATGCTCGCGGACCTATTGCGCCGCCCGCGTATCGATCGGGGCCCGGCCCGTCGAAGCGATCGAGCCGCGCGGCAACCCGGCATCGCGCAGGATCGCCCGGATTTCGTCATATAGTTGTACACGCAACCATTAAGGCGAATGACCCCACGCTGTCCGCGTGGACGCGTCATTGCGCCAGCTGGTTGCCGTTTGAAACGACTTCTGCATACGCGAAACCCACGCACGTCCGCCCATCTGGGCGCGCCGCCCTTTTTTACAAATGCCTGACCTACGGCGCCCGATCGCGCGCCGCATGCCGCGATCGCGGCGGCCGGCGTCCACCACCGCACCGGGCGCCGCGCCGATACCGCCGCGCAGGCACGACGCTTGCGACATACAGGCGCCCGCCGCCCCGGCGGATGGCAATCCTTCCCTCAACTGGCGCTGCGCGCCGCGCGAACACGTGCGCGGCGACACCGCATCGCAAGCAGCTTCCCTTGAACGAGAGGACGACAATGAAATCCATTCGAACGATAGTGGCCCTGTGCTCGGTCATTTCCGTGCTCGCGGCATGTGGCGGAGACGGCAACGACGTCGGCACCGAGCTTGGCATCTCGAAACCGCAAGCGCGCTTCATCAACGCGGTGCCGGCCGGCCCGAATCTCGACTATTACCTGAATGCGAAGGTGGACGCATCGGGTGTCGCGTACAAGGGCGTGACGCGCTATCACGACATCGACTCCGGCACGCAGACCGCCAGCTACGACGTATCGGGAACGACCGCGACGGTGGCGTCGCAGTCGTTCAGCGCGGCGAACGGTCATCACTACACGACCATCGCGTTGCCGAGCACGTCGTCGGCGATTTCGGTGATCGACGATCCGTTCGACAAGAAGCTGCTGTCCGACAAGGCGCGCGTGCGCAGCTTCAACGCGTCGCCGAATGCGCAGAACGTCGACGTCTACGTCGTGCCGCCGGGCACCGACATCAACGCGCAAAGCCCGACGCTGGCCGGCGCGGCATACCAGAACGCGGTGCCGGCGTCCGGCCAGGATTCCGTCTATCTGAGCGGCGGCACCTACCAGATCGTCGTCACGACGGCCGGCAGCAAGACGCCGATCCTGAAGACCGCGCCGGTCGCACTGAACAACAACGCCGACTGGCTGCTGCTGACGATTCCGTCGGGCGGCATCGGTGACGTGACGCCCAACGACGTGCACGTGCTCGTCGCGCAGGGCAACGATGCGGACACGTCCGCGCAGGAACTCGGCCCGCAGTAACGGCCTCGGGCGGACCGCCGGCCGGCGGCCCGCCCATCGAACCACGCGTGGCCAAACACCGGGACGTCACTCGCTCCGCTCGAAGCGGATCACGTGTTCGGCCCGCTTGCCGTCACCCTGCTCGACATCGATGTCGCCGACATACCGCACGCGCCAGCCCGGCCGCGTCGCGATCTGCGGGACGTTGCCGCCCGGCCGGCTCTCGATGCCGCCGAGTCCTTCATCCGGTGTGTCCACTGCTTCGTCGAGCGACGCGTTCGAATAAATGACGTTGTCGTGCCACTCGGTCGCGCCGGTGCGCGCTTCCATGCCCTTGCCGTCGACGTCGACCGTGTTGTCGGTCATCGCCATGTTCGCGTTGTCGAGCGTGACGATCCGGCCCGCCGCACGACGCACCGGGTCGCCGCTGTCGACCGCATGCGAGTCGACGTCGATCGGCGGCAGGCCGGTCGGCATTTTTCCGGCGACGGCCTCCGGCGTCAGCGGCCGCTTCGCGGTCTCCGCCGCCTGGGTCGCCGCATCGGGCATGTCGCCCGCGGCCGGCGTCTTCACCGGGCTCTTCTCGATCTGTTTGCGCTGCTGTTCCGGGGTTGGGTTCGATTCCGCGTTCTGCATCGCACCTCCTTGTTTCCGGACGGCGCGCCGGCGTGCCGCAGCCGGCGCCGGTCCGGGAATCGCTACAACGGTCGTTGCAAATCTTTCACGCGCACGGGCGCCGCACGCGCGCCTCGCGACGCACGTGCCGCACCGGCACGCCACCACGACGGCACGCGGCCGGCACGCCCGCCTGCGCGCACGTGCCGCCGCTGCCGCCGGTCAGCCTC
>NZ_CABVPL010000095.1 GCF_902499045.1 Burkholderia latens | reverse complement strand
CGGGCGGCCCCGAGCCGGCGCTCGCGGCGCTCCGCCGCACGGTCGCGGCCGACCCGCAGGACACGAGCGCGGCGCTGGCGCTCGCGCGGCTGCTGAACCAGCGCGCCGACACGCGCGCGGAAGCGAACCGGATCGCGTGGTCGCTCGCGAAGCGTCCCGACGCCGACCACACGGAAGCGATGGCCGTGTGGCGGCGCGTGCTGCAGTCCGCCGGCGCCGATCCCGCGTATCGCGATGCGCTGCACGCGTATCTCGAACTCATGCCCGACGACACCGAATTCCGCGATCGCGTTGCCGCGCTCGACCAGCAGCGCGACGCGCAGCGGCGGCTCGAACGCGATCCCGACTACATCGCGCAGCAGCGCGGTCTGCAGGCGCTCGCACGCGGCGACCTGGCCGGCGCCGATCCGCTGCTCGAGCGCGCCGCGCGGGGGCGCTCGGGCGACGCCGATGCGCTCGGCGGGCTCGGCCTGCTGCGCCTGCGCGAGGGCCGGCACGATGAAGCACGCGCGCTGTTCGCGCGGGCCGCGACGCTGTCGACGGACCAGCGCGGCAAATGGCAGAGCCTGGCACGCACCGCGCAGTTCTGGGGGCTGCTCGCGCAGGGCCGCGCGGCGGCGTCGGCCGGGCGCGCACAGGATGCGGAGCGCGCGGCGCGTGCCGCGCTCGCGCTGCAGCCCGGCAGTCCCGATGCAAAGCTGCAACTCGCCGATGCGTTGCTCGCGCAGCACGACTGGGCTCGCGCGGAGCCGTTGCTGCGCGAACTGCTGGCCGCTCGCACGCCGACCCTGTCGGCCGTGCGCGACACCGCGCTGCTGTACGAAAACACCGGCCGCGCGGACCGCATCGGTCCGCTGCTCGACGCGCTGCAAGACCGCGTGACGGGCCGCGACGACCGCCGCGCGCTCGACGGGCTGCGCGCCGACGTACTCGCGAGCCAGGCGCGCGCGCTCGCGGACAAGGGCGAACGCGGGCCGGCCGCGCAACGTTACGAAGCGGCCGTGCGTGCGGCGCCCGATGCGCCGTGGACGCGCTTCGCGCTCGCTCGGCTGTATCGCGACATGGGCTTGCCGCAACTCGGCCGCACGGTGATGGACGACGGGCTCGCGTCGAGCGATACGCCCGAGATGCGCTATGCGACCGCGCTGTACCGCAACTCGCTCGACGACGTCGCCGGCGCGCAGGACGCGCTCGCGCGCGTCGACGACGCGCACCGCTCGGACGGCATGCGTGCGCTCGCGCGCAAGCTCGGCGCCGAACACGCGCTGGCCGATGCGCGCGGCGCGCTCGGCCGCGGCGATCGGGCGGCGTTCGCCGCGTCACTCGCGCATGCGCAGGCGAGCGCGCCGGACGATCCGGACATGCTGGCCGCGATCGGCGCGCAGTGGATCGAGGCGGGCGACCCCGAGCGCGGTCTCGCGCCGTTGCGCGACTGGATCGCCGCGCATCCGCGCGACGCCGATGCCGACGTGCGGCTGCGCTACGGCGACCTGCTCGGCAGCGCGGGCCGCGACGACACGCTCGCCGCGTGGCTCGACGCATTGCGCCGCGAACCGGCGCTGACGCCGGCCCAGACCGCGCGCATCGAGGATCAGTCGCTGCGGCTCGTGCTGCGGCAGACGGACGACGCGATCGCGCAGCAGGACTATGCGCGTGCGCGCACGCTGCTCGATCGGGCGAGCCCGGCCGGCCGCGCGGACAAGCGCTATGCGCTCGAACTGGCGGACCTCGAGCGCGCGCAGGGCCACTACGACGCTGCGCGCGACGCGCTCGCGCCGGTCGTCGCGCGCACGCCGGACGATGCCGATACGCAGCTCGCGCTCGCGCGCATCGACGAGGACAGCGGCCATCGCGCGGCCGCGCTCGCGCGCGTGCAGGCCGTGCTCGCGCGCACGCCGGACGACGACGTCGATACGCGCCTGTCGGTGGTGCGCAGGCTGAATGCGCTGCGCCGCACGGACGAAGCCGCCCAAGTGATCGATCCGCTGCACGCCGCGTATCCGGCGCGCGCCGACGTGACGGTCGCGGCCGGCCGTGTGGCCGAGGCGCAGGGCCGCTACGACGATGCCGCGTCGCTGTACCGGCTGTCGCTGTCGCAGGAACGCATGACCGGCGTGAGCGCGGGCCGCGACGGCCGCACGCCCGCGCAGGCCGCGTTCGCCGATCTCGAGCAACGGCGCGACCCGGAGATCGAGATCGGCTGGCTGCCCGCATACAAGTCGGGCGACGAAGGGGTGTCCGCCTACCGCGCGCAGCAGGTGCCGGTCTACATGCAGATGCCGGTGCGCTACGACGGGCACGCGTTTCTGCAGCTCGACACCGTACATCTGGACGCCGGCACGCTCGACACGAGCGACCCGAACGCGTATGCGCTGAAAACCTTCGGCACGTACGCGGCACTGCGCGCGCCGATCGGGTTGCCTGCGCCGTTCGCACCGAACCCGGCAGCCGCCGCGCTGATCGCGCATCCGCAGGGCGGCCTGCACCAGCCGGCGACGGGCGTCGCGCTCGGCGCCGGCTATCGGACCGACGCATGGCGCGTCGATCTCGGCACGTCGCCGCTCGGCTTTCCGGTGCATTACCTGGTCGGCGGCGTGCGCTATCGCTTCGACGCGGGCCCGGCGAGCTTCACCGTGAACGCGTCGCGCCGGCCCGAAACGAGCAGCGTGCTGTCGTATGCGGGGATGCGCGACCCGTGGACGGGCGCGGTGTGGGGCGGCGTGCGGCGCGACGGCGTGAACCTGCGCGCGGCGGTCGACGTCGGCCGCGTGAACCTGTTCGCGGAGCTCGGCGCCGGCGTGCTGTCCGGCCGCAACGTCGAGCGCAACGCGGAAGTGACGCTGCGCTCGGGGTTCACGGTGCCCGTGTACGAACGCGCGACGATGAAGGTCAGCACCGGACTCGTCGGCAATGCGTGGCACTACGCGCAGAACCTGCGCTACTACACGTACGGGCAGGGCGGGTACTACAGCCCGCAGCGCTACCTGTCGCTCGGCGTGCCGATCGAATGGGCCGGGCGGCGCGACGCGCTGTCGTGGGATTTGACCGTCACGGCCGGGATCTCGAACAGCTATGAAAAGGATTCGTTGTTCTACCCGACGCTGTCGGACCAGCGCGCCGCGCAGCAGGCGGCCGGGCTCGTCTACACGGGCAGTTCGACGCGCGGCGTGTCGTTCTCGTACGGCGTGAACGGTATCGTCGAGTATCGCGTGAATCCGCACCTGAGCGTCGGCGCGCAGCTGCACGTCGACCGGTCGCACGACTATGCGCCGAGCTCGGCGCTCGTCTATCTGCGCTATGCGTTCGATGCGCGCGCGCCACGCAGCTGGCTCGTCACGCCGACGCCGGTGCGGCTTTATTCGGATTACTAGGGTCTGCTTGCATATGGAACGTACGTGCGAATGCCCGAAATCGCTCGGAGGGCAAGAAGTGACGAGCGCCGTTTGGCCGAGCCAAACAAGTGACGAGCGACGCCGCCATACGGGCGATTTCGTGCATTCCGCTGGAAGGCGGTTTTCAATTTGGGGTTGCCACGAGAACGGCCGCTCGCCGCGTTGCGCTCCTTGCGGATACGTCAGTATTCGCGGCGTCACGCGCGTCGCGAGCGGCCGTTCTCGTGGCAACGCACGTGCGTTCCATATGCAAGCAGACCCTGGGGAGAACGCGTGAACACGGAACTCGATGCAACCCGTCCCGCGCTCGGCGCCGCCGGCCTGCTTGGCCGCCTGCGCACGCTGCTGCGCACCGGGCCGGCCGGCGGCCGCGCCGGCCCGTTGAGCCGGCTCGCGATCGACGGGCTG
>NZ_CABVPL010000094.1 GCF_902499045.1 Burkholderia latens | reverse complement strand
AGCCCGACGGGTCGAACGCCTGCTGCGCGTCGCCTGCCGGCGGGGCTTCGGCGTCGGCTGCCGCGGCGTCCGGCGCCGGCCGCGCATCGGCGCGCGGCGCGGAAGCCGCCTGCGCGGCCGCGACTGCCGCGTCTTCAGCCACCGACATCGAGCTCTGCGCGAACGCGCCGAACGCGCGCAGCGTCGCGAGCGTCGCACGCTGCACCTCGAGCGCCTGGATCGCCGACTGCAGCATGCCGAGGTTGAGCTTCAGCCATTGCTCGACCGCGCGCAGATCGGTGATCCGCTTGTCGAGCTCCTCGACGCTCGTGAGCGGCGCCATCATGTCGGACATGCTCGACAGCGACGGCGGCAGCCCCGATGCGGCGCCCGGAAACGACGCCATCCCGCCGAACGGCGACATCCGCATCATGTCCCACATCCGGTCGAGCATGTCGGCAGGCTTGAAACCGGCGAAGCCGGCGAAAGGATTGGAGCCGGAGGCATCGTTCGTCATACGGGCATCCTGTTTGACTGGTGGGCGAAGCGGCCGGCACCGAGCGTGCGGCCGCCTTTGATTCGATGATAGCGCGTCGTCAGAACGGTGCGCCGCCGGGGAAGTCCGGCGCGCGCCGCTCGCGCAGCGAACGGATGCCTTCCTGCACGTCGGCCCCGGAGAAGCCCATGAACTCGAGCGCGAGCGACGTATCGAACGTCGGCCCCGCGCTGCGCAGCCAGTTGTTCAGCGCGTACTTGGTCCAGCGGATCGCCGTCTGCGATCCGTGCGCGAGCCGCTCCGCGACTTCGTACGCCTTCGGCAGCAGGTCGGCCGGCTCGACCGCGAGCGACACGAGGCCGATCCGCTCGGCTTCCTCGCCGCTCACGGGTTCGCACAGCAGCAGGTAGTACTTCGCCTTCGCCATCCCGCACAACAGCGGCCACACGATCGCCGCATGATCGCCGGCCGCGACGCCGAGCCGCGTATGGCCGTCGATGATGCGCGCGTCCTTCGCGGCGATCGAGATGTCGGCGAGCAGCCCGGCGACGAGCCCCGCGCCGACGGCCGGCCCGTGCATCGCGGACACGATCGGCTTGCTGCAGTTGATCACGTTGTAGACGAGGTCGCGCGCTTCGCGCCATACGCGTGCGCGTACGTCGAAGTCGTTCGCCATCGACTCGACGAGCGCAAGATCGCCGCCCGCCGAAAAACCCTTGCCCTCGCCGCGGATCACCGCGACGCGCGTGTCGGGATCGCGATCGACGTCGCGCCAGATGTCGGCGAGCTCGCGATGCATGCGTTCGTTCGCGGTCGCGAGGCCGCTGCGGTTCGCGCCCTCGCCGCTCATCACGATGTCGAGCACGCCATGCGCGCGGCGCGTCACCTTCAATGCTTCGTAATCGCTGTATGCGGCGAGATCGGCCATGCGCTGCTCCGGGTTCTTGAAACGCGTCGAACGTCTGAAACGCTTGAATCGAGTGTAGCGAAGCCCGCGCGGGCAAACATCGGGCGAAACCCGGCGCGCGGGCCGCGATCGAGCGTCGGGCGCGGGCGCGCGTGCATCACACCGCGCCGTCCGGCGGCGCGACCGCCTGCTCGATCGCGCCGAAGATCGACTTGCCGGCCGCGTCGAACATCTCGATGCGCACGGTGTCGCCGTAGCGCATGAATTCGGTCTGCGGCGCGCCGTGCTCGATCGTCTCGAGGCAACGCTTCTCGGCGATGCAGCAGTAGCCGCGCTTCGCGTCCTTGTTCGACACGGTGCCCGAGCCGACGATCGAGCCGGCACGCAGGTTGCGCGTCTTCGCCGCATGCGCGATCAGCTGGCCGAAGTGGAACACCATGTCGGTGCCCGCATCGGGCTGGCCGACCTTCTTGCCGTTCCAGTGGACGATCATCGGCCGGTGCACGCGGCCTTCGCGCCATTCGTCGCCGAGCTCGTCGGGCGTCACCGCGACAGGTGCGAACGCGGTGGCCGGCTTGCTCTGGAAGAAGCCGAAGCCCTTCGCGAGCTCGGCCGGAATCAGGTTGCGCAGCGACACGTCGTTCACGAGCGTGACGAGCCGCACCGACTTCAGCGCGTCGTCGGGCGATGCGCTCATCGGCACGTCGCCGGTGATCACCGCGACCTCGGCCTCGAAGTCGATGCCCCACTCCTCGGACGGGCACACGATGTCGTCGCGCGCACCGAGGAAATCGTCGCTGCCGCCCTGGTACATCAGCGGATCGGTCCAGAACTCCGGCGGCATCTCGGCGCCGCGCGCGCGGCGCACGAGCTCGACGTGGTTCACGTACGCGGAGCCGTCGGCCCACTGGAACGCGCGCGGCAGCGGCGCCATGCAGTTCGCCGGATCGAACGCGAACGCGTTGCGTGCGCGCCCGTGGTTCAGCGCGTCGTACAGGTCGCGCAGTTGCGGCGCGTAGAACGCCCAGTCGTCGAGGACGCGCTGCAGCGTCGGCGCGATCGCGTCGGCGATTGCCGCGGTGTGCAGGTCGCGCGACACGACGATCAACTGGCCGTCGCGCGTGCCGTCCTTCAGCGATGCAAGTTTCATGGGGTATCTGCCGTTGTAGTGACGATGGAGGGAATCTATTTTACGATGGTGAATCCGTGCGGCGCGCCACGATCGCGCATGCCGCTTTCGTCCCGACCCTTGCCGCCTAGCCGCGCCACGTTGCCCATGCCCGCCAGCCCGCTTCCCGACGACGAACTCGCCGATTCCGACACCGACGACGCCGGCTCCGGCGAGCACGGTGAAGGCGGCGAGAAGGTTCGCTCCGGCATCCAGTCGATCGAGGTCGGCTTTCGGCTGCTCGACGTGCTGACGAGCGAGCCGCGCGCGATGATGCTGCGCGACCTCGCGCAGCGTGCTGGCATGAGCCCGGCGAAGGCGCATCGCTATCTGGTCAGCTTCCTGCGGCTCGGCGTCGTGTCGCAGGACCCGGTGTCGGGCCGCTACGAGCTCGGCGGCTTCGCGCTGCAGATGGGGCTCGCGCGGCTCGCGCGCGTCGACGGCGTGAAGCTCGCGCGGATCGCGTTGACCGAGTTGCGCGACCGCGTCGACCAGACGGTCGGCATCGCGGTGTGGGGCAATCAGGGGCCGACGATCGTCCACTGGATGGAATCGAGCCATCCGGCGAAGGCGTCGCTGAAGCTCGGCGACGTGATGCCGCTGCTCGGCTCCGCGACCGGCCTGCTGTTTGCCGCATACCTGCCGCGCAGCAAGACCGCGGCAATGCTCGAGCGCGAGCTCGCCGACACGCGCCGCTCGCCGCATCACGGCGGCCCGCGCACGCTCGACGAAGTCGAAGCCGTGCTCGCCGACGTGCGCGCGCATCAGGCCGCGCGCGTCGAGGGGATGCTGCTGCCGACGATCCACGCGTTCTGCATGCCCGTGTTCGACGCGGTCGGCGAACTCGCGCTCGCGATCGTCGCGCTCGGCCAGGAAGGCATGTTCGACATCGCGTGGGGCGGCGAGATCGACACCGCGCTGCGCGCATGCGCGCAGAAACTGTCCTACGAACTCGGCTATAGTCCGGACGCGCGCGACGCGTGACCCCGCGGGGCGCGCACCGTACGCGCCCGAGCGTGCCGCAGTCGTGCTGCACGCGTGCGTTGCGCGGCGAACGCGCGGCGCGTGCGGCGGTCCGATCGCTGTGACGCGTTGCGCGCGACGCGCCACGACCGCCCCAACCCAGTTCCGTTTCGCCGATGCCGCCTGCCGACACCCGTCCTCGTCACGCCCTGCCCCGCCACTGGCTGCGCGCGGGCATCGCGCTCGTCGTCGTGCTCGTGCTGCACGCGCTCGCGGCGTTGTGGCTCACGCGCAATCGCGATGCGTTCACGCCGCCCGCGCCGGCCGAGATCCCGGTGCAGATCGAGTTGCTGAAGCCGCAGCCGATCGAGCGCCAGCCCGCGCCGAAGCCGGTTGACCGCCCGCCCGCGCCCGCGACCGCGAAGCCGGCCGCCGCCGCGCCGAAGCCCGCGACCGCGCAGGAGCCCGTGCTCACGTCGACGCAGACGGCCGAACACGGCGAGCCGCCTCCTGTCGCTGTGTCGTGCGCTAGCGTCACGGCC
>NZ_CABVPL010000093.1 GCF_902499045.1 Burkholderia latens | reverse complement strand
AGGCGGCGGCCGGCGCAGCGGCACCCGTTGCACGCGCGGCGGCTTCGTCGCGGGGCGGACGGCCGCCCGGATCATCCGTGCCGGTCTCGACGCCGCCGCCGAGCGCGGCCATCAGCTGCGCGTGCGCAGCCAGGCGTTCCGCGTCGATGCGGGCTGCCGTCTCCTGCGCGCGCAGCAGCTGCTGTTGCGCGACCAGCACGTTCACGTAATCGGTCAGCCCGCGACGGAAACCTTCGCGCGACAACCGGTAGCTGCGGTCGTTGGCGGCCACCGAGCGCGCGGCGTCCTTCTTCTGCGTGTCGAGCGAGCGGATCCGCACGACCTGGTCGGCGATGTCCTTGAGTGCGCCGACGATCGTCTGGTTGTAACGCTCGACGGCCTGATCGTAGCCGGCGTTGGCCGCACCGAGCTGCGCGCGCAGCCGGCCGCCTTCGAAGATCGGCAGCGACAGCGCGGGGCCGGCCGTCCAGCCGCCGTTCATCGCGCGCAGGAAGTCGGCGAACGGCGCGGTCACGCCGAAGCCGCCGACCGTCGCGAGCAGGTCGATGTTCGGATAGAACGACGCCTTCGCGACGTCGATGCCGCGCGCCTGCGCGTCGACCGTCCAGCGGGCCGCGACGACGTCCGGGCGGCGGCCGAGCAGGTCGGCCGGCATCGCGGACGGCAGTCCGGCCGGCGCGTCGAGCGACAGGCTCGGCCGCTTGATCGCGTCGCCTGCGCCCGGGCCCTTTCCCGCGAGCGCCGCGAGCTGATGGCGCGCGAGCTGGATCGCTTCCTCATAGGTGTCGATCTGGCGCTCGTAATCGGGCAGCGTCGATTCTGCCTGGCTGACTTCGAGCTGCGTGCCGATGCCGGCCTGCAGGCGCTTGCGCGCGAGGTCGGCCAGCGCGCGCTGGCGTTCGAACGTTTCCTGCGCGAGGTCGAGCAGCGCATAGTTCATCGACATGCCGACATACGCGCGCACCACGTTGACCTCGAGCTCGAGCTTCGCCGCCCGCGCATCGGCCGCGGTCGCGTGCGCGGTGTCGAGCGCACGCTCGGTCGCGTTCTTGTCCTTGCCCCACAGATCGACGTGGTACGACAGGCCGAGCGTGCCGGTGTTGTTCCAGGTGTCGGTGTCGGCGAGCGGCCCGGGGCCGTAATAGACGTTGTCGGGCCAGTGCTGGCGCATCAGCGACAGATTGCCGTTGATTTGCGGCAGCTCGGCCGAGCGCGCCACCCGCGCCATCGCCTGCGCTTCGCGCACGCGGGCCTCGGCCGCGGCGAGCGTCGGGTTGCCGGCCTGCGCGGCGGCGATCCATGCGTCGAGCTGCGGGTCGCGGTACGCGCGCCACCAGTCGGACGCGGGCCAGCCCGCGTCGCGATCGGCCGCCCGGATCGCAGCGCCGGCGTCGAGCGTGTTCGCTTCGATGCGAGTGGACTGGGTCTTGTTGTCGCCCATGCTCGCGCAACCGGCCATTATTAATGAGACTGCAAGAACCGCCAGCGCCAGCGTCCCTTTTGTTGCCGGAAACTGCACGATTTTCTCCCTTTCGGATATAGATGAGTCGGAGGCGATTATATTTTTCAGTGATTCCTGAATAAACGGACAACGGTGCAAGTCATTTTTACGAATCCTGAGATAATATTTGTTCGCCCCTGTGCAACAATCCCTCCGGATTCAAACGGGTATTGGGATGGATACGCTACAAAACATGCGGGTATTCGTCCGCGTGGTCGACGCGGGGAGCTTCACCGCGGCCGCCCAGCAGATGAATTCGACCACCGCCTACGCGTCGCGCGCGGTCTCGGATCTCGAGGCCCATCTGCGCACGCGTCTCCTGAACCGCACGACGCGCCGGATCGCGCTGACCGAGGCCGGCGAGCGCTATCTGCAGCGCTGCGAACAGATCCTCGCGTACGTCGACCAGGCCGAAGCCGAAGCGGGCGACGCGCACGCGCGCCCGTCCGGCAAGCTGAAGGTCCATTGCTTCACGAGCCTCGGGCAGCACTATCTGGTGCCGGCCATCGCGCGCTACCGGCAGCGCTATCCGGACGTGCACGTCGAGCTGACGCTCGCGCAGCGGATGCCCGACCTGCTGGACGAGGGGTACGACGTCGCGATCGTCGTCGGCCGCGACTTGCCCGATTCCGGGCTCGTGTCGCAGCGGCTCGGCGAGAGCTACAGCGTCGTGTGCGCGTCGCCCGGCTATGTCGAATCGCACGGCGTGCCTCAGCGGCCGGCCGATCTCGCCCGGCACGTGTGCCTCGGGATGATCGCGACGGGGTTTCACTTCGACGAATGGGCGCTGACGGGGCCGAACGGCGACGAGGTCGTGCCGATCACGGCGCCGCCGTTTCGCGTGAATGTCGCCGAGGCGCTCGCGGTGGCCGTGCGGGAGGGGATGGGGGTCGGCGGGCTGCCGCTCTATTCGGCGATCGGATGGCTGCGCAGCGGGCACATCGTGCGCGTGATGCCCGAGTACCGGTCGCAGGTGATGAACATCTACGCGCTGTATGCGTCGCGCCAGTACCTCGACGCGAAAATCCGTACCTGGGTCGACTTTCTGCGTGACGAACTGCCGGCGACGCTGCAGGCCGACGAAGCCGCGCTCGCGCAGTTCACTGCTGCGACATGACCGCGCAGTCGCGCGCGATCTGACGAGATTTGTCGTTTACGCAACATTTCTTTACATCGGAACGCGGACAGTTTGATACTGTTCAAACATAGAGATTTGGATCTGCTCAATACCGGAGTCGCAATGGATACGCAACTGATCATCGGCCTTGGAGTCCTGCTTGGCGCGGCGGCCGCCGCCGCGGCGACACGCGATCTGCTGCGGGCGATGAAGGCCCAGGCGAAGCCGGTGCCTGTGCGCGTGCGCGCGTCGTCGAACGGGTCGCGCCGCGCCGATCGCTGATCGGCAGCGTTCAGATCGACGAGGGCCGCATCGCGCGGCCCACATCCTGCGGGCCCGGCGCTCAGCCGAGCTCGACCACCTTGTCCCAGCCGAACGCGGGATTTTCCAGTTCGCCCGTGCGCCGGTGGATATAGCCGCGCGGGTTGCACACCACGCGCGTGCCGCTGTCGGTCACGTAGTCGAATGACGTGTGCGTGTGACCGTGGATCCAGAGATCCACGGGCGGCCGCACCAGTTCCGCCATGTCCGTGACGAATCCCGCCGAAGCGAGATCCTCCGCATAACGCTCGGCCAGCGAGCGCAGATGCGGCGCATGATGGGTGACGACGATCGTGCGGCCGGCGAACGGCGTCGCGAGCCGCGCCTCCAGCCATGCGCGGCCTTGCCGGTGCAGCGCGATCGCGTCGGCCGGCGTGAAGTCGCGCTCCGGCGCGCGGCCCGCATGCAGCGCTGCATCGTGCGGCCACGTCACCTGGATCAATCCCTTGAAATCGAGCATCACGCGCATGCCGGCGTCGATCGCGCGCGCGACGCTCGCATCGTCGGCGCCGAACAGCGAGAAATCGGACCACAGCGTCGTGCCGAGCACGCGAAAGCGCTGCGCCGGATCGACGTACACGCCGTTGTTTAGGTAGTGCACGTGGTCGATCGCGTGCGCGGCGTCGCGCATCGCGGTTTCGAGCGCACCGAATTCCCCGTCGTAATACTCATGATTGCCCGGCACGTAGATCACCGGCACGCCGGGATCGAACGTTTCGGCGGCCCAGCGCAACCCTTCCGCATGGTTGTGGATGTCGCCGGCCAGCACGACGAGATCCGCGTCCGCATGCGCGATCGTGTCGGGCTGGTTGCTTTCGAGATGCAGGTCGGACAGCACGCGAACTCTCATGGACATCGCTCCGGGGTAGGTGGCGTCAGCGCAGGACCTTGCCGGGATTCATCAGCCCGCGCGGGTCGAGCGCGGTCTTCAGCGTGCGCATCAGCGCCGTTTCGACCGGCGACTTGTAGTGCTGCGCGTCGTCGATCTTCAACTGGCCGATGCCGTGCTCCGCGCTGATCGTGCCGTGGTGGCGGTGCACGTTGTCGTAGACGATGCGGTTGATCGGCTTCTGGAATTCCGCGAGGAACGCCTTCGGATCGCCGCCTTCGGGCGTCTGCACGTTGTAATGCAGGTTGCCGTCGCCGAGGTGGCCGAACGTGACCATTCGCGCGCCCGGCGCGGCCTGCTGGATCGCCGCGTCGGTTTCGTCGATGAAGCGCGCGATCGACGAGATCGGCACCGCGATGTCGTGCTTGATGTTGAGACCCTCGTCGGCCTGCGCGATCGGGATGTGCTCGCGCAGATCCCAGAACGCGCGCGACTGCGCGAGATTCTCCGCGACTACCGCGTCGACCACGAGCCCGGCGTCGAACGCTTCCTCCATCAGCTTCTCGAACAGCGCGCGCGCATGCGTTTCGCCCTCGTTGTCCGACAGCTCGAGCAATACCGTCTGCGCGTGCGTGCGATCGAACGGGTAGCGCAGTTGCGGATAATGCTTGCCGACGAGCTGCATGCAGAAGTCCGACATCAGCTCGAAGCCGGTCAGCAGCGGGCCGGCCGCGCGCTGCGCGAGCGCGAGGAAATCGAGCGCCGCGTGCGGCGACTCGAGCGCGGCCAGCGCAGTGACCTGCGCGGCCGGTAGCGGATGCAGCTTCATCACCGCGGCCGTGATGATGCCGAGCGTGCCTTCCGCGCCGATGAACAGATCGCGCAGGTCGTAGCCGGTATTGTCCTTGCGCAGCCCGCGCAGGCCGTCCCAGATTTCGCCCTGCGGCGTCACGACCTCGAGCCCGAGGCACAGCTCGCGCGCGTTGCCGTAGCGCAGCACCGCGGTGCCGCCCGCGTTGGTCGACAGATTGCCGCCGATCGTGCAGCTGCCCTCGGCGGCGAGGCTCAGCGCGAACAGCCGGCCGCCTTCGCGGGCGCGCGCCTGCACGTCGGCGAGGATCACGCCGGCTTCGACGGTGATCGTGTTGTTGTGCGGATCGAGCGCGCGCACGCGGTTCAGCCGCACGAGGCTCAACACGGCCTGGGCGCCGCTCGTGTCGGGCGTCGCGCCGCCGGCGAGGCCGGTGTTGCCGCCCTGCGGCACGAGCGCGACGCCGTGCGTGTTCGCGAGCCGGACCAGCGCGGCCACTTCGGCCGTATCGGCCGGTTTCAGCACCGCGCACGCGCTGCCCTTGTAGCGGCGGCGCCAGTCGGTCAGGAACGGTTCGGTGTCGTGCGGGTCGGTGAGTACGTGCGCGGCGCCGATCGCGTCGCGGCAGGCGGAAACGAATGCGTCGGAAGTAATCATCACGTTCGGTCGCGTAAGGGTCAGGGCGCGGCGCGCTGCCGTTTCGCCGCGCGCTTGAACGGCGCGACGTACGCAAGCGCGGCCACGAAAAAGCCGACGGCGAGCGCGGTCTCGCACCAGCCGAGCGTCGCGGACAAGCCGCGGTCGGACATGCCGCGCACGATGCCTTCGGCGAAATAGACGAGGATCAGCATGCTCGCCCACTGCATCGTATAAATGTTACGCCGCCACACGCCCGGCAGCGCGAGCGCGAGCGGCACGGCCTTGAGCATCAGCGCCGAGCCGCCGGGGCGCAGCGGCGCGAGCCACAGCTCCCACGCGAGCGACAGCGCGATCAGTGCGACCAGACACGCGGCGGCGGCGAGCGCGCAGCGAGATCGGAAGAGCGTCGTGTAGGGAAAGAGTGTTCCTTCCGGTGTAGATCTCG
>NZ_CABVPL010000092.1 GCF_902499045.1 Burkholderia latens | reverse complement strand
CGCGCAGCCCGCGGCGCCGGCCGATGCGTCGCCCGAGCAACCCGCATCGGCTGCTCGCGAACACGCGCCCGCACCGGCCGCCGCTGCGCCCCGCAAGCCGGCCGCGAAGCGTGCGAAGCCGGCCGGCTCGGCCGCCGCGCGTGCAGCCGCCGCCTCGTCGCCGGAAACGCGTCCGCCGAAGCGCTCGACGTGACGCGAACCGGATAGCAGGTCGATCATGCGGCTCGCGCTCGTTCTGATGGGGGGCGGCGCACGCGCCGCGTACCAGGTCGGCGTGCTGAAGGCGCTGGCCGAGATCTCCCGCGAAGCCGATCCGCACCGGCATACGGTGCCGTTCACGGTCGTGTGCGGATCGTCGGCCGGCGCGATCAATGCGACATCGATCGCGAGCCACGCCGACGATTTCTCGCACGGCGTGCGCCGCCTGCTCGAATTCTGGGAGCCGCTGCGCGCCGACTACGTGTATCGCACCGACTGGCTCGGCATCGCGGCGGCCGGCGCGCGGTGGCTCGCGACGATGACCTTCGGCTGGGCGGCGCGCCGTTCGCCGCGCGGGCTGCTCGACAACGCGCCGCTTGCGCACCTGCTGCAGCGCGAGCTGAGCTTTCATCGGATCGAGCAGATGCTCGAAGCCCGGCTGCTGCATGCGCTGTCGGTGACGGCGCTCAGCTATTCGAGCGGCCGGCACCTGACCTTCTACCAGGCGGCCGAGCCGATCCAGGCATGGCGGCGCGCGCAGCGCACCGCGCGGCTCGTCGATCTGTCGGCGTCGCATCTGCTCGCGTCGTCGGCCATTCCCTTCGTGTTCCCCGCGGTGCCGCTGGTGCTCGACGGGCAGATCGAGTATTTCGGCGACGGGTCGATCCGGCAGGTCGCGCCGCTGTCGCCGGCGATCCACTTCGGCGCGGACCGCATCGTCGTGATCGGCGCGGCCGATCCGCGGCCCGAGATTCCGGCCGCGAACGGCTCGGGGCGCGTGCGCGGCTATCCGACGCTCGCGCAGATCGGCCAGCAGGTGCTCGCGAGCGTGTTTCTCGACTCGATCGGCTCGGACATCGAGCGTATCGAGCACATCAACCGGATGATCGAGCACCTGCCGCATCAGGTCGAAGTGGACAGCGGCTGGCGGCACGTGGACGTGCTCGCGATCGCGCCGTCCGAGCGGATCGAGCTGATCGCCGCGAAGCACCTGAAGCAGATGCCGGCGACGATGCGCGGGCTGCTCGGCGCGATCGGCGGCAGCCAGCCGGCCGGCGCGTCGTTCGCGAGCTACCTGCTGTTCGAGGAAGCGTTCACGCGCGAGCTGATCGAGCTCGGCTACCGCGACGGGCGCGCGCAGCGCGACACCCTCGCCGACTGGATCGCGCGTGCCGACGGCGGCAGCGCGCCGGCTGCCGGCACATCGCCGGAAGGTGGTTGCGCGGCCGGGGAAATGCGGGTCTGACACGCACGCCGTCCAGCCCCGACACGCGCGCAAGATTACATTCCGGTTGCATTTTCGCGACGCATGCCGCGACCGATCGCCGCACCGTCGTTGGCGGCGCGCGACCGGGCGGGCGTCTCGGAACCGTCATGCGCGCGTGCTATCATGGCCGCCGCCGTATACACCATATCGAGCAGTCCGCCGGGCAGGCGGTCGCGCGTGAATCCTTTCAGGAAGCCGCGTGGCGCCGGGCGGGCTCGCCACCGAGCCGGCTTGCGCCGGCCCCCACATCAGGCACGCGCGGTCGGTTCCGTTCGGCGGAGCGGGGCTGCGGCGTGCTACACGGCGGCGGCGCGGCCGCCCGGCTGCCGGACGCGGAATCTGCGTCCGGGGGGCGGATTCCCGCGTAAAATTAGAGTCTTGGCTGCGAAAAAGCGCGCTCGCGCGCCCACGCGGCAACAGTCACGTTTAGAGAAGTCGCATTGCGCAGAACAGGGGTGGGACCATCATGAACACCATGCTTTATCCGGAACTTTACAGGTCGCTCGAAGCTGTCCGCTGGGACATGGAGAAGGACATTCCGTGGGACAAGTTCGACGCTTCGCTGCTCACCGACGAGCAGGCGAAGACGATCAAGATGAACGCGATCACCGAATGGTCGGCGCTGCCCGCGACGGAAATGTTCCTGCGCGACAACCAGCACGACAGCGATTTTTCCGCGTTCATGAGCGTATGGTTCTTCGAGGAGCAGAAGCATTCGCTCGTGCTGATGGAATACCTGCGCCGCTTCCGGCCGGAAATGGTGCCGACCGAAGAAGAGCTGCACGCGGTGCGCTTCGAATTCGATCCGGCGCCGCCGCTCGAGACGCTGATGCTGCACTTCTGCGGCGAGATCCGCCTGAATCACTGGTATCGCTGCGCGGCCGACTGGCACACCGAGCCGGTCATCAGGCACATCTACGAGACGATCTCGCGCGATGAAGCGCGCCATGGCGGCGCGTACCTGCGCTACATGAAGAAGGCGCTGAACAATTGCGGCGACGTCGCGCGTGCGGCGTTCGCGAAGATCGGCGTGCTGATGGCATCGGCGCGCCGCACCGAGAAGCCGCTGCACCCGACGAACCTGCACGTGAATCAGGCGCTGTTCCCGCGCGACACCGTGCAGTCCCGCCTGCCCGATCCGGAATGGCTCGAGCGCTGGCTCGACGAGCAGATCCGCTTCGACGGCGAATGGGAAAAGAAGGTGGTCGAACGAATCCTGCACAACCTGTCGATCCTGTTCGAGCGCACGTTCGCGACCGCGCAGGAACTGAACCGCTATCGCAAGGAAGTCACGAGCCGCCTGCAGTCCGAAAGCGGTCCGTCGTCGGCCGCGCAACCGGCCTGACGCCGCGCGGCGGCGCAGCCGGCGTGACATGATGCCGGTCGCGATCGCCGCGGTGCAGCCGAAGCATGAAGCCCGCCCGTTGTCCGGCGGGCTTTTTATCTGGCGCCGCCAGACTCCGTCGCGACGCGCACCGCGCGCCGCTCATGCCATCCGACATTCATCATGCCCGCTACCTTTGAACGCAAGCTGATCACCCGCGACGCCCTGGTTGCCCTGCGCGCGTCGCTGCCTTCGCCCGTCGTGTTCACGAACGGCGTGTTCGACATCCTGCACCGTGGTCACGTCACGTATCTCGCCGATGCGAAGGCGCTCGGCGCGTGCCTGATCGTCGGCGTCAACAGCGACGCGTCGGTGCGCATGCTTGGCAAGGGCGACGACCGCCCGATCAATCGCGAGGAAGACCGGATGGCGCTGCTCGCGGCGCTGGAAAGCGTGGACTGGGTCGTGAAGTTCGAGGAAAAGACGCCGGTGTCGCTGATCGAGGCCGTCCGTCCGGACATCCTCGTGAAGGGCGGCGACTACGACATGGACGCGCTGCCGGAGTCGGCGATCGTGCGCGGCTGGGGCGGCCGTGCGCTCGCGATTCCGTTCGAGCACGATCGCTCGACCACCGCGCTGCTGAAGAAGGTGCGCGCGCAACAGTCCTGATATCTGATACCTGATACGCGCGCCGCGCGGTCAGGGCGCGGAGGCCGGCAGCGGCTCGGCCGTGACGCCCGGTGCGGCGATCGGCGCGCCGATCACGGGCTGGTCGGTCGCCTGCATGAGCGGCATCGCATGCAGCGCGGCCGGCTGCACCTGCCGGGACAGCACGCCCGGCTCGCGCGGGCCGGCGGCCGGCACCGGGCCGAACACGCCGCGCACGGCCGCGAATGCGAGCAGGTTCGCGAGAAAGAGAACAGCGATCAGCCAGCGCAGCATCGTCGAAACTCCTCGTCGTTGTTCAGTCGTTCAGTCGTTCAACCCCGTTCAGCCGTTCGGTCGGGCCGGCCGCGTGGCCGTCGCAGCCGGGGCCCGTCCGGAGCGTCTCGGCCGTGCATGCGGCCGGCTGTCTGCATCGGTGCACGCAGCGTCGGCATCGCAGTGCTCCCTCGTCACCGTGACCAAGCCCGCAGCCGGCTTGCGTCGACACGGCCGGCGCGATGCCGGCCGGTTTTTCGTCAATCCTGCGCCGCCGCTTCCGACGCGATCAGCGCAAGTCCGGACAGGATCAGCGCATCGTGCCGCGTATGCGGCAGCGTCAGCACGCGTGCGACGTCGTCCGCCGCACCGCCCGCGAGCACGAGCCGCACCGGCGCCTGCCACGCGTCGGCGAGATCGCGCCACGCGCGTTCGATCAGCCCCGCCTGCGCGTACAGGCAGCCGGCCGACAGCGAGCGCGGCGTATCGACCTGGAACGGCTCGGCGTGCGCGCCCGCGAGCAGGCCGCTCGCGATGTCGGTGGTCAGCGTCGGCAATTGCGCGGTATGCGTGCCGAGCGCGCGCATCATCAGCGCCCAGCCCGGCGCGATCAGCCCGCCCGTGAAACGGCCGTCCGCACGCAGCGCTTCGAGCGTCGTCGCCGTGCCGAACGTCGCGATCAGCAGGTGCTCGTCCGGAAACGCCGCATGTGCGCCGATCAGCCCGGCCCAGCGATCGCTGCCGAGCTGTTCGGGCGTCGTATAGCCGTTCGTCACGCCGCATTGCGCGGGCCGCGAGCGGATCGTCGTGCGCGGCAGCCCCGGCCAGCGCGCGTCGAGCAGCGCGTCGAGCCGCGCGGCCACGTCGGGACCGGCGACGTTCGAGATCCATGCATCGCGCGGGCGCGGCAGCGTCGACCAGTCGGGATCGGCGCCGCCGTCTCGTGTGTGGCCGAACGTGCCGGTGTCGGTCAGCGTGCGTTGCGCGTCGGCGAGCGCCCATTTGATCCGGCTGTTGCCGGCGTCGATCAAAAGATGCGATTCGTTCATCGCGCTTCGCGCAGCGACACGTCGCCGGCCGCGATCGCCTGCACACCGTCCGGCGTGTCCAGCAGCAGCTGGCCGGTCGCATCGATGCCCGTCGCGATGCCGCGCACGCGTTCGACGCCTTGTTCCAGCAGCACGACCTCGCGCCCCGCGTACGCATGCAGCGCGTGCCAGCGCGGCAGGAACGGCGCGAGTCCGTCGGTGCCGAACTGTGCGAGTGCGGGCGTGAGCGCGTTCAGCGCCGCGGCGAGCGTGTCGGTGAGATTGGCCGACGCGCACGCGGTCGACAGCGCGGCCGGCGGCAGCCCGCTCGCGAGCGCCGCTTCGCGTGTACGGAGTGCGTCGACCTGCGCGGCGACCGCTTCCGCGCCGCGCACGTTGATGCCGAAGCCGATCACGACGGCGGTTGCGTCGGCGGTCGTCCATACGGTTTCGATCAGGATCCCGGCGAGTTTGCCGACGATGCGCGTCGCGCCGTCGTCGGCGGCCGTCAGCAGCAGGTCGTTCGGCCATTTGAGCGCGACGCGCGTGCGGGCATCGAGCGGCAGCGCGGCGAGCCCTTCCGCGAGCGCGACGCCGATCGCGATGCTCAGGCCGCCGAGTGCGTCGACGGGGCGCGGCACGATGCAGCCGACCGAGCACAGCAGCGCGTTGCCGGGCTGCGCGAACCACGGGCGGCCTTGCCGGCCACGGCCGGCCGTTTGCTCGAACGCTACGCGCACGAGCGGCGCGGGCAGTGCGTTCACGGTGCGCGGCAGCGCCTTGAGACGCGCGGCGACGTCGGCGTTGGTCGAGCCGGTGGCGGCGACGATGTCGAGCGGCCACGCGCGCGGCGCGGCGTCCAGGTGCGCCTCGAGCCGGCCGCGCGCGATGTGCGCGTCGCCGGAATCGGGCGTGTCGGAGGAGGTGGGGGCGTTCATGGCGCCTATTGTAGCGACAGGGGGAGGAGGCGGTGCTCGGGAGACGAGCTGCATGCGGCCGCCTGATGCCAGCATCACCTTTCATTTTCATTTCGTCGGACTGATGCGTCGAAATCGAACCGCCTCTCTTCACTGGATCAGGAGACAATCGCCATGGCTCGACCCTCGTTCAAAGCCGCGTGGTCGGCATTCGCGCACATCAACGTGCCTGCCGAAATGGTCGGCAGGTAAATCGGCGGCAAGGTGCAACAGAACATCGATGCGCGCATTTTCGAGAACGCATGTCCGATCAGGATGAGCTATGTGCTGAATCTGACTGGATCGCCGATCGCAAAAGGGATGGGCTACGCGACGGTCAGCGGTGCGGACGGCAACGCCTGCTTGTTTCGCGTCAATGACATGATGGCGTATCTGGAGCGGGTATTCGGCCGCCCCGACAAGATCGTGAAGTCGCCACGTCCGGATGATTTCGCCGGCATGAAGGACATCATCGTGGTCAAGGGCAGTGGCTGGCGCAATGCACGGGGGCACGTCACCCTTTGGGACGGCGCGCGATGCCCGGACACGTGCTACGTGATGGCCGATCCGGAGAAGGGTCGGTTTATTCCCGAGGCAGGTTCGCTGTGGGTGTTGCAATGAAGCGGATGGCCATGCTGTTGTGCAGCGCGTGGCTTGCGGTGGGTGCGGCGATGGCCAAGGATGGTCGCGACACGGCCGCGCAGCGTGTGTTGCCGAAGGACTGGGCATTCAGTCGCTGTCTCGCGCGCGGTTATCCGGCGGGGCCCGCCCGCGACGACGCGGCTGCGACCGCGAGCGCCTATCTGGAGGCCGGTCGACAACCCGTCGACGCCTACGAAGCGCTCGAGCGGGCCGCCGACGCATACCTGCGGCGCGATTATGACGGCTCGGTGCACGTCGATTTCACGACAATGAAGTGCATCGAGTTCTACCGGAGCGCGGCGCTCGATCGACTCGCTACTCGGCTCGCCGCGTCGCGACCGCGCTGACGGGGCGCTTACGGTGCGACCACCGGATGCTTCAACGCATGCGCGGTCTCGATCCACTGCGCACGGAATTCGTCCGCATCGGGCTTGACCCCCAGCTCGCCGTTGCGATACGCCATCGCGAGCGTCTGCACGGCTTCCGGCAGCTCGTGTTCCGCCGCGCGGCGGTACAGTGCGAGCGCGCGCGCTTCGTCGCGCGGCACGCCGCTGCCGTCGCGGTACGCGTTCGCGAGCATGAAGTCCGCGGCCGGGATGCCGGCGCGCGATGCGAGCGCGAACCAGTGCGCGGCCTGCGCCGGATCGGCCGCGACGCCGTAGCCGCTGCGATAGATCAGCCCGAGGTAGTACGCGGCGGCCGGATCGCCGTGTGCGGCAGCGGCACCGAGCAGCGCGCGGGCGCGTGCGTAGTCCTTCGGGATGTCGCCGCTGCCGAGCAGCAGCGCCTTGCCGAGCGCGAGCTGCGCGCGCCGTGCCGCCGGCGCGTCGGCGGCCGCGTCGGCCTGCGCGGCGGTTTCGAGCCAGCCGCGGCCCTCGTCGCGCAGCCCTGGCTCGTGCGCATCGACGAGCGCGATGCCGAGCGCCGCCTGCGCGTCGCCCGAGCCGCGCAGTGCAAGGGTGCGCAAC
>NZ_CABVPL010000091.1 GCF_902499045.1 Burkholderia latens | reverse complement strand
CGAACGGTGCCGCCGACGCGCGCCCGCGCAGGCTTGCCGGGCCGCCGCGCGACCCGGCGGCCCGCCCCGCCCGCCGGTAGAATGCAGGCTTCTTCCCGACCGCCGCCCGCCGCGCCCGCCTGCATGGAACTCAAATGGCTCGAAGACTTCGTCTCGCTCGCGGAAACGCGCAGCTTCAGCCGGTCCGCCGAACTGCGGCACGTGTCGCAGCCCGCGTTCTCGCGGCGCATCCAGGCGCTCGAGGCGTGGCTCGCGACCGAGCTGATCGATCGGTCGGTCTATCCGACGCGGCTCACGCAGGCCGGCCAGATTTTCTACGAGCAGGCGCTGACGATGCTGTCGCAGGCGCACGAGGCGCGCACGCTGCTGCGCGGTCACGTCGGCGCGCCGGTGCCGACGATCGAGTTCGCGGTGCCGCACACGCTGTCGCTCACGTATTTCCCGCGCTGGCTGCAGCGGATCGAGGCGAAGATGGGGCAGGTCCACACGCGGCTGCGCGCGCTGAACGTGCACGACGCGGTGCTGTCGCTCGTCGAGGGCGGCTGCGATCTCGTGATGGGCTACCACCACCCGAGCCATCCGGTCGCGCTCGACCCGGCCCGCTACGACATGCTGGTGCTCGGCAGCGAGCCGATCAGCCCGTTTTCGGCGCCGGGCCGCGCGGGCCGGCCGCGCTACACGCTGCCGGGCACGGCCGATGCGCGCGTGCCGTACCTGTCGTATACGCCGAACGCGTATCTCGGCCGAATGACCGAAGTCATCGTTGCGAACGCACCGACTTCGCTGTTCCTCGATCGCGTCTATGAAACCGACATGGCCGAAGGGCTGAAGGCGATGGCGCTCGCGGGCCACGGCGTCGCGTTCCTGCCGCACAGCGCGGTCGAGGACGCGGTCGCGAGCGGCCGGCTGATCCGGCTCGACCGTGCCGCGCGCGGCGGCACGCAGCCGTTCACGCTGACGATGGAAATCCGCCTGTACTGCGACAAGCTCGCGCTGCAGGGCGACGATCCGCGCCAGAAGCTCGTGCGCGCGCTGTGGGATGTCGTGCGCGACGAACTGCGCGAAGCGGCCGGCTGACCGGGGCCGGCGCGATCACCGCGATCGCGCGCTGCCGCTCGCGGGAGCAGCTGACGATGCGCTTGCGGCGCGTGCCGGACGGCTGTCCGGCGGCCGCTCCACGAATTTCCCGCTCGTTTGTCCGCGCCCGCGATGCACGACCGATCGCGGCCGTTCTTGCGCAAATCGACCGCGAATTTGCGAAAAATCCCGATCATGCAAGAAACGCATAATCGAATAAGCAAACGGCATTGGATAAAAAAAACGGCTTTTTCGACAATGTGCGCAATCCGTTGAACGTTGGAGCATCCATGTCTTCGCAACTGCAGTCCATCCCGTCCTACCTGCACGCCGACGATCTCGGCCCGTGGGGCAACTACCTTCAGCAGGTCGATCGCGTCGCGCCGTACCTCGGTTCGCTGTCGCGCTGGCTGGAAACGCTGAAGCGTCCGAAGCGCATCCTGGTCGTCGACGTGCCGATCGAACTCGACAACGGCACCGTCGCGCACTTCGAGGGCTATCGCGTGCAGCACAACGTGTCGCGCGGTCCGGGCAAGGGCGGCGTGCGCTACCACCAGGACGTGACGCTGTCGGAAGTGATGGCACTGTCCGCATGGATGTCGGTGAAGAACGCGGCCGTGAACGTGCCGTACGGCGGCGCGAAGGGCGGTATCCGCGTCGACCCGCGCAAGCTGTCGCGCGGTGAGCTCGAGCGCGTGACGCGCCGCTACACCAGCGAAATCGGCATCATCATCGGGCCGAACACCGACATTCCGGCACCGGACGTCAACACCAACGAACAGGTGATGGCGTGGATGATGGACACGTTCTCGATGAACCAGGGCCAGACGTCGACCGGCGTCGTGACCGGCAAGCCGATCTCGCTCGGCGGCTCGCTCGGCCGCAAGGAAGCGACGGGCCGCGGCGTGTTCGTCGTCGGCTGCGAAGCGGCGAAGAAGAAGGGCGTCGAGATCGAAGGCGCGCGCATCGCGGTGCAGGGCTTCGGCAACGTCGGCGGCATCGCCGCGAAGCTGTTCCAGGAAGCGGGCGCGAAGGTGATCGCGGTGCAGGATCACACGGGCACGATCTACCAGCCGGCCGGCCTCGATTCGAACAAGCTGCTCGACCACGTCGCCCGCACCGGCGGCGTCGCCGCCTTCGAAGGCGCGGAGCCGATGCCGAACGACGAGTTCTGGACGGTCGAGACCGACATCCTGATCCCGGCGGCACTGGAAAACCAGATCACCGAGAAGAACGCGGCGAAGATTCGCACGAAGATCATCGTCGAAGGCGCGAACGGCCCGACGACGACGGCGGCCGACGACATCCTGAGCGCGAACGGCGTGCTCGTGATTCCCGACGTGATCGCGAACGCGGGCGGCGTGACCGTGTCGTACTTCGAGTGGGTGCAGGACTTCTCGAGCTTCTTCTGGACGGAAGACGAGATCAACCACCGCCTCGAGCGCGTGATGCGCGAAGCGTTCGCCGGCGTGTGGGCGGTCGCGGAAGAGCACAAGGTGTCGGTGCGCACGGCGGCGTTCATCGTCGCGTGCAAGCGGATCCTGATGGCGCGCGAAATGCGCGGCCTGTACCCCTGATCGGCCGTGCCGACCGGCCTCGACGGGCAGGGCCGGCTGAGTTCGATCGAGCGATGACGCAATCCACCCGATTGCGTGCATGAACCCCCGCGGGCGGTGCCGAATCCGGCACCGCCCGCGCGCGCATCCGGGGTGCCTCGAAGCCGGGAGGACGGCTTCGTACAGGGCGATTCGTAGTGCGGTAAACAACCAGTACTTTCAAAAATATTACTTTGATACACTGGCGCGGGTTTTAGCCAAGGAGATGACCAAAAATGAAATACCACAAGGCAGTCCTGATGGTCGCGGCGCTGTGCGCGTTCGCAAGCGGCGCGCATGCTCAGGAGACCGGCACGCTGAAGAAGATCAAGGACACGGGCGTGATCGCGCTGGGCCACCGCGAATCGTCGATTCCGTTCTCCTATTACGACCAGAACCAGCAGGTGGTCGGCTATTCGCGCGATTTCCAGCTGAAGATCGTCGATGCGGTGAAGAAGAAGCTGAACCTGCCGAACCTGCAGGTGAAGAACATTCCGGTCACGTCGCAGAACCGCATCCCGCTCGTGCAGAACGGCACGGTCGACATCGAGTGCGGCTCGACCACCAACAACGTCGAGCGCCAGCAGCAAGCCGCGTTCTCCAACACGATCTTCGTGATCGGCACGCGCCTGATGACGAAGAAGGATTCGGGCATCAAGGATTTCGCGGACCTGAAGGGCAAGACGGTCGTGACCACCGCCGGCACGACGTCCGAGCGCCTGCTGCGCAAGATGAACAACGACAAGCAGCTCGGCATGAACATCATCAGCGCGAAGGATCACGGCGACTCGTTCAACACGCTCGAGTCGGGCCGCGCGGTCGCGTTCATGATGGACGACGCGCTGCTCGCGGGCGAGCGCGCGAAGGCGAAGCAGCCGGGCGAATGGGTGATCGTCGGCACGCCGCAATCGGAAGAAGCGTACGGCTGCATGATGCGCAAGGGCGATGCCGACTTCAAGAAGGTCGTCGACGACGCGATCTCGCAAGTCGAGAAGTCCGGCGAAGCCGCGAAGATCTACGCGAAGTGGTTCGAGAACCCGATCCCGCCGAAGGGGCTGAACCTGAACTTCCCGCTGTCCGAGTCGATGAAGAAGCTGTACGCGAACCCGAACGACAAGGCGCTCGACTGACCACGCGGCCGTTGACGCAGAATTGACGCTACTGAAACGGAAGAGGCCACGCTTCTTCCGTTTCTTTTTGCTGGAGTCTTGCCCATGTCTTACCACTGGAACTGGGGCGTATTCCTGAGCCCCGTGTCGACCGGCGAGCCGACGACCTACTTCGGCTGGCTGCTGTCCGGCTTCTGGGTGACGATCGAGGTATCGCTCGTCGCCTGGGTCATCGCGCTGATCGTCGGTTCGCTGTTCGGCGTGCTGCGCACGGTGCCGAACAGATGGCTGTCGGCGATCGGCACCGTGTACGTGTCGATCTTCCGGAACATCCCGCTGATCGTGCAGTTCTTCGTCTGGTACCTCGTCGTGCCAGAACTGCTGCCCGCATCGGTCGGCACCTGGATCAAGCAGCTGCCGCCGACCACGCAGTTCTTCACCGCATCGATCGTCTGCCTCGGCCTGTTCACCGGCGCGCGCGTGTGCGAACAGGTGCGCTCGGGGATCAACGCGCTGCCGAAGGGCCAGCGCGCGGCCGGCCTCGCGATGGGCTTCACGCAATGGCAGACGTACCGCTACGTGCTGCTGCCGGTTGCGTACCGGATCATCGTGCCGCCGCTCACGTCGGAATTCCTGAACATCTTCAAGAATTCGGCGGTCGCGTCGACGATCGGGCTGCTCGATCTGTCCGCGCAGGCGCGCCAGCTCGTCGACTACACCGCGCAGACCTACGAGTCGTTCATCGCGGTGACGCTCGCGTACGTGCTCATCAACCTCGTCGTGATGGCGTTCATGCGCTGGATCGAAGGCCGCACGCGGCTGCCCGGCTACATCGGAGGCAAGTGATGCATCAGTTCGACTGGAGTAGTATTCCCGGCGCGATTCCGACGCTGTGGTCGGGCGCGATCGTCACGTTCAAGATCACGCTGATCGCGATCGTCGTCGGCATCGTCTGGGGCACGCTGCTGGCGCTGATGCGGCTGTCCGGCGTGAAGCCGCTCGCATGGTTCGCGAAGGCGTACGTGACGGTGTTCCGCTCGATCCCGCTCGTGATGGTGCTGCTGTGGTTCTTCCTGATCGTGCCGCAGGTGCTGCAGGGCGTGCTCGGGCTGTCGCCGACGATCGACATCCGGCTCGCGTCGGCGATGGTCGCGTTCTCGCTGTTCGAGGCCGCGTATTATTCCGAGATCATCCGCGCCGGCATCCAGGCGGTGCCGCGCGGGCAGGTGAACGCCGCGTTCGCGCTCGGCATGAACTACGCGCAGGCGATGCGCCTCGTGATCCTGCCGCAGGCGTTCCGCGCGATGGTGCCGCTGCTGCTCACACAGGCGATCGTCCTGTTCCAGGATACGTCGCTCGTGTACGTGATCAGTCTCGCGGACTTCTTCCGCACGGCCGCGAACATCGGCGATCGCGACGGCACGACCGTCGAGATGGTCCTGTTCGCGGGTGCATGCTATTTCGTGATTTGCTCGGTGGCGTCTGCCCTCGTCAAAGGTCTCCAGAAAAAGGTCACAAGATGATTTCCATCAAGAACGTTTCGAAGTGGTACGGCCAGTTTCAGGTCCTCACCGATTGCACGACCGAGGTCAAGAAGGGTGAAGTGGTCGTCGTGTGCGGTCCGTCGGGCTCGGGCAAGTCGACGCTGATCAAGACCGTGAACGGTCTCGAGCCGTTCCAGCAGGGCGAGATCCTCGTGAACGGCCAGTCGGTCGGCGACAGGAAGACGAACCTGTCGAAGCTGCGCTCGAAGGTCGGGATGGTGTTCCAGCATTTCGAGCTATTTCCGCACCTGTCGATCACCGAGAACCTGACGCTCGCGCAGATCAAGGTGCTCGGCCGCGGCAAGGACGAAGCGGCCGACAAGGGGCTGAAGCTGCTCGATCGCGTCGGCCTGAAGGCGCATGCGCACAAGTTTCCGGGCCAGCTGTCGGGCGGCCAGCAGCAGCGCGTCGCGATCGCGCGCGCTGTCGATGGATCCGATCGCGATGCTGTTCGACGAACCGACGTCGGCGCTCGATCCGGAGATGATCAACGAGGTGCTCGACGTGATGGTCGAGCTCGCACAGGAAGGGATGACGATGATGGTCGTCACGCACGAAATGGGCTTCGCGAAGAAGGTCGCCCATCGCGTGATCTTCATGGACAAGGGCGCGATCGTCGAGGACGACCGCAAGGACGATTTCTTCTCGAATCCGAAGTCGGATCGCGCGAAGGACTTCCTCGCGAAAATCCTCCACTGAGCGCTCGCGCATCGTGCGCATGCAATGCAAAAACCGCCCGGTTCGACGCCGGGCGGTTTTTTTTCGCCGGTGCCCGGCACCCGCGCCGCGCTACCAGCTGTACCGGTAGCCGACCTGTCCGGTAACGCCGCGCCGGTAATCGCCGCCGATGTTGCGCGCATATTTCACGTTCGCGTACAGTTCGCCCGACTTGCCGAAGCCCGCGGTCACGCCGAGGCCGAGCTCGTACCACGTGCGGCCCAGGTGCGTCGCGAACGGCGTGCCGCCGACGACGGTCTGCCCCGGCGACAGGAAGTCGTGCAGCACGTCGGCCGTGAAGTACGGCGTCGCGGCGCCGCCGCCCGCGTTCGCGTCGAGGTTCGGCCGGAAGATGCGCACACCCGCGCGCCCGCGCAGTGCGTTCGACGTCGTGCCCGACACGGGCGACACGTTGTCGTTGAACCCGTTCAGCTTCAGGTACTGAACCATCAACTGCGCCTGCGGCTCGACCGCGACCGGCAGGCCGCCGATCGCGAACGGCTTGCCGACCTCCTGCGACAGCGCGATGCCGAAGCCGTTCTGCGACGCCTCGTTGCCGTAGCTGTCGCGATAGCGGTTGCCGTAGTGCGTGACCTGCCCGACGGTGTCGAAATACGTGCCGTCGGACAGGTAGCGCGTCCAGTAGCCGCCGACGCTTTGCGCATGCATCTCGACCGAGCCCGTCGACGTCGACAGGCCCGGCGCGGCGGCGCGCGCCACGTCGCTGAAGCTCGCGTTCGCGACGCCGATGCTCGCCGTCACGCCCGCGTGCGTGCTGCCGCCGGCGGGCGTCTGGTCGAGCGTCCAGTCCTTGCCGAGCTGCGCGAAGAACGTGCGCTCGTCGGCCGCGAAGCGGCCCGCGTTCGCGTCGAGGCTCTGTCCGCCGATGCGGCCCCACACGCCGTCGCGATTGCCCGGCGCCTGCTTCTCGACGTTATAGACGTCGCCGACGCGCTCATGCAGCTTGCCGAGCGTCGAGAAACCGTAGTCTGCGTTCAGCAGCGGCGTCAGCGCGTAACCCGCCACGCCCGGACGGTACGCGAGCGTGCCGGCGCTGCCGCCGCCGTTGACGGCCGACGGGCCGACCGGGCCGCCGGGGTCCGACGGATCGAGCTGCGAACGCAGATACCAGCCGTTCGCATCGCGTTGGCCACCGCGGTAGAGCCGATATTCGTACGCGCCGGCCTGCACCGGGCCCGCGAGATGGAACGCCGACGCGGTCGTCGTGCCGCCGTTGGCGGTCAGCACGACCGGAATCCCGTCGCCCGTCGTCTGTGCGCCGGTGCCGGCCGTGTTCGCGATCTTCAGCCCGGTCGTGCCGCTCGCGGCGCCGCCGTTCACGATCAGCCGGTCGGTCGGCGATGCGTCGGCGCCAAGGTAGGTGTTCAGCGCGATCGTGCCGCCGTTGCCGACGTAGCTGCCGGTCGTCAGCGTCTTGTAGCTGCCGGTCAGCGTCGGCGAGCCGGCCGGCGCGGTGAACGCGACGAGGCCCGCATTGTTCAGGCTGCTCAGCACCGAACTGCCGGTCATGTGCCACGCGCTCGAGCCGTCGACGCTCAGCGCGACCGGATCGATCTTGCCGGTCAGCGTCGTGCCGTTCGTCAGCAACACGCTGCCGTTGCTCGACGCGTCCGACACGATGTCGCCCGCGAGATTCACGGCCGATGCGTTGAAGGTCGCGGTGCTGCCGTTCGAGAGATCGAGCAGCGTGCCGTTGCCGGCCGTCACGACGGTGCCGTTGCGCACCACGATGTCGACGGTGCCGCCGCGCGCGGCGAACGCCGGCCCGGCGACGGACGCGACGCTGCCGCCGTCGACGAGCACCGCGCTCGTCGCGCCGGTCGCGAGCGTGTCGGTGCTCAGCACGCCGGCCGTCGCGCCCCTGAGCGTCAGATCGGAAGAGCGTCGTGTAGGGAAAGAGTGTTCCTTCCGGTGTAGATCTCGGTGGTCGCCG
>NZ_CABVPL010000090.1 GCF_902499045.1 Burkholderia latens | reverse complement strand
GTTCAGTCGGTTAGAATACCGGCCTGTCACGCCGGGGGTCGCGGGTTCGAGTCCCGTCCGCTCCGCCAGAAAATGAAAAAGCCCGCCTTGTGCGGGCTTTTTCATTTGTATCGTTGGTTGCGCTCGCCAACGAGCGCGTGACCGCGGAGCGGAGGAAGCCGCCTGCGCGGCTTCCGGCGGGGCTCGAAGGGTTGCGCGTGCACGCGCAACCGCGGCCTGCGGGATGTAGGCGAGTCCCGTCCGCTCCGCCAGAAAATGAAGAAGCCCGCCTTGTGCGGGCTGTTTCATTTGCGTCGCCCGTCCGTACGCTGCTACGAGAAATTCGCCATTGCATCCCTTCGCGACTGCGCTATCGTGGCGGAATGCGTTCTTGACCCCTGCGCGATGCTCGATCCGACCGACCTGCGACTGCTGTATCAGCTCCGGCCCGCGGAGCCTGGCGATTTCCCGTTTGCCGAGGCGCTGACCCACGGCAACATGGGCGGCTATTACAAGCGCCACGGGCTCGTCTGGCGCAGCGATCTGTTCTATGCGAGCTGGCGCGAATCCGAGAACTTCATCCTGGAAGCCGACGGCGAACGCATCGGCGTGCTGCGCGTGACCGAGGAGGGCGATTCGCTGCACATCCGCGACGTGCAGATCGCAGCCGGCCATCGCGGGCAGGGCGCCGGCACCTACATGCTCGACATGTCGCACCGCTGGGCGCGCGCCCGCGGGCTTCACGAACTGCAATTGCGCGTGTTCGTCGACAATCCGGCCGCGAGGCTCTACCAGCGCATGGGCTACCGCGTCACGGGGCCGAGGCTCGCGCAACTCGGATCGATTCGGCACATGGTGCGTCCGGTCTGAGCGTGCGGCGGTGCAACGCGGCGTATGCCGCGGCGGCGGTCAACGGGTGACGCCGAACGCGTCGTCGCCGGCCGTGTCGTCGTCCGCGGCGATGCGGCCTTCCGCACCGCGATGCTCGTAGCCGCGCAGCATGAATGCGCGCGGACTCTCGCCGAACGCGCGCCGGAACATCGCCGAAAACGCGCTCTGGCTCTGGTAGCCCAACTCGCGCGCGATGTGCGACAGCGGGCGTCCCTGGTTCAATAGCGGGATCGCGCGCGCGAGCAGCGCCTGCTGCCGCCACTGCGAAAAACTCACGCCGAGTTCCTGCTTGAACAGCCGCGAGATCGTGCGCGTGCTCGCACCGACCTCGCTCGCCCAGTGTTCGAGCGATTCCGCATGCGCCGGCTGCGCGAGCACCGACTCGCACAGCATGCGCAGCCGTTTCTCGTCAGGCATCGGTACCGCGAGCGGCAGCGGTTCGGCGCGGCTCAGTTCGTCGAGCACGAGCCCGCACAGCAGCCGTTCGCGCGCATCGCTCAGCTCACGCGCGTCGAGCGCGACGATCAGTTCGCGCAGCAAGCCCGTCACCTCGACCACGCGGCACGCATCGAGCCCGTCCGGCACGATCGACTCGTCGATATACAGCGTACGCAAATACGCCTCCTCGACGATCACGACTTCGTGCGTGACGTGCGGCGGCACCCAGATCGCGCGGGACGGCGGCACCATCCACGTCGTTCCGGTCGTCGCGACGCGCAGCACGCCGCGCGATGCATACGCGAGTTGAGCCCACGCGTGCGTGTGCAGTGGAATACGCCGCCCGGCATCGACCTGCCGCGCCCGCACGCGCATCGGATGGACGCGGGTCGGCGCGAACTCGGGCGGGATGTCGATGACGTCGTAAGGGTTCGATGCGTCGGCTTGGGCAGGCGGATTCATGGACGATTCGGTCGGCGTGGCGGCGATGCCGTCATTTTAGAAGGCGCCGCGCACGCGCATGCGGCGGTTTTTCGGCCGATAATGCACCGTTCAAATGAACTTTGTATGGGGCTGCGCGTATTCCGGCTCGCGCCGGCCGAATCGAGGCTGCATGGTGTGTGCCGACGCAACGAACCATCGGGCCGCTATCGCGGTCTACCGATGCTGACGCGGCTTCGCGCGAGTGGCGTCCCGGCGACGCTACCGTCGGCACCCGCATCCGCAGCCCGGCCGCAACGGCCCGGCCATGCACCCCATGAATCGAAGAGGAGAACCACGATGCGCTACGTATTCGTCTATGGCACGTTGAGAGCGGGAGAAGCCAACGACATCGGCCATGCTGCCGCGCGGCACGGGATCGCCGCGCCGACGCTGCTCGGTGCGGCCGCGTTGCCGGGCGAACTGTACGATTTCGGCACGTACCCGGGGATGGTCGCCGGCTCGGGCAGCCCGTCGCTCGTATGGGGCGACGTCTACGAGATCGACGAGCAACTGATGCCGGTGCTCGACGAAATCGAGCGCGTCTATCCGGGCGTCGACACGCTGTTCAGGCAGGAGCGGGTGACCGTCGAACTCGGCGGGCGCGCGTATGCGTGTGTCTATTATCCGGTCGCCGCGCATGCGGCAGCCGGCCGTCCGCGCATCGCGTCGGGCGATTGGGTGCAGCACCGGCGCGAGCGGGAAGCCGCCTGAGCGATCGAGCGGCGGTTGCCGCCGCGCAAAGCAAAAGCGCCCCGCGGGGCGCTTTTTTCATGCCGCCGACTCGTGCGACGGCGGCGGGCAGGGCTGCGACGGGCCGGTCCGGCAGGACCGGCCCTCACGTGCTCAGATTTCCTCGTACAGAGGCAGCGTCAGGAATTCGGTGAAGCCTTCCGACGTCGACATCTGCTCGAAGATCGCCGCGGCACGCTCGTACGGTTGCGTGTTGCCGCCGACCGAGCGCTTCACGTTCTCGAGTTCGGCCTTCGCGAATTCGCGCACGAGCTCCGCGGTGACCTTGCGGCCGTCGTCGAGCACGCCCTTCGGCGAGCGGATCCACTGCCACACCTGCGAGCGGGAGATCTCGGCGGTCGCCGCGTCTTCCATCAGGTTGTGGATCGGCACGCAGCCGTTGCCGTCGAGCCACGCGCCGAGGTAGTGGATGCCGACGTTGATGTTGTTGCGCAGGCCGGCTTCGGTAATCGGCGCTTCCGGCTGGAAGTCGAGCAGGTTGCGTGCTTCGACCTGCACGTCGTCGCGCTGCTTCGAGATCTGGTTCGGCTTGTCGCCGAGCACCTTCACGAATTCTTCCATCGCGATCGGCACGAGGCCCGGATGCGCGACCCAGCCGCCGTCGTAGCCGTCGGTTGCGTCGCGCTGCTTGTCGGAACGCACGCCGCCCATCGCCTTGTCGTTCGCTTCCGGATCGTTCTTGATCGGAATCAGCGCGCTCATCCCGCCGATCGCGGGCGCATTGCGCTTGTGGCAGGTCTTCAGCAGCAGCAGCGCATATGCGCGCATGAACGGCACGGTCATCGTGATCTTCGAACGGTCTGCCAGGCAGAAGTCGCGGTCGTTCTTGAATTTCTTGATTGCCGAGAAGATGTAGTCCCAGCGGCCGGCGTTCAGGCCCGAGCTGTGTTCGCGCAGTTCGTACAGGATTTCGTCCATCTCGAACGCGGCGAGGATCGTCTCGATCAGCACCGTCGCGCGGATCGTGCCGCGCGGCACGCCGACCGCTTCCTGCGCCGCGACGAAGATGTCGTTCCACAGACGCGCCTCGAGATGGCTCTCCATCTTCGGCAGATAGAAGTACGGGCCCGAGCCGCGCGCGATCAGTTCCTTCGCGTTGTGGAACAGGAACAGCGCGAAATCGAAGATGCCGCCGGATACGCGCTGGCCGTCGACCGTCACGTGCTTTTCGTCGAGGTGCCAGCCGCGCGGACGCACGATCAGCGTCGCGACCTTGTCGTTCAGCTTGTACGACTTGCCGTTCTGCTCGAGCGAGATCGTGCGGCGCACCGCGTCCTTCAGGTTGATCTGGCCGTCGATCTGGTTCGTCCAGCTCGGCGCGTTCGAATCCTCGAAGTCCGTCATGTACGAATCGGCGCCCGAGTTCAGCGCGTTGATGATCATCTTGCGCTCGACGGGGCCGGTGATCTCGACGCGGCGGCATTGCAGGTCGGCGGGCAGCGGCGCGACCTTCCAGTCGCCTTCGCGGATCGCCCTGGTCTCGGCGAGGAAATCGGGGCGCTCGCCGGCATCGAGGCGCCTGGTGCGTTCGACCCGGGCCTGCAGCAGCGCTTTGCGGCGCTGCTCGAACGCACGATGCAGCGCCGCGACGAGGTCGAGCGCTTCAGGCGTCAGGATCGCTTCGTAACCCGGCTTGATTTCGCCGGTGATCGCCATGCCTTGCGGCAGCGTGATCGGGGTGCTCATGAGTGTCATCTCCTTGGTCGGTCAGTTGCGGTTTCGGTGAAGAGGGAAGGCGGCGGCGCCGCGGCCGTCATGCGCCCGGGCCGGGGCGCGCGCGGTTTGCGGGTCTGCCGGACGGAGCCGGGGCGGCGAGGAATGCGAGCAGATCGGCCATGCCGCTGCCGGCGCCGTCGGGCGGCACGCCGAGCTCCTCGGCGGGCGCGCCCGTGCGGTTGAGCCAGAACGTCGTGTAGCCGAACCAGCCGGCCCCGGCGACGTCCCACGCGTTCGACGACACGAACACGATGTCGCGCGGGTTCGCGCCGAATGCGGTCGTGCCGAGCGCGTACGCGACCGGGCTCGGCTTGTACGCACGCACCGCGTCGGCCGACAGCACGCGATCGAACAGGCCGGTCATGCCGGCGCTCTTGATCGCGATGTCGAGCATCTCCGGATTGCCGTTCGACAGGATCGCGAGCGGCGGGCGCGGGTCGAGCGCGCGCAGCTTGCGCAGCGCGGGCACCGTGTCGGGATAGGTGGACAGGCACGCATATTCGTCCATCAGCCGCTTCTCGGCCGCGCTGTTCAGCGCGAGCCCGAGCCGGCGCGCGGCGAAGCGCAGCGCGTCGAGCGTGATGTCGCGAAACGGCCGATAGCGGGCGCCGGACGGATCGGCGAGCGTGCGCAACTGCGAGTATTCGATTTGCTTGCGTCGCCACAGCCGCGACAACCGCTCCCCGTGACCGGGAAACATCTGCTCCGCCGCGGCCACGACCGCATGCACGTCGAACAACGTGCCGAAGGCGTCGAAGAGGATGGCGTCGGGAGAGGAGAGTGTCGTTGTGGCCGACATAGCCTTGCGCTCCAGTTTCAGAGGTCGAGTCGATTCTATTAGTGATCGTAGGTGCAAAAAAATACGCTAATCATCACTTGATCTTTTACTTTCATATACCTAATCTTGAGCGGCTTCAGTCAATATGCGGGGCGGGAACGCCGTCCTGTCGAGTCATGGACCGGTTCAAACAGATCGAAACGTTCGCCGCGGTCGCCGCGAAGGGCAGCCTGTCGGCGGCCGCGCACGCGGAAGGCGTCGCGCCCGCGATCATCGGCCGCCGCCTGGACGCGCTCGAGGAGCGGCTCGGCGTCAAGCTGCTCGTGCGCACGACGCGCAAGCTCACGCTGACCTTCGAAGGGTCGGCTTTTCTCGAGGATTGCCAGCGGATCATCAACGACATGCAGAACGCGGAGGCGAGCGTGTCGGCCGGCGGCGTGAAGGCGAGCGGCCACCTGCGCATTTCCGCGCCGGCCGGCTTCGGGCGGCGCCACGTTGCGCCGCTCGTGCCCGAATTCAGCGGCGCGCATCCGGACGTGTCGGTCACGCTCGATTTGTCGGACCGGATGGTCGACCTCGTCAACGAAGGGTTCGATTGCGCGGTGCGGCTCGGCGAGCTGCCGGATTCGTCGCTGGTGTCGCTGAAACTCGGCGAGAACCGGCGCGTGTGCGTCGGCTCGCCCGCGTATCTGGCGCGGCGCGGCACGCCGCTCACGCTCGCCGAGCTCGCGCGCCACAACTGCCTCGCGCTCGCCGCGAACGCGAACCAGCAGCGCGGCTGGGCGTTCCAGGAGGACGGCAAGGTGGTGTCGATCCGCGTGAGCGGCACGATGGAGTGCTCGGACGGCGCGGTGCTGCACGAGTGGTGCCTCGCCGGCTACGGCCTGGCGTGGCGTTCGTGGTGGGAAGTCGGCGACGACATCGCGGCCGGCCGCCTCGTCAGCGTGCTCGACGCGTTCGCCGCGCCGCCGATCGGCATCCATGCGGTGTTTCCGCAGCGCCGCCACTTGCCGCTGCGCGTGCGGCTGTTTCTCGACTATTTGAAACACACGTACGAGCGGCCCGGATACTGGGGCGCGTAGCCCGCGCGCGCCCGCGTGTTTCCGATATGAGGACGAACCCGCTGCACGCGCCGGCCGCCCGGTTTCGCGCACTACAATCGAAACTGGCATGCGCGACGCGCCGGGGCCGGCCTGCATGGGTTCGCGGCGCGTGCGGTGCGACTGACGAAGGAGGGCGCGATGTTCCGGCACATCCTCGTTCCAACCGACGGTTCCGAACTGTCGCAGAAGGCGATCGACGGCGCGATCGATCTGGCGCGCGCGGTCGGTGCGCAGATCACGGCCTATGCGTGCCTGCCGCAGTATCCGTACTCGCCGTTTTCCGAAGTGATCATCGAGCCGCCCGCCGATTTCCGCGCGCGCAGCGAGCGCGAGGCGCGCGCGCACCTCGATGACGTGCTGGCGGCCGCGAAGGCAGCCGGCGTCGTCTGCGACAGCTGGACGAGCGTGCATCCGTCGCCGTACCTCGGCATCATCGAGGCGGCCGAGCGCGGCGGCTGCGACGTGATCTTCATGGCGTCCCACGGACGGCGCGGGCTCGGCAGCCTGCTGATCGGCAGCGAAACGCAGCGCGTGCTGACCCATACGAAAATTCCGGTGATCGTCTATCGGTAGTCCTGGCGCCCATTGCCGCGTGCGCGGCGGCACGGCAGCGCCGCTCGAAAAAAGGCGCGCCGGACGAAGCCGGCGCGCATCGTTGCAGGCTGCCGCAGGCCGCGCGGCCGGTCGCGCGACGTCCGCCGCGCGCCTGCCGTCTCCTCCCTGATTGTTGTCCGGCGCCCCGACGCCGCGCCGTCGCAAGACGGCGGGCATCGGCGCTTGCGCGCGTTACGCGACCTTCTTGCCGTCGAAGAACTGTTCGTCTTCGGTCGAGCCGTGCAGCGCGGTCGTCGACGCTTCGCGCTCGACCGTCTGCGTCACCGCGTCGAAGTAGCCGGTGCCGACTTCGCGCTGATGCTTGACGGCCGTGAAGCCCTTGTCGGCCGCCGCGAACTCGGCCTGCTGCAGCTCGACGAACGCGCTCATTTGCGTGCGGGCATAGCCGTGCGCGAGGTTGAACATCGAGTAGTTCAACGCGTGGAAGCCGGCCAGCGTGATGAACTGGAACTTGTAGCCCATCGCGCCGAGTTCCTTCTGGAACTTCGCGATCGTCGCGTCGTCGAGGTTCTTCTTCCAGTTGAACGACGGCGAGCAGTTGTACGACAGCATCTTGCCGGGGAATTGCTTGTGGATCGCTTCCGCGAACTTCTTCGCGTACTCGAGATCCGGCTTGCCCGTTTCGCACCAGACGAGATCGGCGTACGGCGCATACGCGAGGCCGCGCGAGATCGCCTGGTCGATGCCGGGCTTCGTGCGGAAGAAGCCTTCGACGGTGCGCTCGCCGGTCAGGAACGGCTTGTCGTTGTCGTCGATGTCGGACGTGATCAGGTCCGCGGCTTCCGCGTCGGTGCGCGCGACGAGCACCGTCGGCGTGCCCATCACGTCGGCAGCGAGACGCGCGGCCGTCAGTTTCGCGACCGCTTCGCGCGTCGGCACGAGCACCTTGCCGCCCATGTGGCCGCATTTCTTCACCGACGCGAGCTGATCCTCGAAGTGCACACCCGATGCGCCGGCTTCGATCATCGCCTTCATCAGTTCGAACGCGTTCAGCACGCCGCCGAAGCCGGCTTCCGCGTCCGCGACGATCGGCGCGAAGAAGTCGACGTAGCCTTCGTCGCCCGGATTCTTGCCTTCCGACCACTGGATCTGGTCGGCGCGGGTCAGCGTGTTGTTGATGCGCTTGACGACGAGCGGCACCGAGTTCGCCGGGTACAGCGACTGATCCGGGTACATTTCGCCGGCGACGTTCGCGTCGCCGGCCACTTGCCAGCCGGACAGGTAGATCGCCTTCAGCCCCGCCTTCACCTGCTGCATCGCCTGATTGCCGGTCAGCGCGCCGAGCGCGTTGACGAACGGCTCCTCGTTGATGAGCGTCCACAGCTTTTCCGCGCCGCGCTTGGCGAGTGTGTGCTCGACGGCGATCGAGCCGCGCAGGCGGACCACGTCGTCAGCCGTGTAGCTACGCTTGATGCCTTTCCAGCGCGGATCGGTTTCCCATTGCTTTTGCAGTTCCTGTGCCTGTTGCTGTCGCGACATGATGAGCTCCTTGATGCGGTGTGTTGCCTGTGAGTCGAATCGGACGGTGATGATGCTGTTCTCGAAGCGGTGCGCGATGCGTTTCCGTTTCGCGAAGTCTTGTATAAGAGTCTAGGCAAACCGAGCACGGCGAAACAGGGGCTGTTTCAGCAATATCTAAAATTTTTAATCGTTCATAATCAAACGGTTAATTTTGTCATTTCGCAATGAGAAACGCACTTTCCCATCCCGCAATCGGCGGGGTTGTGCCACGCAGCATGCTTTTTTACGACACAAAAAAATTTTTCGTATCGTGAAATGTGGGGCGGGGCGAAAAAAAACCGGCGCGAATGCGCCGGTCTTCCGGATGGGCTGGGCAGCCAAGGCCGCCCGGGCGTGCTTACGACGCCGAATTGCTGCGGCGCGGGCCGCCGCTGCGCTGGCCGTCGCGGCGCGGGCCGCCGTCGCGGCTGCCGCCCGGCTTGCC
>NZ_CABVPL010000089.1 GCF_902499045.1 Burkholderia latens | reverse complement strand
GAACGACGCATACGCGCCGCCGCCGGGCGCCGCGCCCGACGCGGCGCCGCTGCCGTGGCTGCAACCGGTCGCGCCGCCGCCTGCCGCGCGGCGCGCGGCGTTTCTCGCGCTCGTCTGCGAATTCAACCTGCGGCCCGACCGATATCTGCACGTGACGCGCGTGCCGGCCGACTGGCCCGCGCGCTACCGCTCGCCCGACGCGTTCGGCCCGGCCGGCCGCAAGCTGCTCGCGCGCCATCTGCTCGACGCGAACGGCGTGGCCGAGCGTCACGACTTCGACGTCGCGAATCCGTGCGCGCGGCTCGCGCTGCTGCCCGGCGCGGCGCTCGAACAGCTCGCTTCGTATGCGGGGCTGCTGCTGCATCGCGGCTGGCTGCGCGATGCGCTCGGCGTGCGGCGCATTCGCGCGGAAATCGCGGCGAAGCTCGGCGGCGACGCGCTGGAGCTCGCGCTCGAACGCGCGCCCGAATTCGGCGCGCTCGCGGACACGCTGGAGCCGTGGCGGGCCGATCCGGCCGCGTTGCCGGTCGTGATCCGCGCGCGCGGCGGACGGCTGCTGTCGGACTTCATCGGCGTCGCGGGCGACGCGGTCGCGCGGCGCGTGCGCCTGAAATTCAATCGCGCGATCGACGACGAAGCGCCGTACTGGCTGAATCGCGCGCAGCGCGACCAGTTCGGCGAATTGCTGTTCCTGTTTCTGATTCCCGAGAGGCTTGCATCATGGGACTGGCTTTTCTGATCACGAGCGACAACCTGCAGCTGCTGTCGGAGCGCAAGGTGCTCAAGGAGCGCGAATACGCGGCGCTGCTCGATGCGTCCGCGGTGATCGCGACCGCGCGCGACGAGGCCGCGCGCATCGTCGCCGATGCGCAGCGCGAATTCGACAAGCGCCAGGCGGCCGGCTACGACGAAGGGATGCGCCGCGCACAGCGCGAGCACGCGGCGCTGACGTATACGCACGCGCTCGCCGCCGCGCGCACGATGGAATCGATGAAGGATTCGATGGCCGACATCGTCGTGAAGGCCGTGCGCGCGATCGTCGGCGAGATGAGCACGCAGAAGCTGTACGAGGCCGCGCTCGCGCGGATCGCGCCGCTCGTGCGGGACGAAGCGTTCCTGATCGTGCGCGTCGCGCCCGGCCGCGAGGACGAGATGCGCGATGCGCTCGAGCGCGCGTTCGCGGGCCAGTCGAACCGGCAACGGATCCGCATCGTCGAGGATGCGCAGCTCGAACGCCACGCGTGCACGGTCGAGACGCCGTCCGGGCGCATCGATGCGAGCCTCGACCTGCAGATCGACGCGCTGCGCCAGGCGATCCGCCGTGACGCGCTGAAAGGCGCGACGCGATGAACGCGCCGCTCGACGATCCGCGGCCGAACGGTGGCGAACGCGATGACGATCCCGCGCCGTTCGATCGCGGCCGGCTCGTCGGCGATCTCGACGCGGGGCTCGCGTTTTTCTCGCCGGTGTCGGTGCAGGGTCGCGTCAACCACGCGGTCGGGCAGATCCTGAACGCGACCGGCATTCGCGCGCGGCTCGGCGAGATCTGCGAGCTGCGCACGCCGAACCAGCCGACGCTGCTCGCCGAAGTGGTCGGCTTCTCGCGGCAGACCACGCTGCTGACGCCGCTTGGCGACGTCGCCGGCCTGTCGCCTGAGACGAGCGTCGTGCCGTCCGGCCGCGAGCACGTGTTTCCGGTGGGCGACGCGCTGTTCGGCCGCGTGCTCGACGGCCTCGGCCGGCCGCTCGACGATCGCGGGCCCGTGACGGGCGCCGCATGGGTATCGACGCAGCAGGACCCGCCGAATCCGCTCGCGCGCAAGATGATCGACACGCCGTTTCCGACCGGCGTGCGCGTGATCGACGGCCTGATGACGCTCGGCGTCGGCCAGCGCGTGGGCATCTTCGCGCCGTCCGGCGTCGGCAAGAGCACGCTGCTCGGGATGATCGCGCGCGGCGCGCAGGCCGACGTGAACGTGATCGCGCTGGTCGGCGAGCGCGGCCGCGAGGTGCGCGAGTTCATCGAGCACAGCCTGTCGCCCGAGGTGCGCGCACGTTCGATCGTCGTCGTGTCGACGTCCGACCGCCCGGCGATGGAGCGCGTGAAATCCGCGCTCGTGGCCACCGCGATCGCCGAGCATTTCCGCGATGCGGGCAAGCGCGTGCTGCTGCTGGTCGACTCGCTGACGCGTTTTGCACGCGCGCAGCGCGAAGTCGGCCTCGCGAGCGGCGAGCCGCCGACGCGGCGCAGCTTCCCGCCGTCGACGTTCGCGGTGTTGCCGCGCCTGCTCGAACGCGCGGGGCAGGGCGCGACGGGCTCGATCACCGCGCTGTACACGGTGCTCGTCGAGGGCGACGAGGAATCGGACCCGATCGCCGAGGAGGTGCGCTCGATCCTCGACGGCCATATCGTGCTGTCGCGCAAGATCGCGCTCGCGAACCGCTATCCGGCGATCGACGTGCTCGCGAGCCTGTCGCGCGTGATGCCGCTCGTCGCGAGCCGCGCGCATCAGCAGTCGGCCGCGCGCGTGCGCGAGCTGATCGCGAAGTATCAGGAGATCGAGCTGCTCGTGCAGATCGGCGAGTATCGCGAAGGCAGCGACCGGCTCGGCGATCTCGCGCTGCGTGCGCGCGACGCGATCGGCGCGTTCTGTGCGCAGGCGTCACACGACGACGTGCCCTTCGACGCGCTGCTCGCGAAGCTGACGAAACTCGCGAACGATCATGTCTGAAGCCGACGACCGCCTCGTGCTCGCGACGCTTGCGCGCCTGAAGCGCGTGCGCGAGATGCGCAGCCAGATCGCGCGCGTCGCGGCCGCGCGCCAGCAGGGCATCGCCGCGCAGAGCCGCCGCGCGCTCGATGCCGCACAGGCGCAGCTCGCGCAGCAGGTCGCCGCGAAGGCCGCGATCCAGACGCGGCTCGCCGGCGACGTGCGCGAGGCGCGCGTGCTGCAGAACGCGGCCGCCGACACCCGTACGTTCGATCGCCATATCGGTGTCGCGAATGCGACGGTCAGCGAGGCCGCGCACGTGCATCGCGATCACGAGGCGACGCTTGCCGAGTTGCAGCGCGCCGCGCGCAAGGCGAAGGCCGCCGAGGACAAGCTCGACAAGGCCGGCGAGCAGGCGCTGCACGCGCGTGCCGCACGCGTCGAGCGCGACGCCGACGAAGTCGCGGATGCGCATGCGGTGCGGCGGTTCGCGACGGCCGGTGTGTGGGCGGGCGATGCGGATGGCGCTGCGCCGGCGCCTGCCGAATTGGCCGCCGCGTTCGATGCGGAAATGGCGGAGACGGCGGGGGCGGCGGAGACGGCGGATGCGGATGCGATGGAACCGGCGGACGACGCGCCAGCGACTGAGTCGAGCACGGAAACCACCGCAACCACTGCGGCCGCTGCAACGCCGCCGATCGCGCCTGCCGCCGATACGGCTTCCGGTCCCGCCGCCGCGGAGCGCCGATGCTAGATCACGCCGCGAACTTCAACGACATCGCGGGCGCGCTGCGTCCGCTGCTCTACGTGATGCCGCGGCTGCTGCCGATCATGTTCGTCGTGCCGGTGTTCAATGAACAGATCATCACCGGCCTCGTGCGCAACGGCATCGCGGTCGTGATCGCCGCGTTCGTCGCGCCGGTGATCGATCCGGCGCAGGTCGCCGCGCTGCCGTTCCTGATGTGGTGCCTGCTCGTCGCGAAGGAGGCGGTCGTCGGAATGCTGCTCGCCGGCGCGTTCAGCGCGGTGCTGTTCGCGATCCAGGGCGTCGGCTATCTGATCGATTTCCAGACCGGCAGCGGCAGCGCCGCGTTCTTCGATCCGATGGGCGGGCACGAGGGCGGCCCGACGTCTGGCTTCCTGAATTTCGTCGCGATCGCGCTGTTCGTCACGGCGGGCGGCCTGCAGGTGCTCGTGCAATTGTTCGCGCAGTCGTATGCGTGGTGGCCGATCGGCTCGCTCGGCCCCGATTTCTCGTCGATGCTGCAGACCTTCGTCGTGCGGCAGACCGACACGATCTTCGAATGGATGGTGAAGCTCGCCGCGCCGGTGATCATCGTGCTGGTGCTGGTCGAGCTCGGCATCGGCCTCGTCGGGCGCGCGGTGCCGCAGCTGAACATCTTCGTGTTTTCGCAGCCGCTGAAGAGCGCGCTCGCGGTGCTGATGATGGTGCTGTTCCTGCCGGTCGTATATGCGTCGCTGCATGCGCTGCTGAGTCCCGACAGCGGCCTGATGGCGCTGCTGCGCGCGCTGTTCGCGCCGCATGGCGGCACGTGACGCGGCGCCGGGGCAGCAGGAGCATCCATGGCCGAAAAGGACCAGAAGCCGACGGCGAAGCGCCTGCGCGAGGCGCGTGAGAAAGGCGACGTCCCGAGGAGCGCGGAGACGATCTCGTCCGCGTTCTTCGTCGGCGTGTGCGCCGCGCTCGCGGTCGGGCTAGGCACGCTGTTCGCGCGGCTGCAGGCGCTGTTCCGGCTCGTGTTCGACACGGCCGGCGCGGCCGATCCGTCCGCGCGGCTCGCGGTGCTGATCGACGGCGCCGCGCGCGACTGGGCGATGCTGTCCGCGCAGTTCGTCGCGGCGGGGCTGCTGGCCGGCCTGCTCGCGGGCTTCGTGCAGGTGGGCGGCGTGATGGCATGGAGCCGTCTCGTGCCGCAGCTGTCGCGTCTCAATCCGGCCGAGGGGCTGAAGAACCTGTGGTCGATGCGCAACCTCGTGAATCTCGCGAAGATGCTGCTGAAGACCGTTCTGCTGGCCGCCACGCTCGGCTGGCTGATCGTCGAGTCGCTCGATCCGTCGGTGCAGTCGGGCTTCACGCGGCCGATGTCGATCCTCGCGCTGATCGTGAAGCTGCTGATGCTGCTGTTCGGCTGGGCCGCGCTGATCTATATCGTGATGGCGCTGATCGACATCGTGCACCAGCGCCACGAGTTCAACCAGAAGATGAAGATGTCGATCGACGAAGTGCGGCGCGAGCACAAGGAAGACGAAGGCGATCCGCATATCGAGGCGAAGCGCCGGCAGCTCGCGCGCGAAGCGCAGTTTTCGTCGCTGCAGGACCGGATCGGCTTCGCGTCGGTGGTCGTCTATTCGTCGAGCGTCGCGGTGGCGCTGTATTACGGCGGGATCGGCACGCTGCCGTGGGTGCTCGCGCGCGGCGAAGGCGAGGCGGCCGAGCGGATCGTGAAGCTCGCGCGCGACGCACTGCGCCCGACGCTGGCGAACGCCGGCCTCGCGCAAGCGCTGTACGACAGCACGCCGGAAAAGGCCACGATTCAGCAGCAGCATTTCCGTGAGGTCGCGCAACTGCTGAAGTGGGCGACCGGCGGCCGTTGAGTCCATGCCGCCACCGCTGCCGGCGTGGGGCCCGATCCGTCCGCGGCTTCGATTCCGCACGCTTCTTTCGTCGTACGGTATGCGACCTGCTTGACGCCGGTTTTTTTCTGGTCCTCGCCGGCATTCATCCATGAATTATTGCTGATTTATTTCTTCGTAATATGGCTCGACCGTCATCCGGACGGCCGGCCGCGAGGTTGCGCCGCGCGTGACGGAACAGGTCAACAGGGCGGGACATATCAATGTGCGGAATCGACGGCTTTCTGAATAGCGTCGCCTTCGATGAGGAGACAGCGCGCGCGACGCTCGCGCGAATGACGGCGAGCCTCGCGCATCGCGGGCCGGATGCGCAGGGCCTCTGGGTCGACCTGGAAGCCGGCATCGCGCTCGGGCACCGGCGGCTCGCGATCGTCGATCTGTCGGCCCATGGGCGGCAGCCGATGGCGTCCGCGTGCGGCCGCTACGTCATGGTCTTCAACGGCGAAATCTACAACCATCGCGAACTGCGCGCGGAGCTCGAGCGCGCCGGTCGCGCACCGGCGTGGCGCGGCCATTCCGACACCGAGGTGCTGATCGCGGCGATCGCCGCGTGGGGTGTCGACGCGACGCTGCGGCGCGCGACCGGCATGTTCGCGTTCGCGCTGTGGAACCGGTCGTCGCGGGTGCTGACGCTCGCGCGCGACCGGATCGGCGAGAAGCCGCTCTACTACGGGCGGATCGGCGACGCACTCGTGTTCGCGTCGGAACTGAAGGCGCTGCGCCGCTATCCGGGCTTCGACGGCACGATCGATCGCGACGCGCTGTGCCTGTATCTGCGCCAGTCGAGCGTGCCCGCGCCGCACACCATCTATCGCGGCATCAGCAAGCTGCCGCCGGGCACGTTCATCCAGTTCGAGCATGCGCGCGACACGCCGCGCGTGCGCGCGTACTGGACGCTCGAGCAGGCGATCGAAGCGGGCCGCGAGCGGCCGTTCGACGGCAGCGCCGACGAGGCCGTCGCGCAGCTCGACGCGATCCTGCGCCAGGCGGTCGCGCGGCAGATGGAAGCCGACGTGCCGCTCGGCGCGTTCCTGTCGGGCGGCATCGATTCGTCGGCGATCGTCGCGCTGATGCAGGCGCAGTCGGCCAGCCCCGTCGACACGTTCACCATCGGCTTTCACGAGGCCGGCTACGACGAGGCCGGCTATGCGAAGGCGGTCGCGCGCCATCTCGGCACGCGGCATACCGAGCTGTACGTGACGGCCGACCATGCGCTCGACGTCGTGCCGAAGCTGCCGGCGATCTACGACGAGCCGTTTGCCGATGCGTCGCAGATTCCGACCTTCCTCGTGGCGGAGCTGACGCGCCGTCACGTGAAGGTGAGCCTGTCCGGCGACGGCGGCGACGAGCTGTTCGGCGGCTATACGCGCTACTTCCTGACGCCGCGCCTGTGGCGCAAGCTGCATCGCGTGCCCGCGGCGGTGCGCGCGCGGATCGCCGCCGCGCTGCACGCGCTGCGGCCCGATCATGCGGATCAGCTCGCCGCGGTCGCGCAGGGCGCGTGGAGCGGCGTGGAGGCGCGCGATTCGGCGACCCGCATCGGCGACCGGCTGCACAAGCTCGGCCACGTGATGACGGCCGACAGCCGGATCGGGCTGTACCGGCTGCTGATGTCGTCGGTGCATCATCCGGAGCGCATCGCGCTCGCCGGCAAGGAGCCGCCGACGCCGCTCGATACGGCGTCCGCATGGCCGGCGCACCTGAGCTTCGCCGAGCAGGCGATGGCGATCGACACGCTCACGTACCTGCCGACCGACATCCTCGCGAAGGTCGACCGCGCGGCGATGGCGGTGAGCCTCGAGACGCGCATGCCGTTCCTCGATCATCACGTCGTCGAATTCGCGTGGCGCGTGCCCGCGTCGGTGCGTTTGCCGGAAGGGCAGTCGAAGGCGCTGCTGCGCCGGCTGCTGGACCGGTACGTGCCGTCGTCGCTGATCGACCGGCCGAAGCAGGGTTTCTGCGCACCGGTCGATCACTGGCTGCGCGGCGCGCTGCGCGACTGGGCCGACGCGCTGCTGCAGCCGTCGCGGCTGCGCGACGAGGGCTTCTTCGACGCGGCGGCGGTCGAGCGGCTGTGGCGTCAGCACCAGACGGGACGGATGAACTGGCAGCATCAGCTGTGGACGGTGCTGATGTTTCAGGCGTGGCTGGAAGGCCAGCGTGCGGCGTGAAACGGGATGACGCGCGCGTCAGGAGGACGCCGCGTCGGCGCTCACTGATCGAGACACCGCACGCACAGCCGCTTCGCCTGGCTCGCCGACAATCCGCGGCACATCATCACGACCGGACGCGCATGGCACGATGGCGGGTCGGCGGACGCGGCCGGCAACGGCAGCCGCCGCGCGCGTTCGGGCGGCGTGGTCGCGGCTGCCTCCATGCGCAGCTGCCGCGCCGGCGGCGGCACGTCGCGCACGACCGGAATCGGCTCGACGCCGCCTTCGCGCGCGTTGCGCTGCGCGCTCGCGACGACCCGGCTCACATAGCCGCTCGAGAAACCGGTCGTGAAGTTGCCGCTGTAGTAGCACGACAGCGCCGCGCGCAATGCGGCCTGAGCAGGGCGGCCGGTAGTCGACGACCGTGCGAAGCATTCGGTCAGGATCGCGCCGCCCGCCTGCAGGTTGCGGCACGGCTCGAACATCGTCGTTTCATCGAGTCCGTACTTCGCGAAATTGCGCTCGTTGACCTGCGCGAGCCCCACGCTGTAGCTGAAGCCGCGCGCCGCGAGTTCGCGCGCGGTCGCGCGCGCTTCGTCGAGCGACGCCGGCTGGCGTGTCAGGTGGCCGCCGACCACGCCGATCGCATACGGATTGAAGCCGGATTCGGTGCGCACCAGCGCGGCCAGCGTATCGGGGTCGACGTTCGGCGCGCATGCGCGCGCAAGCTGCGCGAAGCCCGCGGCGGTGCCGGCCGCATGCGCAAGGCCGTACTGCCCGCATGCGAGCGCCAGCGCGACGAGCGCGCAAAAGCATGCGGCGGCGGTTCGCAGAACGCGTGCATGCATCATCCGGCTCCGGCGACGCGATACGACAGCACGAGCCCGTGCACGAGCAGCGACCAGCCGTCGAGCGCGACGAACAGCAGCAGCTTGAACGGCACCGAGATCGTCGTCGGCGAGATCATCTGCATCCCGAGCGCGAGCAGGATGTTCGCGACCAGCAGGTCGACGACGATGAACACGATATAGACCACGAAGCCGATCTGGAACGCCTTGGTCAGCTCGGCGAGCGTGAAGCTCGGCACCAGCACGAGCAGGTCGTCGTCCTTGATGCCATCGGCGCGGTTTTTCGGCCACACCGACGTCGCGGTGCGCACGAAGAATTCGCGATCGCGCTGCCGCGTGTGCGACACGAGGAAGTCCTTGATCGGCGGCAGCGCGGCGTCGGCGAGCGCGCCGATGTCCGCGGTCGACAACTGCCCGGACGCGTCGAAGTGGCGCGCCTGCAGCGCGTCGCGGATCGACATCCCGACCGGCGCCATGATGAACAGAGACAGAATCAGCGCGATGCCGTTCAGCACGAGGTTCGGCGGCACCTGCTGGATCCCGAGCGCGGAGCGCAACAGCCCGAGCACGACCACGAGCTTCGTGTAGCTCGTCACCATCAGCGCCGCGAACGGCGCGATGCCGAGCGCGGCGATTACCGCGATCAGCGCGACCGGATTCGGCAGATTGCCCATCGTTCAGCGCTCGCGCGGCGTCGGCTGCGTCAGCGTGACGACGCGCACGCCGAGTTTCTGGCCGACCGCGATCAGATGGCCGGTGCCGATCAGCATCCCGTTCGCGACCAGATGGATCACGCTCTGGTTGATCCCTTGCTGCAGCTCGATCACCGCGCCCGGCTGCAGCGTGCCGAGTTCGCCGAGCGGGATCGACGTCGGCGGCAGTTCGAAACGCAGATCGACCGCGAGGCCGTCGAGCGAGCGCGGCGCATCGTCGGGCGACGCATCGTGCGTGCTCGCGGTCGTGGGCGGGGTGTCGTTGCGGGTCGGTTCCAAAGGCATCTCCCTGATTCGTTCGACGGTCAGCCGCGTGCCCGACGGCCGTCCGGTGATCTCCCACGCCGGCGCGGCGGGCAGCCGCGCGACGCACAGCAGGTTCTGCTCGTGTGCGCGCCAGCGCTCGATCGCGATGATGTCGCCGCCGACGACATCGGCCAGCTCGGCCATCGTCAGTTCGGTCCGGCCGATCTCGAACACGAGCGGCACCGGCAGGCTCGCGTACGCGGCGCGTATATCGGGCCGCGCGGCCGGCGGCGTCGCGAAGAACACCGAGAGCGCATCCGGCGCATCGAACAGCAGCGCGCCGTGGCAGCGCCACGCGCCGTCGGCGCGGCGCAGCTCGAAGCGCAGCGCGGCAGGCGCGGTGTGCGACACGGGCACACTCGCGGGCGGCGGCAGCAGTTCCACGCGCTGCCGCGTCGCTGCTTGCAGCACGGCCGCGAGCGGCGCGGCGAGGTCGGCGAGCAGGGCCGCGCGGATCACGGCGGGCACGGCCCGATCGGCCGCGTCGCCGAGCCACTCGCTTTCCGCGAGCGGATCGATCCACAGCGTGCCGGTGGCCGGGCCGACGACGAACCGGTATGCGTGCGCATCGGCGGCCGGCTCGGCGTCGACGCGCCAGCGCACTTCGTACGCGTGCTCGCCGAGCGTGACGGAGACGGGCGCCGTCGCGCCGTACGCATGCGACAGTCCGCGCGCGGCGGCGGCCGACAGGCGCGGCAGGTGCGGCGACGCGTCGAGTGCGACTGCGGCCGCGGCCGGCGCGGATGCAGGCGAGAT
>NZ_CABVPL010000088.1 GCF_902499045.1 Burkholderia latens | reverse complement strand
CGCCGGCCCGGCCGGTGACGGGAACCGGCGCCACCGGCCAGTCGCAGGACGCGGCACGTCGCCGCCCCGCACCGCCGGCCCCCGCCCGCGCACCGCTCTATGCGTGGGTACAACAACCGGCCGAACCGATCACGCCGGCGCCGAGCGTGCACGACACGCTGCGCTCGATCGAAGCCAGTACCGCGCAGTGGGCGGCGCTGGATGGCGCGCGATCGACGGATCGAACGCAGACGGCGGCTGGGGCTGCTGCCGCAGCGACCGTGGCCGGGGCGGCGGCGGGCGCAGGCAGTGCGGCCGCGTCGGCATCGACGGCCATGCCGGCTGCGGCCGGTCCCAGTGCTGCTCCGGTCGCGCCGCGCGATGCGGGCGGCCACCCGGACACGCGGCACGCAACCGCATCGCCGGCATACGACGACGAACCGATCGTTCTCGACGCGTTCATGCCGGCCGAGCCACGCGTACGCGCTCCGGTTTTCGATAGCGGCACGTCCGCGGTCGACGACGCCGCGCGGCACGCGACGCCAGATCTCGGCAGCCAAACCGATGCGGCGACGCGTCACGCGAACGCCGTTGCAACTGCCACGCCGGCAATCGACGCCGCGATCGATCCTGCACCGTGGGAAGACGCCGTCAGCCACCCGATTGGCGGCCTCGATGCGTCGCATGAGCGATCGGTGGGTGTGTCGCTGTCCGAAGTGAGCGAGCCAGCAACTGCACGCACTGCAGTCGAACCGCTTTCGATCGCGGTCACATCGGCGACAGGCGATTCCGGTCGTGCCATCGACGCAAACGAAACGGCAACGCCCGTCGGCATCGCCGGCAAGAGCGAGTCGCAATCGGCTCAGTCTGCCGATGCCTTCGCGTCGGCCAGCACGTCGGGAAGCACGGATGAAATCCCGGGCGGCGCGAAACCTGTCGAGCATGCAGCGCCGACTGCTCCCCTCCCCGCTTCGTCGACGACCGCAACGCCCGCGCGTACGGTTGCCGATGCGACGCCCGTCGCCGCAGTCCCGACTGCAGCACTGGCCGCGTCGAATCCCGCACCAGCCGGCACCCTGCCTGGAACGGTCCCCAGCGCAGCAGTAACGCACGCCGGCGAAACCGCGCCAGTGCCAGCAGACGTGCAACGCGCGACATCACCGGCACCGGCAAGCGCGTCGGCAACGTCCGCTGCGCCGGCTGCGTCGCCAGCGAGCGACGCGGTGCGCCCTGCATCCGGCGCGGTCACGCCGCCGCCGGCATCCGGAACGCCTGCCTCGACGACATCGCCGGGGAACGCGTACGATTCCGGCCATCGCATGCCGGCCGGCGCATCGCCTGCGGTCAACGCTACGAGCCCGGCATTCGCCGCAGTCACACCACCGCCCGCATCCGGGGCGTCTGCCCCGTCGGCATCGGCCGGCGCGTCCGTGCCGTCCATAGCGCAGCCGTCTGCGTCTGCGGCGGCACCAGCAAAATCCCTTTCTACGACAGTGACTGGGACGCCGGGCATGGCCGACGTTCAGGCTTTTGCCGCTCCAGGCGCTGCGAAGACGGGCGCCACTCCGGTGTCCGTGACGAGCGTCGCGTCTAGCACTACCGCCGCGCAACCTTTCGTTGCCGAGCCGGTCGCATCCGCGCCGACTTCAGCGCCGACTTCAGCGCCGACTTCCGCTGCCAGCGCTTCCAGCCCGATCACGACGCAGTCTCATGCAGCGGCTCCGGCTCCGTCCGTAGCTGCCGCGACGTTCGCAACGGGCGCCTCGAGCCCGACCGCTACGCAGCCTGCCGCCATCGCGACAGCCGCGGCGCCCGCAGCGGCCGCCACGACTTTCAGCGCATCCGAATCGCACCGGGCGCCGAGCGCGCCGAACACGCCGGAATCGCGCGCCACGGCGGCGACGTCTGCGCAGTCGGGCACCGCTTTCACTGCGACATCGAGCGCACTGCTCACGCCGTCGACTGCACCGTCGAACCTCGCATCCGCCGCTTCGCCGATCGGTACGCCCGCCACGTCGACTGGAGCAGCGCAGGCGGCAACCGCTGCCGCGCCTGCCACGGTCACGGCTTTGCCACCGTCCTTCAACGCGTTCGCGTCGACGAACACCACCGGAACCGCTTCGCCCGCAACCTTCGGCACAACGCCGGCGGCCACCACGAGCACCTTTGCCTCGCCCCCCACATCGCCGGCATCGACCACATCGCTGACGGCCCCCGCGTCCTCCACCCCGCCGGTATCGACGTTGCCGCCCGTGTCGGCCGCGCCGACGCCGGTCGATGCCGTCACCGCCGCCCCGTCGATCGCGCCAGTGCCGGCGCCGCAGGCTCAGTCTTTCGCCACGCCGCAGGCACCCGCTGCTTCGCCGGCAGGCTGGTCCACGCCTGCCGTCGGCACGACGTCCGCGCCCATCGACACCACGGCCCTGCCGCCCGCCGCGTCAGCCCCACTCCCGGCCGCAACGCTGCCGCCAGCGGCCGAACCCGCAGCCCCGGCCGCCGACACGGCCTCCGCACCCGCGCGCCAGCCGCGCCCGAACGCGTTCGAATTCCACGCGCCCGCGTCGTTCAACGTCGAACTGCCGACGCTCGACCTGCTCGAGCCCGCGTCCGACGAAGTCGAACCGATCACCGACGAACATCTCGCCCAAACGGCCCAGGTGATCGAACAGCGGCTGCAGGAGTTCAAGGTGCCGGTGACGGTGGTCGGCGCGTCGGCGGGCCCGGTGATCACGCGCTTCGAGATCGAGCCCGCGCTCGGCGTGCGCGGCAGCCAGATCGTCGGCCTGATGAAGGATCTGTCGCGCGGCCTCGGCCTCACGTCGATCCGCGTCGTCGAGACGATCCCCGGCAAGACCTGCATGGGCCTCGAACTGCCGAACGCGAAGCGCCAGATGATCCGGCTGTCGGAAATTCTCGAATCGCGCCAGTACCAGCACTCGGCGTCGCAACTGACGATCGCGATGGGCAAGGACATCACCGGCCACCCGGTCGTCACCGATCTCGCGAAGGCGCCGCACATGCTCGTCGCCGGCACGACGGGCTCCGGCAAGTCGGTCGCGATCAACGCGATGATCCTGTCGCTGCTGTACAAGGCGACGCCCGAAGACGTGCGGCTGATCATGATCGACCCGAAGATGCTCGAGCTGTCCGTCTACGAAGGGATCCCGCACCTGCTCGCGCCGGTCGTCACCGACATGAAGCTCGCGGCGAACGCGCTGAACTGGTGCGTCGGCGAAATGGAGAAACGCTACCGGCTGATGTCGGCCGTCGGCGTGCGCAATCTCGCGGGCTTCAACCAGAAGATCCGCGACGCCGAGGCGAAGGAAAAGAAGATCGGCAACCCGTTCTCGCTGACGCCCGACGATCCCGAGCCGCTGTCGAAGCTGCCGCTGATCGTCGTCGTGATCGACGAGCTGGCCGACCTGATGATGGTCGCCGGCAAGAAGATCGAGGAGCTGATCGCCCGTCTCGCGCAGAAGGCGCGCGCGGCCGGCATCCACCTGATCCTCGCGACGCAGCGCCCGTCCGTCGACGTGATCACCGGCCTGATCAAGGCGAACATCCCGACGCGTGTCGCGTTCCAGGTGTCGTCGAAGATCGATTCGCGCACGATCCTCGACCAGATGGGCGCCGAATCGCTGCTCGGCCAGGGCGACATGCTGTTCCTGCCGCCGGGCACCGGCTACCCGCAGCGCGTGCACGGCGCGTTCGTCGCCGACGAGGAAGTGCATCGGATCGTCGAATATCTGAAGCAGTTCGGCGAGCCGCAGTACGAGGAAGGCATTCTCGACGGCCCGGCCGCGGACGGCGCGACGCAAGACCTGTTCGGCGATGCGCCGGATGCGGAAGCCGATCCGCTGTACGACGAGGCGGTCGCGTTCGTCGTGCGCACGCGGCGCGCGTCGATCTCGTCGGTGCAGCGCCAGTTGCGCATCGGCTACAACCGCGCCGCGCGCCTCGTCGAACAGATGGAAGCGGCCGGCCTCGTGTCGCCGATGGGCATCAACGGCAGCCGCGAGGTGCTCGTGCCGGCCGCGGCCGACTGAGCATCGCGGCCGCATGGCCGCCGGCATCGATCCGGAGCGCGCCGCGCCAGCGGCCGCCGGAAATGCGAAGGGAGCTGCATCGGCAGCGCCCTTCTTGCATCGACCGCCAATCGGCCGCGCGTTACTGCACGACCGGTACGAGCTTGAAATCCACCGGGCTGCCGACCGCCACCTTCTGCGGATTCGGCGCAAGCTGCCCCGATTCCACATCGCGGCCGAACACGTAGAACGTGTCGCTGTCCTGGTTGCCGACGATCAGCCACTTGCCGGTCGGATCGATCAGGAATTCGCGCGGCGTCTTGCCGAGGCTCGACTGGCGGCCAGCCGTCTTCAGCCGGCCGTCGGCCTGGTTCACCGCATAGATCACGATCTCGTTCGCGTCGCCGCGGTTGCTCGCGTACAGGAAGCGGCCGTCCGGCGACAGGTGGATCGCGCCGCCGCCGACCTTGCCCTTGAAGCCCGGCACCGTCATCGGCAGCGTCTGGAGCGGCGTCAGCTTGCCGTCCCGATAGCCGAACACTTCGACCGACGCATTCAGCTCGCTCGTCACGTACGCGAACCGGCCGTCGGCGCTGAACACCATGTGACGCGGGCCCGAACCGGCCTTCACCGGCGTGTAGCGCGTGTCGGTCGGGCTGATCAGCCCGCGGCTGCCGTCGACCGTGTAGCGATAGCCGTAGATCTTGTCGGCGCCGAGGTCCTGCACGAACAGGTATCGGCCATCCGGCGAGAACACGGTCGAATGCACGTGCGCGCCGTCCTGGCGCCCCTTCACCGGCCCCGTGCCTTCGTGATGCACGGTCAGCACGGCCGAGCCGGCGGCGCCGCCGTCCCGGATCGGGAACACCGCGAAGCTGCCGCCCGGATCGGCCGCGACCGAGTAGTTCGCGGTGACGAGGTACTTGCCGTCCGGCGACAGCGCGAGATAGCAGGGGTCGTTCCCTTCCGACGACACGCGGTCGATGAACGTCAGCGTGCCCGTCTTCGCGTCGAAGCCGAACGCGCTGATGCCGCCGCGCTGCGTGGCCGGCCCGTTGTCGCCGGGCAGTTCGTTGACCGCATAGACGGTGCGACCGTCGCGGCTCGGCAACAGATAGGACGGATTCACCGTCTTCGCCGACGACACGGGCGCGACGCTGCCCGTTTTCGTATCGAAACGGTACACGTAGATTCCGTCGCTGCCGTGTCCCGTATAGGTGCCGACGAGCAGGTTGTACACGCCGTCGGCCGGTGCCGGCGCTTGTTGCGCGAATGCATGGGTCGCGGATAGCGAAAGGACGATCGCGAAACCTTTCATCCAGTGAGCGAGCCTAAGCGGGAACCCTCGTGTCACGGCGCGCGCGTCATGCTCGCGTAAACGGTTGGGCATTGAATCCTCCTTGCATCGAGTCGCTTCAAGTGTTGAGATAGGACGAAACGCCGGCCGTTCATGCGCTCCGCCCGGCCGAGCCGAGTATACGGGGAGCGGCGCCGGCGCGTGAAGCCGGGCGCCGCAGCCTGCACTGTGAACTCGAATAACCCAAGGACCGCTTGCCCCATGCCTGCCCTGATCGAAGACTACGCCCTCGTCGGCGACGGCCACACGGCCGCGCTGGTTTCCAGAGATGGCTCCGTCGACTGGCTGTGCTGGCCCCGCTTCGATTCGGGCGCCTGTTTCGCGGCGCTCGTCGGCACGCCCGAGCACGGCCGCTGGCTGCTCGCGCCGGCCGCCGACGTCGCGATCACGCACACGACACGCCGCTATCGCGGCGACACGCTGATCCTCGAAACCGACTACGAAAGCGCCGACGGCGCCGTTACCGTGATCGACTTCATGCCGCCCGGCAACGGCTGGTCGGAATTCGTGCGGATCGTCGTCGGCCGGCACGGCACGATGAGGATGCGCATGGAACTCGTGTTGCGCTTCGACTACGGTTTCTCGATTCCGTGGGTCACGCAGCTGTCGCGTGAAAACGGGATGAAAGCAATCGCCGGTCCCGATACGGTCGTGCTGCGCACACCGGTGCCGCTCACCGGCAAGAATCTGCATACGCTCGCCGAATTCACCGTGAACGCCGACGAGCGCGTGCCGTTCTCGCTCGGCTACGCGGCGTCGCACCTGCGGCTGCCGCCCGCGCGCGATCCGCTGTCGATGCTCGCGCGCACCGAGAACTACTGGCTCGAATGGTCGGGGCGCTGCCAGGTGCAGGGCCGCTACGCGGCCGCCGTGCGGCGCTCGCTGATCACGCTGAAGGCGCTCGCGTACGAGCCGACCGGCGGGATCGTCGCCGCGCCGACCACGTCGCTGCCCGAAAAGATCGGCGGCAACCGGAACTGGGACTACCGCTACTGCTGGCTGCGCGACGCGACGATCACGCTGCTCGCGCTGATGCGCGGCGGCTACTACGACGAGGCGCGCGCGTGGCGCACGTGGCTCGGCCGCGTGATGGCCGGCTCGCCCGAGCAGATCCAGATCATGTACGGGATCGCCGGCGAGCGCCGCCTGCCGGAAATGGAGCTCGACTGGCTGCCCGGCTACCAGGATTCGAAACCGGTGCGCATCGGCAACGGCGCCGCGAACCAGTTGCAACTCGACGTGTTCGGCGAAGTGATGGCCGCGCTGCACCTCGCGCGGGTGGGCGGCCTGCAGGCCGACGACACCGTGTGGTCCGTGCAGTGCTCGCTGCTCGACCATCTCGAGAAGATCTGGCAGGAGCCCGACGAAGGCATCTGGGAAACGCGCGGCGGCCGCCGCCATTTCACGTTCTCGAAGGTGATGGCGTGGGTCGCGTTCGATCGCGCGATCAAATCGGCCGAGATGTTCCGGCTGCCCGGCTCGCTGGACCGCTGGCGCGCGCTGCGCGACCGGATCCACGCGGACGTCTGCGCCAACGCGTGGCACGAAGGCAAACAGGCATTCGCGCAGAGTTACGGCAGCGACGAACTCGACGCGAGCGTGCTGCTGCTGCCGCAGCTCGGCTTCCTGCCGCCCGAAGACCCGCGCATCGTCGGCACGATCGACGCGGTCGAACGCGAATTGCTGCACGACGGGCTCGTGATGCGCTACCGCACGACCGAATACGACGACGGCCTGCCGCCCGGCGAAGGCACGTTTCTCGCGTGCAGCTTCTGGCTCGTCGACAGCTACGCGCTGCTCGGCCGGATCGACGACGCGCACCGGCTGTTCAGCCGCCTGCTCGCGCTGTCGAACGATCTGGGTCTGCTCGCCGAGGAATACGATCCGGTGGACGGCCGGCTCGTCGGCAATTTCCCGCAGGCGTTCTCGCACGTGGCGCTCGTGCATACCGCGATGAATCTGATGCACCACGAAGAGGCGATGGCGCGCGCGGCCGGCCAGCCGGCGCCGGCTGTGGCGACGGGGCGCTGACCGCGTGGCGACGGCATGACGGACATGCTTTTTCAGAGAACGTCAATTCGCAAAAGTTTGATGAAAAATCGGGGAAATGTTGCATTGCAACACCCATCGTTGTCCGATATGATCGACTCGATTGTCCGGCCGCACTGCAACATGGCCGGGCGCTGACCCACACGGCACGCCGCGACGCCCGACGCCGCCCGCACCGTCCCCCACGCGGGAGTTGTCTGCATGCTTTACCAATTGCACGAATTCCAGCGGGCCATGCTGAGCCCGCTCACGGCCTGGGCCCAGGCCGCTTCCAAGTCGTTCGCCAATCCGTCCAGTCCATTCTCGCTGATGCCCGGCGCGACGCGGATGGCCGCCGCGTACGAACTGATGTACCGGCTCGGCAAGGACTACGAGAAGCCCGAATTCAACATTCATCAGATCGTCAAGGATGGTCACAACATCCCGATCGTCGAGCAGACGATCATCGAGAAGCCGTTCTGCCGCCTGCTGCGCTTCAAGCGCTATTCGGACGATGCCGATGCCGTCACGCAACTGAAGGACGAGCCGGTGGTACTGGTTTGCGCGCCGCTGTCGGGCCACCACTCGACGCTGCTGCGCGACACCGTGCGTACGCTGCTGCAGGATCACAAGGTGTACATCACCGACTGGATCGACGCGCGGATGGTGCCGGTCGAGGTCGGCCCGTTCCACCTGCACGACTACATCGCGTACATCCAGGAATTCATCCGCCACATCGGCGCGCGCAACCTGCACGTGATCTCGGTGTGCCAGCCGACGGTGCCGGTGCTCGCGGCGATCTCGCTGATGGCGAGCCGCGGCGAGGACACGCCGCTCACGATGACGATGATGGGCGGGCCGATCGATGCGCGCCGCAGCCCGACGTCGGTGAATTCGTTGGCCACGCAACATTCGACCGCCTGGTTCGAGAACAACGTGATCCATACGGTGCCCGCGAACTATCCGGGCGAAGGCCGTCAGGTGTATCCGGGCTTCCTGCAGCACACGGGCTTCGTCGCGATGAACCCGGAACGCCACGCGCAGTCGCACTGGGATTTCTACCAGAGCCTGCTGCGCGGCGACGAAGACGACGCCGAGGCACACCGCCGCTTCTACGACGAATACAACGCGGTGCTCGACATGGCCGCCGAGTATTACCTCGAGACGATCCGCGTCGTGTTCCAGGAATTCCGGCTCGCGGAAGGCACATGGGATGTCGACGGCGAGCGCGTGCGGCCGCAGGACATCAAGCACACCGCGCTGATGACGATCGAGGGCGAACTCGACGACATCTCGGGCAGCGGCCAGACACACGTCGCGCACGAGCTGTGCACGGGCATCCCGCAGGACGACCGCCGCAGCCTGACCGCCGAGAAGTGCGGTCACTACGGGATCTTCTCGGGCCGCCGCTGGCGCACGATCATCTACCCGCAACTGCGCGACTTCATCCGCGAGCACGCGGCGGAGCCGAAGAACGGCACCGCGAAGCTGCCTCCCGATGCGCAGGACGCGACCGCGATCGGCGCCGTGCCGGCCGCCACGCCGCAGCCCGAAACGACGGCGCGCGCGACTGCCGCGAAACGCACGCGCGCGAAAGCGCCGGCCGTGACGGTCGCACCGGCGAGAGCGCCGGCGTCGAAGGCCGCGCCGAGCGCGAAACGCGCAGGCAGTGCGCGCGCGAAGCCCGTGCGGGCGCGCAAGGCCGCCTGACGCATTGCGTTCCGACGCAAAAACGCCGCCGTTCTTGCGCACGGCGGCGTTTGTCTATCGGGCGGCCGCGAGCACGCGGCGCATTGGTTCGCGAATGTGCCGGCTCAGCGCCGCAGCAGATACGCGAGCAGCACCTCGGTGTTCATCCTGACCATCTCCGCGCGCTCGTCGGCTTCGCTGAAGTCGCGGCCGAGCGTCGCGGCGAGCGTGAAGCGGTTCGACACGATGTAATAGCCGAGCCCCGACAGCGTCACGTAGAAGCGCAGCGGATCGACGTCGCCGCGGAACAGGCCGGCCTTCTGGCCGCGCATCAGCACGTTGCCGAGCGTCGCGACGATCGGCGACATCATCTCGCGGATCCGCGTCGACTTGTGCAGATAGCGCGCTTCGTGCAGGTTCTCGTTGTTGATGAGCCGCAGCAGTTCCGGGTGGTCGCGGTAGTAGTCCCACACGAAATGCGCGAGCCGCGTGACGGCTTCGACCGGCGCGACGCCATCGAGATCGAGCACGCGCTCGGCCTCGGTGAGCGCGGAGAACGCGTGTTCGAGCACGGCCGTAAACAGCTGCTCCTTGCTGCCGAAGTAGTAATAGAGCATGCGCTCGTTGGTCTCGGCGCGCCGCGCGATCTGATCGACGCGTGCGCCGAACAGCCCTCCATTCGCGAACTCTTCGGCCGCCGCCATCAGGATGCGGCGGCGTGTACCTTCAGGATCTCTTTTGATTTTTGGCTGATTCATGGTGGCGTTTTGCTATGTGAGCCGCGTGATCCGGACCGGTACCCCCACCGCCTCGGCGCCGGCCGCCGTGGAACGGACGCGCCGCGCGCGGCCGCCCTACTGCTGAGCCCCTGCAAAAAAGCGGTTCGATTATGCGCATAGACGGCGTCCAGCGCAATGCGGGAAATCGGCGATAATCGAGGTTTGGCAAACCTTTCCGGCCACGTGCGACGCGGCCGAGAGCCATTCGGCGCTGCTGCGCCCGTTGTCACCGTGACCGATTCCAAGACCCTCGCGGATCGCATAGAAGATCTGCTTCCCCAGACGCAATGCACGAAGTGCGGCTATGACGGCTGCCGTCCGTACGCCGACGCGATCGCCGCCGGCGACGCGAACTACAACCAGTGCCCGCCCGGCGGCGCCGAAGGCATCGCGCGCCTCGCGAAACTGCTCGGCAAGCCCGTGATCCCGCTGAACCCCGTCAACGGCACCGAGCATCCGCGCGCCGTCGCGTTCATCGACGAAAACCTGTGCATCGGCTGCACGCTGTGCATGCAGGCGTGCCCGGTCGATGCGATCGTCGGCGCGCCGAAGCAGATGCACACGATCGTCGAATCGCTGTGCACCGGCTGCGACCTGTGCGTGCCGCCGTGCCCGGTGGACTGCATCGCGATGGTGCCCGTCACCGGCGACCGCACCGGCTGGGACGCGTGGTCGCAGGAACAGGCCGACGCCGCGCGCGAACGCCACGACCGCCGGCTCGCGCGGCAGCGCCGCGAACGCGAGGCCGCCGAAGCGCGCGCGGCC
>NZ_CABVPL010000087.1 GCF_902499045.1 Burkholderia latens | reverse complement strand
GCCGTTACCGCCGCCGGTGCTGCCGCTGCCGCCCGTGCCGGCGCCGTTCGGGCCGCCCGGTTTGGTGCGCACGTGCGGGCGGGCATGCGAGCGCGTGCCGCGTGGCTCCTGCATGCGCGTCGCAGGCGGCGGCGCCGCCGTATTGCCGTTCGTCATGCCGCTGCCGGTGCCTTGCGCCGACGTGTCGGGCGGCGACAGGATCGGCGCGCCGGTCCCTTCGCCGGGCCGCTGCGAGTTCTGCGCCCATGCGGCCGGTGCGGCCGCGACGAGCGCAACGGCCGCGCACGCGACAATCCGGTGCGCGGCGAATTTCGATTCGGATGCTGGCTTCATGGAGCGTTCTCCCTCAATAGAACCGCCGTCGTGGAATTTCCTACGCTTTCGGTTCAGCAAGGCGCGTGCCGTCAGTGGGCGCGGCACGCGCCTTGCGGCGCTGCGGCCATTCCTGCCGACCCCGTACGGAGCTGCCGCCCATGCCCTCAGCCACCGCCTCCCATCCGCGCGGCAAACGCGCGACGCGCCGCCCCGGCCGCGCGCGCAGCAACGATCCGCATCGCCGCAGGCGCTGGTCTGCCAGCGTGATGCAAAAAAGCGATGCGCTCGATCTCGAGCCGCACATCTTCAAGTCCGACGATCCGGGCGAGATCGCCGCGTCGCTGAAGCGCTCGGCCGAACACAGCCGCCGCCGCAAGGCGACGCCGTTCCAGTCCGCGATGTCGATGCTGAACTTCTACGTGAATCGCGCGGGCCGCAACCTGCCGAAAACACGCCGCACGACGCTCGAACGCGCGAAGCGGAAGCTGCGCGAGGCGTTCGGCCGCAAGCCGTGACGGCTTGTTGCGACCGTCGGCCGTCACGGGCGCGGCGCGCACACCGCGTCCGCGTATCGACCTGCTCCACCTCCCCCACCGTCACGCATGCATGAAACCCTGTGGTATCTCATCATCGGCGTCGTGCTGTTGAGCATGGGCGTCGCGACGTCGGCGCTGCGCCATCTGCCGTGCAGCAGCGCGATGATCTATCTCGCGCTCGGCATCGCGCTCGGCCCGTCCGGCGCCGGGCTGCTCCATCTGGACATCGAGCGCGATGCGGTGCTGCTGCGCGAGATCGTCGAGGTCGCGCTGCTGGTGTCGCTGTTCGCGATCGGGCTGCGGCTGCGCGTGCCGCTGTCCGACAAACTGTGGCTCGTGCCGTGCCGGCTCGGCCTGCTCGCGATGGTCGTCACGGTGCCGCTGCTCGCCGGCTGCGCGGTGCTCACGCTGGGGCTCGGCTGGGGCCCCGCGCTGCTGATCGCGGCGATCCTCGCGCCGACCGACCCGGTGCTCGCGCACGACGTGCAGGTGCACGATCCCGGCGATCGCGATCTGGTGCGCTTCGCGCTGTCCGGCGAAGGCGGGATGAACGACGGGATCGCGCTGCCGTTCGCGCTCGCGGGCCTCGCGCTGTGCGGCGCGCCCGGCACGCCGCACGGGCCGCCGGCGTTGTCGGGCACGTTCGCGCTGTTCGCGCTGTGGGGCATCGTCGGCGCGGCCGCGATCGGCGGCGCGCTCGGCGCGGCGACCACCAAGGCGATCGGCTGGCTGCGCACCCGCTATGCGCAGGCGCTCGGCTTCGAAGGCTTCTTCGCGCTCGCGCTGATCGTGCTGTCGTACGGCGCCGCGCAGCTCGCGCACACGTTCGGCTTCATCGCGACGTTCGCGGCCGGCGTCGCGATGCGCCGCGTCGAACATCGCGCGAGCGGCGATCGCCCGCCGCGCGAGGTGATCGGCCGCATCGATTCGGAGGACGTGGTCGCGACCGAGAAGCATCCGGAGAAGGTGCACGCGTTCATGGCCGAGTCGGTGCTCGATTTCACGATCGAACTCGAACGCATCGCGGAAGCGCTCGTGATGACGATGATCGGCAGCGTGCTCGCCGCGCTGTCGGCGCCGCTCGTCACGTGGGGCGCGGCCGCGCTGGCCGTGCTGTTGTTCGTGGCCGTGCGGCCGGTCGCGGTGCTGCTGACGCTCACCGGCTCACGTGCGACGCACGCGCAGCGGCGGCTGATGGCATGGTTCGGGATCCGCGGCATCGGCTCGTTCTACTACCTGCTGTTCGCGCTCGAACACGGGCCGTCGAGCGCGGTGCGCCCGCTCGCCGCGCCGGTGCTGGCAGTCGTCTGCGCGTCGGTGATCGCGCACGGCGTGTCCGCGACGCCGCTGATGGACTGGTATTACCGGCTGCAGCATCGCCGCCGCTGAGCGCGTCACGACCGGCCGAGCCGCGCGCGCATCTGCGCGGTGATCCGTTGGCGCGTGTCGTCGTAGCCTTCCCACGGGTCGCGCTTCAGCCGGTCGAGACGTTCGTGCAGCGTGCCGATCGTCCATTGGTCGCCGCCCGTCGTGTCGGGCACTTCGTCCCAGCGCAGCGGCACCGACACGCCCATGCCGGGCCGCGCGCGCACCGAGTACGCGGCGATCGTGCTCGCGCCGCGGCCGTTGCGCAGGTAGTCGATGAAGATCTTGCCGCGCCGGTGACGCGGCCCCATCGTCGCCGTGAAGCGGTCGGGCAGCGCGCCGGCCACATGCTGCGCGACCGCGCGCGAGAACTCCTTCACGTCGTCCCATCCCATATGCCGCGTGATCGGCACGACGACGTGCAGCCCCTTGCCGCCGCTCGTCTTGCAGAACGACGCGAGGCCCAGTTCGTCGAGCAGCCCGCGCACGAGCTGCGCGGCCTCGATCATCGTGCTCCACGGCAGCGCCGGATCGGGATCGAGGTCGAACACGATCCGGTCGGGCCGCTCGATGTTCGATGCATGCGCGTTCCACGTATGCAGCTCGATCGTGCCCATCTGCGCGGCGCCGAGCAGCGCGTCGACGCTGTCGAGCGACAGCAGCGGACCATGCCCCGGATCGAGCCCTTCGTGCTGCGTGACGAACGGAATCTCGCGACGCTCCGCGTGCTTCTGGAAGAACAGCTCGCCGGTGATGTCGCCCGGTGCGCGCACCAGCGACACCGGGCGGCCCTTCAGGTCGCGCAGCAGCCACGGCGCAACCCACTGCCAGTAGCGCGCGAGATCGATCTTGCGCGTGCCGCTGTGCGGATCGATCACGCGATCGGGATGCGTGATGCGCACGCGGCCGAGCCGGCCGGCGCCGCCATCGTCTCCCGCGGCGCGCGCGGACGAGCGCGCGCGCGTGCCGGTCTTGCGATCGTCCGTGTCGCGCGCCGTGTGCGATGCGTGCTTGCGCGCGTCGCCGTGCGTGGTCTGACGCTGATCCATCGAACTCTCCTTTTCCGCGGTTTCCGTATGCCTGGGCACCTCGCGCACGATCTGCGACGCCGGCTTGTCTTCGCGCAGCGCGATGAACGCCGCTTGCCGCACGATGCCGTCGCCGGTCCATTCGGCGAATTCGCATTCGGCGACGAGCGTCGGCTCGATCCAGTGCACCGGCGTGCGCGAACGCTCGCGCGGCGGCGGATCGAACGGCGGCGTCGCGCGCTCGTGCTTGCGCAGGATCGCCGCGAGCTTGTCGAGCATCCGCGTATCGAAGCCCGTGCCGACGCGACCGGCGTAGCGCAGCGGCCCCGGCCCGCGCGAGCGCGTGCCGCCGCCCGACGGTTCGTGCACGCCGAGCAGCAACGCGCCGAAGCCGCTGCGGCTGCCCGACGGCTCCGTATAGCCGCCGATCACGAATTCCTGCCGGCGCCGGCATTTGAGCTTGATCCACGCGGGCGAACGGCCGGCGCGATAACGCGAGTCGGCGCGCTTGCCGATCAGCCCTTCGAGCCCGGTGTCGCATGCGCTCGCGATCAGCGATGCGACGTCTTCGCCGAGATCGGGCGAGAAGCGCAGCCGCGCGGGATCGCTGTCGGCAAGCAGCGGTTCGAGCAGCGCGCGGCGCGCGGTGAGCGGCGCGTCGCGCAGATCGTAACCGTCGAGGTAAGGCAAGTCGAATACGAACAGCGTGACTTCATCGGAACGTCCGGCGCCGAGTGCGTTCTGCAGCGCCTGGAAGTCGGGCAGGCCGTTCGGTCCGAGCACGACGGCCTCGCCGTCGAGCCATGCGTCGTCGACGTCCAGCGCCGCGAGCGCGTCGCGCTGCGCACGCAGCTTCGCGGTCCAGTCGCGGCCTTCGCGCGTCATCAGCGTGACGCGCCGCCGCGTGCCCTTCCCCGAAATGCGCGCGAGCATCCGGTAGCCGTCGAACTTCAGTTCGTAGCACCAGCCGCGTTGCGTCGGCGGCGCGTCGACCAAGGTCGCGAGTTGCGGCGCGACGCGCTCGGGCAGCGGCGCACGCACCGCGCCGTCGACCTCGGACGGGTCGGCAGGCCGGCCCGCGCCGGCATCCGTGTTAGCGTCGGTGTCGGCTTCGTGACCGTGGCCGTCGTCGTGCCGCCCGGCGCGCGCACCGCGCTTGCGAGCGGGAGCGGCCTTGTCGCCGCGGCCGCGCGGCGAACCGCGCGCGCGCGTTGAACTGCCGCCGGCATCCGCACGCGACGCCGACGTTGACGCGTCGCCGTCGTGCACGCTCCCCGGCCGCTCGCCGACGACGTCGAATTCGTCCGCACTGCGCGCGTCGTCGTCGCGCTCCTTGATCAGCAGCCACTGCTCCTGCCGCCCTTCCTGCCGCCCGCTGCGCACGAGCGCCCAGCCGCCGTGCAGCTTGTGGCCGTCGAGCCGGAACGTCAGCTTGCCCGCGCGATAGCCTTCGCGCGCGTGCGCGAGCCCGCCGTCGGGCGTCCACGTACCTTCGTCCCATACGACGACCGACCCGGCGCCGTAATGCCCGGCCGGAATCTCGCCTTCGAACGACGCATATTCGAGCGGATGGTCCTCGACGTGCACCGCCAGACGCTTCACGGTCGGATCGAAGCTCGGCCCTTTCGGCACGGCCCACGACTTCAGCGTGCCGTCGAGTTCGAGCCGGAAGTCGTAGTGCAGCCGCCGCGCGTGGTGTTCCTGGATCACGAAGCGCAGCGGATGGCGCGTGCGGGCGGCCGGCCGCGCGTCCGGCTGCGCGCCCGCCTTCGTTCGGCGCCGGCCGTGCACGCCCTCGGGCTCCGGCGTCGCGTCGAAATGGCGTTTGCGGCGATACGGATCGAGCTTGCCGGCCATCGTGTCACCTCGCGTTTCGCGGCGTCATCCGCGCTCAGGCTGCGTGCTTGCGTCGTGCGGCGGTCTTCTTCGCCGCATGCTCGCCGGCGCCCGCACGCTTCGCGGCCGGCCGCTTCGCCGCGGTTTTGGCCGCGGGCGCCTTCGTCGCGGATTTCGCCGCCGGCTTGCGGCGCGCGCCGCCGCGCGACGAAGGAGGCGACGAAGACGACGCATCCGTATCCTCGTCCTCGTCACGCCCGGCGCGCTCGTTACGTTCGTTGCGCTCGTTGCGCAGATCCGCGGCCCTCGCGCCCGCACCGCCCTTCAGGCTGCGCTTGAGCAGCTCGGTCAGGTCGAGCACGTTGGTCGCCGCGCGGCCGGTTTGCGCGGGGCGTTCCTCGATTTCCTCGATCTTGCCCGCACGCACCTTGCGCTCGACGAGCTCGAGGATGTCGTCGCGGAACGTGTCGTGATACTCGTCGGGCGTCCATTCGCCGGACATGTCGTCGATCAGCTTCTTCGCCATCCCGAGTTCGCGCGCGGTCACGCCCGCGCGCTTCGCGTCGTCGGCCGGCACCTGCAGCTCGTCGAGCGGGCGCAATTCCTCCTGCCAGCGCAGCGTGTCGAGCGCGAGCATCGGCCCGACCGGAATCAGCGCGCCGAGATGCTGGCGGTCGCGCATCACGACGAGCGCGATACCGATCTTGCCGCTGTCCTTCAGCGCGTCGCGCAACAGCGCATAGACCTTCTCGCCCTTGCGGTCCGGCACGAGGTAGTACGGCGTGTCGAGATACAGGAACGACACCGCGTCCGCGTCGACGAACGTCAGGATGTCGACGGTCTGCGTCGACTCGGGATTCGCCGCGCGAATCTCGTCGTCGGTCAGTACGACGTAGCGCTCCTTTTCGTACTCGTAGCCGCGCACGATGTCCTCGCGCGTGACTTCCTTCCCGGTGCGCTTGTTGATCTGCCGGTAGCCGACCGGATCCATCGAGCGCTTGTCGAGCAGCCTGAACGACGGCTTCACGGTGCGCGTCGCCGGGAACAGCTGCACGGGCACGTGCACGAGCCCGAAGCTGATCGCGCCTTTCCATATCATCCGCGGTGGCATGCCTGTCCTCCTTTGCTGCGGACGCGCCCGCCGCCCGACGCGGCGGGCCGCGCTAAGCCGGCAGCTCGGCTGCCTGCTGCTCGCGCGCCCACACGCGATGCCGGCCGATTTCGCCGCAAAACGCGCCGAGCACCGCGTCGAGATCGACCGCCTGCCCGACGCACACGCCTTCGGCCGGGTCCGGCAGGTGCGCGGCGCTCAGCAGTTGACGGCCCGAGCCGACCGCAGCGATCGGCTTCAGATGCTTGAACGCCTCGCGCACGAAGTGTCGCGCATCGGCGCTGTGCGTCAGATTCTGCCCGTCGCCGCCGCATACGAACACCGCGTCGAACATCACCGACGGCATCCCGGCGAGCGTCGCCTGCGGCACGAGGCTGCCGATCGGCGCGAGCGTCGGCGCGACGATCGTCGGCACCGCGCCCGCGGCCGCGAGCGTGCTGCGCACCTGCTCGACCAGCGCCTGGTTCACGCCCGGCGTCGCGACCAGCGCGATCTTGCGCGAGCGGATGTCCGGCTTCGAGCGGCCGATCAGGCTCAGCGACGGCGCACGCTGCCTGACGGCCGGCGTCGTGGCCGTTTGCGGCGCCGGCAGCCCGAGCCGTTCGGCGACCTGCGCGGCGAGCCCGGCGTCGAAGCGCGCGATGATCTCGTTGACCACGCGCTCGCGAATCTCCGGCCGCGTCACCTTGCCGAGCTCGAAGCAATACGCGTCGCGGATATGCCGCTGCTCGATCTCCGTCATGCTCTGGTAGAACAGCGCCGGCTGCGAGAAGTGATCGGCGAACGATTCGCTGCGCACGCGGACTTTCTCGCCTTCGAGCGGCTCGTGCACCGTCTCGAACCCGCCGCCGGACGGCGCGGGCGGCGTCTCCCGCGGCCAGCCGCCGTTCAGCGAATTCGGTTCGTACGACGCCTGCCCGACCGCGATCGTCTGCCGGTGCATCGCATCGCGCTGGTTGTTCGCGAACGGGCACAGCGGCCGGTTGATCGGCAGCTCGTGGAAGTTCGGGCCGCCGAGCCGGCTCAGCTGCGTGTCGGTGTACGAGAACAGGCGCCCCTGCAGCAGCGGATCGTTCGTGAAATCGATGCCGGGCACCACGTGCCCCGGATGAAACGCGACCTGCTCGGTTTCCGCGAAGAAGTTGTCGGGATTGCGGTTCAGCGTCATCCGGCCGATCGGCTTCACCGGCACGAGTTCTTCCGGCACGAGCTTGGTCGGGTCGAGCAGGTCGAAGTCGAACTTGCGCGCGTCGGCCGGATCGATCAGCTGCACGCCGAGTTCGAACTCCGGATAGTCGCCGCGCTCGATCGCCATCCACAGATCGCGCCGGTTGAAGTCCGGATCGTGGCCGGCGATGCGCTGCGCTTCGTCCCACAGCAGCGAATACGCGCCGCTCACGGGGCGCCAGTGGAATTTCACGAAATGCTCGGCGCCGGCCGCGTTGACGAAGCGGAACGTGTGCACGCCGAAGCCGTCCATCGCGCGATAGCTCGCGGGCAGCGCGCGGTCGGACATCAGCCACAGCACCGTGTGCGTCGTCTCCGGCACGAGCGACACGAAATCCCAGAACGTGTCGTGGGCCGACGCGCCGGTCGGCATCTCGTTCGGCGCCTCCGGCTTCACCGCGTGCACGAAGTCGGGAAACTTGATCGCGTCCTGGATGAAGAACACCGGCATGTTGTTGCCGACGAGATCGTAGTTGCCTTCCTCGGTATAGAACTTCACCGCGAAGCCGCGCACGTCGCGCACCGTATCGGCCGAGCCGCGCGGGCCCTGCACGGTGGAAAAGCGCACGTAGACCGGCGTTTCGGCCGCCGGGTCCTGCAGGAACGCGGCCTTCGTATAGTCGGCCATCGACTCGTACACGCGAAACACGCCATGCGCGGCGGAACCGCGCGCATGCACGACCCGTTCGGGAATCCGTTCGTGATCGAAGTGCGTGATCTTCTCGCGCATGATGAAGTCTTCGAGCAGCGACGGACCGCGCGCGCCCGCGCGCAGCGTGTTCTGGTTGTCGGCGATGCGCACGCCCTGGTTGGTGCGCAGTGCCTGGCCGTCGGGCCGCAGCCGGTTCTCGTCCAGCTGGCGCGACTTCGCGCTGTCGGGTTGCGGCGGGTTGGACGGCGGCTGGCCGGATGGGTGGGGATTCGTCATCGGCGAGTCCTCGTTTTAGGTTCGGTGAAGCACGGTTTCGTGCGCGGCCGCGGCGCGACGCACGAATACCGGCGCGCAAAACGGGCGAAGCGGGCGGGCCGCGTCGCCATGGCCGGCGGTGCCGCTGCGAGCGGCGGCGGCGTCAGGGCGCGCGTAGCGCGCGTTCGAACTCCGCGTGCGTCACGTCGAGCGCGACGCTGCATTCGATTGCCGCGTCCTCGACGCGCGGCTTCTGCTCGTCCACCGCGCGCCGCGCGCGGTCGCACAGCTGGGTGCGCACGCGCAGCCGGTCGGCCGCGCCGAGCGACCCGTAGCGTTCCAGTACGTCGGCGTCGAACCGCAGGTCGACCGCGCAGCGCCATGCGCGCGCGCTGTCCTCGGCGGGCACGCGCACCCACGACACGTGGATCGTCAGCCGGCCCGACGCGTCGTCGGCATCGACGACGACGGTCGACTCCGACGGAAAGCCGTTCGCGAGCGCACCTTCAAGTTCGGCGATGCGCTGCGAACGGTCGGGCAAGGCCGTCATCGGCGCACGACACCCAGCAGCAACGTGACCAGGAAGATCACGACGAAGATGTAGAACAGGATCTTCGCGATTTCGGCCGCACCGGCCGCAATGCCGCCGAAGCCGAACACGGCGGCGATGATCGCGATGACGAAGAAGATGAGAGCGTATCGAAGCATGAATTCCTCCTGGAGAACGGTGACCGCCGGCGCCTGTCGGCGGCGATCAAGAATCGTGCTTGTGCCTGGGTTTGCCGTGGGTTGGCGTCGAAGCCATTTTTTCGAGCTCCTTCTCGCTCATCGATTTGGCCATCGACTTCGAAGGCGGCTTCAGGTCCTTCATTTTGGTGTCGCCGCGCTTGGCGGACAGGGCGGCCCCCGCGGCGCGCTGCTGTGCCTGGGACTTGGCTGGCATGGCTTTCCTCCTCTTGGTGACGCGCGCGGGCACCGCGGCTCGCGTGCCGCGCGCAGTTCGAAGAACGGCATCGTCATGCGGCGTCGCGCCGGCGCAGCTCGGCCGGCGGGATCTTCATCGCCTGGCGATACTTGGTGACGGTACGACGCGCAAGAAGGATGCCGCGGCCCGCGAGATTCTGCGCGAGCGCGACGTCCGACAGCGGATCGTTGTGGCGCTCGCTCGCGATCATGTCGCGGATCAGCACCTTCGCGGCGGACGCCGAGCACACGCCCTTGCCGGCCGCTTCCAGCTTGCGCGGGAAGAAGTGCTTGAACTCGAACGTGCCGTGCGGCGTGGCCATGTACTTGTTGCCCGTCGCACGCGACACCGTCGATTCGTGCAGATCGAGTTCCTCGGCGATGTCGCGCAGCACGAGCGGCTTCATCGCGATCTCGCCGTAGCGGAAGAAGTCGCGCTGCCGCGCGACGATGCATTCGCCGACGCGCTGGATCGTGTCGAAGCGCTTCTGCACGTTGCGGATCAGCCAGCGCGCTTCCTGCAGCTGCTGGCCGAGCGGCGAATCGCGCTCGCCGCTCGACTGCGCGAACAGCGTCGCATAGCGCTCGTGCAGCCGCGCGCGCGGCAGCACGGCCGGATTGATCGTGACGATCCATTCGTCGCGCACCTGGCGCACGATCACGTCGGGCACCACGTAGTCGCCGCGCGTGCTGCCGTAATGGTTGCCCGGGCGCGGATCGAGCCCGCGCACCAGCGCGCAGGCAGCCTGCAGCGTCGCCTGGTTGCAGCCGACGCGCCGCTGGATCTCCGCCGTCTCGCGGCGCGCGAGGCGCTCGAGATGCTCGCGTGCGATCACCTTCGCTTCCGCGAGCGCCGGCGTGCCGGCCGGGATCGCGTCGAGTTGCAGCACCAGGCATTCGGACAGCGAACGCGCGGCGATGCCGGGACGATCGAGCATCTGCACGAGCCGCAGCGCGACCGCGAGATCCTGCTCGGTCAGCAGCAGCGCCGGGTCGGCGGCCACGAGCAGTTCGGACAGCTCCTGGCGCAGGTAGCCGTCGTCGTCGAGCGCGTCGATCACGAGGCGCGCGGCCTCGCGGTCGCGCCGGTTCAGCGGATAAAGACGCAGCGCGTCGTGCAGCTGCTGATGCAGCGACGGTTCGGCGGCCATCCATTCGCCGGGCGACAGATCGCCGCCGTCCTCGCCCTGACGGCCCGCGCCGCGCGGCGCGGGCGCGGCCGTGTACGACACGTCGCCGTCCGGCGGACGCACATCGTCGCGCTCCGGCGCCGTTTCGGCGGCCGCGGCGTCGGCCGTGGGCTCGGGCGCATCGGCGCCGACTTCGTCGTCGCTCTGGCCATCTTCGAGAAACGGATTCGAGTCGAGCGCCTGCCGCAATTCCTGCTGGAATTCGAGCGAAGACAACTGCAGCAGGCGAAGCGACTGCTGAAGCCTCGGCGTGAGTGCCAGATGCTGTCGCATCTGGAGCGCAAGCGTGACTGACATCGATGCCCTCCTGACGGTGTACGGAATTCGTATGCAGGAATCGATGCAGCTTCCGTGCCAGTGCCGCGAAACGCCGTCCGGCGCGGGTTTGCGGGTTTCGGTCCCCGATATGCAGAGCCGTTGAAGCCGCTTTTTTACAAGCGCCGGGAAGTTAGGGGGCACGGAATTCGCGACGGAGCCGGGGCGGCACATGCGGCCCGCATTGACGCACGACGGTCTCGTCGAAGCGGCGCTGCGTCGCGCCATCCGGCGTTCGCACGGACGTCGGCGCCGCCGCGCGATCCGCGATCGCGAACGGCGTCGCGCCGAGCCGCTGCGGGCGCGCGCCGAAGCGCGCCGACGCGCGCCCGCTGGCCCGG
>NZ_CABVPL010000086.1 GCF_902499045.1 Burkholderia latens | reverse complement strand
GGCTGAACAGCCCCGCGAGCATGCCGTCGAGCCAGAGCCGCACCGGCGGCGCGAGCGGCGCGCTGGCGGGCAGCACCGGCACGCCGCCTTCGCGGCGGCCCGCGCTCGCCTTCAACCCGCTGACGAGGCCGGCCACGTACAGGCGTTCCGCGTCCGAGAGCGGCGGCGGCGCGAGGTCTGCCACGCCGAGCGCGGCCGCGAAAGTGTCGAGGTCTGCCATGTCGGTTTCCTGTGAGGCCGCGATCGGCGCCGTTGCGGGCGCCGGCGCCGCGTCGGCGGCGAGCGCATCGGGCTGCGCGGCGTCGGCGTCGGCGGACGCGAACGCATCCGTGTCGACGCGCGTCAATGCGACCGCGCAATATTTCAGTTCGGGCTGCTGCGATTCCGGATCGATCGCGTCGTTCGTCACCGCGTTGATGCACAGATCGTCGCCGTACACGTCGTTCCAGTGCATCGGCGCGAAGCAGGTGCCGCGCCGCACGCGCTCGGTCACGACCGCCGGCAGCACCGCGCGGCCGCGTGCCGAGCGGATCTCGACGCTGTCTTTCGTCGCGATGCCGAGCGCGCTCGCGTCGTCCGGATGCAGTTCGACGAACGGGCGCGGATTGAGCTTGTTCAGGATCCCGACCTTGCCCGTCTTCGTCATCGTGTGCCACTGATGCTGCAGCCGCCCGGTATTCAGCACGATCGGGAACGTATCGTCCGGCAGCTCGGCAGGTGCGACGTGCGGCCGCGCGAAGAACCGCGCCTTGCCCGACGGCGTCGGGAACGCGACGCGCGGCGCGTCGTGCCCGTCGGCTCCCGCGCGCGGCGTCTGGCTCACGCCGTCGTTCAGATAGCGGATCGGGTGCCGCTCGCGCGCGGTGCCCGGCGCGACCGGCCATTGCACGGGGCCGTCGCGCAGCGCCGCGTGGCTCGCGCCGCGCAGGTCGTAGCCGGTCGCCGGATTCGAAAAGCGCACGATCTCGTCGAACACGTCGGCCGCCGACGCATAGTCGAACGCATCGCCGAAACCCATCGCGCGCGCGACTTCGGCGACGATGCGCCAGTCCGGCAGCGCATCGCCGGGCGGCGCGATCGCCGCGCGCATCAGCGTCATGTTGCGCTCGGAGTTGATCATCACGCCGTCGCCCTCGGCCCACAGCGCGCCGGGCAGCAGGATGTCCGCGTAGCGGTTCGTCTCGGTGTCGAGGAACGCGTCCTGCGCGATCACGAGCTCCGCAGCCTGCAGCCCCGCGATCACGTTCTGCCGGTTCGGCACGGTCGCGACCGGGTTCGTGCAGATGATCCAGCACGCCTTGATGTCGCCGGCCGCCATCCGTTCGAACAGATCGACCGTGCCGTTGCCGGTTTCCTTGCGCAGCGTGCCGGCCGGCACGCGCCACAGGTTCTCGACGAAGCGCCGGTCGTCGTCCGACGCGACCGAGCGCTGGCCCGGCAGGCCGGCGCCCATGTAGCCCATCTCGCGCCCGCCCATCGCGTTCGGCTGGCCGGTCAGCGAGAACGGCCCGCTGCCGGGGCGGCAGATCTTGCCGGTCGCGAGATGCAGGTTGCAGATCGCGTTGGTGTTCCACACGCCGTGCGTGCTCTGGTTGAGCCCCATCGTCCAGCAGCTCGTCCATTCCTGCGCGTCGCCGATCCATTGCGCGGCAGTGCGGATGTCGGCTTCCGCGAGCCCCGTGATCTCGGCGACGCGCTCGGGCGTGTAGTCGGCGAGGAACGCCGGCATCGCGTCCCAGCCTTCGGTGTACATGTCGATGAACGCGGCATCCGTGTGCCCGTTCGCGTGCAGCAGATGCAGCAGCCCGTTCGTCAGCGCGAGATCGGTGCCCGGCCGGATCTGCAGGAACAGGTCGGCCTTGTCGGCGGTCGCGGTGCGGCGCGGGTCGACGACGATCAGCTTCGCGCCGGCCTTCACGCGGTCCATCATCCGCAGGAACAGGATCGGATGGCAGTCGGCCATGTTCGCGCCGATCACGAAGAACAGGTTCGCGCGATCGAAATCCTGATATGAACCCGGCGGGCCGTCGGCGCCGAGTGACTGCTTGTAGCCGGTGCTCGCGCTCGCCATGCACAGCCGCGAGTTCGACTCGATGTTGTTGGTGCCGACGAAGCCCTTCGCGAGCTTGTTCACCAGATACTGCGCCTCGATCGACATCTGCCCCGACACGTAGAACGACAGCGCATCGGGCCCGTGCGTGTCGAGCACCGCGCGCAGCCGCCGCGCGGTCTCCGCGATCGCGTCGCGGGCCGGCAGCGGCACGAGGTCGTCCTCGCGCGCGCGCCGCACGAACGCGCGGTCGAGCCGGCCCGAGCGGCGCAGCGCAACGTGCGCGGACGAGCCTTTCGTGCACAGCCGCCCGAAGTTGGTCGGATGGTCGGAGTCGCCGGACACCTTGACGACTTCGCCATCCTCGACGTGCAGCACCATCCCGCAGCCGACGCCGCAGTATGGGCACACGCTCTTGACGGGAGTGGCGGTCATGCGCGTTCCTCGACGATCAGGCGGCGATCCACACGAAACCGTCCTCGACTCGCGACGGGTACGCGTTCACCGATTGCTCGGGCGCTTCGACGCATTCGCCGGTGCGCAGGTCGAAGTGCTGCTTGTACAGCGGCGACGCGACGACGACGCGCTCACCGAGGCTGCCGACCAGCCCGCGCGACATCACGGCCGCTTGCGACACGGGGTCGACGTTGTCGATCGCGAATACGCCGCCGTCGGGGTGCGCGACATGAAACACGGCGATCTGCTCGCCGTTGACGAGCGCGCACACGCCGGTGTTCGGCACGATGTCGTCGAGCGGGCACACGCGGGTCCAGGACAGGGGAAGACGATCGTTCATGATGGGCTCCTTCGGAAAGACGCTGGTGTCGGTCAGGATCAGACGGTCGCCGGTTCGGCGACGACCGGAATCGCGACGGGCTTGCCGCGCACGCGCTCGCCGGGCGTCGCGGGACGGATCTGCCCGCGCGTCTCGACGAACGCGATGTTCGTGTCGGGCGCGTCGCTGTTCACGAAGTGGCGGAAGCGCTTGCGCGTATCCGGATCGGTGACGGCCTTCTTCCATTCGCATTCGTACGTGTCGACCACGTGCTGCATGTCGGCCTCGAGCTCGGCCGCGATCCCGAGCTTGTCGTGCACGACGACGTCGATCAGGTAGTCGAGCCCGCCCTCGAGGTTGTCGCGCCACACGCTGGTGCGCTGCAGCCGGTCGGCCGTGCGCACGTAGAACATCAGGAAGCGGTCGATGTAGCGGATCAGCGTGTCGCGGTCGAGGTCGGACGCGATCAGTTCCGCGTGGCGCGGCTTCATCCCGCCGTTGCCGCACACGTACAGGTTCCAGCCCTTCTCGGTCGCGATGATGCCGACATCCTTGCCCTGCGCTTCCGCGCACTCGCGCGTGCAGCCCGACACGCCGAACTTGATCTTGTGCGGCGCGCGCAGGCCCTTGTAGCGGTTCTCGATGTCGATCGCGAGGCCGACCGAATCGTCGACGCCGTAGCGGCACCACGTCGAGCCGACGCACGACTTCACGGTGCGCACGGCCTTGCCGTACGCGTGGCCCGATTCGAAGCCGGCCGCGATCAGTTCTTCCCAGATCGCCGGCAGTTGCTCGACGCGCGCGCCGAACAGGTCGACGCGCTGGCCGCCGGTGATCTTCGTGTACAGGCCGTACTTCTTCGCGACCTGGCCGACCGCGATCAGCCCTTCCGGCGTCACCTCTCCGCCCGGCATACGCGGCACGACCGAATACGTGCCGTCGCGCTGGATGTTCGCGAGGTAGTAGTCGTTCGAATCCTGCAGCCCTGCGTGCTCCTTCTTCAGCACGAACTCGTTGAAGCACGATGCGAGGATGCCGGCGACGGCCGGCTTGCACACGTCGCAGCCGAGGCCGCGGCCGTGCTTGTGCAGCAGTTCGTCGAAGGTCGTGATGCGCTCGACGCGAATCAGGTGGAACAGCTCCTGCCGCGAATACGCGAAGTGCTCGCACAGATGATTGTTGACCGCGAGGCCCTGCTTCTTCATCTCTGCCTTCATGATCTGCGTGACGAGCGGCACGCAGCCGCCGCACGACGTGCCCGCGCCCGTGCACGACTTCAGCGCGCCGAGGCTCGTCGCGCCGTCGGCCACCGCCGCGCAGATCTGCGACTTCGACACGTTGTTGCACGAGCAGATCTGCGCGCCCTCCGGCAGCGCGTCGACCCCGAGCGCGGGCTTCGCCGCGCCGTCCGACGACGGCAGGATCAGGAATTCGGGCTGCTCGGGCAGCTCGATGCGGTTCAGCATCATCTGCAGCAGCGTCCCGTATTCGGTGGCGTCGCCGACCATCACCGCACCGTGCAGGAACTTGCCGCAGTCAGACACCACCAGCTTCTTGTAGACCTGGCGGCGCTCGTCCGCGTACTGGTACGTGCGGCTGCCGGCCGTCGCGCCGTGCGCGTCGCCGATGCTCGCGACGTCGACGCCCATCAGCTTCAGCTTGGTGCTCATGTCCGCGCCGGCGAACGCGGCGTCCGCATCGCCCGCGACGTGCTTCGCGACCACGCGCGCCATGTCGTAGCCGGGCGCGACGAGGCCGTACACCATGCCGCTCCATGCCGCGCATTCGCCGATCGCGTAGATGTCGGCGTCGCTCGTGCGGCATGCGTCGTCGATCGCCACGCCGCCGCGCGGGCCGATGTCCAGACCGCACGCGCGGGCCAGTTCGTCGCGCGCGCGGATGCCGGCCGAGAACACGATCATGTCGGTGTCGAGGTGCGAGCCGTCGGCGAAGGTCATCCGGTGCACGCCGTCTTCACCGTCGACGATCTCGAGCGTGTTCTTGCCCGTATGCACGGTCACGCCGAGCGCCTCGATCTTCGCGCGCAGCATCCGGCCGCCGCCGTCGTCGACCTGCACGGCCATCAGCCGCGGCGCGAATTCCACCACGTGCGTGTCGAGGCCCATGTCGCGCAGCGCCTTCGCGCATTCGAGACCCAGCAGCCCGCCGCCGACCACCACGCCGCGCTTCGCCCGCGCGCCCGCCGCCCGCATCGCTTCGAGATCCTCGATGGTCCGGTACACGAAGCAGCCCGCGCGGTCGCGGCCCGGCACAGGCGGCACGAACGGCCGCGAGCCCGTCGCGAGCACCAGCTTGTCGTAGCCAAGCGTTTCGCCTGATGCGAGCGTAACCGTATGCGCGGCGCGATCGATCGACGCGACGCGCGCGTTCAGGCGCAGGTCGAATTGCGGATGCTTGTCGAAGAAGCCGGGCTCGACGAGCGACAGGTCGTCCGCCGACTTGCCCGCGAAGAATTCCGACAGATGCACGCGGTCGTACGCCGGGCGCGGCTCCTCGCCGAGCACCGTGACCTGTAGCGCGTCGGCCGTGCCGGCTTGCGCCGCGACGCATTCGAGAAGCTTGTGGCCGACCATCCCGTGGCCGATGACGATGAGTTTCATGGTGACGTTCCCTCGGTCGATCAGTTCGCGGCGTTGGCGGCGGCCAGCGCGCGATCGCGCAGCTCGGCCTCGCGTGCGTTGTGTTCTTCGCTGAAGCGCACGGCCATCGCGCACAGCGCGGTCGCGGTGACGACGAGGCCGAGCACGCTCAGCGTGTACTGCACGTCGCCGATACCCTTCAGCAGGAAGGATGCGGCCACCGCGCCGACGTTGCCGCCCGCGCCGACGATCCCCGCGACGCCGCCGAGCGCCTTGCGGTCGATGAACGGCACGAGCGCGTAGGTCGCGCCGCACGCCATGTGCGTGAAGAGGCCGAACGCGAGCATCGCAACGAGCGCCATGCCGACGCCTTGCGCATGCGAGAACCAGATGAGCCCGAGCCCTTCGCCGACGATCAGCGCGCACAGCAGCATCGCGCGCACGTCGAGGCTGCGGCGCACGGCGATCCGGTCGGACAGCCAGCCGCCGAGCGCGCGCGCGAACAGCGCGAGCAGGCCGAACAGGCCGACCGCGAAGCCGGCGTCCTTCAGCGACAGCTTGAAGTGATCGACGTAGTACAGCGCGGCGATGTTGTGGATGAAGACTTCGACGCCGAAGCATGCGCCGTACGTGACGAACAGCATCCACACGCGATAGTTGCCGCATGCGGTGAAGAAGCTCGCCCAGCCGCCCTTCTTGCCGCTGTCGACCGTCACGCCCTGCTTGCGCAGCGCGGCGAAATCGCCTTGCGGGCAGTCCTGCGTGAAGCGCCAGTACGCCCACGCCATGACGAGCATCGCGACGCCCGGCACGATCAGCGCGAGACGCCACGACGTGTCGTCGCCGAAGCCGAGCATCACGGCGGCGGCAACCAGCAGCGGCATCATCGCCTGCGTCGCGCCCGCGCCCGCGTTGCCCCAGCCGGCCGTCGTCGCGTTCGCGGTGCCGACCACGTTCGGCGCGAACATCACCGACGTGTGGTACTGCGTGATCACGAAGCCCGCGCCGATCGCGCCGATGCCCAGACGGCAGATCAGGAACGACAGGTAGTCGTGCGTGAACGACACCGCGAACACGGGGATCGCGCCGAGCAGCAGCAGGCCCGCATACACGCGGCGCGGGCCGAAGCGGTCGCACATCGGGCCGACCAGCAGCCGCACGGCGATCGTCGCGGCCACTGCGGCAATGTTGACGTTCGCGACCTGCGCCGCGGTCAGATGGAATTCGCGCGAAATCAGCGGCATCAGCGGCGCGCACGCGAACCACGCGAAGAAGCACACGAAGAATGCCATCCACGTCATGTGGAACGCGCGCATCGGCGCGGTGCGGAAGCTGAAGAGATCGATACGGGTTGCTTTGTCGGTCATGTCATCCGCCAAACGAAAAACGGCGTCCTGCGCACGGTCTCGTCGAGAGACCCGATGCGTAGGACGCCGTTGCCCATGAAGCCCGTTGCCGGGCGCGTCGGTATTCGGTACTGCGGACGGATCGCCGTTGACCCGTCCGAACGAGCTAACGCAAGCGTCGTGCCAAGCTGGCGCCGATCGCGCCGCGCGCCCCGCTGCACAAGGCGTGCGGGGCAGCGGGCGTGTCGCTGCGGTGTGCCGCGCGCTCTCCGTCGCGATGCACCGAGGCACAGATGTGGTGCGCTGCAGCACTGTCGCCGTGCGACATCGCGGTGCGCGCTCGCGGGCGCGATGCACGCCGACGCGGCATCGCGTGCGCGATTGCGTCGCGGCTGCATGCGCGGCTTCACGCGTGGCTGCCTGCGTATTGGCCGCCGGCGCCGCCGCTCGCGCGGCACGTCCCGCGCCGCTCGCCACCGTTCGCACACCGCTCGCGCAGGTTGGCCCGGATATTGCTGAATCCACTGCACACACCGGCAACGGCGCCGGTGGGCAGTCCCGCACATGCAGGCCCGTCGTCGCACGCGGGCCCAGCCAATCCGCAACCCGGACAACGACGTCCTCCCGTGCATGCACGGCCGGATGCCGTGGTCGTCTCGACCGCCCGCCAGCGCCGCGCAACGACACGCAATCGACCGCCGCAGACAGGCGGCACTGGAACACGACATGACAGGCAAAGTCACGCTGCTGGGCGCCGGGCCCGGCGATCCCGATCTCCTGACGCTGAAGGCCGTGAAGGCGCTGGCGGCCGCCGACGTGCTGCTGCTCGACGATCTCGTCGCGCCCGGCATCGTCGAACTCGCGCCGCACGCGCGCGTGATCCGCGTCGGCAAGCGCGGCGGCTGCCGCTCGACGCCGCAGGCATTCATCGAGAAGCTGATGCGCCGCTACGCGCTGCGCGGCGCGCACGTCGTGCGCGTGAAAGGCGGCGACGCGCTGCTGTTCGGCCGCGCCGGCGAAGAACTCGCGACGCTGCGCGCCGCCGCGATTCCGGTCGAGATCATCAACGGCATCTCGTCGGGCTTCGCGGCCGCCGCGAGCCTCGGCATCTCGCTCACGCACCGCGAGCACTGTCAGGGCGTCACGTTCGTCACCGCGCACCGCCAGGATCACGGCGAGCCCGACTGGGCCGCGCTTGCTGCGACCGGCACCACGCTCGCGATCTACATGGGCATGAGCCGCGTCGAGAGCATCGCGGCCGGGCTGCTCGCCGCACTGCCCGCGTCGACGCCCGCCGCCGCCGTGCAATGGGCCGGCACGCCGCACGAGCGCCGCTGGACCGGCACGCTCGGCGGCCTCGCGCAGGGTGTCGCGGCCGCCGGGCTCGGCAGCCCCGCCGTGATGCTCGTCGGCGCGGCGATCGGCGAAGCGTCCGCGCAGTGCGTCGATGCCGCCGGCCACGTGATGCTGTCCCGGGCCGCGTGATGCGGCACGTGATTCGCTCCGTCGTGCGCCCTCTCATGCGCGACGCCGTGCCGTGCAGGCCGCACGCCCGTTCCACTGGCCGCAGCCGCGTTCACGCGGGCTGCCCGAAGGCCAGGCGCGATGTCCGGCATACGCGTGCATCGGTGCGCGCCGCGCCGGTATCGTTCAACCGTTGCACCGAAGCCCGTCCGTTCCCGTTCGCGTCATGAGTTCGTCCGTCCCGCCCGCACGCCTGCGCGTGCTGCTCGTCACCGATACCGACAAGCCGATCGGCGAGCTCGGCGATGCGCTCGCGCGTCTCGGCTACGAAATGCTGAACGACGTCGCGACGCCCGCGCGCCTGCCCGCCGCCGTCGAGGAACAGCGCCCCGACGTCGTGATCATCGATACCGATTCGCCGTCGCGCGACACGCTCGAGCAACTGGCCGTGATGCACGCGACCGCGCCGCGCCCCGTGCTGATGTTCAGCCACGATGCCGACCAGGCGCTGATTCACGCGGCCGTCGGCGCGGGCGTCAGCGCGTATCTCGTCGAAGGACTGTCGGCCGAGCGTCTCGCGCCGATCCTCGAAGTCGCGCTCGCGCGCTTCTCGCACGACGATGCATTGCGCCGCCGGCTCGCCGACGTCGAACGCGAGCTCGACGAGCGCAAGCTGATCGATCGCGCGAAACGCCTGCTGATGGACCGGCGCAGGCTGTCCGAACACGATGCGTATGCGCTGCTGCGCAAGCGCGCGATGGATCAGGGGCTGCGCATCGTCGACGTCGCGCGGCAACTGCTCGACGCGTCACCTCATTGACCGCCATGAACATTTCAATTCCCGCCGCGCCGGAACGCGCGCATCTTCGTGTCGGGTTCGTCGCGCTGAGCGACGCGGCCCCGCTGATCGTCGCGCAGCGGCTGAACCTCGGCGCGCGCCACGGCCTGACGCTCGCGTTGAGCCGGCAGCCGTCCTGGGCCGCCGTGCGCGACAAGCTGCTGACCGGCGAGCTCGACGCCGCGCACGCGCTGTACGGGCTCGTATGCGGATTGCAGCTCGGCATCGGCGGCCCGCAGACCGACATGGCCGCGCTGATGGTGCTGAACCGCAACGGCCAGGCGATCACGTTCGCGCGCGGCCTCGCCGACGCATTCCGCGCGAGCGGCGACGCGCGTGCGGCGTTCGCGACGCTCGGCCGCAAGCCGCTGCTCGCGCAGACCTTCCCGACCGGCACGCACGCGATGTGGCTGAACCACTGGCTCGCGTCGCACGGCGTCGATCCGCTGCGCGACGTGCGCAGCGTCGTGATCCCGCCGCCCGAGATGGTCGCCGCGCTCGCGAGCGGCGAGCTCGACGGCTTCTGCGCGGGCGAGCCGTGGCACGCGGTCGCCGAGGCGTGCGGCGCGGGGCGGACCGTCGCCGTCACGAGCGAGATCTGGCCCGATCATCCGGAGAAGGTGCTCGCGGCACGGCGCGAGTTCGTCGCGCTGTATCCGGCCACCGCGCGCGCACTGATCCGCACGCTCGTCGACGCGTGCGCGTGGCTCGACGATGCGGCCCACCGCCGTGAAGCGGCCGACTGGCTCGCGTCGCCCGATGCGCTCGGCGTGCCGGCCCGGCTGATCGCGCCGCGCCTGCTCGGCGACTACGGCGCGGGGCCGTATGTGCAGCCGCCGCTGCCGATCCGGTTCCACGACGGCGGCGCCGTGAACCGGCCCGATCCGCGCGACGGCCAGTGGTTCCTGTCGCAATACCGGCGCTGGGGCATGCTCGATGGCGCGCACGACGATGCGGCGATCGCCGCGGCGATCGCGCAGACGGCGTTGTATGATGCTGCGATCGCCGAAGACGGTGCAACGGCCATGTGATCCCGCCCCGGGACACCGCGGCCGCCGCGCAGCGCCCTCCCGCGCCGCGGCCCGCCTGACGCGAGCGGCAGCCCGCAGCGGGCGCGCCGCGCCGCATCGGCGCCGTTGCGTCCGTGCGGCCATTCCGTCCCCGTTCAGACCCGATGCCGAAACGACTGCGCACGCCGCTCGACGTGCTGCTCACCGAAATCCGCGCGTGCCGCGCATGCGAAGCCGACCTGCCGCTCGGCCCGCGCCCCGTCGTGCGCGCGCATCGCGATGCGCGCATCCTGATCGTCGGGCAGGCGCCCGGCGCCCGCGTCCATGCGAGCGGCATCCCGTGGGACGACGCGAGCGGCAAGCGGCTGCGCGACTGGCTCGGCGTCGACGCCGACGCGTTCTACGACGAAACCCGCTTCGCGATCGTGCCGATGGGCTTCTGCTACCCCGGCCGCGGCGCGAGCGGCGACAACCCGCCGCGCCCCGAATGCGCACCGCTGTGGAGCGCGCGGCTGCTTGCCGAACTGCCGTCGATCCGGCTGACGCTGCTGATCGGCCAGTACGCGCAGCGGTACTTCCTGCGCGACACGCGCAAGGCCACGCTGACCGACACCGTCGGCGCATGGCGCGACTACGGCCCCGGCGTGCTGCCGCTGCCGCATCCGTCGCCGCGCAACCAGGCGTGGTTCAAACATCATCCGTGGTTCGATGCGGAGGTCGTGCCCGAACTGCGCCGGCGCGTCGCGCCGCTGATCGCCGGCTGACGCACGCGATCGCGCCCGCTCCCTACGCGCATGACGCCGAACGACATCGATTTCTCCTGCACCGGCTGCGGCCGATGCTGCCATGACCTGCGCATTGCGCTGACGGTCGCCGAGGCCGCGGCATGGCTGCAGCGCGGCGGCCGCGTCGAGCTGCTGTGCGACGCGATCCTATGGCCCGTCGAGCCCGCGCCCGGCGACGCATTCGCAGCATACAAGCGCGCGCGTTCGTCGCCCGCGCTCAGCGGCACGCTGCCGATACGCGTCACCATCCTGCTCACCACTTCGCATGCCGGGCCGTGCCCGAACCTGCGCGACGGCATGCGCTGCGGGATCTACGACGAACGGCCGCTGGTGTGCCGGATCTATCCGGCCGAGGTCAATCCGTTCGTGCCGCTGACGCCGGACGGCAAGCAGTGCCCGTCCGACGCGTGGCAGCATGCGCCGCTCATGCGAAGCGGCACGATCGTCGATGCGCGCACGCGGGACGCCATCGCGCGCGCAAGCGCCGCGAGCGAGGCCGAGACGCCGCTGCGCACGCGGCTTGCCGCGGCGCTCGCGATCGATACGGCGGCGGTCGCGAACGAAGGCTTCGCGATCCACGCGCCGCCGGCCGGCGCGCTGCTGGCCGCGCTGCAC
>NZ_CABVPL010000085.1 GCF_902499045.1 Burkholderia latens | reverse complement strand
GGTCGCGGCGGTCGCCGCGTACCAGATCGGCGCGCATTACGCGGCAGCAACGCCCGGCGCGCACGGCTTCGGCCTCGCGATGGCGCTCGTGCCGCCGCTGCTGCTCGCGCTCGGCGCGGCGCTGCGTTCGCCGCGGCGCGCGTGGCTCGTGCCGGCGTGGCTCCTCGCCGCCGTCGCGTTGTGGGCCGCGCGCGCGCCGCTCGCGCGTCATTTCGAGTGGGGGCTGTATGTCGAGCACGCGAGCTTCAACGTCGCGATGGCGCTGCTGTTCGGCCGTACGCTCGCGGCCGGCCAGGTGCCGCTGTGCACGCGCTTCGCGACGATGATCCACGGCACGGTCACGCCGGCCGTCGCGCGCTACACGCGGCGCATCACGCTCGCGTGGACGCTGTTCTTCGTCGCGATCGCCGCCGTGTCGACGCTGCTGTTCGCGACCGTGCCGATCGCCGCGTGGTCGACCTTCGCGAATTACCTGTCGCTGCCGCTGGTCGCCGTGATGTTCGCCGCCGAGCATGCGTGCCGGCGCTTCGCGCTGCCGCACGACGCGCGGCCGAGCATGATCGACGCGGTGCGCGCGTACCGCGCGTCGACGCAGCCGTCACGATGAATTCATGGCCGGCGCGGCGCCGCATCGAGGCCGCGCCGGCAATTGCCTTTCGCTTCAACCGATTTATGCCGACTTATCCGCTGGTATTCCATTCGTCGCCGGACCAGACGATCGCCTGGCGCAACGGCGCGCCCGTCAGCGTGCGCGCGTTCGTCGCCGACGTCGCGCGCGTGGCCGCCGCGCTGCCCGCCGGCGGCCACGTGTTCAACGTGTGCCGCGACCGCTACCGCTTCGCGGTCAGCCTGTGCGCGGCGCTCGTCGCCGGCAAGATCAGCCTGCTGCCGTCGACGCACACGCCGGAGATGGTGCGCCAGCTCGCGTCTTTCGCCCCGGATGCGTTCTGCCTGCACGATGCGGCCGATTGCGCGATCGACCTGCCGCGCTTCGCGTATCCGGACGCCGCGGCCGCCGACCTCGACGACGATACGCGCTGCGTGGTGCCGCGCATCGATGCGTCGCGCATCATGGCGTACGTGTTCACGTCCGGCTCGACCGGCGCGCCGGTGCCGCATCGCAAGACCTGGGGCTTCCTGGTCGGCTGCGTGCGCGCGGCCGCCGACCGGCTCGGCCTGCTCGACGGCCGTGCGGCGACGCTGATCGGCACGGTGCCCGCGCAGCACATGTACGGTTTCGAATCGACGGTGCTGCTCGCGCTGATCGGCGGTCTCGCGTTCAGCAACCGTCAGCCGTTCTACCCGGTCGACATCCGCGACGAGCTCGCCGCGATCCCGCAGCCGCGCGTGCTCGTCACGTCGCCGATCCATCTGCGCGCGCTGCTGTCGGCCGGCCATCCGCTGCCGCCGGCCGCGCTCGTGCTGTCGGCCACCGCGCCGCTGTCGGAAAAGCTCGCGTGCGAAGCCGAGGCGGCGCTCGGCGCGCCGCTCGTCGAGATCTACGGCAGCACCGAGACCGGCCAGATCGCGACGCGCCGTACGTCGCAAGGCGCGGCATGGCGACTGTTCCCCGGCATCCGGCTCGATGCGCGCCACGCACCGGCGCACGACGCCGCCAGCGACGACGGCGGCCCGACCGTGTGGGTGTCGGGCGGACACGTCGAAGCGCCGGTGCCGATGGGCGACGCGCTCGAACTGCTCGGCGACGGCCGGTTCCTGTTGCACGGCCGCAAGGCGGACCTCGTCAACATCGCCGGCAAGCGTACGTCGCTCGCGTATCTGAACCATCAGTTGAACGCGATTCCCGGCGTCGTCGACGGCGTGTTCTTCATGCCGGACGAGGCCGCGCCTGCCGACGCCGATGCAGCGCGCGAACCGGTCACGCGCCTCGTCGCGCTGGTCGTTGCACCGACGCTCGCCGCGGCCGGCCTGCAGCGCGCGCTGCGCGAACGGATCGATCCCGCGTTCCTGCCGCGTCCGCTTGTGTTCGTGGACGCATTGCCGCGCAACGAAACGGGCAAGCTGCCGCGCGACGTGCTCGCCGCGCTCGTCGCACGCCATACGCGTCCGGCCGCGGCCGACGCGCCGCGTGCGTTCGCCAGCGCGCCGCTCGCATTCACGATTCCCGCCGATCACCCTGCACTGCCTGGCCATTTCCCCGGTCATCCGATCGTGCCGGGCGTCGTGTTGCTCGATCATGCGATCGCCGCGCTCGGCGCATCGCTGAATCGCCCGCTCGATACGTGGCGGCTGGCTTCCGCGAAATTCCTGAGCCCGGTCGCGCCCGGCGAAGCGCTCGACCTCGCATTCGATGCGGCGGCCGGCGGCACGATCCGCTTCACGCTGCGCGCCGGCGCGCGCGACGTCGCGACCGGCGTGCTGTCCACGCCGCCCGCCGCGCAGGACGGTGCCCGGCCATGAAGCGCACCGCATGGGCCGAGCGTCAGGAGCGCAGCAACGCGGCGCTGCTGCGCGCGATGACATGGATCTCGCTGCGTTTCGGCCGGCAAGCGTCGCGCCTCGTGCTGCACGCCATCGCAATCTATTTCGTGCTGTTCTCGCCGGCCGCGTGCGCGGCGTCGCGCGACTACCTGCGCCGCGTGCTCGGCCGTCCCGCGCGCTGGCGCGACGTGTACCGGCACGTGTTCACGTTCGCCGCGACGATCCACGACCGCATCTACCTGATGAACGGCCGCTTCGACCTGTTCGACATCCGGCTGCATGGCGCGACGCTGGTCGACGACGCGCTCGCCGGCAGGCGCGGCGCGTTCCTGCTGGGCGCGCACCTCGGCAGTTTCGAAGTCGTGCGCGCGATCGGCCGCACACGTGCGGACCTTCGCGTCGTCGTCACGATGTACGAAGAGAACGCGCGCAAGATCAACGCGACGCTCGCCGCCGTGAATCCGGCCGCGAGGCCGGACGTGATTGCGCTCGGCCGGGTCGACTCGATGCTGAAGGTGCGCGAGCGCCTCGATGCGAACTGCATGGTCGGAATGCTCGCCGACCGCACGCTGCTGGACGACGCGGCCGCGTCGCTGCGGCGACTGCCGCTGCTAGGCGCGCCGGCCGCGTTCCCGCTCGGGCCGTTGTACATGGCCGCGATGCTGCGGCGGCCGGTGCTGTTCATGACGGGCCTCTATCGCGACGGCAACCGCTACGACGTGCACTTCGACACGCTCGCCGATTTCTCCGACGTGGGCCGCGACGCGCGCGCGGCGGCCGTCGACGCGGCGCTCGCGCGCTACGTCGCGCTGCTCGACCATTACTGTCGTGCGGCGCCGTACAACTGGTTCAACTATTTCGATTTCTGGCAGACGGGCGACGCCGCCGCGCGCCGCGACGATGCGCGCGCGTGCGCCGGGCTGTCCGCCACTGAGGATTCCGACGCATGACCGCCGTTCGCCGCTTTCTGCCGCCTGTTCTGCCGCCGTTGCCGCCGTCGCTTCGGCACGCGTTCGCGCCGCGCCCCATCGCGCGCGCGTTCGCCGTGGCGGCCGCCGTCGCGCTCGCGCTGCCCGCCCACGCGGCCGACGCCCGTTCACCATGGACGCTCGACCGGCTGATGTCGACGCTCGCGCAGCACAAGTCCGGACGCGCGACGTTCACCGAGACGAAGACGCTGTCGATCGCGACGCAGCCGGTCGAGTCGTCGGGGGAGCTCGTGTTCGTCGCGCCCGACCATCTCGAGAAACACACACTGAGCCCCAAGCCCGAACATCTGGTCGTCGACGGTGACATGCTCACCGTCGAGCGCAACAACCGCAAGTACACGCTCGCGCTCGCACGGTACCCGGAGCTCGGCGCGTTCATCGACAGCATCCGTGCGACGCTCGCCGGCAACCGCTACGCGCTCGAGCAGATCTACAAGGTCGCGCTCGCCGGACGCGGCGACGACTGGACGCTCACGCTCACGCCGCTCGATTCGCGGATGCTGAAGGTCGTCAGCACGATCACGCTCGACGGCACGCGCGACGTATTGCGCAGCGTCGCGATCCGGCAGGCCGACGGCGACCGTTCGCTGATGCGCCTGCAACCCGTCCCGGCGAACTGATGGACCAGCGCAGCCGGTCGCCCGCCTCCGTCATGCACCGCGTGCCCGCGTGGCGGCAACGCGCCGTGCTCGTGTGGCTGCTCGCGCTCGGCGCGTGCGCGGTCGCGATCGCACGCGCGAATTTCACGGCCGATCTGTCCGCGTTCCTGCCGAGCGCGCCGAGCGCGGAGCAGCGCGTGCTCGTCGATCAACTGCGCGACGGGATCGTGTCCCGGCTGATCCTCGTCGCGATCGACGGCGGCGACGCGGCCACGCGCGCGGCGCTGTCGAAGCGCGTCGCCGGCACGCTGCGCGCCGACCGGCAATTCTCGGCCGTCAACAACGGCGAAGCCGCGAACGACGCGCGCGATCAGCAGTTCGTGTTCGATCATCGCTACTTGCTGAGCCCGGCCGTCACGCCGCAGCGCTTCAGCGCCGCCGGCCTGCACCAGGCGTTGGGCGACAGCCTCGATCTGCTGAGCTCGTCGGCCGGCCTCGTCGCGAAGGCGATGCTGCCGCACGACCCGACCGGCGAAGTGACCGCGCTCGTCGGCCAGCTCGACAGCGGCGCGCAGCCGGCGATGCGCGACGGCGCATGGGCGTCGCGCGACGGCACGCGTGCCGTGCTCGTCGTGCAGACGGCCGCCGCCGGCTCCGACACCGACGCGCAGGCACGCGCGCTCGACGCGGTACGCCGCGCGTTCTCGGCCGCGACGCGGACGCTGCCGAACGCCGCCGCGTACACGCTCGCGATGACGGGCCCCGGCGTGTTCTCGGTCGACACGCGCGACACGATCCGGCACGACGTCGAGCGGCTGTCGACGGCGAGCGTCGTGCTGATCGTCGCGCTGCTGCTGACGCTGTACCGCTCGCCGCGCATGCTCGCGTTGGGGCTGCTGCCGGTGCTCACCGGCATCGCCGCCGGGATCGCGGCCGTCGGCGTCGCGTTCGGCACGGTTCACGGACTCACGCTCGGCTTCGGCACGACGCTGATCGGCGAAGCCGTCGACTATTCGATCTATCTGTTCGTGCAATCCGCGCAGACCGGCTCGCGCGACGCCGGGCGGCGGGCCGACGCGACGCGCGCATGGATCGCCGCGTACTGGCCGACGATCCGGCTCGGCGTACTGACGTCCGTGTGCGGGTTCGCATCGATGCTGTTCTCCGGCTTCACGGGCCTCGTGCAGCTCGGGCTGTATTCGATCGCAGGACTCACGGCCGCCGCGCTCGTCACGCGCTTCGTGCTGCCGCATCTGCGCGGCGAACACGTCGCGATCCGCGACGTGTCGCGCGCCGGCACGGTGCTCGCGCGCGCGGTAGCCGCCGCACCGCGGCTGCGCTGGCCGCTCGCCGTGCTCGTGCTCGCCGCATGCGCGACGCTCGTGCTGCACCGCGACGGCCTGTGGAGCCGCGAACTCGCCGCGCTGAGCCCCGTTCCCGCCCGTGCGCAGGCGCTCGATGCGCGCCTGCGCGCCGACGTCGGCGCACCGGACGTGCGCTACCTCGTCGTGATTTCCGCGCCGACCGAGCAAGCCGCGCTCGAACGCGCGGAGAAGGTCGCCGCGCAATTGCAGCCGCTCGTCGATCGCGGCGCGATCGCGGGCTTCGAAAGCCCCGCACGCTACCTGCCGAGCGACGCCGCGCAACGCGCGCGCCAGGCGAGCTTGCCGGATGCGGACGTGCTCGCCGCGCGGATGCGCGACGCCGTCGCGAATCAGCCGATCGCGGTCAGGCCCGATCTATTCGCGCCGTTCATCGCCGATGTCGACGCCGCGCGCCACGCGCCGCTGCTCACGCGCGCGGACCTGCGCGGCACGTCGATGGCGCTCGCCGTCGATGCGCTGCTGACCGGGCGCGCGGGCCGCTGGAGCGCGATGCTGCCGCTGCGGGCGCCCGATGTCGCACGCACCGCGGCGGCGGCACCGGCGCTCGACGCCGCGCCGATCCGCGCGGCCGTCGCGCGCGCCGGCGTGCCCGACGCGTTGTTCGTCGACATGAAGGCCGAAGCCGATCGGCTGTACGTGGACTACGTGCACGAGGACATCCGGCTGTCGCTCGCCGGTTTCGCGGCGATCGCCGTGCTGCTGCTGATCGCGCTGCGATCGCCGCGCCGCGTCGTGCGCGCGCTCGCGCCGCTCGTCGCGGCCGTGCTGGTGGTGGCAGCCGGCTTCGCGCTCGCCGGCGTGCAGCTGACGATCCTGCATCTCGTCGGGATGCTGCTGATCGTCGCGGTCGGGTCGAACTATGCGCTGTTCTTCTGCAAGCGCGACGATGCGCAACCGGTCACGCCGTACACGCTCGTGTCGCTGCTGATCGCGAACCTCGCGACGGTGGCCGGCTTCGGCCTGCTCGCGCTGTCGCGCGTGCCGCTGCTCGAAACCTTCGGGCTGACCGTCGGCCCCGGCGCGATGCTCGCGCTCGCGTTCGCGGCAATTCTCGCGCCGCGCGCGGCGACAACCCACGACGCTCGCCGCGTCCCGACAGGAGTTCGCACATGAACGCGCCATCGTCCTTTCCGCCGCGGCCGACCGCCGAACCGGCCGGCGACGCGCGCCGCTGGAAGCCGACGCCGCTGATCGCAGGCACAGCCGCGCTGCATGCGGGCGCGCTCGCGGCCGTCGTCGCGCAGCCGGCCGCATGGCCGTGGGCCGCCGGCGGCGTGGTCGCCTCGCATCTCGCGCTGACGGCCGCCGGCCTGTGGCCGCGCAGCGCGCTGCTCGGCCCGAACTGGACGCGCCTGCCGGCCGGTGCCGGCCGCCGCATCGCGCTGACGATCGACGACGGCCCGGACCCCGACGTCACGCCGCGCGTGCTCGACGTGCTCGACCGGTACGATGCGCGCGCGACGTTCTTCTGCATCGGCGATCTCGCGCGCCGCCATCCGCAGTGGATCGAAGCGATCGTCGCGCGCGGGCATGCAATCGAAAACCACAGCCAGCGGCATCGGCATACGTTCTCGCTGTCGGGGCCGGCTGCGCTGCGCCGCGAAATCGCGGCCGCGCAGCAGACGCTGACCGAGCTCGCCGGCACGCGGCCGCGCTTCTTCCGCGCGCCGGCCGGCCTGCGCAATCCGTTCCTCGAACCGGTGCTGTGCGAACTTGGCCTGCAACTCGCGAGCTGGACGCGGCGCGGCTTCGACACGCGCGAGCATCACGCGCAAACCGTCACGCGCCGGCTGCTGAACGGCCTCGCGCCGCGCGACATCCTGCTCGTGCACGATGGCCACGCGGCACGCGATGCACGCGGCGAACCGGTCGTGCTCGACGTGCTGCCTGCGGTCTTGCGCGCGGCCGCCGAAGCGCAATTGCAATGGACCACCCTACGCGCCGCGCTCGCGCCTGCCCCCGTCGAACCGCCCGGCCAGCCGGGCTTTCCAGCCCCCCCGTTTGATAAAATCTGACCGCGCGCGGCGCCCTCGCCCGCCCCGCCGGCGCCCGTTCCGGCCATCGGATGCGACCTTCGTGAAACCTCTCCTGCTCTCGCACTTCACCGCCACCAGCTGCATCGGCCGCGGTCTCGACGCGACCCTCGACGCGCTGCGTCGCGCGCGCGGCGGGCTCACGCCGTGCGACTTCGAACGCGCCGATCTCGACACGTGGATCGGCGCCGTCGATGGCCTCGATGCGCAGCCCGTGCGCGCCGATCTCGCCGACTTCGACTGCCGCAACAACCGCCTCGCGCAGCTCGGCCTCGCGCAAGACGGCTTCGACGCGCGCGTCGCGGCAGCGGTGTCGCGCTACGGCGCCGAGCGCGTCGGCGTGTTCGTCGGCACGAGCACGTCAGGCATCCTCGAGACGGAGCGCGCCTACGAGCAGCGCGATCCGGCAAGCGGTGCGCTACCCGTGGGATTCCGCTATGCGCATACGCACAACCCGTATTCGCCGGCCTCGTTCGTGCGCGCGTATTTCGCGCTGCGCGGGCCGGCGATGGCCGTCTCGTCCGCGTGCTCGTCCGGCGCGAAGGTGTTCGGCTCCGCGCGGCGGATGATCGAAGCGGGGCTGATCGATGCGGCCGTCGTCGGCGGCGTCGATTCGCTGTGCCTGACGACGCTGTACGGCTTCAATTCGCTCGAGCTGCTGTCGCGCCAGCCATGCCGGCCGTTCGACGTCGCGCGCGACGGCATCTCGATCGGCGAGGCGGCGGCGTTCGCATTGCTCGAACGCGCACCCGATGCACCGGCCGCGCTCGATGACGACGCGATCCTGCTGCTCGGCATCGGCGAATCGAGCGATGCGCATCACATGTCGTCGCCGCATCCGGAAGGGCTCGGCGCGCGCATCGCGATCGAGCAGGCGCTCGCATCGGCCGGCCTCGCGGCAACCGACATCGACTATGTGAACCTGCACGGCACCGCGACGCCCAGCAACGATGCCGCGGAAAGCCGCGCGGTGGACGCGCTGCTCGCACGCACGCCGTGCAGTTCGACCAAGGGTGCGACCGGGCATACGCTCGGCGCCGCGGGCGCGCTCGAAGCGGTCGTCGCCGCGCTCGCGCTGCGCGAGCAGTTCGTGCCGGCCGGCGTCAACACGATACGACCCGACCCGGCGCTGGCCGCCGATTACGTGCTCGCGAGCCGCGACGCGCGCGTGCGCGCGGTACTGTCCAATTCGTTCGGCTTCGGCGGCACGAATTGCAGCCTGATCCTCGGTCGCGCCGAGCCCGCGAGCCGCCGGGAGCCGACATGACCGTCACCGCGTTCATCGAAAGCGTCGGCCTCGTCGGGCCCGGCCTGAACGACTGGCCACACACGGCGGACGTGCTCGCCGGCCGCACCGCGTATGCGAGCGCGCGCACGGTGTTGCCTCCGCCGGCCGGCCTGCCGCCGGCGGAACGCCGCCGCACCGGCCCGGTCGTGCGCGTCGCGCTCGCGGTCGGGCTCGAAGCGGTAGCGGCGAGCGGACACGACGCGGCCGCGCTCGCGACCGTGTTCAGCGCGTCGGGCGGCGACGGCCAGAACTGCCACGCGATCTGCGAAACGCTCGCCGGCGACGATCGCCATCTGTCGCCCACGCGCTTTCACAACTCGGTGCACAACGCGCCGGCCGGCTACTGGAGCATCGCGACGCGCGCGATGGCGACGTCGAACGTGCTGTGCGCGCACGACGGAAGCTTCGCCGCGGGGCTGCTCGAGAGCCTGTGCCAGGTTGCGGTCGATCGCGTGCCGAGCCTGCTGATCGCGTACGACACCGACTATCCGGAACCGTTGCGCGCGGTGCGGCCGATCGTCGACGCGTTCGGCGTCGCGCTCGTGCTCGCGCCCAATGCGACCGAACGCACGCTCGCGCGCATCGACGTGCAGCTCACCGGCGCGCCGGCGACGACGCTCGACAATCCCGCGTTAGAAGCGCTGCGCACCGGCAATCCGGCCGCACGCGCGCTGCCGCTGCTCGATGCGCTCGCCGCACGCCGCGCCGCGCGGGTGGTGCTCGACTATCTGCAGGACACGCGCGTGCAGGTCGATATCGCGCTGCCGGATGCCGCCGTGGAGCACGCGCAATGACGACGCTCGACCGCGCATGGATCGCCGCGCACATTCCGCATGCGGGCGCGATGTGCATGCTCGATCGCGTCGACGCATGGGACGCCGTACGGATCCGCTGCAGCGCGACGAGCCACCGCGATCCGCACAACCCGCTGCGCTCGGGCGGCCGGCTCGCGTCGGTCTGCGGAATCGAATACGCGGCGCAGGCGATGGCCGTGCACGGAGCGCTGCTCGGTGCGCAACACGGCCAGACGGACCACGTGCGCCCGCGCGCCGGCTATCTTGCGAGCGTGCGCGGCGTCGACGCATTCGTCGATCGGCTCGATACGTTCGAGCTGCCGCTGACCGTCGACGCCGAACGCATCGGCGGCGACGACCGCTCCGTGCTGTACGCCTTCGCGCTGCGCTGCGGCGAGCGCGTACTGCTCAGCGGCCGCGCCGCGGTGATGCTCGACGCATCGGCGGCCGGCGCATTCGCTCCGCCGCCTGCCGGCCGCGCGCAGCTTCGATGAATCAACCCAGGGAAACCACGCCGTGAAAGCACGTCAGTTCATTTGCACCGCGTTCGTTCTCGCGCTGATCAGCCCGATCGCGCACGCGGACATGTCGGAAGTGAAGCAGGACATCAAGCGCGATTCGAAAGAAGCCGCGCACAAGACCGGCGAGGCCGCGCGCAGCTTCGGTCATGCGACCGCGAGCGCCGCGAAGGCGGTCGGGCACGGCATCGCGCATGCATCGCGCGAGGGCTGGGATGCCACCAAGCGCACGACGAAGCGGATCTTCCACAAGAGCGATGCCGGCGAAGGCGCGCACAAGCGCAGCGATTGAGCGCGAAGATCCCGCGCATCGCTCACGGATGCGCGGGATGCGGCGCGACGCTCGAACACCGCTGCCATCATCGCACGCGGCTGCCGCGCGTCCCACGCGCGGGCCCGCGCGCGAAGCGCTTGCCGTACGCGATGAACCAGCAATCGCGATGATCGAAGTTGCGCAACAACCGCGCGCGGCGCCGCTCGAGCCAGTGAAGCGCGATCGCCATCGTCAGCGCGACGGTCAGCGCCGAGCCGCCGATCGCGAGTCCCATCCAGGTTTCGCCCATGCCTCCTCCGGAATGCGAGGCCGGTGCGGCGTGCGTGCTGCGGTCGCGTAGCCGGAGCGCAGGCTGGACGGCCCGCTGCGTGCGCAGCGAACCCGCGTCGTGCTCCGCCACCGCGCATGCGCGCGGCCCCGGCGCTGGATACAGCGGGAGCACGGCCCGGACGCACGCGAACGCCGCCCGGGCCGTTGCGCGTCAGTGCATGTGCTGGCCGCCGTTGATCGCGATGTTGGAGCCCGTCACGAAACCGGCCTCCTCCGAGCACAGAAACGCGATCAGCGCCGCGACTTCCTCGGGTCGGCCGAGCCGGCCCGCCGGGATCTGCGGCAGGATCTTCGTGTCGAGGATGTCCTGCGGAATCGCCGTCACCATCTTCGTCGCGAGGTAGCCCGGCGACACCGTGTTCACCGTCACGCCCTTGCGCGCGACTTCGAGCGCGAGCGATTTCGTGAAGCCGTGCATGCCGGCCTTCGCGGCCGCGTAGTTGGTCTGGCCGACCGAGCCCTTCGAGCCGTTGACCGACGCGACGTTGACGATCCGCCCCCAGCCGCGCTCGACCATGCCGTCGCAGACCTGCTTCGTCATGTTGAACACGGAGTCGAGGTTGGTGCGGATCACCGCATCCCAGTTGACCTTGTCGAGCTTGCGCAGCGTCATGTCGCGCGTGATGCCCGCGTTGTTCACCAGGATGTCGACCGGGCCGACGTCCCGGACGATCTTCTCGATGCATTGCTGGCAGGAGTCGTAATCGGCCACGTCGACCGGATACGCGTGAAAGTCGCGGCCGGCCGCGTGCATCTCGGTCAGCCAGCGATCGGCGCCGGCATTGTTCGGCGAATACGTGACGACGACCCGGTGGCCAGCATCGTTCAACCGGATGCTGACCGCTTCACCCAGACCGCCCATCCCGCCCGTCACAACTGCAATTCGCTTAGTCATCCTATTATTCACCGACAAATAAATTGATCAATGATGCGAAGCGGCGACATCGCACATGCCGCCGGCCCCGCCGCTGCGATGCGCTGGCGCCCGCTACGCGGCCGCCGCATGCATCGGAACATCACACTCGTCGTTGACTGCCTGTTCAAGCTTGTCCCGCGCCAAGCGGGCTTCGCACGTGTGCGGCGCAGGCCGGCGCCGCACGCGTGCAGATCTTCAGAGGCCGCTCAGTCGCGCTCGACCGCGAGCGCGACGCCCATCCCGCCGCCGATGCACAGCGACGCCAGCCCGCGCTTCGCGTCGCGCTTGGC
>NZ_CABVPL010000084.1 GCF_902499045.1 Burkholderia latens | reverse complement strand
AGGATCGGCGCCGGATCGGGCGCCGCGGGCTGATCCGGTGCGGCCGCCGCGACCGTTGCAGGTTCGCCGGTGGCGGCCGCGACAGGGGCCGAAGCGTCGGCAGCCGCGCGCGCCGCGGGCCGGCGCGCGGGATCGAACAGGAACGACAACCCGACGCTGCCGAGGATCGCGACGGTCGCGACGACGGTCGCCGTCGTCACCGGTTCGCCGAGCATCAGCGCGCCGAGCGCGACCGCGACGATCGGGTTCACGTACATGCAGCTGCTCGCGATGATCGGGCTCGTATGGCGGATCAGATAGCCGTACGCGACATACGCGGCCATCGTGCAGAACACCATCAGGTAAACGAACGCGAACACCGGCCCCGCCGCGACCTGCTCGATGCGCTCGCCCATCAGCCAAGCGGCGAGCGTGGACAGCAGTCCGCCGAGTCCGATCTGCAGCGACGTCGACAGGAACAGGTCCGACGGCAGCTTGAGCCGCGTCGCGAGATGCGCGCCGCCCGCCCAGAACAGCGCGCCGGCGAGCACGCAGATCGTGCCGAGCGCCGAGTTCGCGGCGGCCGCGCCGCCCGAGTTCAGCACCACGATGCCGACCATTCCGAGCGCAACGGCCGCCCACTCGCCCTTCGTCACCGGCCGGCCGGCGACCGCCGCGATCACCGTCGCGAACAGCGGCACCGTGGCGACCATCACCGCGGCCGAGCCGCTGCTGACGGTGCGCATCCCGAGCGCGATCGTGCCCGACGACAGCGCGACCAGCATCGTGCCGACGATCGCCGAGTTGCGGATTTCCAGCAGCGTCGGCCACTCGGGCTTGCGCCGCAGCGCGAAGATGAACAGGCCGATGCCGCCGAGCAGGTTGCGCAGCCCCGACAGCAACAGCGGCGGGAACGACTGCAGCGCGAAATGCAGCCCGCTGTACGTCGAACCCCAGACGAAATAGATGAATACGAGGGCCAGCGCGACGCGGCCGCCGCGGCTTTGCGGCAGGCGGATCCGGATCGGCAGGCGGGCAAGGAAGTCGAGCAGGCGGTCGAGCGGGGTCATCGTTCGGTGCCCCGGACAAGCCGCTGCGGACGCTCGCGCGACAAACGGGAAAAACCGGCGTGGCCGGCAAGTACGCCGACCGGGACCGGAACGGCGAACGAAGACGTGCGGAACGACATGACGGTGCGAACGGCGGCGATAAGCGGGCCCGGGCGATCCGGCCACGGACGGACAAAAAAAAGCGTGCGCGGCCAGGCCGGCCACGCACGTCGAGCATTATGCATTAAGGACTAGAAAGGCATCGGGCGACCTTGTTGAAAGCATCTGGACTGACGTTTCGGCGCGACACCGGGTGCATCGTGAACAGCCTGCCGCGCGCTGCGGACGCATCGCGCGGCCCGTTTCACGATCCGCCGAACCAGTTGTATCCCTGATCGACCCAATAGCCGCCCGGATAAGTATCGGTCACGAAGATTTCCATGATGTGCTTCGGATTCTTGTAGCCGAGCTTGGTCGGCATCCGCAGCTTCATCGGGAAACCGAACTCCGGCGGCAGGCGATGGCCGTCATAGTCGAACGCGAGCAGCGTCTGCGGATGCAGCGCGGTCGGCATGTCGATGCTTTCGTAGTAATCATCCGCACACTTGAAGCCGACGTACTTCGCGTGCGTATCGGCGCCGGCGCGTGCCAGGAACGCGCCGAACGGCGTGCCGCCCCAGCGGCCGATCGCGCTCCACCCTTCCACGCAGATGTGCCGCGTGATCTGCTCCGCGTGCGGCAGCGCGTACAGTTCGTCGAGCGTCCATACGCGCTTGCCCGTCACGCGGCCCGACAGCACGAGCCGGTACGTCGACGCGTCGACGTGCGGCACGTCGTCGATGCCGTAGTACGCGTTGAACGGGAACGGCCGCGTGATGTCGGCTTCGGTGTAGGTCGGCGCGAGCCGCTCGCCGCTGAAAAGCCACGCCTGCACGCGATCGTTCAGCCGCGATACGCGCTCGAGAAACGTGTTGACCGACGCATCGTCGTGCAGCGTGCAGCCGGTCAGCATCGTCAGGCCGCCGAGCGTCAGGATGCGCCGGTTGAACAGCCGTCGCGACGGCATTGCCAGCTCGCGCCGCACGTCGAGCTCGAGCGAGTTGCGGTCGAGCGCCCAGCGCGAATCGTCGCGCTTGATTTCGGATTCCGACATGATGATTTCCTTCGTCCCGGATAGGCGGGATCAGCGGCCGCGCAGCATCGCGAGCAGCGAGCGCGGCACGAGCAGCGCCATCGCGACGTGCACGACGAAGAACGCGACGAGCAGCGACATCGCCCAGAAATGCACGACGCGTGCGTTGTCGTAACCGCCGAACAGTTCGCGCAGCAGCGGAAACTGCACCGACTTCCAGATCGTCAGCCCGGACAGCACCAGCACGATCAGATCGGCGATCGCGACCAGGTACGCGGCACGCTGCACCGCGTTGTAGACGCTCAGGTCGTCGTGCGCGAGGCGCCCGCGCAACGCGGCGCGCACGTCGCGCCACACCGATGCCGGCGTGACCGGCAGCATCTTGCGCGCGAGGCGTCCGGTCGCGATCGCCATCGTCAGATAGAACAGCCCGTTGCCGACGAGCAGCCACATCGCCGCGAAATGCCATTGCAGCGCGCCGCCGAGCCAGCCGCCGAGCGTGATGCCGTGCGCAAACGTGAATGACCGATAGATCGGCGACGCGTCGTAGATGCGCCAGCCGGACAGCGCCATCAGGATCGCCGCGAGCGCGTTGAGCCAATGGCTCGCGCGCACCCACAGCGGATGAATGGGGCGCGCGGGCGGCGCGGCGGCCGCGCGCCCGGCAACAGGAACGGTTTGCATGATGAAGACTCCCGGAACGCGTCGAGGAAACGCAACGACACAAAACGGGACGCGGGCGGCCGGCTGTGATCGAACGCGCGCCGGCGGCCCGCGCCCGCGCCGTCAGTTGGACGGCGCCATCTTGTCGCCCGACGGCTTGCCCATCGCGTCGTGCGACATCGCGTCCTTCTTCATCGGATGCTTCTTCATGGCGCCCTTCTTCATCGCACCATCCTTGGCCATTGCATCGTGGCCCATCGCGTCTTTCGACATCGCATCCTTCGACATCGACGAGCCGTTTTGCGACATCGCGTCGTTCTGCGCATACGCGCCCGTTGCAAGCGCGGCGAAAGCGGCGACACAGGCTGCGACCAGTACGTTTTTCATGACATCTCTCCGGAACATGGGTTTGAGGAGCCCAATAGACGAACGACGCCGCGGGAAATGACAGCCGGCCCGAAAATATTTTCGGGCCCGCCGGCCGCCACCGCGATGCTGCAGTGCTACGCCACTGCCGGCTGCGCATCCCGCACGCAACGCACGCGATCGATGATGCGGCGCACCGGCCGCCCGCGCGGCCGGACCGTTGCCGGCGAACCGCCGCGCTGCCGGTTGAAACCGCCGCGAAGCCGGTGTATCGTGTGCCCTTGCTAACGCGGGGGTCCTGCAATGCGTTCGGTCAAACAACCGGCATTGCGGGTGAGAAATACCCTTTGAACCTGATCTGGATAATGCCAGCGCAGGGAAGCGTACGGATTCCGCCGCCATCCTTCTGACGAATCCGCCGCCTCACCAAACCTCGTCTCCTGCTTAGCTCGAGCCCCACATTCGTCAAGGGCTCCGGGCAAGCGCCGAAGCGCGTGTCCGGCGCCCGCACAGGAGATTGCATGAACGCCAATCCGAAGTTTCTGTCTGCCGACGCCCACGTCGACGCCGCCGCCGTCGCCCCGCTGCCCAATTCGCGAAAGGTTTATGTAACCGGCTCGCAACCCGACATCCGCGTGCCGATGCGCGAAATCACGCAGGCCGACACCCCGACCGGCTTCGGCGGCGAAAAGAATCCGCCGATCTACGTGTACGACACGTCGGGCCCGTACACCGATCCGGACGCGAAGATCGACATCCGCGCGGGGCTGCCCGCGCTGCGCCAGCGCTGGATCGAAGCACGCGGCGATACCGAGGTGCTCGACGGCCTGTCGAGCCGGTACGGCCGCGAGCGTGCGGCCGACCCGGCCACCGCCGACCTGCGTTTCCCCGGCCTGCACCGCAACCCGCGCCGCGCGCAGCCGGGCAAGAACGTCACGCAGATGCACTACGCGCGACAGGGCATCATCACGCCGGAAATGGAATACATCGCGATCCGCGAGAACCAGCGCCGCGCCGAGTACATCGAAAGCCTGAAGTCGAGCGGGCCCAACGGCGCGAAGCTCGCCGCGATGATGGGCCGCCAGCATCCGGGCCAGGCGTTCGGCGCCGCGGCCTTCGGCGCGAACGCGCTCGCCGAGATCACGCCCGAGTTCGTGCGCGACGAAGTCGCGCGCGGCCGCGCGATCATCCCCGCAAACATCAACCACCCGGAATCGGAGCCGATGATCATCGGCCGCAACTTCCTCGTGAAGATCAACGCGAACATCGGCAACTCGGCCGTCACGTCGTCGATCGGCGAGGAAGTCGACAAGATGACGTGGGCGATCCGCTGGGGCGGCGACACGGTGATGGACCTGTCCACCGGCAAGCACATCCACGAAACGCGCGAGTGGATCATCCGCAACAGCCCGGTGCCGATCGGCACGGTGCCGATCTACCAGGCGCTCGAAAAGGTCAACGGCAAGGCCGAGGACCTCACGTGGGAAATCTTCCGCGACACGCTGATCGAACAGGCCGAGCAAGGCGTCGACTACTTCACGATCCATGCGGGCGTGCGCCTGCAGTACGTGCCGCTCACCGCGAACCGGATGACGGGCATCGTGTCGCGCGGCGGCTCGATCATGGCGAAGTGGTGCCTCGCGCATCACAAGGAAAGCTTCCTGTACGAGCACTTCGAAGAGATCTGCGAAATCATGAAGGCGTACGACGTGAGCTTCTCGCTCGGCGACGGCCTGCGCCCCGGCTCGATCTACGACGCGAACGACGAAGCGCAGCTCGGCGAGCTGAAGACGCTCGGCGAGCTCACGCAGATCGCGTGGAAGCACGACGTGCAGGTGATGATCGAAGGCCCGGGCCACGTGCCGATGCAGCTGATCAAGGAGAACATGGATCTGCAGCTCGACTGGTGCAAGGAAGCGCCGTTCTACACGCTCGGGCCGCTGACCACCGACATCGCGCCGGGCTACGACCACATCACGTCGGGCATCGGCGCCGCGATGATCGGCTGGTTCGGCACCGCGATGTTGTGCTACGTGACGCCGAAGGAGCACCTCGGGCTGCCGAACAAGGACGACGTGAAGGAAGGGATCATCACGTACAAGCTCGCCGCGCACGCGGCCGACCTCGCCAAGGGCCACCCGGGCGCGCAGGTGCGCGACAACGCGCTGTCGAAGGCGCGCTTCGAGTTCCGCTGGGAAGACCAGTTCAACCTCGGCCTCGACCCGGACAAGGCGCGAGAATTCCACGACGAAACGCTGCCGAAGGACTCGGCGAAGGTTGCACACTTCTGCTCGATGTGCGGCCCGCACTTCTGCTCGATGAAGATCACGCAGGACGTGCGCGAGTTCGCGGCGCAGCAAGGCGTGTCGGAAAGCGAGGCGCTGAAGAAAGGGATGGAGGTCAAGGCCGTCGAATTCGTGAAGACGGGCGCCGAGATCTATCACCGCCAGTAACGCTGCGAGCGAACGATGCGGTCCGTGCGGGCCGCGTCGTCGCGCAACACGCGTTGCAAGAAGCCCGCTTTCGAGCGGGCTTTTTTGCGTCGGCGCCCGCATCGCCCGTGCCTGTGGCCGCACGCGAAACAATTCATTACGAAACCGCAGGACCCTTAACAAGTCCTTACAGCAGCCGTGCGGAGCGGCGCGTAGATTGGGGTCATGCGCGGCCGCGGACCGGCCGCGCGACCTCCATTCACTACCACAAGGACAACGATCATGAGCTATTCGATTCGGCGTTTTGGGGTATGCGCGCTGCTCGTTGCGACGGTGGCCAGCCTGTCGGCCTGCGATTCGATGTCGCGACGCCAGCGTGACACGGCAATCGGTGCAGGCGTCGGCGGTGTAGCGGGCGCGGCGATCGGCGGCAATGCGCTGTCGACCCTGGGCGGCGCCGCAGCCGGCGGCATCATCGGCAATCAGGTCGGCAAGTAAGCCGGCCCGCGCCCGGGTTCTGCGGGCGCGCTGCGTTTCAACCGGGCGGCGTTTCCGCGATGCGGAAGCGCCGTTTTCGCATGGTGCGGGGTGCTGGCCCGGCGGTGTGCCCAATCCTGCGCGGAAATGATCCGTTACCGTTTTACCCACCCTCTCATCGATCGGCGGCCTAAGCTTAAGCATCTGCCGATTGCCGGCTCCGCCGGAGAGACATCATGAACAGGACCCTCGTCGCCGGGGCGCTCGCGTGCGCGACACTCGCGGGCTGCTACTACCCGTACGGCTACTATCCGTCCGGCTATTACACGGCCGCACCGGTTCAGCCCGCACCCGTGTACGTCGATCCCGGCCCCGCGTACTACTATCCGGCCCCGGTGTATGCGCCGGCATGGGGCGGTTACTGGGGCCCGGCGCTGTCGCTGAACTTCGGGTTCGGCGGACGCGGCGGCTGGCGCCATCATTGAGCGATCGAACCGGCCGCCCGGCCGGTTCGCGCGAATCACGGACGAATTTCCCGTTTCTTGTCGTTTCATCCGATCGTGAAACGACGGCTCGGTAACGCGGTGTAAGATTCACCGCATCCCGTCCCTTGGCTCCCCGCCCGATGTCACCCAAGAACGCGTTTCTGCTGGCCCTCCTCGCCGCCCTTTGGGGCGCATCGTTCCTGTTCATCCGCGTCGGCGTCGCCGAATTCGGCGTCGCGCCGCTGATGGCGCTGCGGGTGGGCATCGGCGCGCTGTTCCTCACCGGCCTCGCGCTGACGCGCTTCAAGCCCGCCGAGCTCGGTGCGCGGCTGCGCCGGCACGCATGGCCATTGTTCGTCGTCGGCGTACTGAACTCGGGCGCGCCGTTCTGCCTGTTCGCGTATGCCGAACTGACGCTGTCCGCCGGCGTGACGTCGGTGATCAACGCGACGACGCCGCTGTGGGGCGCGCTCGTCGCGTATCTGTGGCTCAAGGACAAGCTGTCGCTGCCGCGTGCGCTCGGCCTCGTGATCGGTTTTGCCGGCGTGCTCACGCTCGTGTGGGATCAGATCGCGAACGCGCACGGCAGCACCGGCGCGAGCGCGACCGCGCTTGCCGCCGCCGCGGCGCTCGGCGCGACACTGCTGTACGGCATCGCGGCCAACTACACCAAGCGCAAGCTCAGCGGCGTCGACCCGCTCGTCAACGCGACCGGCAGCATGATCGGCTCGACCGTGCTGTTGCTGCCGTTCGCGATCGCGACCTGGCCTGCCGCCGCGGTCAGCGCGCACGCATGGGGCGCCGTGCTTGCGCTCGGCATCGCGTGCACGGGCATCGCCTATTTCATCTTCTTTTACCTGATCGCGCATATCGGCCCGGCCCGCGCGATCACCGTAACGTTCGTGATCCCGGTGTTCGGGCTGCTGTGGGGCGCGCTGTTCCTCGGCGAGCACGTATCGGTCGTCATGATCGAAGGCTGCGCGATCGTGCTCGTCGGCACCGCGCTCGCGACCGGCGTGATCAAGCGGATTCCCGGATTCGGCCCGCGCGGCGGCGAAGCGGCCTGAGCGGCGTACGGGTCGGCATCCGGACGATTTCCCGACGCGAGTACGGCACCCCGTACCGCGCTGCCGGTCGCCGATTCCGGCACACCGCTCGCCGGCCGGCGCGCGGCGATGCATGCCGCGCTTTTTACCGGATCCGTGCCGACGATCGTGCACGCTCGGGCGGCGGCCGTTTGTTTTCGCCGGCTCGCGCCGCGACCGCCTGTTCCCGCCGCTACGGCGTGTTCGCCATGCTTCGCATGCAGCGCGCACGACACGCGCGGCCACCGGCCGTTGCAGCCGCGCATTCCGGCGCCGGCCGCCGCGCGCCGGAACCTGTGTAGCGTTTGCGTCTGGAGTAACCCTGATACGCGCGTCGCGCCGTTCCCGTTACACTCGGAACACTCATCCGCAGAAGGCGGTCACGATGCACCACGTTCTTTCGCGTCCACCTGCGCGTGCGACGGCTTGTGCGTGGCGGCACGGCACCGCCCCTCCGTTCGCCGCCGGGCAACCGATGACATGAAGCCCTCCCGCGACCTCGCGCTCGATTCCCTGCTCGAACGCCTCACGCCGACGCCCAGCGGCTGGATCGCCACGTACCGCGACACGACGCTGCGCAGCGTGTTTCAGCCCGTGCTGTCGATCACGCACAAGCGCGTGGTCGGGTACGAGGCGCTGCTGCGCGTCGTCGATCCGAACGGCACGCTGGTGTCGCCGGTCGCGCTGTTCGACAGGACGCGCGCGGCCGCCGATGCGCTGCTGCTCGACCGGCTCGCCCGCTGCCTGCATACGGCCAACTTCGTCGCGCAAGGCATCGGCGACGGCTGGCTGTTCCTGAACGTGACGCCGCGCGTGCTCGATTCCGGCCTCGTGCAGCGCGAATTCGTCGAGGCGCTGTGCCGGCATTTCGCGTTGCCGCCGAACCGGATCGTGCTCGAAGTCGTCGAGCAGCCGTCGCGCGACGAAGCCGCGCTCGCGCGCACGATCGACATGATCCAGCATCGCGACTTCCTGATCGCGATCGACGATTTCGGCACCGGGTTCTCGAATTTCGATCGCGTGTGGCGCGCACGGCCCGATATCGTCAAGCTCGACCGCTCGCTGGTCGAGCGCGCGAACGCGTCGGCCGACGATCGCCGGATCATGCACCATCTCGTATCGATGCTTCACCAGGCCGGCGCGATGGTGCTGGCCGAGGGCGTCGAAAGCGACGATGCGCTGCAGACGCTGATGGAGGCCGACATCGATTTCGTCCAGGGCTTCCAGTTCGGCCAGCCCGATGCATCGATCGCGCACGCGAGCGCCGCGGCGCCGGCGATGCTCGACGCCGCATGGCAACGCTTCATCGCGCGGCGGCATACGCCGGCGATCGCCGAGCAGCCCGGCTTCGATGCGATCGAGCGGCTCGTGCTCGCCGGCGCGACCGCGTTTTCCGCAAGCGGCAGCCTGCAGGACGCCGCGCAACGCGTGTTCGCGGTACCGGCCGCGCGCCGCGTGTTCGTCACCGACGAGATCGGCGAACAGTTCCTGCCGTCGATCAGCGCGCGGCCGGAAGACGGCCAGGCGGGCGGCACGCGGCTCGCGCCGCTGTTCCCCGAAACGCACAGCAACTGGTCGCGACGCCCGTATTTCCAGCGCGCGATCGCGGCGCCGGGACGCGTCGCGCTGATGGGCCCGCACTTCTCGCTGACCGAAGGGCGCGACTGCTACACGGCCGCCGTCGCGATCCGCGCGCAGAGCCGCCTCGTCGTGTTCTGCGTCGACTTCGTGCTCGACAGCGCGGGAACCGTGATGCGGTAGCGCGCGGCGACGGATGTTCGCGCCCTGCGCACGGCGGGGCCTGCGTTCCGTCAGTCGATCACCTTCCCTCGTCCCGACTTCACCATGCTGCGGCGCGACTTGTGCTCGAGCCGCCGCTCCTTCGACGCGCGCGTCGGCCGTGTCGCTACCCGCGCCCGCGGCGTGAACGCGACGCTGCCGATCAACGCATCGAGCCGCGCGAGCGCCGCTTCGCGGTTTTTCTCCTGCGTGCGGTATTCCTGCGACTTGATCACGACGACGCCGTCGCGCGTGATGCGCTGGTCGGACAGCGCGAGCAGCCGCTCCTTGATGACGGGCGGCAGCGACGACGCGCGGATGTCGAAGCGCAGGTGAATCGCGCTCGAAACCTTGTTGACGTTCTGGCCGCCGGCGCCCTGCGCGCGCACGGCGGTCCACTCGACTTCGTCCGGATCGAGCGTGTAGCGGATCATCATTGCGACGTCTCCTTGCGGCGCCGAGCGAGCGCCTCGTCGACGCGCGCCGCGAGGCCCGAATCGCGTTGCGTGCGCGTCGCGACGGCCTGCGCGAGCACGCGCCGCGGGCCGATCACCTGCACGCGCGTGCGAGCGCGCGTGACGGCGGTATAGACGAGTTCGCGCGTGAGCACACGCCCGAACGATGCCGGCAGCACGAGCGCCGCCTCGTCGAATTCGGAGCCCTGCGATTTGTGGACCGTCAGCGCGAATGCCGTTTCGTGCGGCGGCAGCGCGGCCGGCGACACCGCGCGCGCGGTGCCGTCCGCGCGCCGGAACCACACGCGCAGCACGCCGTGCGCATCCGGCAACGCGATGCCGATGTCGCCGTTGAACAGACCGAGCGCATAGTCGTTGCGCGTCACCATGACGGGCCGGCCGGTGAACCAGTGTGCGCCGACCGCGAGCGGCACGCGTGCGGCATGGCGCACGTGCGCCGCCACCAGCGCATTGACGTGCTCGGCGCCGCGCGCGCCCGCGCGCGTCGCGCACAGGATCCGGAAGCGGTTGAGCGCATCGAACAATGGCAACGGATCGGGCGCCGGCTCGGTCAACGCGGTGCGCAACGCGTCGAGATATGCGCCGAACCGGCGCGCGAGCCGCTCGACCGTCGATGCCGCCAGCGTGTCGCCCGCGTCGTCGTGAAACGATGCGGCAGCGGTATCGTCGGCAGGCAGCGCATCGAGCGCGGCCTGCACGTCGCCGCGGCGGATTGCGAGCGACAGGCGGCCGATCGGCGAGTCGAGGCCGAAACGGTAGTTGCGTTCGAGCCAGACGACGCAGTCGGCGAGCGGTGCGGGTGCGAGTACAGACGCGGATGCGGGCGACGCGGCCGCAATGTCGTCGGCACGCGGCACGGCAGTCGATGCGAGCGCAGCGTCGAGCGGTGCAAGCTCGACCGCGTCGAGCCACGCGAGTTCGTCGGCCTCGATCCAGGCGGGATCGGGGACCGCAGCACCGTTCCCGGTGTCGGCCCGCGTTGCGGCCGCAAGCGGCGACGCGGCGGGCGGCGGCGCAACGTCGGCACGAGCCGGCGGTTCGTCCCGCGCTTCGTCGTCGAACAACGACGCCTGACGCGTATCCACGTGGCGCCGCGCCGCCGGCTTGCGCGTGGCCATCGTTGACAACGGTGTGGTGGGTTGCGTCGAAGCCGGTGCCGGTGCCGGTGCCGGTGCCGGTGCCGAAGTCGAAGTCGAAGCCGAAGCCGAAGCCGAAGCCGAAGCCGAAGCCGAAGCCGAAGCCGAAGCCGAAGCCGAAGCCGAAGCCGAAGCCGGCATCGAGGTGGCCACATCCCCCGCCGCGTCGCCGTCCGGCACGGGCAACGCGGCGACGAACGCCGCTTCGTCGATCCCGAGCGCCTCGGCGATGCGCGCGCGCGCCGCCGGCGTAAACGTCGGCCGCGCGCTCAGTTCCGCGAACACCGCGCCGGCTTCGACCGCGGCCAGTTGATCCTTGTCGCCGAGCAGCACGAGCCGCGCACCCGGTGCGAGCGCGTCGAGCAGATGCGCAGCAAGCGCGACGTCGATCATCGACGCCTCATCGACGACGATCAGGTCGTACGGCAGCGGATTGTCGCGATGATGGCGGAATCCCGCCGCGCCGCCGCCGCCGAGCAGGCGATGCAGCGTGTAGGACGTGTCGGGCAGCCGCGCGGCCAACTCCGGCGGCAGGTCGCCGGAACGCGCATGGAGCGCTTCCTGCATCCGCTGCGCAGCCTTGCCCGTCGGCGCGGCCAGCGCGATGCGCAAGCCCGGATGCGCGTCCAGCAGACAGGCCAGCACGCCGACGACGGTGGTCGTCTTGCCGGTGCCCGGGCCGCCGCTGACGATCGTCACGCGCCCCGTCAGCGCAACGATCGCCGCGACGCGTTGCCAGTCCACGTCGCCCGTCGCCGGCCCGAAATAACGCGCGAGGCTGTCGCGCAGCCGCTCGGGCGCCAGCGCATCGTCCGGTGCGGCGACGCCGGCCTGCGCGACCAGCGCATCGGCGAGCCGCCGCTCGTAGTCGAAATAGCGCGACAGGTACAGATGATCGTGCCGGTCGACGATCAGCGGCCGCTCGTCGCCGCGCGCGAGCGTGCCGAAAGCCACCAGGCCGCTCGCGGCAAGCGCGGCGCGCACGTCGTCGACCGGTTCCTCGTAGCGCTGCGCGAGCGCGGCGAGCGATACGCACACGTGGCCGCCCGCCGTCGCGCGGCTCGCCGCGAACGCCGCCCGCGCCGCCCAG
>NZ_CABVPL010000083.1 GCF_902499045.1 Burkholderia latens | reverse complement strand
GGCGGCGCACCACGCGGCCGCGCCGGTCAGCGTGCGCGGCGCGATCGGCCGCATGCGCCGGCCGTGCGCGTAGCGCTGGCGGCGGCGCCCGTAGCGTTCGAGCGCGATCATGCCGACGACGATCGCAAGCATCGCGAGCGCGATCTGCGCGGCGCCGGCGAGATCGGAGCGGGTGATCCATGTGGTGTAGACCGATACCGTCAGCGTCTGCACGCCGAGGAATTCGGATGCGCCGATGTCGTTCAGCGTTTCGAGCAGCGCAAGGCTCACGCCGACTGCAATCGCGGGCCGCGCGAGCGGCACGACGACGCGCCAGAACGTCGCGATGCGCGCCGCGCCGAGCGTGCGCGCGGCTTCGAGCAGGCTCGCGGACTGCGTGACGAACATCGCGCGCGTGCTCAGGTACACGTACGGATACAGCACGAAGCCGAGCACGAAGATCGCGCCGGGCAGCGAGCGCAGGTCGGGCAGGCGGAACTGGCGCGGGCCGTCGAAGCCGAGCAGCCAGCGGATCGCGCCCTGCACGGGGCCGATCGGGTGGAGCAGGTCGAGATACGCGAACGCGACGATATAGGTGGGCACCGCGAGCGGCAGCAGCAGCGCCCAGGTCAGCATCCGGCGGCCGGGAAAGTCGTAAGCGGTGACGAGCCACGCGCAGCCCGTGCCGATCACCGTGACGATCGCGCCGACGCCCGCGAGCAGCAGCAGCGTATTGACGAGCGCCTGCGGCAGCACGAATTCGGCGAGATGCGCCCAGTGCGCGAGATCGGCGTCGAACGCGGCGGCGACCAGCACCGCGAGCGGCGCCGCGACCGCCGCGGCAATCGCGACGGCCGCGCCCAGCCAGACGCTGCCCGCGCGCAACCGGAACGGCTGGCGGCGCGCGCGGGCCAAAGGTGCATCAGTTGTCAAAGCCGACCTTGTCGACGAGCTGGCTGGCCGCCTTGCGATGTTTCGCGATGTCGGCGAGCGGCAGCGGGTCGATCTTCAGCGGGCCGAAGCTCGCGATCACCGGATCGAGCTTCACGTTCGCGCGCACCGGATATTCGTAGTTCGCCTGCGCATACAGCGCCTGCGCTTCCGGCGACACCAGATACTCGAGCAGCTTCACCGCGTTGGCCTTGTGCGGCGCGTGCTTCGCGACCGTCGCGCCGCTGATGTTCACGTGCGTGCCGCCGCTCTTCGCGTTCGCGAACGTCGGGCGTACGACCTTGATCGCATCGCCCCATTTGCGCGCATCGGTGCCGGCTTCCGCGTTCTTCATGTGGCCGACGTAGTACGCGTTCGCGAGACCGATGTCGCAGATGCCGCCGAGAATGTCGCGCGCGACGTCGCGGTCGCCGCCCGTCGCCTTGCGCGCGAGGTTCGCCTTCACGCCGCGCAGCCACTTCTCCGTCGCGGCTTCGCCGTCGTGCGCGATCATCGCGGCGACGAGCGCCGTGTTGTACGGATGCTGGCCCGAGCGGATGCAGACCTTGCCCTTCCATTTCGGGTCCGCCAGATCCTCGTAGCGGAATGCGTCGACCTTCAGGTCCTTCTCGACGTACAGCACGCGATCGCGCAGCGACAGCGCATACCAGTCGCCCTGCGCGCCGCGCAGGTTCGCGGGAATCGCGTCGTCGAGCACCGTGGAGCGCACCGGCTGCGCGAGCCCGCCGTCGACGAGGTCGAGCAGGTTGCCGATGTCGACCGTCATCAGCACGTCGGCCGGCGACTGCGCGCCTTCGGCCTTCACGCGCTCGAGCAGGCCGTCCTTCACGAAGACCGTGTTGACCTTGACGCCGCTTTGCTTCGTGAACGCGTCGATCAGCGGCTGGATCAGCTTCGGTTCGCGGGTGGTGTACAGGCTCACTTCCTCGGCCGCCTGGGCAAGCGGCGCGAATGCGGCGGCGGCAATGGCGAGGGCGCCGGCGAGCGGCAGCAGGCGGATGCGCGGATTCGACATGGAGACTCCGGTGAGGCAGGCGGACGAAGAAGCGTTCCGGGGCGTGCCTGCCGCCCGAGCGACCCGAAACATTACAAAACGAAAGACTTCGGATTCTAGATCGAAATGGGAATGATTATCAAATGAAAGAATTGGAAAGTTACCAGAAAGGTGGCGCTGGCGAACGCAACGGCACCGTGCGGTGCGGGTACAAACGCGTAGAATGCCCGCTTCAACGAATTCGACGGAGCCGCACCGGCCATGAACGATCAGCGCAAGAAGAACCCTGTCCGCAACGTGAGCATCCTGATCGTCGTGGCCGTGCTGCTCGTGATCGGTACGATCCTGTACAACGCGATCTCGCAGAAGCGCGCGTACGACGACGCGCATCCGGCCGAGGCCGCGAGCGCGAGCGCCGCGTCGCACTGACGCCTTCGTGACGGTGTGCGATGGCTGGGCGGCTCGGGGCGGGCCGGCGGCGATGCGCACTAAGGAGCGGGGCGGCAGCCGCGGCGGGCGACGCGATGCGTCGTGTGACGCCGCGGGAGATGCGACAAGCGCGAAAAGCGCGAAAAGCGCGAAAAACGCGAAAAACGCGAAAAACGCGAAAAACGCGAAAAACGCGAAAAACGCGAGAAGCGCGAGAAGCGCGAGAAGCGCGAGAAGCGCGAGAAGCGCGGGCGCCGAAGCCGGCGCACCGCGTGGAGACTCAGCCGTGCGTCAACGTGACGCGGCCGCGAACTTCGGGCGGATCCGGGCGTAGAACACCACCGCCAGCAGCGCGAGCCATGCCGCGCCGACGTAGAGCGCCACGCGCGTGTCCTCGAACCAGCCGAGCATCACGATCACGAACCCCATGAACGCGATCGTCAGCGCGGGCGCGACCGGCCACAGCGGCACCTTGAACTTCAGCGCCGCGACTTCCGCGCGCGACAGGCGCCGGCGCATCGCGACCTGCGACAGCAGGATCATCAGCCACACCCACACGGTCGCGAACGTCGCGATCGCGGCGACCACCAGGAACACGTCCTTCGGCATCAGGTAGTTCAGCAGCACGCCGACGAGCAGCGCGCCGGCCATCACGAGCACCGTGACCCATGGCACGCCGTGGCGCGACGTCGACATCAGCACACGCGGCGCCTGGCCTTGCCGCGCCATCCCGAACATCATCCGGCCCGCGCCGAAGATGTCGCTGTTGATCGCCGAAATCGCCGCGCTGATCACGACGAGATTCAGGATCGTCGCGGCCGACTTCACGCCGAGCGCCGAGAAAATCTGCACGAACGGGCTGCCGTCGCTGCCGACGCCGGTCCACGGGCTGATCGACATCAGCACGACCATCGTCAGCACGTAGAACAGCAGGATGCGCGCGGGCACCGCGTTGATCGCGCGCGGAATCACGCGTTCCGGATCCTTCGCCTCGCCGGCGCTCATCCCGATCACCTCGATGCCGCCGTACGCGAAGATCACGACCGACAGCGACGCGATGAGCCCGCCGATCCCGTTCGGGAAGAAGCCTCCATGGTTCCACAGGTTGGCGAACGTCGGCACGTCGGCCGAATGGCCGAAATGCATGCCGGTCAGCAGGATCGCGACGCCGCCGCCGATCATCGCGACGATCGCGCCGACCTTGATGATCGACAGCCAGAACTCGAGCTCGCCGAACACCTTCACGTGGCACAGGTTCAGCCCGCAGATCACCGCGACGACCCCGAGTACCCAGATCCACTGCGGCACGTCCGGAAACCAGAAGCCCATGTAGATGCCGAACGCGGTGATGTCGGCGATCGCGACGATCACCATTTCCAGCGTGTACGTCCAGCCGGTGACGAAACCGGCGAACGGGCCGAGATTTTCGGTCGCGTAATGGCCGAACGATCCGGCGACCGGTTCGCGCACGGCCATTTCGCCGAGTGCGCGCATCACCATGTAGACGGCCGCGCCGCCGAGGATGTAAGCCAGGATCACCGCGGGGCCCGCGAGCTGGATCGCCGACGCCGAGCCGTAGAACAGGCCGGTGCCGATGGCCGAGCCCAGCGCGAGAAAGCGGATGTGCCGCGCGCTCAAGTGGCGCTGCAAGTTTTTCATCGAGTCTCCGATATCGTTATGCGACGGACCGGGCGAGCGGGGCCGGTCCTGTTGACCCTAGTTGTCTATACAACTTGAGCGTGAACGGATGATAACAAGCCAGGCCATGTGACCGGAATCGGGTATTCCCTGAGTGGTGCAAGCGGAGGAATCGGGCGTGGGGCAGCGCGGTGTGCGTGCCGGCCGCGGGCGGCGGGTGGATCATGCTTCGGGGGCGGGTGTTGCGGGAACGGCGGGAGCGCCGCGGGCCGGCCCGCATGCGGTGATGGGTCATGCCTTGGGTACGGTGTGGCCGGGACGGCAGGGTGCCGCCGGCCGGCCCGCGCGGGCGGCCGGCGATGGCATGACGTCACGCGTTCATGCAGGCAGCCGGATCACGCTGGCGTCCTTGCGGATCAGCAGCGACGACGCGAGCATCTGCTTGCACTGGTGCGCGAGCACCTTCAGGTCGTGCGTGAGGTCCGCGCCCACCGCGTCGGATTTTTCCGCGGACACGACCATTGCGTCGAGGTCGCGCGTGAGCTGCTTCGTCGCGTCGAGCTGGTCGGCCGGTGGCGGCTCGCCGGCTTCCGCCTTCTCGAGATTCTCGAGCACGGCGGACAGCGCGCGGTGCAGCGCATCGTCGTGCGCGAGATGCTCGTCCGCCGCGCACGCGCTGCGGATCAACGGCGCGGCCGCGGTGATCTGCGCGCCGAGCACGTGCGTCTGCACGAGCAGATCGTTCAACTCCGGCACGAAGCGCTGGTGCGCCTTCGGCTCGATCATCATCCGCTGGAACGCCTGGCCGAGGTTCGCGAACGCGATATGCACGTCCTTGCGCGCGAGACGGTAGCGATAATCGTCATCGAGCGTTCCGGCCGGCGTTTCGATCGCCGCGGCGACGACGGGCACGACGGCCGCGCCGTCGGCAACCGGCACGGGCGGCGGCGACGCACCGCGCCCGGCGCGCCACACGGCCTCGAAATACTTGCGCGTCGACGTCAGCATGTCGGTGACCAGCTTGCCCATCAGCCGGTATTCCCAGTACGGGAACAGCCGGCTCGCCGCGATCGCGATCATGCAGCCGACGACCGTGTCGATCGCGCGCTCGCCGATGATGCGCATGCTGCCCGGCGCGAGCAGGTGGAACATCAGCAGCACGTACGACGACGTGAACACGACGCTCGCCGCGTAGTTGAACAGCAGCAGGCTGTAGCTCATCACCATCGACCCGAACATGATCGCGATCAGCACGTGCGGCTCCTTCACCGTGTAGATCAGCGCGATGCTCGCCGCGCACCCGATCAGCGTGCCGATGATCCGCTGCGCGTTGCGCTGCTTGGTGAGCGAATAGCCGGGCTTCAGGATGATGATGGTCGTCATCACGATCCAGTACGCGTTCGTGAGCGGCAGCAGCCGGCCGAGCCAGAAGCCGACCGCGACCGCGATCGTCACGCGCAGCGCATGGCGAAAGCTCGGCGAGCGCATGTTCAGGTTCGAGAAGATCAACAGCGGGGACATCCGGCGCCGCTGCAGGAAGCGCATGAGCGCCTTGTCGATCTTCAGTTCCGTCTGCTGCGGATCGGCATGGCCCGACAGGTTGCGGCGCATCCGGTCGATCAGGCGCGTCGCGCTCCAGATGCGCCGGAACGTCGCGAGCACCGCCGCATACGCTTCCGCATTGCTCGCCGGGAAGTTCTTCTTGCGCATCAGTTCGATCTCGTACTCGATCGCGCGCAGTTCGGCCTTCACGCTGATGCGCGAATGCGGCGCGCGGTTCTCGAGCACCGCGAGGCCGATTTCCTCGAGATCGGCGGCCGCCTTGCGGATCAGGTCGCGATAGAAAATGATCAGGTCCGAGCCGCCGAACGTGTTGCGCACGAGCGGGTAGTCGGTGTGCGCGCCGACGAACAGCTCGTGCAGGTCGACGCTGTTGATGAACAGGTTGTACATCGTCGTGCGGCCGGGGTCGAGCTTGCCGCGGCGCAGCTTCGGCAGGTTGCGCAACACGATGTCGCGCGCGGTTTCCTGCGTTTCGACCGCGGTGATCTGCTTGGCGACCAGATTCCGGTAGCACTCGTCGAGATCGGCGTCGAGATCGTAGAACTGTGCGCGCGCGAGCAGATAGTCGGCGCACGCGAACAGGCTCTCGGCGAGCGCCTGCTGCTCGATCCGGCGCGCCTGCCATTGCGATACGAGCGTTGCCCAGTACGTGTACCAGAGGCCGCCCGCGAGAATCCACCCGGCGTTGACGAACGCCTGCAGCGGCGTGAACGTCTCCTCGAGCGTCATCACCATCATGAACAGCGTCGCGAAGCTGATTTGCGGCCAGCGGTTGCCGTAGACGACGATCAGCGACAGCACGAACGTGAGCGGCACGATCGTCAGCCACAGCGCGAAGATGTTCGGCGTCGCGAGGCCGGTGGCGAGCGCGGCAAGGAAACCGATCACGCTGCACGCGAGCATTTCGTTGTGCTTGTACTTCAGCGGGCCCGGCATGTCGACGACGCACGCGCCGAGCGCGCCCGTCGAGATCGTGAAGCCAAGCTCCCGGTTGTGAAACACGATCAGGCACAGCACGGCCGGCAGCGACACGCCGACCGCGATCCGCAGGCCGCCGAAAAAATACTGACTGTAAAAAAACTTTCTGATTTCGACCGAATAGCGCATCGATGGGCTGAATGACAGACGAAGACGCCCGGGGCGGCGTATTGACTGGCGACGAGTCTATCGTATTTCGCGGTCCGCAAAACCTGGCCTTTCGGACGAGGTTCGTCGCGGCGATCCTTTTGCTATCCTTGGTGCTCCCGTTCGTGCGGCCCGGCCGGCGCGACGCCCAGATACCCGCTTCATGCTCCATCTCTTCTATTCGAACCGTCACGAAACGCTCGCCGACGCGCTGCTCGACGACCTTGCCGCGTTTCCGGCCCGCAACGGGCCGTGGGCGCCGCAACAGGTGATCGTGCCGAGCGCGGCGCTGCGCCGCCGTCTCGAGCTCGACATCGCCGCGCGCCACGGCGTGTGCGCGAACGTCGAGTTCACGTATCTCGCGCAATGGCTGTGGGCGCAGATCGGCCGCGTGCTGACGGTGCCTGCGCGCTCGCCGTTCGCGCCCGATCGCCTCGTGTGGCGCTGCTACCGGCTGTTCGCGCGGGCCGCGGGCGGCGCCCCTTGGCTCGCGTCGCCGCGGCTCGCCGCGTATCTGTCCGCGTCCGACGACGCGATGCGCTACGAACTCGCGCAGCGCGTTGCCGCCGTGCTCGATCATTACCTGACCTATCGGCCCGAATGGCTGGCCGCGTGGCAGGCCGGCGAATCGGTGCTCGCAGGCGACGCCGCGCCGCGCGGGATCGGCGACGCCGCGCGTGACGACGAGCAGTGGCAGGCCGCGCTGTGGCGTGCACTGCTCGCGGAACTGAGCGACAGCGGCGCGCCGCCCGCGCACCGCTTCCTCGTGGAAGCGCGCCACCTCGATCCCGAAACCGTCGCGCGCGCGGAGTGGCCGGAATCGGTTAGCGTATTCGCACTGCCGACGATGCCGCCGCTGCACGTCGCGCTGCTGCGCGAGCTGTCGCGCTGGATCGACGTGCGCGTTTATGCGCTGAACCCGTGCCGCGAGTTCTGGTTCGACATCGTCACGGCCGCGCATGCGGAAGCGCTCGACGCGGCCGGCCGGCTGGACTATCAGGAAGTCGGCCATCCGCTGCTCGCGGAGTGGGGGCGGCAGACGCAGGCGCAACTGCACATGCTGCACGAACTGACCGAAAGCGCGGCGTCGAGCGATGCGTCGCGGTTCGTCGCGAATCCGGCGCCGACGTGGCTCGCGCGCGTGCAGAACGCGATCCTCGACCTGCAGCCGGAGGCCGAGCTCGGCGACGCGCCGGCCGAGCGCGGAATCGAGGTGCACGTGTGCCACAGCCTCGCGCGCCAGCTCGAGGTACTGCACGACCGCCTGCTCGCGTGGTTCGATGCCGACGCGACACTGCAGCCGTCCGACGTGCTGGTGGCCGTCGCGGATCTCGCGGCGGCCGGGCCGCTGATCGATGCGGTATTCGGTACGGCGGGCACCGGCGGCGCGCGCGTGCCTTACCGGATCACCGGGCTGCCGCCGTCGCAGGCGAACCCGGTCGCGCGCGTGCTGCTCGAATGGCTCGCGTTGCCGGAGCGGCAGGTCGGCGCGCCGGAGCTGGTCGAATGGCTGCGCGTCGACGCGGTGGCCGCGCGCTACGGCATCGACGCGGCCGCGCTGGAAACGGTGCAGACCTGGCTCGCGGCGGCCGGCGCGCGGCGCGGGCTGTCGCCGGCCGCGAACGACGATGCGGCGGTGCCCGCGCCGCGCCATACGTTTTCCGATGCGCTCGCGCGACTGTTCCTCGGCTATGCGATGCCCGAAGGCGCGGCACCGGTCGGCGCGTGGCTGCCGATCGAGGCGGCCACCGGGAGCGAAGCCGAACTGCTCGGCCGGCTCGCGCGCTTCACCGACGATCTCGACGGCTTCGCGCGGCGGCTTGCCGACGCGCACACGCCGCGCGCATGGAGCGAGCTGTTCGCCGACACGCTCGCGCGGTTCTTCGACTCCGGCGCCGCATACGCCGATGCGCTCGCGGGCGTGCGTGACGCGCTCGACGCGATGCTGGCCGCGATGACCGAAGGCGCGCTGGACGAAACATTGCCCGCGGCCGTCGTGCGGGCGGGGCTGGCGGCCGCGCTCGACGATCCGGCGCGCGGCGGGGTGCCATGGGGCGGCGTCACGTTCTCGTCGCTGACGAGCCTGCGCGGGCTGCCGTACCGCGTCGTGTGCCTGCTCGGGATGGACGACGGCGTGCTGCCCAGTCTCGCGCGCGCCGACGAATTCGACCTGATGGCCGTACTGCCGAAGCTCGGCGACCGGCAGCGCCGCGACGACGAGCGCAACCTGTTCCTCGACCTGCTGCTCGCCGCGCGCGACCGGCTGCTGATCGCGTACACGGGACGCAGCATTCGCGACAACGCGCCGCTGCCGCCGGCGGCGCTCGTCGACGAACTGCTCGACCATCTCGCGATCGTCACGGCGGGCGCGGATGCCGCGCCCGATGCGGTCGACGCCGCGCGCCGCGCGTTCATCGTCGAGCATCCGCTGCAGCCGTTCGCGGCCGAGTATTTTCGGCCCGGCAGCGAACTGGTGTCGTACGACGCCGAGCGCGCGACGCTCGCATCGCTGCTGGCGGCCGAAGCCGCGCGCGACGCGCCGCGCGAGCAGCCGTTCTTTGCGCAGCCGTTGCCAGCCGAGCCGGTCGAACCCGTCGCGTTCGGCGAATTCGAGCGTTTCTGGCGGCATCCGGCCCGCGCGCTGCTGCGCGCGCGGCTCGGCATCGTGCTGTCCGACGCGCAGGCCGAACTGCTCGACACCGAGCCGTTCGCGCTCGACTTCGCGGGTAGCGATGCGCTCGCCGAGCGCGTGCTGCCGCTTTTGATCGAAGCGGACGAAGGCGGCGCGCACGACCATGCGTTGCGCATCGCGGACGCCAGCCCGGAACTGCCGGGCGGCGCGACGGGCGCGGTCTGGCGAGATCAGGCGCTCGGCTCGATGGCGCAACTGGCGTCGAACGTGCGCCGCGCGCTGGCCGATGGAACGGAGCGGCGGCCGTTCACGCTTGCGATTGCACCCGCATGGCCCGACACCGACCAGGCGCTGTTCGGCGCCGATGACGCGATGCTCGCCGTCGATGCGACGAGTGCGCCGCTCGAACTGCACGGCACGCTGAACCGGCTGACGCAGGCCGGCCAGATCATTTATCGCTATGCACGGCCGAGTGCGCGCGACTATCTGTCCGCGTGGCTCGCGCACCTCGTCTACTGCGCGGTGGAGCCCGGCGGCCCGCGCCGCACGTTGTGGTTCGGCAGCGGCGGCGCGTTCGAACTCACGCCGGTCGCGGCGCCGCTCGAGCACCTCGCGCCGTTGGCCGCGCTGTTCCGTGCGGGGCGGCGCATGCCGCTGCGGTTCTTTCCGCGCAGCGCATGGGCACGCGTGTCCGACGGCGACGCCAAGGCCGCGACCGTGTGGATCAACGAACGCGTGGCAAGCGAAGCCGACGATCCGGCCATCGCGATCGCATGGCGCGGTGCGCATCCGTCGCTCGACGAGCCGTTCGGCACGCTCGCGCGGCTCGTGTTCGAGCCGATGCTGGCACACCTGAAGGAGGTTGCATGAGCGCCGCACCGCAGCCGCAGGCGGCGCTCGAACTCGACGTGTTCGCGTGCCCGCTCGACGGCGTCAACCAGATCGAGGCGTCGGCCGGTACGGGCAAGACGTGGAACATCTGTGCACTCTACGTGCGCCTGCTGCTTGAAAAGGATCTCGGCGCGGACGAAATCCTCGTCGTCACCTTCACGAAGGCGGCGACTGCGGAATTGCATGAACGGATCCGCGGGCGGCTCGCGCAGCTCGCGCATGCGCTCGATACCGGCGACGACGGCGGCGATTTGTTCGTCGCGCGGCTGCTCGAGACGACGCTCGGCGAAGCGGGTGCGCTCGATCCCGAGACCGCGGCGAAGCGGATCCGGCGCGCGCTGCGCGCATTCGACCAGGCGGCGATCCACACGATCCACGCGTTTTGCCAGCGTGCTTTGCAGGAAGCGCCGTTCGCGGCCGCGATGCCGTTCGCGTTCGACATGCAGGCGGACGACGCGGCGCTGCGCTTCGAACTCGCGGCCGACTTCTGGCGCACGCGCGTCGAACCGATGGCCGCCCGCTGGCCCGGCTTCGCGACGTGGCTCGTGGAGTCGGGGGCGGGCCCGGCCGCGCTCGACGCGCACCTCGCGCGGCGGCTGAAGAAGCCGCTCGCCGCGCTGCGCTGGGACGGCGTCGTCGAGCCGGACGATTCCGCGGAGGCCGCGGCCGCCGAATGTTTTGCGCAGGCTGCGCGGATATGGGCGGACGAGCGCGACGCGATCGACGCGCTGCTGCGTACCGCACAGCCCGTGCTCAACCAGCGCTCGCACAAGCCGGACGCGGTTGCGGACGCGCTTGCCGCGTGGTCCGCGCATTTCGCGCAGGGCAATGCGGCGGCCGCGCTGCCGAAGGCCGCGCTCAAGCTCACGCGCACCGCGCTCGTGAAAGCGACGAAGAAGGGCGGCGCAACGCCTGAACACGCGTTCTTCGACGTGGCCGATGCGCTCGAAGCGGCGGTGGCCGCAGCCGAGGCCGCGCAGCGCGCGCGCTGGCTCGCGCTGATCGCCGACTGGCTCGACACGGCACCGGCCGAGCTGGCCGAGCGCAAGCGCACGCGTCGCGTCGTGTCGTTCGACGACCTGCTCGCGAACCTGTATCGCGCGCTGCATGCGCATCCGTGGCTCGCCGACACGCTGCGCGCACGCTATCCGGCCGCGTTGATCGACGAATTCCAGGATACCGATCCGCTGCAGTTCGCGATCTTCAACCGGATCTTTGCGCCGGGCGGGCCGCTCTTTCTCGTCGGCGACCCGAAGCAGGCGATCTACAGTTTCCGTGCGGCGGATCTGCACACGTATCTCGCCGCGCGCGCAAGCGCGAGCGCGTGCTACACGCTCGCCGTCAACCAGCGCTCGACGCCGGCGATCGTCGATGCGTGCAACCGCTTCTTCCTGTCGAACCCGCGCGCGTTCGTGCTCGACGGGCTCGACTACTACGCGGTGCGGGCCGGCACGCGTGTGCGCCCTCCGTTCGTCGACGAGACCGATCCGGCGCCGGCCGGCGATTTCCGCATCTGGACGCTGCCGGGCGGCGACGGCACGCTGCTCAAGCGCGACGCGCAGGCGCAGGCCGCGCAGGCCTGCGCGGCCGAGATCGCGCGGCTGATGCGCGGCGCGCGAGAAGGGCATGCGCGGCTCGGCGACACGCCGCTGTCGCCGGGCGACATCGCGGTACTGGTGCAGACCCACCGGCAAGGCAGCCTCGTGAAGCGCGTGCTCGCCACGTGGGGGATCGGCAGCGTCGAACTCGCGCAGGCATCGGTGTTTTCGACCGGCGACGCCGAGCAGCTCGAGCGCGTGCTGGCGGCGATCGACGCGCCGGGCGACTTGCGGCGGCTGCGTGCAGCGCTCGCGGCCGACTGGTTCGGCCTCGACGCGGGTGCGCTGTGGCGCATGGAGCAGGGCGACGGCGACGCGTCGCGCGAAGCGGCCGACAGTGCCGATGCGATGAGCTGGGTCGAGCGCTTCTCGCGCTATCGGCTGCTGTGGCGCGAACGGGGTTTCGCGGTGATGTGGCGCACGTTCACGCGCGAGCTGCGGATCGCCGAGCGGCTGATGGCGGGCGCCGACGGCGAGCGTCGCGTGACCGACGTCAATCACCTGGCCGAACTGACGCAGGCGCGCGCGTCCGCGCAACCGGGCATCGCGCCGACGCTGCGCTGGCTCGCCGCGCAGCGGCTCGACGGCGGCGGCGAGGAGGCGCAACTGCGTCTCGAATCCGATCGCAACCTCGTTCAGATCGTGACCGTGCACAAGTCGAAGGGCCTCGAATACGCGGTCGTGTTCTGCCCGTTCCTGAACGACGGCGCGCTGCGCGAGCCGCCGGCGTCGGGGTTGCCCGACGCACGCGAATATCACGACGATGCAGGCGATGCGGTGCTGCATTACGGCTGCGACGACGAGGCAGCGGAGCATGCGGCGCTTCAGGCGCTGCGCGAGCAGGCGGCGGAGCGCGCGCGGCTCGTCTACGTGGCGCTCACGCGCGCCGTCTATCGATGCTATCTCGTCGCCGGGCCTTATCTGTCGTCGCGCTCGACCCGCGAGGCGCGGCGCAGCGTGCTGAACTGGCTCGTGGCCGGCAGCGGCCAGTCGTTCGATGCGTGGCTCGGCGAGCCGCCCGACGAAACGGCGCTCGACGCGGCGTGGCAAGCACTGGCGGCCGGTCCCGTGAGCGTCGCGCCGTTGCCCGTGCCGGTGCGCCGCGAGCGGCTCCCGGCCGGTCACGATGGATCGCAGACGCTCGCGGCGCGCCATGCGACGCGCGTGCTGCGCGATGCGTGGCGGATGGCGAGCTTCAGTTCGCTGACCGCGTCGATGGCACGCGAGGAGGCAGGCGTCGCGACCGTGCCGGACGACGAATTGCGCCCCGATCACGATGCGCTGGCCGCGGTGACGCCCGACGGCGCGTTCGCCGTGGCCGACACGGTCGCGGCCGAGCCGCCCGACGACGACATCCTCGCGTTCCCGCGCGGCGCGGCTGCCGGCGAGTGCCTGCACCGCCTGTTCGAGCTCAGCCGGTTCACGGAGCCCGATTCGTGGCATCAGGCGGCGCTCGGTGCGCTGCATGACCGGCCCGTCGAGGCGGAGCCCGAACTGGCCGTGCGTCTGCCGGCGATGATGGCGCGGCTCGTCGGCGACGTCGTGCGCACGGAGCTCGTGCCGGGTATGCGGCTTGCGGATCTCGATCCAGCGAAGCGGCTCGACGAAATGGGATTCCTGTTCCCGGCGCCGTCGCTCGACCTGGGCGCGCTACGCAGGCTGCTGGTCGCGCACGGCTATCCGGACGTTGCGCTGGAGGCGGGAATGCTCGCCGGTTTCATCAAGGGTTTCATCGACATGATCGTCGAACACGACGGCCGGTTCTGGATCGTCGACTGGAAGTCGAACCACCTCGGCAATACGCCCGATGCGTACGGCCCGCGCGCGCTCGACGTCGCGATGGCCGATCACGCGTATCACCTGCAGGCGCTGCTCTATACGGTCGCGCTGCATCGCTATCTGCGCGGGCGGTTGCCCGGCTACGAGTACGACACGCACATCGCCGGCTATCTGTACCTATTCGTGCGCGGTGTGCGGCCCGACTGGCGCAGCGGCGGCGAGCCGGCCGGCGTGCATGCGCGGCGGCCCGCGCGCGAACTCGTCGATGCGCTCGACCGGATGATGGAAGGGGGCCGCGCATGAACGCGCCCGACGACACACTCGAATTCACCGGCGGCCTCGTCGCGCGCCTGCCCGAGCCTGCGGATTTTGGCATTGCGCTCGCGGAAGGATTCGCGCGCCGCATCGGCGACCTGTCGCGCCGCGCGGGTGCGCCGGCCGCGGCCGCGCGCTGGGCG
>NZ_CABVPL010000082.1 GCF_902499045.1 Burkholderia latens | reverse complement strand
CGGCCTTCGGCGCCGGCAGCCGCCGGTGCTGCGCGGCCGCAGGCGGCAGCGCCGGCCGCCCCCGCCGCTCGCCCTGCGCCGGCTCAGTCCGGCGATGCGGCGATGGCGAAGCCTGTCGCGGCTTCGGCATCCGCGTCCGCGTCGACTGCGGCATCTGCTCCGGCATCGGCATCGACCGCAGCATCGGCATCGACCGCGGCATCGGCTCCGACATCGGCATCGGCATCGGCTCCGACATCGGCATCGGCATCGGCATCGGCTCCGACATCGGCATTAGCCGACGCACCGGTCGCCACGCAGCGTGAAGCGAGCGCGGCACTTCAAGCGGCACCGTCGGCCGACGCGCCGCCGGCTGTCCGCAACGAACCTGAACCGCCTGCCGTTGCCGAGCGCAACGACGAGCCTGCAGCGCCCGCCGAACCGGCGCCGGCGAAGCATGCTGCACCGGCCGAGCCGCCTGCACGTGCGTCGGCCCGCGGTGGGGCAGCGGCCGCGCTCGACGTGCTGCGCAACGCCGGCATGCGCGTGTCGTCCGACCGCTCGCGGACGGGCGCCGCGCCGAAGCCGGCGGCACAGCCGGCCGTCGAGAAACCGGCGGCAGCAGCGCGTCCCGCCGTACAGGTGCCGACGCCACGCGCGCCCGCTCGCGCACCACAGGCTGCGGACGCGCGCCAGGCGCCGCCGCCGTGGGAAGACATCCCGCCGGACGACTACGTGCCGCTCAGCGCCGACGAAATGTTCGGCGGCGCGGCCGACGACGGCTTCGTCCCGGTATTCGACAGCGGCCCCGACGACGTGCGCATCGCGCCGAAGCCGGTGGAAGCCCGAGCGTCCGCGCCGGTCGACACCCGCCCGCTGCCGCCCGCGATCGCGCTCGATCCGATCGGCTTCGACGGCGAATGGCCGGCGCTGGCCGCTCGGCTGCCGTTGAAGGGCGTCGCGTATCAGCTCGCGTTCAACAGCGAACTGACGGCCGTCGACGCGACGACGTTGAAACTGTCCGTGCCGGTGCCGCAGTATGCGGACGCTGCGCAGGTCGCGAAGCTGAAGGCCGCGCTGGCCGACGCGCTCGGCAAGCCGGTCGAGGTCGCGGTCGAGGTCGGGCCCGCGCGGCGCACCGCGGCGGCGCTCGATGCGGCCGCACGCGCAGCGCGTCAGCGCGAGGCCGAACGGGACATCCACGGCGACCCGTTCGTCCAGCAGCTCGTGCGTGACTTCGGCGCGCGCATCGTCGAAGGCTCGGTGCGGCCGCTCGCCGATTCGGCGCCGGACGGCACGCCGCCGACGCTGCATTGAACGAATCGCATGGCGACAGGCACAATCACGCCCCGCACACATTGACCGGCGCGCGCCGCGTGCCGGTTTTCACACGATCAAGAAGGAGTATTCCCATGTTGAAAGGCAACCTCGCCGGACTGATGAAGCAAGCGCAGCAAATGCAGGAAAACATGAAGAAGATGCAGGAGCAGCTTGCGCAGATCGAAGTCGAAGGGCAGTCGGGCGCTGGCCTCGTCAAGGTGACGATGACCTGCCGCAACGAAGTGCGTCGCGTCGCGATCGACCCGAGCCTGCTCGCGGACGACAAGGACATGCTCGAGGATCTGGTCGCGGCCGCGTTCAACGATGCCGTCCGCAAGGCCGAAGCGACGTCGCAGGAAAAGATGAGCGGCATGACGTCGGGCCTGCCGCTGCCGCCGGGCTTCAAGCTGCCGTTCTGAGCGCAGCGTCCGCTCAGCCCGATCCGCCCGTTCAGCTTTCACCCGCCGTATGAAACAGCCGTCCGCCCTGTCCGCGCTCGTCGAAGCGCTGCGCGTATTGCCCGGCGTCGGGCCGAAATCCGCGCAGCGCATGGCGTACCACCTGATGCAGCACGATCGGGAGGGCGCGGAGCGGCTCGGCCGGTCGCTGCTGTTCGCGACCGAGCACCTGCAGCACTGCGAGAAGTGCAACACGTTCACCGAAGCACAGATCTGCGAGGTGTGCAGCGACGACGAGCGTGATCCGACGCTGCTGTGCGTCGTCGAGACGCCCGCCGACCAGATCATGCTTGAGCAGACGATGACGTACCGCGGGCTGTATTTCGTGCTGATGGGGCGGCTGAGCCCGCTCGACGGGATCGGTCCGAAGGAAATCCATTTCGACCGCCTCGTGCGGCGCGCGTCAGACGGCATCGTCAAGGAGGTCGTGCTCGCGACCAACTTCACGAACGAGGGCGAAGCGACCGCGCACTATCTCGGCCAGACGCTGAAGGCGCGCGGCCTCGCGGTCACGCGCCTCGCGCGCGGCGTGCCGGTGGGCGGCGAACTCGAATACGTCGACGCGGGCACCATCGCCCGCGCGATGCTCGACCGCCGCACGATGTAAGCCGGGCGCCGCCGGCCGGCGGCGCCGTTCCTCATGCCAGGGAGACACATGAGCGCCAGTCAGGGCCCGCTCGCGGGCGTCAAAGTGCTCGAATTCGGGACGCTGATCGCGGGGCCGTTCGCGTCGCGCCTCTTTGCCGAATTCGGCGCGGAAGTGATCAAGATCGAGGATCCGAACGGCGGCGACCCGCTGCGCAAATGGCGCAAGCTGTACCCGGAGCAGGGCGGCACGTCGCTGTGGTGGTCGGTCCAGGCGCGCAACAAGAAATCGGTCACGCTCAACCTGAAATCCGATGCCGGCAAGACGATCGCGCGGCAGCTCGCGCGCGACGCCGACATCGTGATCGAAAACTTCCGTCCGGGCCTGCTCGAGAAGCTCGGCCTCGGCTACGACGTGCTGTCGGCCGATAACCGCGGCCTCGTGATGGTGCGCCTGTCCGGCTACGGGCAGACAGGCCCGTACCGCGATCGGCCCGGCTTCGGCGCGATCGCCGAATCGATGGGCGGACTGCGCCACATCACCGGCTATCCGGATCTGCCGCCGCCGCGCATCGGCATCTCGATCGGCGATTCGATCGCCGCGCTGCACGGCGTGATCGGCGCGATGATGGCGCTCCATCACCGCAACGTGAACGGCGGCGCGGGCCAGGTGGTCGACGTTGCACTGTATGAAGCGGTGTTCAACATGATGGAAAGCGTGGTGCCCGAGTACGGCGTATACGGGATGGTGCGCGAGCGCACCGGCGCGTCGCTGCCGGGCATCGTGCCGTCGAACACCTACGCGTGCCGCGACGGCAGCATCGTGATCGGCGGCAACAGCGATCCGATCTTCAAGCGGCTGATGAAGGCGATCGAGCGCGACGACCTCGCCGACGACCCATCGCTCGCACGCAACGACGGACGCGTGCCGCGCACGCAGGAAATCGACGACGCGATCGCCGCGTGGCTCGCGCCGCGCACGATCGACGACGCGCTGGCCGTGCTCAACGCGGCCGACGTGCCGGCCGGCCGCATCTATACCGCCGCCGACATGTTCACCGATCCGCAGTTCATCGCGCGGCAGATGATCCAGCGTTTCAGGTTGCCCGACGGCACCGAGATTCCGCTGCCGAACATCACGCCGAAGCTGTCCGACACGCCGGGTGAAACGCGCTGGCTCGGGCCCGAACTCGGCGAACATACGGACGAGGTGCTGCGCGGGCTCGGCTACGACGCGCACGCGATCGCCGCGCTGCGCGAGACCGGCGCGATCTGAGCGCCGCGCTCCCGCACGTCGCGGCCGGTCCGACGAGCGGGCGTCGGCGCGAGCCTGTTGTCGCGCGCCGACGATCGGCGCGCGACACAGCGTTTTCCCGAGCGCCCGGAGTGCCGCCGCGCAACGCGGCGGCGTACCGTGCACGACACGCACGCACGCGCGCGTCCGCAGCCGCCGGACTGTCGCTCTCGCGCCATCTTTCCTCGGTTACAATCGCCGGATGCGAATCCTACTCAGCAACGACGACGGCTATCTCGCCCCCGGTCTCGCCGCGCTCAGCGATGCGCTGCAGCCGCTTGCCGACCTCACGGTGATCGCGCCCGAGCAGAACTGCAGCGGCGCATCGAATTCCCTCACGTTGTCGCGTCCGCTGTCGGTGCAGCGCGCGGCGAATACGGGTTTCTTCTACGTGAACGGCACGCCGACCGATTCGGTGCACGTCGCGTTGACGGGGATGGCCGACGAGCGGCCCGACCTCGTCGTGTCCGGCATCAACAACGGCCAGAACATGGGCGAGGACACGCTCTATTCGGGGACAGTTGCAGCCGCCACCGAAGGCATCATGTTCGGCGTGCCGGCCATCGCATTCTCGCTCGCCGACAAGGGGTGGGCCCATCTGGCGGACGCGGCGCGCGTCGCCGCCGAAATCGTCGAGCACTGTCTCGCGCATCCGCTGCCCGGTCAGCCGCTGCTGAACGTCAACATTCCGAATCTGCCGTACGGCGAACTGAAGGGCTGGAAGGTCACGCGCCTCGGCAAGCGCCATCCGTCGCAGCCGGTGATTCGCCAGACCGACCCGCGCGGCGAGCCGGTCTACTGGATCGGTGCGGCCGGCGCGGCGCTGGACGCGAGCGAGGGCACCGACTTCCACGCCGTCGCCAACGGTTTCGTGTCGATCACGCCGCTGCAGCTCGATCTCACGCATACGCAAATGCTGCCTGCGACGCGCGAATGGGCGCGCGCAGCAGGGCGGGCTTCATGAGCGGCGAGCGCGCGAAGCGGTTTCCGCTCGCGCTCGAAGATCTCAAGCGAGCGCCACGCAAATCGGAAGGCCGGGCCGGCGAGCGTCACGCGACGACCACGGCGCCGAAAGCGATCGACAAGTCACCCGCCGTGCTCAAGCCGGTGGCGGTGAAGCCGGGCGTCACCCGCGCGCTGCCCGGCACGGCCGCCGCGAAGCCCGCGAGCGCGCCGAAACCCACCGTGCTGAAGCCCGCGATGCCGAAGCCGGCCGCGCCGAGCGTCGCGCCGTCTGGCGCGTTCGCGCTGACTTCGGAACGTGTGCGCGAGCGCATGGTCGAACGCCTGCGCGCGAACGGCGTGACCGACGCGCGCGTGCTGGACGCGATGGCCGCGGTGCCGCGCCACCTGTTCGTGGACCCGGGGCTCGCGACGCAGGCCTACGAGGATTCCGCGTTGCCGATCGGCCACCAGCAAACGATTTCAAAGCCGTCGGTCGTCGCGCGCATGATCGAGCTCGCGATGGCCGGCCGCACGCTCGAGCGCGTGCTCGAGATCGGCACCGGTTGCGGCTATCAGGCCGCCGTGCTGAGCCGCGTTGCACGCGACGTGTATTCGATTGAACGCATCAAGCCGCTCTACGAGCGCGCAAAGCTGAACCTGCGGCCGCTGCGCGTGCCGAACATCCGTCTGCACTACGGCGACGGGCGTGTCGGCCTGCCGTCCGCGGCTCCGTTCGACGCGATCGTGATCGCGGCCGCGGGGCTCGACGTGCCGCAGGCGCTGCTCGAGCAGCTCGCAATCGGCGGCCGCCTCGTCGCGCCGGTCGGCGGGCAGAGCGGGCAGCCGCAGGTGCTCACGCTCGTCGAGCGCGTCGCGCACGCGCAGTGGCGGGAGTCGCGGCTTGATCGCGTTTTCTTTGTCCCTTTAAAATCCGGAGTGATTTGAAACCGATGAGTATGTTGCGCGCGATGCAAAACAACCGAACCAGGGAACCGCTCACGTTCGCCCAGCGCGCGATCTGCGTGGCTGCGTTCTCCACACTGCTGGCCGCCTGTGCGACGCGGCTCGACAACGCGCCCGTCGTCGACCGCTCCGGATCGCTCGGCACGACCGCGGCCGCACAGCCGGCGGTGCCGCTCGGCCCGCCGCCGCCGGGTTTCTACCGTGTGAAACCGGGTGACACGCTGTACCGCATCGCACTCGAGAACGGGCAGAACTATCGCGATATCGCCGCGTGGAACAACCTGGCGAACCCGAACCAGATCGAAGTCGATCAGTTGCTGCGCGTCGCGCCGCCGGGTGGTGCCGCGGTTGCCGGTACGCCCGCTGCCGCGCCGATCGGCGGCGCAGCCGTTCCGACGGCTCCGCTCAGCAGCGGTCCCGCAACGCCTGCCGCGGGGTCGCCCGCCGCAGGGTCGTCGTCCGCGCTCACGCCGCCGGCCGCCGCCGCATCGAGCGACGCGGCAGCCGCGCCGAGCGGCCCCGTGACGTTCGCGTGGCCGGTCCGCGGTCCGGTGCTGAACGGTTTCGACGACGCGAAGAACAAGGGCGTCAATATCGGCGGCACGTCCGGCGAACCGGTGAAGGCGGCGGCCGACGGCCGCGTCGTCTACTCGGGCAACGGGCTGCGCGGCTACGGCAACCTCATTATCATCAAACACGATGCAACTTACCTCACGGCGTATGCACACAATCGCGCTTTGATGGTAAAAGAGGGGGACGCGGTAACGAAGGGGCAGAAGATCGCCGAAATGGGTAATAGCGACGCCGACCGCGTGATGCTGCATTTCGAGGTTCGCCGGCAGGGTAAACCTGTCGATCCGCTGAAGTATTTGCCGCCTCAATAACCGAGACGACCATGCCGAAATCGAAGCGCCACGAGCCGCAAGCCGAGTCTGAGAAGATCAGTCGTGCCACGCAAGCATCGGTGGAGCGAGCTGGCGCTTCGACGGACGACGAGGACGACGTCGCGGAAAACGAACGTGACCTCGAGGCACGCGACGCCGACGCGGACGGCGACGACGAGCACGAAGGCCGGGCCGAAGCCGCGCCCGACGTCGACGATTTCCGCGCATTGCTGCAGGCCGAACTCACGGCCGACACGATCCAGCATTACCTGAACCGCATCAGCGTGAAGCCGCTGCTGACCGTCGAGGAGGAGCAGCGCTATTCGCGTCTCGCGAAGGCCGGCGAATTCGAGGCGCGGCAGGTGATGATCGAGCGCAACCTGCGTCTCGTCGTCAGTATCGCCAAAGGCTATCTGAACCGCGGCGTGCCGCTGCTCGACCTGATCGAGGAAGGCAATCTCGGCCTGATGCACGCGATCGAGAAGTTCGACCCGACGCGCGGCTTTCGCTTCTCGACCTACGCGACGTGGTGGATCCGGCAAAGCATCGAACGCGCGATCATGAACCAGGCCCGCACGGTGCGGCTGCCCGTGCACGTGATCCGCGAACTGAACCAGGTGCTGCGCGCGAAGCGCCACCTCGAAAAGAACTCGATGTCGACCGGCGAGGCGGCCGAGCGCCGCGAAGCCAGCATCGACGACATCGCCTATCTCACCGGCAAGACCGCCGAGGAAGTCACCGACATCCTCGCACTCAACGAACACACCGCATCGCTCGACGCGCCGCTCGACCTCGATCCCGCGAGCAGCCTGCTCGACCTTCTGCCCGACGACCAGAGCCAGTCGCCCGATGCCGAAGTCCAGCACCGCGAACTCGAAACGCTCACGCGCGCATGGCTGTCGCGTCTGTCCGACAAGCACCGGCACGTGATCGAGCGCCGCTTCGGCCTGAACCACATCGAGCCGGCCACGCTCGAGGAACTGGCCGACGAGATGGGGCTCACGCGCGAGCGCGTGCGGCAGATCCAGCAGGAAGCGCTGGTGCGCCTCAAGCGGTTCTTCGCGTCCAACGGCGTGCGCAAGGACGCCGTTCTGTAACTGATGACACCGATTCTCGTTTTTGACATCGAGACGATTCCCGATGTCGACGGCATTCGCCGTCTGGAAGACCTGCCCGCGACGCTCGACGATGCCGCGGTGGCCGAACATGCGTTCGCCGCGCGCCGCGAGAAGACCGGCAGCGATTTCCTGCCGCATCACCTGCAGCGCATCGCGGCGATCTCGTGCGTGTTCCGCGACAACAACGGTTTTCGCGTGCGCTCGCTCGGCACGCCGCAGGACAACGAGGCGGCGCTGATCCAGTCGTTCTACCGCGTGATCGAGAAATACACGCCGCAACTCGTGTCCTGGAACGGCGGCGGCTTCGATCTGCCGGTGCTCCACTACCGCGCGCTCGTGCACGGGATTGCCGCGACCCGCTATTGGGATCTCGGCGAGGACGATCGCGAGTTCAAGTGGAACAACTACATCTCGCGCTATCACTCGCGGCACACCGATCTGATGGACGTGCTCGCGATGTATCAGGCGCGCGCGAATGCGCCGCTCGACGCGCTCGCGAAGCTGTGCGGCTTTCCGGGCAAGCTCGGAATGGACGGCAGCCAGGTGTGGCCGGCGTTCCAGGACGGGCGCATCGACGAAATCCGCAACTATTGCGAAACCGACGTCGTCAATACGTATCTGCTGTATTGCCGGTTCCAGCTGATGCGCGGCGGTCTGACGCCGGGCGAATACGCGGACGAGATCCTGCTCGTGAAGAACGCGCTCGCGCAGGAGCCCGCGGCGCACTGGGCCGAATATCTGGCCGGTTTCGACGCGTAAGCTCGGCGGCCCGCGTCGCGGCCGCACTCAATCCCGATCGAGTTCGAGAATGACCGGCTGGTGATCCGACGCGCGCACGTCGCCGTCGATCTCGCAGCGCGTGACGCGTGGCAGCAGCGTATCGGTCACGAACACGAAATCGCAAGCGAGCGGGCCGTCCGACCATTGCGCGGTGTCGTAGACGCCGGCGGTCGGCGGCGGTGTGCGGCCCGGGTGCCGGGCGACCCAGGCATCGACGAACGGCGGCGCGTCGGCGATCGGCTCCAGCAGGCGCCGGTACGCATCGCTGCCGAACGCGCTGTTGAAGTCGCCGCAGATGATCGCGTCGCGCGGCTGGCCGGTTGCGCTGAATGGCCCGGTCGCATTCTCGGCCGGAGCGGGGTGGTCCGCGTGTGCGCAGGCTTCGCGGTGCCGGGCGCGCAGCGCATCGACCTGCGCGAGCCGCTGGCGCGCCGAGTAGAACTCGAGGTGTGTCGTGACGACACGCAGCGCGCCCGTCGATGTCATGAGTTCCACTTCGACCGCGACGCGCGGCATCGACGGCGCAGCCGCGTCCGCCGGCCACGGCAGCAACTGGCGCAACACCCGCGCGACCGGCAGCCGGGTCGCGATCGCGTTGCCGAACTGCCGCCGCGGCGTGCCCGGTTCGAGCGCCGGCAGGTCGGCGCCGATCGCATCGACGATCGTATAGCCGGGCAGCAACCCCGCCAGTTCGGCGAACTGATCGGGGCCCGGCCGGCCCGGCAGCGCGCCGAAGCCGCGCGTCAGTTCCTGCAGACACAGCACGTCGAAGTCGCCCAACTGCCGGGCGACGGCGATCGTGCGCGCGAGGTCGACGACGCCGTCCGCGTCCCGACCCCATTGGATGTTCCAGTCGATCAGTCGCATGGTCGAGTCTCCTTGATCTGCTGCGAGCAGAACCCGTGCCGCCGGCGGCCGCGCGGGGCGCCGCACGCAGCCGGGCCCAGCGCAACGCGGTGCGCGATTGTCGGCCGTTCGCGGGTCGCGCAGCGCGGCAGGCGCATCGGCATCGGCGCCAGCACGACGAAAGCGGGCGATGCGCGCTGTCGTCGTCTACAATCTCGCCTTCTTCAACGTTTTGTCAGGAAAAGCTGGTGTCCGAAGCCGTCCCCACTTCTGCGCGCAAGTCGAAAAATGCGCCCGTCGCGCCCGGGCCTGCCCCGGTTCTCGAGATCGAATCGCTCGACATGGAAGCGCGCGGTGTCGGCCGCACCGCGACCGAGGACGGCACGCCCGGCAAGGTGATCTTCGTCGAGGGCGCGCTGCCCGGCGAGCGCGTGACCTATTCGAGCTATCGCCGCAAGCCGAGCTACGAACAGGCGACCGTCGTCGACATTCTGCGCCCGAGCGTGATGCGCACGCAGCCGAAGTGCAAATTCTTCGGCACCTGCGGCGGCTGCTCGATGCAGCACCTCGACATGCGCGCGCAGGTCGCGATCAAACAGCGCGTGCTCGAGGACAACCTGTGGCACCTGTCGAAGCTGCGCGCCGACGCGATGTACGCGCCGATTCACGGCCCGTCGTGGGGTTATCGCTACCGCGCGCGGCTGACCGTGCGCAACGTCGCGAAGAAGGGCGGCGTGCTGGTGGGGTTTCATGAACGCAAGAGCAGCTACGTCGCCGACATGACGAGCTGCGAAGTGCTGCCGCCGCACGTGTCGGCGATGCTCGTGCCGCTGCGCCGGCTCGTCGAGGGGCTGTCGATCCGAGACCGGATGCCGCAGATCGAGCTCGCGGTCGGCTCGACGGTCACGGCGCTGGTGCTGCGCGTGCTCGAGCCGATCAATGCGAGCGACGAAGCGCTGCTGCGCGCGTTCGCGGACGAGCACGACGTGCAGTTCTGGCTGCAGCCGAAGGGCCCGGACACGGTGACGCCGTTCTATCCGCTCGACGTGTCGCTCGATTACACGCTGCCGGAGTTCGGTATCCGCATGCCGTTCAAGCCGACCGACTTCACGCAGGTCAACCACCAGATCAACCGCGTGCTGGTCGGCCGCGCGCTGCGCCTGCTCGCGCCGTCGCGCGACGATCGCGTGCTCGACCTGTTCTGCGGGATCGGCAACTTCACGCTGCCGCTCGCGCGCCTGTCGCGCGAGGTGATGGGCATCGAAGGCAGCGAAACGCTGACGACGCGCGCGCTCGCGAATGCGCGCGAGAACGGCGTCGACGGCCACACGACGTTCGCGTGCCGCAACCTGTTCGAAGTGACGGGCGACGACCTGCGCGCGCTCGGCGCATTCGACAAGTTCCTGATCGATCCGCCGCGCGAAGGCGCGCTCGCGGTGTCGAAGGCGTTGGCCGAAATCGCGCAAAGCGGCGAAGGCCCGCTGCCGAAGCGGATCGTCTATGTGTCGTGCAACCCGTCGACGCTTGCGCGCGACGCGGGCCTGCTCGTGCACGAGGCCGGCTACCGGCTGAAGGGCGCGGGCGTCGTGAACATGTTCCCGAATACGTCGCACGTCGAATCGATCGCGCTGTTCGAGCGCGACTGAGCGGGCGGCGGACGTAAAAAAACCGGCCCGCGGGCCGGTTTTTTCATGGGTACGACGAACGTCAGTTGCGGTTGCCGCCGAAGATGCCGAGCAGCGCGAGCAGGTTCGTGAACACGTTGTACAGGTCGAGGTAGATCGCGAGCGTGGCCGAGATGTAGTTCGTCTCGCCGCCGTTCACGACGCGCTGGACGTCGAACAGCATGTAGGCCGAGAAGATCGCGATCGCGAGCACCGACACGGTGAGCATCAGCGCCGGCAGCTGCAGGAAGATGTTCGCGACCGACGCCAGCAGGATCACGATCACGCCCATGAACAGCCACTTGCCGAGCCCCGAGAAGTCGCGCTTGCTGACGGTGGCGACCGTCGCCATCGTGGCGAAGATGATGCCGGTGCCGCCGAACGCGAGCATGATCAGCGACGGGCCGTTCGAGAAGCCGAGGATGAAGCTCAGCAGCCGCGACAGCATCAGGCCCATGAAGAACGTGAAGCCGAGCAGCACGAATACGCCGGCCGCGCTGTTTTTCGTCCGCTCGATCGCGAACATGAAGCCGAACGCGATCGCGAAGAACGCGAGCAGGCTCATCATCGGGCTCGTGGCCGCGAACAGCGAGAAGCCCGTCGCGACGCCGACCCATGCGCCCAGCACCGTCGGCACCATCGACAGCGCGAGCAGCCAGTACGTGTTCCGCAGCACGCGGTTGCGAACCTCCGCGGTGCTGACGGAGCCGCCGCGGCCGAAATTGTACGGATAGTCGTTCATGGTTTCTCCTAACATTGAACGCGTGGGCGTCCGGGGCCGGTTCGGGGCGCACGGTGTGCGGCGCAGCAAACCGGAGCAGCTATGGCTAAGATACGTTCCGCGCCGCTTGGTTTCAATGGCCGGGCGGCGCAAAAACATATGGATTCGGAACCTTTCACTGGTGTAAGGGTTCAATCGCAATGATACACGGGATCGTGCTACAATAGCGGATTCATTTGAACCTGTAACTTCTTAATTTCTTGGAGTTTTTATGGCAATCGAGCGCACCCTGTCGATCATCAAGCCGGATGCGGTGGCAAAGAACGTGATCGGCCAGATCTACAGCCGTTTCGAAGGCGCCGGCCTGAAGATCGTCGCAGCGCGCATGGCACATCTGTCGCGTGCTGACGCGGAGAAGTTCTACGCAGTGCACGCAGCACGTCCGTTCTTCAAGGACCTCGTCGATTTCATGATCTCGGGTCCGGTGATGATCCAGGTGCTGGAAGGCGAAGGCGCGATCCTGAAGAACCGCGACCTGATGGGCGCGACGGATCCGAAGAAGGCGGAAAAGGGCACGATCCGCGCCGACTTCGCCGACAGCATCGACGCGAACGCCGTCCACGGCTCGGACGCTGCCGAAACGGCCGCGGTCGAAATCGCGTTCTTCTTCCCGGAAATGAACGTCTACTCGCGCTAAGCCCTGGCTGGCAACAAGTAGGCAGGATTCAGCGCACGCGGCAAGGCAGCACATCATGACGAGCGAAACTTCCGTCAATCTTCTCGACTTCGATGCCGAGGGTCTTGTCGCGTACTGCGGCAGCCTCGGCGAGAAGCCGTTCCGCGCCAAGCAGTTGCAGCGCTGGATCCACCAGTACAACGCCGGCGATTTCGACGGCATGACCGATCTCGCGAAGTCCCTGAGAGAAAAGCTCAAGGGCCGCGCATCGATCGGGATGCCCGACATCGTCAGCGATCACGTTTCCACCGACGGCACGCGCAAGTGGCTGATCGACGTCGGAAACGGCAATGCGGTCGAAACCGTGTTCATCCCGGAAGAAACGCGCGGCACGCTGTGCGTGTCGTCGCAGGCCGGGTGCGCGGTCAACTGCCGCTTCTGCTCGACGGGCAAGCAGGGTTTCTCCCGCAACCTGTCGACAGCCGAAATCATCGGCCAGCTCCGGATGGCCGAATTTGCATTGCGCGCGTCGCTCGGTCGCGCGCCCGGTCCGAACGGGAAGGCCGAACGTGTCGTCACGAACGTCGTGATGATGGGCATGGGCGAGCCGCTGCTGAATTACAACGCGGTCGTGCCGGCGATGCGGTTGATGCTCGACGACAACGCGTACGGCCTGTCGCGCCGCCGCGTCACGTTGTCGACGTCCGGCGTGGTGCCGATGATGGACCGTCTCGGCGCCGAGCTGCCGGTCGCGCTCGCTGTGTCGCTGCACGCACCGAACGACGCGTTGCGCGACGAACTGGTGCCGCTCAACAAGAAGCATCCGCTTCGCGAGCTGATGGCCGCGTGCCAGCGCTATCTGAAAGTCGCGCCGCGCGATTTCATTACTTTCGAATACTGCATGCTCGACGGCGTCAACGACACCGAAGCGCATGCGCGCGAATTGCTGGCCGTCACGCGTGACGTGCCGTGCAAGTTCAATCTGATCCCGTTCAATCCGTTCCCGGAGTCGGGCCTCATCCGCTCGAAGCCGGAGCAGATCAAGCGCTTTGCACAGGTTCTCATCGACGCGGGTGTCGTCACGACCGTGCGCAAGACGCGCGGCGACGACATCGACGCCGCATGCGGACAACTGGCCGGCGCGGTGAAGGACCGCACGCGCCTGGCGGAGCGGACGGGCGCAGCAGCAAAGATCATCGAAGTCCGGGCGATTTGACGGGGCGGCCTTTGGCCGCGGATGCCCAGGCTTTTTGGCGGTACAACACGCGAATAGCGATCGGTCGCGGCGCCTCGGCGCCGCGCATGGTATGGACAGTTGCGGGTGGAACCGGCGGGAGCCGGCGGCGCCCCAGTGAAGAAGAATCGACGCGAGGACAAGGATGAGTGAGCCGCAGCCGACCAACGGCGCAGAGACGAATGCCGCGCAGCCGGCACCGGCGGGACTGGAAACGCTGGCGGCCGTCGGCAGCCGGCTCGCGCAACTCCGGGAAGCGAAGGGCTGGACGGTCGACGACGTATCGGCGCGCCTCAAGGTCGCTCCGCCGAAGCTACGCGCGCTCGAGGCGGGCGACATCAGCCATCTGCCCGGCGTGACGTTCGCGCTCGGCGTCGTGCGCAGCTACGCGAAGATGCTCGGCGTCGATCCGGAGCCGTTCGCGCAGGCATTGCGCCGCGAGCGCGGCGTGCCGGAAGTCGACCTGTCGATGCCCGCTTCGTCGGGGACGGATCTGCCGCGCGGCCGCGTGTCGATCCCGCTCGGCGGCTCGTCGGGGCACCATCCCTGGCTGTGGGGGACGGCGATCGTCGTCATCGCGGTGATCGCGGTACTCATGTGGCACACTGGCGGCGACTCGTCGAGCTGGCTCGCGCGCTTCAAGGGCAGCGACGCCGGGCATGCGTCCGCCGCGAGCGCGCCGGCGGCGTCCACCGTCGACGAGGCGGCCGCGGCCGGTGCGTCGACGGCAGCCGGCAACGTTGTGCCCGCGCAGGTAGCGGCATCCGCCGCGGCGCCGCAGGTCGCGGCGTCGG
>NZ_CABVPL010000081.1 GCF_902499045.1 Burkholderia latens | reverse complement strand
ATTCGCCGCGGCAGGTCGTGAACGTCGCGGCGGGCACGCAGGGCACCGACGCGGTGAACGTGAATCAGCTGAATGCGAGCGTAGGCAGCGCGCTGTCGCAAGCGAACAGCTACACGGACGGCCAGGTCGCGAGCCTGCGCAACAGCCTCGACAGTTATCGCCGCGATGCGGACGGCGGCACCGCGACGGCAATGGCCGTGGCCGGTCTGCCGCAGCCGTCCGGCCCCGGCAAGAGCATGGTCGCGATCGCGGGCAGCGTGTACCGCGGCCAGTCGGGGCAGGCGCTCGGCATCTCGACCATTTCCGAGAACAACCACTGGATCTACAAGGCGGCCGTGTCGACCAACACGCGCGGCACGTACGGCGCCGTGGTCGGCGCCGGCTACCAGTGGTAAGCGGACGGGCGATTCGATGCGAAACATGAAACGGAACAACAAGCGAACCATGAAAACTCAACAGGCTGTGCTGCTCGCGGCGTGCGTCGCGACTGTCGTCGCCATGACGGGATGTGCCGTGCCCCACACGCCGCCCCGCTTTCCGGACGCGGCGTCCGCGTCGCCCGCGGGCGGCACGTTCGTGAACGTCGCGAACCTGCGCAACGTCAGTACGGGGCTCAACAAGGATCAGCTCTACGATCTGATCGGGCCGCCGCACTTTCACGAATGGTTCGTCGGCAACCACGTGTGGAACTACCTGTTCGACTTCCGTCGCGGCGACCAGGTTGTGTCGTGCCAGTACCAGGTGCAGTTCGACAAGGACATGCGCGTGAGCGCGACGTACTGGCGCGATCCGCAGTGCGCGGACTTCGTACGCGACACGGCGCCGGCGGCGGCCGCCGCCCGGCCCGCGCCGCTCCAACAGTTCACGATCGAAAGCGAAGCGCTGTTTCCGTTCGCGAAGTCGAGCGCCGATTCGATGCTGCCTGGCGGCCGCGCGGCGCTCGACGCAGCGATTGCGAAGATCCGCGCCGAAGCCGGCATGACGAATATCGACGTGATCGGCCACACCGACCGCATCGGCTCGGAAGCTGGCAATCGTGCGCTTTCGCTGGCGCGAGCAGAAACGGTGAAGCGCTATCTGGTGACGCACGGAATCGACGCCGCTCGCATTCGGGCCGACGGCGTCGGATCGTCGCAACCGGTGTCGCATTGTCCGCCCGGAGAAACACCGGCGGTCATCGCGTGCCTGCAGAAAGACCGGCGGGTGACAATTACGGTGTACGGGCAGCGCTGAGTTCGCGTTCCCCAGGCCGCGGTTGCGCCCGATGCGACACGGCCCGGTTGATCCGGGCCGTGTCGTCGATCAGCGGTGCGCAGCGAGCGCTTCGGTGATCGCGAGGAATCGCGCGATATCGTCCGGCGCATGACAATGGAGCGGCGAAATCCGCACCGCGCCGGCGAGCCCGAACGATTTCAGCATGCGGCCCGAATACAGGCTCGTTGCGACGCGCTCATAGACGATCACGCCATGCTTCTCGTACTCCCGCACCGCCTGCGTCGGTTCGAGATTCGCAAAGCCGATCCCGACGATCAGGTCGCGCTGCGTCAGGTCGTCGTGATCCCAGTAGACGTCGACACCGTCGATCGCACGCAAACCGTCGAGCAGCGCGGCCAGCAGCGCGCGTTCATGCAGCTCGATCCGGTGCATGCCCTCGGCGAACGACACGCGCCGGTCGTCCGAATCGATGAAATACCGGCCGATCCACGTCACGTAATCGACGATCGCCGACACGACCGCAAACTGCGCGGGCGCCGGGCTGCCCAGTTCCCATACGCCGCTCTCCTTCGCGGCGAGCCTGTGATGCGGCAACGCGGCCGCACGCGGCGACAGCCACGACATGCCCGAGCCACGGCATCCGAAGAACTTGTACGGCGCGAAGTTGATCCCGTCGACCGGTGTGCGCTGCAGGTCGATGATCCCGTGCGGCGCATGCTGGACCGCGTCGACGACGATGAACAGATCGGGCTTCTTCTCGCGCGCACGCGCGACGATCGTCTCGATGTCGAATTTCGCGCCGGAGATGTTCGACGCCGCCATCACGCTGAGCAGCACGGTATCCGCGTCGACCAGCGACACGATCGCATCGACGTCCACGCCGCCGGTCTCCGGATTGCTCGGCGCGATGCGCAGCGTCTTGCCGGTCCGTTCCGCGTAGTACGTCATCGCATCGTAGGACGACGGATGCTCGAGCACGGTCGTCACCGCGTTGGTGCCCCGCACGTTCTCCATGATCGCGCGCACCATGTCGAACATCGCGCCCGATGCGGTCAGCGACGCATACACGCTGCCGCCCTGCGCGTTCAGGATCGTGCGAACGTCGTCCTCGCCGCGCGACTGGATCGCCTGCAGATCGAGCGCGCGCGCATGGATGCGTTCCGGGCAATCGGGCAGCGCATCGACCCGCGCGTACGCGTCGACCGCAGCCTTCAACCGGAACGACCCGCCCGCGTTGTCGAAGAACAGCCGCTCGCGGCCGTCGATGTCGCGATCGACGTGATGAAAGCGCGACTTGATCTGCTCCATCAACGCGTCGGGAAAAAGTGCTCCACGGGGACTGCTCATCTTCGATGCTCCTGTTTGCTTCGGAATGTTGTGCGATGCGTGCGTGGCGGCGTTCATGACGACGCTCAGCCGCGCAGCGATTCGACGTACGCGCGGCCCTTTTCCGCGTCGTACCGGCCTTCCCATTTCGCGATGACGAGCGGCGCAAGCGCATTGCCGACGACGTTCAGCGCGGTGCGGCCCATGTCCATGATCCGGTCGACGCCCGCGATGAACGCGAGCCCTTCGAGCGGCAGCCCGGCGCTCGCGAGCGTCGCGAGCATGATCACGAACATGAAGCCCGGCACGCCGGCAGCCCCCTTCGACGTGACGACCATGGTCAGCGTCAGCAGCACCTGCTGCTGCCAGCCGAGGTGCACGCCGTAGAGCTGCGCGATGAACAGCGTGCCGATGCCGAGATAGATCGACGCGCCGTCGAGGTTGAACGTGTAGCCGGTCGGCACCACGAACGTCGTGATGCTCTTCGGCACGCCGTACTCCTCCATCTTCTTCATCAGCTGCGGCAGCACGGTGGCCGAGCTGCAGGTCGAGAACGCGATGATCAGTTCGTCCTTGATCACGCGCAGCAGCGTCAGGATGCGGAACCCGAACAGCCGCGCGGTCACGCCGAGCACCGCGATCGCGAACAGCAGGATTGCGAAGTAAGTGACGGCGACCAGCTTCAGCAGCGGCAACAGCGATCCGAAGCCGAAACTCGCGACGGTCACCGCGATCAGCGCGCATACGCCGACCGGTGCATAGCGCATCACCATGTTCGTCACCTTGAACATCGCATCGGCGACGCCCTTGAGCATCGCGAGCACCGGCTTGCGATGCTCTTCCGGCACCGATTGCAGCCCGAGCCCGAACAGCAGCGAGAAGAAGATCACCGGCAGCAGGTCGCCCTTCGCCATCGATGCGACGATGTTGTCCGGGATGATGCCGAGCACCAGCGCCATCAGCCCGTGGTGCGCCTGCTGCACCTGTTGCGTGGTCTGCTGGTAACGGGAAATGTCGGTGTGCCCGAGTTGCGACATGTCGGTGCCGACGCCCGGCTGCAGCACGTTGCCGATCACGAGCCCGAGCACGATCGCGATCGTCGTGATGACCTCGAAATACAGCAGCGTCTTGATGCCGAGACGGCCGAGCGACTTGCCGTCGCCCACGCCGGCAATGCCGATCACCATGCTCGTGAACACGATCGGCACGACGATCATCCGCACCAGCTTGATGAAGATGTCGCCGGCCGGCTGCAGCAACCCGGACACGGCCGCGTCGCGCAACTGCGGAAACCGGTTCAGCACGAGGCCGGTCGCGATGCCGATGACGAGGCCGATGACGATCTGCCACGCGAGCCCGACGCGCGGCTTGCGGGCCGCGCCGGCGACGGGCGGGGAATCGATGACGGTGTCCATGCAATCTCCAGAAATGGGGGTTCGATTGAACGCTGGGTGCGGCGGCGCGTTTTCTGATGAACGCACTCGCGAGGCGACGCAACGGAAGCACCTTAAACAGCCGAAATATGTAAAAAAAGCGATTTTTTGATATGAGAACATATCGCTTTTCTTCATCTATCGAGTGACCCGCGATGCTGACGTTCAAGCAGATGGAAGCGCTGTACTGGATCGTCCAGCTCGGCTCGTTCGACGCGGCCGCGACGCGCCTGAACACGACGCAGTCGGCCGTATCGAAGCGGATCCAGGAGCTCGAGCGCGCGTTCGACCTCACCGTGTTCGATCGCGCGCATCGCAGCGCGCGGCTCACCGACAAGGGCGCGGAGCTGTTCGACCATGCGAAGGCGCTGCTCGAACAGCGCGACCGCGTGGTCGAGCGGATGAGTTCGAAAGAGGCGCTGGTGCGGCACGTGCGGATCGGCGTGACCGAACTGACCGCGCTCACGTGGCTGCCGCGGCTGATCGCGGCGATCCACGCCGCGTATCCGCGCGTGCACGTGGAGGCCGAGGTGGACCTGACCGCGACGCTGCGCGACCGGCTCGCGGCCGACACGATCGATCTGATCGTGGTCCCGCAGATTCATGCGACGGACGCGTTCACGGCGACGGTGGTCGGCGAAGTCGACAACGCGTGGATGTGCGCGGCCGGATTCATGCCGAAGTCCCGGGCCGCGATTGCGTTGACGGACATCGCGCGGTTTCCGCTGATCCTGCAGGGCAACCTGTCGGGCACCGGGCATCTGTACACGCGCTTTCTGCAGGAACACGGCGTCGGAACTCAGCGCGTGCTGTCGAGCAACAGCCTGCTCGCGCAGATCGGCCTGACGCTGTCCGGCCTCGGAATCAGCTATCTGCCGAAGGCATGCGTCGCACACCTGGTCGCTTGCGACGCGCTGGAGATCGTGCGCACGCACCCGGCACTGCCGCCGGTGCGCTATGTCGCGCTGCATCGCGCCGAACGCGCGCAGTCGCTGACCGCCGAGATCGTCCGGCTTGCGGCGCAGGCGTGCGATTTCAGCACGAGCCTGCTGGATCCGCGTGCGCATGACTAGGGCGGCATCGCGGCACATCGAAGCACGCGGTCAGATCTTCAGCGTCGTCGACAGATATTTGAATACGGTCGAGACCCGCAGCAGATGCCGCGACTCCCGGTGGGTCAGCACCCACAGCTCGGTCCGGCAGTCGTCAAGGACCTCGGTCAATTGCACGAGATCGGAGCGGCCGCGCGTCAGGAACGTCGGCAGGATGCCGACGCCCATGCCGAGGACGACCAGTTCCATCACGGTCAGGATGCTGTTGACCTTGTAGTGCGGCACCACTTTCCTGAAATGACGTTTGCGCCAGATGACCGACGGATGGCCCGGAAGCGCGTCGTCCGGCGCGATCCAGCGTGCGTTGCCTGCCGTGACGTCTTCATAACGGCGCGCGGCATCGTAGTGCTTCGACGCGAAAAGCGCCACGTCGATCGGCCCGACATGCTTGCCCACCAGATACTCCGGCGGCTGCCGCGTCGCACGCACCGCGATATCGGCATCGCGGCGCCCCAGGTCGGCGATCTCGTTGCCCGTGTGCAGCTCATACGCGAGTCGCGGGTGTATGGCTTCCAGCTGCTTCAGCGCTGGCCCGACCAGCCCGTGCAGAATCGTGTCGGTGGTGCTGATGCGCACCGTGCCCGCCACCTGCTCGGGCGCCTGTTGCGCAATCGACCGGGCCGATTCGACCTGCACTTCCACCTGCTCCGCGTGTTCGGCCAGCGCCAGCGCGATTTCCTTCGCGCGATAGCCTGAGCGGGTCCGTTCGAACAACTGCTGCTGCAGGCCGCGCTCGATCCGCCGGAGATTGCGGAACACGGTCGACGCATCCACTTCCAGACGCTCGCCCGCCTGAGCCAGCGTGCCCGAGCGGGAAAGCGCGAGGATCGTTTCGAGATCCGCCGCGCTGAGCTTGTATGGCATCCGATTACCCCCGCGCATTGCAATTTTGCATTCGTTCATTGTAATTACGCTTATTACTCCAGCATATCCGCAATGCTAAATTCAGTGCCGCGTGACTGACTCTCGCAATGGGTGCCGACATGAATCAATCGATTTCGACAAGCGACAACGCCGCCTATGGCGCGTTGCTGCTCCGCGTGGCGTTGGGCGTCATGTGGATTGCCCATTCGCTGCTGAAATTGCTGGTCTTTACCTTGCCGGGTACCGCGCAGTATTTCCAGAGCGTCGGCTACCCCGGCTTCCTCGCCTATCCCGTCTTCGCCGCCGAACTCGCGGGCGGCATCGCGCTCGTGCTGGGTGTCTATGCGCGCCAGGTTGCGTTGTTGCTGGCGCCGATCATGGCGTGCGCGATGCGTGTGCACCTGCACAATGGCTGGGTGCATACGAGCCAGGGCGGCGGCTGGGAATACCCGGCGTTCCTGGTCGTCGCGTCCGTCGCGCTGTGGCTGCTCGGCGACGGTGCGCTGGCGGTACGCCGCAGCGAGCGCTTCGCGCCGGGGGCGCTCCGACACGGCGAGGCAACGACATGAGCACTCCCCGATACCACCTCGTCAGCCACGTGCTGTGTCCGTACGTCCAGCGCGCAGTCATCGTGCTGACCGAAAAAGGCGTGCCGTTCGAACGCACGGACGTCGACCTGAGCAACAAGCCGGATTGGTTTCTCAGGATTTCCCCGCTCGGCAAGACGCCCGTGCTGGTCGTCGATGGCGCGCCCATCTTCGAATCGGCCGTGATCTGCGACTACCTCGACGAGACGCTCGCGCCGCGGCTGCATCCCGATACGCCGCTCGAGCGGGCGCGGCATCGCGCCTGGGTCGAGTTCGCATCGGCACTGCTGAACGCAGTGTGGGGGTTCTATACGGCTCCGGACGAAGCGGCGCTGGCAGCGAAAGCCCGTGACATCCGCGCACGATTCGAGCAGCTCGAAGACGCGCTCGGCGCTGGCCCGTATTTTGGCGGCGCGCATTTCAGCATCGTGGACGCGGCATTCGGGCCGGTGTTCCGCTACTTCGACGTGTTCGAGCAGATCGACGACTTCGGGTTCTTCGCGGCCCTGCCCAAGCTCACCGCGTGGCGGCAACGGCTTGCCGAGCGGCCGTCCGTGCGTGCGGCGGTCCGGCCTGATTATCCGCAGCTGCTGATGGACTTCCTGCTCAAGCGCGGGTCGGTGCTGTCGACGCGTATCCGCGATCACGCGTTGCGCGTTCGGGATTGAACCGGATGACCTTTACGCGCGAGCCGCTTCGCTGCGCCCCTTGCAACGCCAACAACGCGCCGGTCACCGCAACCGCGGAAGCGTCGAACAGGCGATGTGCTGCTCCGCACAAACCAGTTTCGGGTTGCGCTGGGCTCGCGAACGAAGCGCCACCGCCGCGACCACCATCGCCCGCTCGGCCGTGACCCGGCGCTAGCGCAAACCCGCACCCGGTTGCACTGTTCATCGCGATTCTGGTCCTGTATCGTCCTTCCATTCCCGATTGCGAAACCGGTGCATGGGAGGCTCACGATGCGGAAAAAGAATGCAGCAGCCGTCTGGATCCTGGTCGCGATGGTGGCAGGCATCGTGATCGGCTACATGATCTTCACGAGCTTTCCCGACAAGAAGGCCGCCGCCGAAATCGCCGGGTACATCTCCCTCGTGTCCGACGTGTTCCTGCGCCTGATCAAGATGGTGATCGGGCCGCTCGTGTTCTCGACGCTGGTGGTCGGCATCGCGCACATGGGCGACGCGGCGTCGGTCGGGCGCGTGTTTGTGAAGGCGTTCGGCTGGTTCGTCACCGCGTCGCTCGTGTCGCTGCTGCTCGGGCTGCTGATGGCGAACCTGCTGCGGCCCGGCGACAACCTCGGCCTGCCGCTGCCGGACATCGGCGCATCGGCGAACCTCGCGACGTCCAAGTTCACGCTGAAGGATTTCGTCGGCCACATGGTGCCGAAGTCGTTCGCCGAGGCAATGGCGAACAACGAAATCCTGCAGATCGTCGTGTTCTCGATGTTCTTCGGCGTCGCGCTCGCCGCGCTCGGCGAACGCGGCAAGATCCTCATCGCCGCGATCGATCAGCTGTCGCACGTGATGCTGAAGATCACCGGCTACGTGATGAAGCTCGCGCCGCTCGCAGTGATGGCGGCAATGGCCGCGACCGTCGCGGTCAACGGGCTGTCGGTGCTGCTGAAGTTCGCGGTGTTCATGGGCGACTTCTACGTCAGCCTGTTCCTGCTGTGGGCATTGCTCGTCTGTGCCGGGTTCGTGTTCCTCGGGCGGCGGGTATTCAAGCTGCTGGTGCTGATCAAGGAGGCGTTCATGCTGTCGTTCGCGACGGCCAGCTCCGAAGCCGCGTACCCGAAGATCCTCGACGCGCTCGACCGGTTCGGCGTGAAGCGCAAGATCTCGAGCTTCGTGATGCCGATGGGTTATTCGTTCAACCTCGACGGCTCGATGATGTACTGCACGTTCGCGTCGCTGTTCATCGCGCAGGCGTACAACATCCACCTGTCGCTCGGCACGCAGATCACGATGCTGCTGGTGCTGATGCTGACGTCGAAGGGGATGGCCGGCGTGCCGCGCGCATCGCTCGTCGTGATCGCGGCGACGCTGCACCAGTTCGGGCTGCCGGAGGCCGGGCTGCTGCTGATTCTCGGCGTCGACACGTTCCTCGACATGGGCCGCTCGGCCACGAACGCGGTCGGCAATTCGATCGCGAGCGCGGTCGTCGCGAAATGGGAAGGCCAGCTCCTGTCGGAAGCGGAAGCCGAAGCGAACGCGGCGCGCATCGAAGCGGAACAGGAAGCGACGATCGCACATCCGACGGAAGTCTGACGGAGGCCCGGCGATGAAGATGCAGCGATTCTGGCGTGCGCTCGCGCTCGCGGGCCTGCTCGCCTCGGGCGCGACCGCGCGGGCCGAAGATATGCCGTCGACGCTTCCGCGCGTCGAGCCGCTCGCGCCGGCCCAGCTGACCGGCACGCTCGCGAAGGTGCGCGGCAGCGGCACGATCGCACTCGGCTATCGCGACGCGTCGATACCGTTCTCGTACCTGAACGCGCGCAACCAGCCGATCGGCTATTCGATCGAGCTGTGCAAGGCGCTCGTCGCGTCGATCGAGGACGCGATCAACAAGAGCCTGACGATCCGCTGGGTGCCGGTCACGTCCGACAACCGCATCGACGCGGTGGTCAGCGGCAAGGTCGATCTGGAATGCGGCTCCACGACCAGCAACCTCGAACGGCAGAAACGCGTGGCGTTCTCGCCGATCATCTTCGTGGCCGGCACGAAGGTGATGGTGAAACGCGGCGCGCCGATCCGCTCGTTCCGCGATCTCGCGGGCAGGAAGGTCGCGGTGACGGCCGGTACGACCAACGAGAAAACGCTGCGCGACCTGAACGAACGCTTCAGGCTCGGGATCCAGCTACAGGTGGTGCCGGACCATGCGCAGGGCTTCGCGCTCGTCGCGAACGGCGGCGCCGACGCGTTCGCGACGGATGACGTGCTGCTGTACGGGCTGATCGCCGAGAATGCGGCCAAGGGAGGCCAGTACGACGTGGTGGGCGACTATCTGTCCTACGACCCGTACGGGATCATGTTCCGCAAGGACGATCCGCAGCTCGCGCAGGTCGTGAAAAGCACGTTTCAGGAACTGGCCGCCGACGGCGAGATCGCGCGTCAGTACAAGCGCTGGTTCCTGCGTCCGCTTCCGTCTGGCTTGAGCCTCAACCTGCCGATGAGCCCGCAACTGGAGACGATCATCGAGACGATCGGCGTGAACGGGCAATGAGCGGGCAATGTGAGTGACGAAGCGAGAGCGGCCGCGATGCCTCGCCGGGCACCGCGGCCGCTCGCCGCAAGCAATGCGTTCAGCCGACCCGCGCCGCGCCCTGCTGCTCCGTTTCGACGTCGTCGCTGGCCGTGCGCGCCAGCACCGGCTTCAGCGCCTGCCCGGTATGGCTCGCGTTCACCTGCACGAGCCCTTCCGGCGGCGCCGCCGCGACGATCGTGCCGCCGCCGACACCGCCTTCCGGGCCGAGATCGATGATCCAGTCGGCTTCCGCGATCACGTCGAGATCGTGCTCGATCACGACGACGCTATGCCCGCCGTCGACCAGCCGATGCAGCACGCGGATCAGCTTCGCGACGTCGGCCATGTGCAGGCCCACCGTCGGCTCGTCGAGCACGTACAGCGTGTGCGGTGCCTTCTGCCCGCGCCGCGTGATGTCGTCGCGCACCTTCGTCAGTTCGGTGACGAGCTTGATCCGCTGCGCCTCGCCGCCGGACAGCGTCGGCGACGGCTGGCCGAGCGTCAGGTAGCCGAGGCCGACGTCCTTCATCAGCTGCAGCGGATGCGCGATGTTCGAGATCGGCGCGAAGAACTCCACCGCCTCGTCGATCTCCATCGTCAGCACGTCGCCGATGTTCCGGCCGCGCCACGTGACGGCGAGCGTCTCGGGGTTGAAGCGCTGCCCGTGGCACACGTCGCACGGCACCTTCACGTCGGGCAGGAAGCTCATCCCGATCGTGCGCACGCCTTGCCCTTCGCACGCCGGGCATCGCCCGTCGCCGGTGTTGAACGAGAAACGCGACGCGGTATAGCCGCGCGCCCGCGCTTCCAGCGTGTCGGCGAACAGCTTGCGGATCGTGTCCCACACGCCGATGTACGTGGCCGGGCACGAGCGCGGCGTCTTGCCGATCGGCGTCTGGTCGACTTCGAGCACGCGGTCGATCTGCTCCCAGCCGCTCAGCGATTCGCAGCCCTGCCACGCATGCGTGACATTGAGCGACGGCCGCGGCGCGCTGCGCGCGAGCACGCTCGAGCGGCGGTTCGCGGCCGGCGCATCCTGCTGCGCGGCCTTGCGCGCGCGGCGCGTGGCCGGCGACGACAGCACCGAGCGGCCGACCGCATCGAGCAGGTTCGTCATCAGCACGTCGCGCGCGAGCGTCGACTTGCCCGACCCGCTGACGCCCGTCACCGCGACGAGCCGCGCGAGCGGAATGCCGACGGTGACGTCGCGCAGGTTGTGCAGCGTCGCGCGATGGACGGTGAGCCAGCCCTCCGGCACCGCCGCCGCGCCCTTCTTGCCCGGCAGGCTTACCGCGCGGCGCGGTTGCAGCGGGTGCGTCATCGGCTGCGCGAGCAAACGGCCGGTGACCGAATCCGGCTGCGCGGCCAGATCGGCGACCGCGCCCTCGGCGACCAGCGTGCCACCGCGCTTGCCGGCGCCCGGGCCGACGTCGATGATGTGATCGGCGCGGCGGATCGTGTCCTCGTCATGCTCGACGACGACGAGCGTGTTGCCCTTGTCGCCGAGCTTGCGCAGCGCATCGAGCAGGATCTGGTTGTCGCGCGGATGCAGGCCGATCGTCGGCTCGTCGAGCACGTAGCACACGCCCTGCAGGTTGCTGCCGAGCTGCGCGGCAAGCCGGATCCGCTGCGCTTCGCCGCCCGACAGGCTCGGCGCCGCGCGATCGAGGCTCAGATAGCCGAGCCCGACTTCCTCGAGAAACGCGAGGCGGCTGCCGATCTCGCTGACGATGTCGCGCGCGATCTGCGCGTCGCGGCCGGTCAGTTCGAGCGTATCGATCCAGCGGCGCGTGTCGGACACCGTCCACTGCGCGACCTCGACGATCGGGTGCGCGTCGAACGTGACCGCGCGCGCGGACGGGTTCAGGCGCGTGCCGCCGCAATCCGGACACGGCTCGTTGCCGACGCCTTCCGGCTCCTGCTCGTCCGACGGCAAGGTTTGCTCGCGGCCGCGATCGTCGCCGGCGAGTATCGTGTCGTCGTACGCGGCGCGCTGTTCGCGCGTGAGCGTGACGCCGGTGCCGACGCAGGTCGTGCACCAGCCGTGCTTGCTGTTGTACGAGAACATCCGCGGATCGAGTTCCGGGTAGCTCGTGCCACACACCGGGCACGCGCGCTTGACCGACAGCACCTTGACCTCGCCGACGCGCGCGGTCGAATGATCGTTCTGCATTGCGTGGTGCAGCCCGTCGAGCGGCGCGAGCAGGTGCATCACGCCTTTGCCGAGCTCGAGCGTCTCGTCGAGCCGCCGTCGCAATTCGGCCTCGTTGTCCGGCGACACGACGATATCGGCGACCGGCAGCTCGATCGTATGTTCGCGGAAGCGGTCGAGCTTCGGCCACGGATCGACGGGGACGAACTCGCCGTCCACGCGCAGATGCGTGCTGCCGCGCGCCTTCGCCCACTTCGCGAGATCGGTATAGACGCCCTTGCGGTTCACGACGAGCGGCGCCAGAAAGCCCACGTGCTCGCCGCGATGATCGCGCAGCAGTTGCGCGGCGATCGATTCGACGGTTTGCGACGTGACGGGCGTACCGTCGTGAATGCAATGCTGCAGCCCGAGCTTCACGTACAGCAGCCGCAGGAAGTGCCAGACTTCGGACGTGGTCGCGACCGTGCTCTTGCGGCCGCCGCGCGACAGCCGCTGCTCGATCGCCACCGTCGGCGGAATGCCGTACACGGCGTCCACTTCCGGCCGCCCGGCCGGCTGCACGATCGACCGCGCATACGCGTTCAGCGATTCGAGATAGCGGCGCTGGCCTTCGTGGAACAGGATGTCGAATGCGAGTGTCGACTTGCCGGAGCCCGACACGCCGGTGATCACGTTGAACTTGCCGTGCGGGATGTCGACGTCGAGCGCCTTCAGGTTGTGCTCGCGCGCATTGACGATCCGCACGACGTCCTCGCCTTCGATCGCGCGGCGCTCGCGCGCGGCATTCAGCACGGCCTGCAGCGGCACGCCTTCGTCGGCGAGCGCGGTGTCGCCGTCCATCGCGCGGTCGTACTGCAGCAGCGCGACGCCCGTATGCGATTCCGCGCAGGCCTTCACGTCGTCGGGCGTGCCCGCGCACAGCACGCGCCCGCCGCCGTCGCCGCCCTCCGGGCCGAGATCGATCAGCCAGTCGGCCGCGCGGATCACGTCGAGGTTGTGCTCGATCACGATCAGCGAGTGGCCGGCCGCGAGCAGCTTGCCGAACGCCTGCATCAGCTTCGCGATGTCGTCGAAGTGCAGTCCGGTGGTCGGCTCGTCGAACATGAACAGCTTCGCGCGCGCGATCCGTGCCTCTTCGCTGACGACGCGCCGCCCGCCGGCAGCCGCCGCCGATTCGGCGAGGAAGCCGGCCAGCTTCAGCCGCTGCGCTTCGCCGCCGGACAGCGTCGGCACCGGCTGGCCGAGCTTCACGTATTCGAGGCCGACGTCGACGATCGGCTGCAGCACGCGCAGCACCTCGGCATCCGCCGCGAAGAACGCGGCCGCTTCGCTGACGGTCAGATCGAGCACGTCGGCAATGTTCAGTGCGCGGCCGTCGCGCTCGATGCGCACTTCGAGAATCTCGGCGCGATAACGGCTGCCGTCGCAGTCCGGGCAACGCAGGTAGACGTCGCTCAGGAACTGCATCTCGATGTGCTCGAAGCCCGAGCCGCCGCAGGTCGGGCAGCGGCCGTCGCCCGAGTTGAAGCTGAACGTGCCCGCGCCGTAGCCGCGTTGCGCCGCGAGCGGCGCCTTCGCGAACAGCTTGCGGATCTCGTCGAACGCGCCGACGTAGCTCGCCGGGTTCGAACGTGTCGTCTTGCCGATCGGCGACTGGTCGACGAACACGACGTCGCCGACCTGGTCGGCGCCCGTGAGAGTACGGAACGCGCCCGGCGACTCGGTCGCCTTGCCGTGGTGGCGCGCCATCGCCGGATACAGCACGTCCTGCAGCAGCGTCGACTTGCCGGAGCCCGACACGCCGGTAACGCACACGAGCCGCTGCAGCGGAATCTCGACCGTCACGTCGCGCAGGTTGTGCTCGGTCGCGCCTTCGAGCACGATGCGCGGCGTGTTCGCGTCCACCGGACGGCGCTCCCAGTTCGACGCATGCGCGACGTGCTTGCGGCCGCCGAGATACTCGCCCGTCAGCGTGCGCGCGGAGCGGATGTCGGCCGGCGTGCCGTCGTAGACGATCGTGCCGCCGCGCTCGCCGGGGCCGGGGCCCATGTCGATCAGCCGGTCGGCCGCGAGCATCACCGACGGATCGTGCTCGACGACGACCAGCGTATTGCCCGCATCGCGCAGCCGCTGCATCGCCTCGACGATCCGCGTGAGGTCGCGCGGATGCAGGCCGATGCTCGGTTCGTCGAGCACGAACAGGGTTTTCGTCAGCGACGTGCCGAGCGCGGTCGTCAGGTTGATCCGCTGCACCTCGCCGCCCGACAGCGTGCGGCTCTGCCGGTCGAGCGTCAGATAGCCGAGCCCGACGTCGCACAGATATTTCAGCCGCGTGCGCACTTCGGCGAGCAGCAGCTTCAGCGCATCGTCGAGCAGCGCGCTCGGCAGCGTGATTTCATCGAAGAAGCGGCGAATGCGCTCGATCGGCAGCAGCATCAGGTCGTGCACCGTCAGGCCCGGCAGCGCTTCGAGCTGCGCGCGCGTCCAGTCGACGCCGCGCGGCATGAAACGAGCGGCCGGCGCGAGCACCGCGTCGGCATTCGCCTTCGAGCCGAGCCGCCACTGCAGCGATTCGGTCTTCAGGCGCGCGCCGCCGCACACGTCGCACGGCGTGTAGCTGCGGTATTTCGACAGCAGCACGCGGATATGCATCTTGTATGCTTTCGATTCGAGGTAGCCGAAGAAGCGTTTCACGCCGTACCACTGGCTCTGCCACTTGCCGTTCCAGTCCGGCGAGCCGTTGATCACCCAGTCGCGCTCGGCGTCCGTCAGATCGGACCACGGCGTGTCGCGGCGAATGTCCGCCTTCGCCGCATAGCGCATCAGGTCGTCCTGACATTCCTTCCACGCGGGTGTCTGCATCGGCTTGATCGCGCCGCCGCGCAGCGTCTTGCGCGCGTCCGGAATCACGAGGCCGAGATCGACGCCGATCACGCGGCCGAAGCCTCGGCAGGTCTCGCATGCGCCGTACGCCGAATTGAACGAGAACAGCGCCGCCTGCGGCTCCGCGTAGCGCAGGTCGCTGTCGGGGTCGTGCAGCCCGGTGGAGAAGCGCCAGATCTGCGGCTCGGCAAGCGCGTTTTCCGCATCCGGCGGCAGCACGTACACGTTCACGCGGCCGCCGCCACGCTTCAGCGACGCTTCGACTGCCTCGACCACGCGCACCTTGTCGGCCTGCTGCACGCGGAAGCGGTCGGCGACCACGTCGAGCAGCTTGCGCGGGCCGGTGGGCGACGCGACTTCGCGCTGCGCCTGCACGCGCGTGTAGCCGCTCGCGGACAGCCACTGCGCGACCTCTTCGTCCGACGCGCTTTCCGGCAACTCGACCGGGAACGTGACGACGACGCGCGGATCGTCGGCGCGCGTGCGCTCGACGAGTTCCGCGTAGATCGTCTCCGGCGTGTCATGCCGCACCTGCCGCGCGGTCTTGCGGTCGAACAGCTCGGCCGCGCGCGCGTACAGCAGCTTCAGGTGATCGTTGAGCTCGGTCATCGTGCCGACCGTCGATCGCGAACTGCGGACCGGGTTGGTCTGGTCGATCGCGATCGCGGGCGGCACGCCGTCGACGCGCTCGACCTGCGGGCGGTCCATCCGGTCGAGGAACTGCCGCGCGTACGCGCTGAATGTTTCGACGTAGCGCCGCTGGCCTTCCGCGTACAGCGTGTCGAACACGAGGCTCGACTTGCCGGAGCCCGACGGGCCGGTAACGACCGTCATTTCGCCGGTGCGCAGGTCGAGATCGAGGTTCTTGAGGTTGTGCTGACGTGCTCCGCGAATGCGGATCAGATTGCTGGATGACAATTTGCCTGCCCGTCTGGATGGAGTTAGCCGGAATTCACGGTGCCGGAACGCTGCGGCGGATGCCCGCAGGTGCGGCACGCGAGCGGCGCGGGTCATGCCCGGGCCGCGCGAGTTCGACGGATACTATACTGTATATTCATACAGTTTTCCACGGGCAATGCGCGTGTCGTGGTGCGTCGCTCCACGGCACGCGCAGCCAGGCTGCCACCACCCTATCTCTGCAGCGAAATTTCCACGCGACGATTGCGCGCGCGCCCTTCAGCCGTATCGTTCGACGCGGCCGGGTTCGCTTCGCCATGCCCGGTCGCGGCGAACGCATCGGCCTTCAGCCCGTGTTCGCGCAAGTACGCGGCGACCGCATCGGCCCGCCGCTTCGACAGCGCCTGGTTGTGCGCATCCGAGCCGGTTGCGTCGGTATAGCCGTCCACTTCCACGCGCGCGAAATGCTTGCCGCCCTGCTGGTTCAGCAGCGTGTCGAGCGCGGCGCTGGCCGCCGGCGTCAGCACCGCGGAATCGGTCGCGAAGTACGCGTCGCCGGTCAGGCTCACTTTCTCGGCCGGAGCAGGCGCCGGCGCAACGGCCGCGGCGGCCGGCACGGGTGCCGCGCCGCACTGGAACACGAGCGAGTGCGGATCGGCGCCGTCGCGGTACGGCGTCGTCGAATCGATGCGGCGCACGGGTTCGCTGCCGCACATGCGCGTCGCGACCTTCATGCAGGTGTTGACGCTGGACAGGATGCCGTGACAGTCGACGCGGAAGGTGCGGATGCCGTCGCGCGGCTGCAGTTCGTACGCGTTGAACGTCGGCCCCGACGCGCTCGAACAGGCGGCGAGGGACACGACGGACGCCAGCAGTGCAAGATGGATGTTTTTCATGTGTTGACTCCGAGAATGCGATGGGCGCGGTGGGCGCGGCGCGATGGTGCGCGCGCACGCGCGTGCGTTTGCGGTCCGCGCGGTCCGCTCCGGCAACGCGCCGGAACGAACCGCTGCGCGATCACTTCCACTGATACAGCATGCCCGCGCCGACGACGCGCTGGCTGCCGGCGAAACCGCCGTTCAGCGTCGCCTTCAGGTTCTCCGTGATGCGCGCCTGCACGCCCACCGCCATGGCCTTCTGGCCCTGGAACGTCGCGGTGCCGAGCCCCATCGCGAAGTTCGAATCGCGGTCCATGTGCGGAATCGACGCCATCGCGGCCGTCGCGGCGATACCTTCACGCGCCATCGAATCGGTCTGCTGGATCTGCTGCTGCATCTGCGAGATCTGGTTGTTGACCGTGTTCAGCGACTGCGTGAACTGGTTCGACACCGCATTCAGCTGATTCACGTTCACCGCGTCGGTGCCCTGCGTGCCCGCCGCGACGTTCACGACCTGCCGCGGCGAAT
>NZ_CABVPL010000080.1 GCF_902499045.1 Burkholderia latens | reverse complement strand
AGCCGCCCGTCGGCGCCACGCTTCGGGCCCGCGCGGCGCGAAGCCGCACCACGCGGCGCGGCGCGTTCGCCCGCGCCTGGCGCGGACGGCGCGGCATCGTCCGCGTCGAACGGATCGGCGGAATCGGCAACGGCGGCAGCGGAACGGCGGGGTGACACGGGCATCGGATCGTCTGGGTGCTTCGCAAGGCAAGTACAATAGCGGCTTTCACGTCGTCCGAACGAACGGCGCCGGCCAGGCCGCGCATCCCGCCATCATAGCGGCTCGCGCGCGCCATTCATGCGTTTCCGCCCTGTCGGCGGCGCCCGCCGGCCGTTTCGAACCAGCCCGCATGTTCACGCTTTCCGATTTCGATTTCAATCTGCCGCCCGAGCTGATTGCGCAAACCGCGCTGCCCGACCGCACCGCGAGCCGCCTGCTCGAGGTCGACGGCTCCGTCGAGCCCGCCCGCTTCGTCGATCGCCGTTTCACCGAGTTGCCGTCCTGCATCGCGCCGGGCGACCTGCTCGTGTTCAACGATACCAAGGTGCTGAAGGCACGGTTCTTCGGCCAGAAGGCCAGCGGCGGCAAGATCGAGGTGCTGATCGAGCGCGTGACCGGCACGCACACGGCGCTCGCGCAGATCCGCGCGAGCAAGTCGCCGGGCGCCGGCACGACGCTGCGCCTCGCCGACGCGTTCGACGTGACGGTCGGCGAGCGCGTCGAGCCGTTCTTCACGCTGCACTTCCCGGCGCCGTGCCTCGACCTGATCGAGCAGCACGGCCGGCTGCCGCTGCCGCCGTACATCGAGCACGACGCCGACGCGAACGACGAGACGCGCTACCAGACCGTCTACGCGAGCAATCCGGGCGCGGTCGCCGCGCCGACGGCCGGGCTCCATTTCGATCAGCCGCTGCTCGAGAAGCTCGACGCGATGGGCGTCGAGCGCGCGACGCTGACGCTGCACGTCGGCGCCGGCACGTTCCAGCCGGTGCGCGTCGAGAACATCGCCGAGCACAAGATGCACAGCGAGTGGTACGACCTGCCGCAGTCGCTCGTCGACAAGATCGCCGCGACCCGCGCGCGCGGCGGCAACGTGATCGCGGTCGGCACGACGTCGATGCGCGCGCTCGAAGCCGCCGCGCGCAGCGCCGACGAAGCTGGCCGCCCGCTCGCGGCGACGCAGGCCGAGACCGACATCTTCATCACGCCCGGCTACCGCTTCCGCGTCGTCGACCGGCTCGTCACGAACTTCCACTTGCCGAAGTCGACGCTGCTGATGCTGGTGTCCGCGTTCGCGGGCGTCGAGACGATCCGCGCCGCGTACCGGCACGCGATCGACGAACGCTACCGCTTCTTCAGCTACGGCGACGCGATGCTGCTCACGCGGCGCGACACGCCGGAGGCGCCGCGCGCGTAAGCGCGGGCGGCCAGCATCGGCTTGACGCGCGCGGCGGCCGGCGTATTGCATGGCCGCCGCGCCCTTTGTTGCGTTGCGCGCGCTACGCTCGCGCACCCGCTTTCCCCGCCGCCGGCTGCCCGGCGGCGCTACCAACATGCGCCGGACTGTCTTCCGGTGGCAAGGAGAATGACGCGATGACCGAAGGTTCATCCCACGATACGCACGCCGATACGCACGCCCCCGTGCAGGACCGCCCCGCGAACGGGCTCGAATTCGAACTGCTGACGACCGACGGCCATGCGCGCCGCGGCCGCGTGAAGCTCAACCACGGCACGGTGGAGACGCCGATCTTCATGCCGGTTGGCACGTACGGCACCGTGAAGGCGATCCAGCCGCGCGAACTGCACGAGATCAAGGCCCAGATCATCCTCGGCAACACGTTCCACCTGTGGCTGCGACCCGGCCTCGACACGATTGACGCGCACGGCGGCCTGCACGGCTTCATGGGGTGGAACAAGCCGATCCTGACCGACTCGGGCGGCTTCCAGGTGTTCTCGCTCGGCGACCTGCGCAAGATCACCGAGGACGGCGTCACGTTCGCGTCGCCGATCAACGGCGACAAGCTGTTCCTGTCGCCGGAAGTGTCGATGCAGATCCAGAAGGTGCTGAACTCCGACATCGTGATGCAGTTCGACGAATGCACGCCGTACGCGACCAACGGCGTGCCGACGACGCACAAGGAAGCGGCCGACTCGATGCGCATGTCGCTGCGCTGGGCGAAGCGCTCGCTGGACGAATTCGACCGGCTCGGCAATCCGAATGCGCTGTTCGGGATCGTGCAGGGCGGGATGTTCGAGGACCTGCGCGACGAATCGCTCGCGGGCCTGTCCGAGCTCGGCTTCCACGGCCTCGCGATCGGCGGGCTGTCGGTCGGCGAGCCGAAGGAAGACATGATGCGCGTGCTGCGCCACGTCGGCCCGAAGCTGCCGGCCGGCAAGCCGCACTACCTGATGGGCGTCGGCACGCCGGAGGATCTGGTGGAGGGCGTCGCGAACGGCGTCGACATGTTCGACTGCGTGATGCCGACCCGCAACGCGCGCAACGGCTGGCTCTTCACCCGCTTCGGCGACGTGAAGATCCGCAACGCGACGCACAAGAACTCGCTGAAGCCGCTCGACGCGAGCTGCACGTGCTACACGTGCCAGAACTTCTCGCGCGGCTATCTGCACCATCTGCACCGCGTCGGCGAGATCCTCGGCGCGCAGCTGAACACGATCCACAACCTGCACTACTACCTGCAGCTGATGACCGAGATTCGCGAAGCGATCGAAACCCATACGTTCGACGCGTTCCGCCAGCGCTTCGCGCAGGATCGCGCGACAGGCGTCGACTGACGGCGGTCCGCGCGGCGCGCACGGCACGTCATCCATCCGATGGATGGGGTGCCGCGCTTGCGGCGTGGATCTCGTTGTCATACCGACAGCGGGATTTCTGCTTCAATGCACGCTCGATCGGAACCGCCGCGGCATTCTTCCGCACGCACGCCATTCGCCGCACGCCATCCTCGCTCGCTACAAGCTGATCCACTTCAGGAACTTTCCCCACAGTCCCTGTTTATCTCTCGGATCCTCATCTTTCCGGCCGGATGCGATGTACTCGAAAATAAAATTCGAGATACCTTCTACAGTCAGCGGGAAATCATCCCGAATGAACACCGGAATATTGAAATGCTTGAACGTCATCGTCAAAAACATTGCAATATCGTCGTGACCGATCTTGAAGTCATTGAGCAAATGCGTACCTCTTGACACCTCATCTCGTTCGATAAATGCGATTTCCCTGACGAGAATATCGATCACCTTCTCAATTATTTCTTCTTTTGACGGAACAGGTCGCGCTTCATTTTCCATATCTTGCGTCATAAGCGCACTTTCCGATAACCTCCGCGTCAATGATGCCCAGGGCAATGGCACCATACCCGGAAGCTCGCGCGATCACGCCGAACACACGGACCGTACCCAGAGTCTTCCTGGCGGGTCGCGCCGCCGCAGTGCCGGAAGGCAATACCAGTCTGGGAAAAAATTTGAGCCCTACGCTACTGACGATGTTCGTGTACTTGCTTGCCTGCGGATGCACCATGTGACCAAGAAGCCTTTTGTGATTGGCATCCCCGCCGCTCCCGTCAGGCCATAGTGTTCTTTTGCACACTCCCACAAATCGACCACGATGGAATCTTCCGGCTCGAGCAAGTCTGAAGATCGCGAAAACGACAACACTTCATAACCGACGGAATTTTCCGATGGCGCGACGATTGTCGCGCCCGTATTACTGGACCGCCGATTCAAATCAAGAAGCAAGCGCGACCGATCAGGCCGAAACCCGTCGACCTTGTCGTGATTTATCTCGCTGATACCCGCCCTCACTGCCGAATCGAGTGACATCCGCACCTCCATTGCCGAACGTTATTTCAGCACCATAATCGAAATCTCATCTCGAAAATAGAAAATCCAATCCCGCTCTCCCGGCGCGTCATGCTCATCGAAGCGCTCGCCGACGAATTCAGCGGGCTCCGCCATCCCGATGTGCTGTTCGAAATCGAACAGGGCGGAACGTTCGGGGACTGCGCGGCGAATGGCCCGCGGAGCTGCCGGGACGCCGCTTCCGTGGCCTCGCAGCGCAAGCTGCCGGTCGGCCAGCCGAAAGGTCCGGTCGATGGCATCGCGGAAGGTGTCGACATCATCGACCGTCGATACCCAGCCGTCACGCGACGCACGAGAAGGCACCATAGTCGTCCGATGCAAGGCCGACCTGCCATCCTTCTCGCACGGCCACCTGCGGTCGAGGAATGCGCCCCGCGAAGCGGTCGTAGCCGCTTGCGGCCGACGTATTCCTGAAACACGTCGCGGACGCGCGGCGTCGACGGACGACAGGACAGCCTGGCGAACCGCCCGTGACCGCCCGCAACATAAGACGAGTACTAAATGTGCACGGAACCTACCAGCCCAGACCACCCAAACATTACAATTACCTTTCCGCACATCGCAACGGCGGCGCTGTGCGCTTTAACAGCTTGATCCGAAAGCGCATTTGCCGCGCCGTTTGCGCATGGGGCCGGTGGTAGAATAACCGGCTTATTTTTCGATCTTCCCCTACGGAGAGACCAACGTGCCGTTCATTTCCAATGCCTTCGCGCAAGGTGCCGGTGGCGCCGAATCGAGCCTGATGAGCTTCCTGCCGCTCATCCTGATGTTCGCGGTGCTGTACTTCATCATGATTCGCCCGCAGATGAAGCGCCAGAAGGAACACCGCAACATGCTCGCGGCCATGGCGAAGGGCGACGAAGTCGTCACGAGCGGCGGCCTCGTCGGCAAGGTGACGAAGGTCACCGAAGGCTACATCGGCGTCGAAATCGCCGAAGGCACCGAAATCACCGTGCAGAAGGCTGCCGTCACGACCATTCTGCCGAAGGGCACGATCAAGTCGCTGTAAGGCTTTCACCGAGCGTCCGGCTCCCCGCGCCGTGCCCCGCCTGAGAGAGCGGGCCGGCGCGGCGCCGGACGCGACGCTTTCACGCCAACCATCCGTTCGGCCCCCTCATGAATCGTTATCCAATCTGGAAATATGTCGTGATGGTCGTGGCGCTCGCCATCGGCCTTCTGTACACATTGCCCAACTTCTTCGGCGAAGCGCCGGCGGTGCAGGTGTCGAGCGGCAAGGCCACGGTCAAGCTCGATTCGACCACGCTGACCCAGGTCGAATCCGCGCTCGCGTCCGCGCAGATCAAGCCGGACGACATCACCTTCGAAAACACGGCGACCAACGCGAACATCCGCGTGCGCCTGAAGGACACCGATACGCAGCTGCGCGTCAAGGACCTGCTGCAGAAGTCGCTGAACACCGACCCGAACGATCCGCAGTACGTCGTCGCGCTGAACCTGCAGAGCGCGTCGCCGCGCTGGCTGACCGCGCTGCACGCACTGCCGATGTATCTCGGCCTCGACCTGCGCGGTGGCGTCCACTTCCTGCTCCAGGTCGACATGACCGGCGCGCTCACGAAGAAGCTCGACTCCGACGCATCCGACGCGCGCTCGCTGCTGCGCGACAAGAACATCCGCGACGGCGGCGTGAGCCGCGTCGATCAGTCCGTCGTCGTCAACTTCAGCGACGCGCAGACGGCCGAGGACGCGCGCAAGGTGCTCGCCGCGTCGATCACCGAACTGCAATGGGCGACCCAGCCCGGCGGCGGCGGCACGCAGGTCGTCGGCACGTTCACGCCGGCCGTGCAGAAGGCCGTCGAGGACGCCGCGCTCAAGCAGAACCTGACGACCCTCCACAACCGCGTGAACGAACTCGGCGTGTCCGAGCCGATCCTGCAGCAGCAAGGCAACGACCGCATCGTCGTCGAACTGCCGGGCGTGCAGGACACCGCGAAGGCGAAGGACATCATCGGCCGCACCGCGACGCTCGAGGCGCGCCTCGCCGATCCGATCAACACGCACCCGAACCCGAACGACCCCGTGCCGCCGGGCGAGGAGCTGTTCACGCAGGGTAACCAGGTGCCCGTGCTGTTGAAGAAGGACGTGATCTTCACCGGCGACCGCATCATCGACGCATCGGCCGGCTTCGACGAACACCAGCGTCCGTCGGTCAACATCCGCCTCGACTCGGCGGGCGGCCGCTCGGTGCGCACGGTGTCGCGCGAGAACATCGGCAAGCCGATGGCGATGGTGCTGTTCGAGAAGGGCAAGGGCGAAGTGCTGACGGTCGCGACGATCCAGTCCGAACTCGGCGACCGCTTCCAGATCACGGGCCAGCCGACGCCGCAGGCCGCGGCCGACCTCGCGCTGCTGCTGCGCGCCGGTTCGCTCGCGGCGCCGATGGACATCATCGAGGAACGCACGATCGGCCCGAGCCTCGGCGCGGACAACATCAAGATGGGCGTCCACTCGGTGATCTGGGGCTTCTGCGCGATCGCCGTGTTCATGATCGCGTACTACATGCTGTTCGGCGTGATCTCGGTGATCGGGCTGTCGGTGAACCTGCTGCTGCTCGTCGCGGTGCTGTCGCTGATGCAGGCGACGCTCACGCTGCCGGGTATCGCGGCAATCGCGCTCGCGCTCGGCATGGCGATCGACTCGAACGTCCTGATCAACGAGCGCGTGCGTGAAGAACTGCGCGCCGGTCAGCCGCCGCAGCTCGCGATCCAGGCCGGCTATGCGCATGCGTGGGCGACGATTCTCGACTCGAACGTCACGACGCTGATCGCCGGCCTCGCGCTGCTCGCGTTCGGCTCGGGCCCGGTTCGCGCGTTCGCGATCGTGCACTGCCTCGGCATCCTGACGTCGATGTTCTCCGCGGTGTTCTTCTCGCGCGGGATCGTCAACCTCTGGTACGGCGGCCGCAAGAAGCTGAAGTCGCTCGCGATCGGCCAGGTGTGGAAGCCGGAAGGCGCTGCGGCCGGTGCCGCCGGCGCAACGTTCGACGCGGCAGACGAATCGACCGACACCGCGCGCGCCGCGAAGCTCGCCGCACCGGCGAACGGCAACGCGCCGCGCGCCGGCAAGCCGCAACTGCGCAACCGTGCGCAGCAACGCGTGTCGCCGAAGAAACCGGGCTCGACCCAATAAGGCCCCGGAGACGAAGCCATGGAATTTTTCCGCATCCGTAAAGACATTCCGTTCATGCGGCACGCGCTGGTGTTCAACGTGATCTCGCTGGTCACGTTCCTCGCCGCCGTGTTCTTCCTGTTCCACCGCGGGCTGCACCTGTCCGTCGAATTCACCGGCGGCACGGTGATCGAGGTTCAGTACCAGCAGGCCGCGCAGCTCGAACCCGTGCGCGACACGCTCGGCAAGCTCGGCTACGCCGACGCGCAGGTGCAGAACTTCGGCACGTCGCGCAACGTGCTGATCCGCCTGCAGCTGAAGCAGGGCTTGACGTCCGCGCAGCAGAGCGACCAGGTGATGAACGCGCTGAAGGCGCAGAGCCCGGACGTGACGCTGCAGCGCGTCGAGTTCGTCGGCCCGCAGGTTGGCCGCGAGCTCGCGACCGATGGCCTGCTCGCGCTCGCGTGCGTCGTGATCGGCATCGTGATCTACCTGTCGTTCCGCTTCGAATGGAAGTACGCGGTGGCGGGCATCATCGCCAACCTGCACGACGTCGTGATCATTCTCGGCTTCTTCGCGTTCTTCCAGTGGGAGTTCTCGCTGGCGGTGCTCGCGGCGATCCTCGCGGTGCTCGGCTACTCGGTCAACGAGTCGGTCGTCATCTTCGACCGGATCCGCGAAACGTTCCGCCGCGAACGCAAGATGAGCGTGCAGGAAGTGATCAACCACGCGATCACGACCACGATGTCGCGGACGATCATCACCCACACGTCGACGGAAATGATGGTGCTGTCGATGTTCTTCTTCGGCGGCCCGACGCTGCACTACTTCGCGCTCGCGCTGACGGTCGGCATCATGTTCGGCATCTACTCGTCGGTGTTCGTCGCGGGCTCGCTCGCGATGTGGCTCGGCATCAAGCGCGAAGACCTGATCAAGGAAAAGAAGACCGCGCACGATCCGGACGATCCGAACGCCGGCGCGCAGGTTTAAGCGCCACGCTGCTTCGGCGGATATACGAAGGCCGGTCCTGTTGGACCGGCCTTTTTTCATGCGGGCGTCGCCGCCCTCTTCTTGCGGCGCGATCGCACGGGTGGGGCTGGCTACGGTATCGTGCCGCGCTGGCTCGTGCCGCCGCGTCGCGATGGTGGCGGGACCGCTATTTCAACGGTAAGTCAGACACCGCATCGCGTAATTGCGCGGCGCGTCTGTTATTGAGTTCTGCAACACAGGCCAGACGCTGCATCTCAAGCGCATTGCCAATAGCACCGCCGCCCAATGAGGAGGCAAATGCGCATTGCGCTTTGCGATATTTGATGAAAGCTTTCTTCGAGGCGGCCAGCCTGATTTTTGCCAGATTGACGTATTTGACGTCCTCATCCCACTTGGCAAACGCCACACGTACTTTTTCTTCGGCACGCTTTAGCTCGACCTCGCTTGCCTCTTGCTTCCGCTGCAAACATTCTCTTACTCCGGTTATTTCATACGAGCATTCGCCGCGCAGTTCTCGCTCGCTCTGAGCCGAAGTATGCGAGGCAGCTATCGAAACGAGCGGAAAAAAACAGCTGCAACCAAAAATACTATTCTGTACATATCGTGCCCGTCCCGTTTGCGCAGGCCGGCAGCGTGCGGCAAAAGCCGCACGAGCAACGCGTGCGCGCGAATGTCGATCCGTCGACTCGCAGCTCCGGCGGCCGCTCAATGCGCCGGTAGAGCCGCGATTGCGAAGGTTGATGCTAAAGCCGGCGAAGCCGGTCTGCGAGGCGGAAGGCTAATCCGTCTACACGATTCCGGATTCCAACTCAATCCGGCCCGGTCATCAGGCACGACAATATTTTCCTTTCTGGTAATGGCGAATTGCGCCATTCCGGCAAATCCCTTTTCTGAAATCCTTCCAGAGACTGATAGCCACTCACATTCCAGTTGTAACCGCTTGCTCGCTCAACCTCTACGACTGAGTAACGACATCGACTACTGCGATTCTTCAAACGAAAGACTATTCGCTCTCGCTCGCCATCGAATTTTTTCTCTAGAATTTCATAGGACGACGACTTGCAGCTGCTGTAGCTTGAATTCCACTCGATTGTCTTGGCGCGTACATAGAGTCCACCTGAACAGGCTCTGCCGGTTCCCTGGAAGGCGCCTTTAAAAGCGTTGTCGGCAGCGGCCAACGTACTTGACAAAGTTCCGAGGGACACACCCAGCGCCAAGACCACTAGTACGCGCATATCGCTGTTTCTCCCTTTCGAATTAGTGCAAGGGCATAGTCGAGCTTCTTTGCATACATTGAATCGCCAACGTTATAGCTTGTTGCAATGCTCGACGTTGTGATCATTTTCCAGCCGGCGATAACTCTCCTCAGCGATGCCTTGCGATACTTCAAGGTCTGGCCGGGTCGCAATATATGCGCGGCAGGATTGAGTTTTTGGATGGTCTCCACGGTACTGCCTTTTGCCTTGGCAATTTTTGAGATGCTGTCTCCCGCCTGCACATTCATTTCATAGGTAGCGCCATCCGAATCCGGAATGCTCTTGATCGCATAGTTCGCCATACGCATCAACAGGTAACCAATTCCGGCACGGATGTTGTAGGCACCCATGGTTGTTGCTGCACCTGTGGTCAATCGATCTTTCCATGCAGCAGGAATAATCAAATCGCCACCCTCGTTACCCGCCAACAGCGATCTCAACCCCGGGTCCCCCGGGTTTCCTATTTGCATTGGATTCGACTCCCATTTCCTGCTTTCGGCACCGGTCTCTACCCACACCATCGCCTTGATAAGCTGCTAATCCAACGGCCTGTATCCTGCTATCCCGGAAAGATGGCGGTTGTACTCGTCGACTGCCATCCGGATTTCGCAATCCCAGGAATCCCATCTGGTATCGCCTACCGCCTTGTCGATGCCGTCCTGCCATTTCTCGAAGCCTGTCTTCGATGGTGCTTGAACCGCCATATCAGTCCTTTCCGGTCAATTGCCGGGTGGTGTGCGAAATATCCCGCAAGACTCTACAAAGTGCAGGACAAAATCGCCATAAGACGTGACTGAATTTGGCATGGCTCATTTTGAGCCAGCTGCAATCGCGGAAATACCATCAACCGGACCGCGCGATTACATGACGGTATTACGACATGCTTGGCAGTACAAAACTGCCGTCTCAAAAGGCGGCTGCCCTCCGCCCGCGTCTCACCGAAGCGTCACCGGAACCCGAACCGCTTGCGGAGCACGACCAGCGCCGCGAGGCTCAGCACGGCCGCGAACATCAGATAGAAGCTCGGCGCGGTATTCATCCCGGTCGTCTTGATCAGCCACGCGATGATGAACGGCCCGAAGCCGCCGAAGATCGTCACGGCGACGTTGTACGCGAGCGACATCCCGGTCGTGCGCGTCTGCACCGGAAACACTTCGGACAGCAGCCCGGGCAGCGCCGCGAAATAGCCGGTCATCAGGAACGCGAGCAGCACCTGCAGCGCGATCAGCGTGCCGAAGCCCGGGTGCGCGACGAGATACGCGAACGCCGGATAGATCAGCACGAGAATGCCGACGGCCGGTGCGATCATCACGCGCACGCGGCCGTAGCGATCCGACCAGTGGCCGACGAGCGGCGCGAACGCCATCTGGATCACGCCGACCACGAGGATCGCCGCGAACGCGGCCGACGGCGCGAGGCCGAGCTGCTTCACGCCGTAGGTCGGCATGAACAGCACGAGATAGGTCGCGACGGTGCCGAGCACCACCACGCCCATCGCCGCGATCAGCCGCGCCTTGTGCGACGCGAACGTGTCGCGCAGCGGGCTCGCGGTGCTTTCGGCCGCGAGGAACTCGGGCGTCTCGTCGACCTTCGCGCGGATGTAGTACGCGACCGGCCCGAGCAGCAGCCCGAAGAAGAACGGCACGCGCCAGCCCCACGACGCCATCTGGTCGGCCGTGAGTTGCGCGTTCAGCACGGTGCCGAAGCCCGCGGCGAGCAGCGTCGTGAGCCCCTGGCTCGCGACCTGCCAGCTCGCGAAGAAACCGCGCCGGCCGGGCACGTGCTCGGCGAGGAACGCGGTCGCGCTGCCGAATTCTCCGCCGGCCGAGAAGCCCTGCATCAGCCGCGCGGCGACGAGGATCAGCGGCGCCGCGACGCCGATCGTCTGGTAGGTCGGCAGCACCGCGATCACGAGCGTGCCGGCCATCATCAGCAGGATCGACAGCGTGAGCGCGGCCTTGCGGCCCGCGCGGTCGGCATACGCGCCGAGCACGATCGCGCCGAGCGGGCGCATGAAGAACGACACGCCGAACGTGCCGAGCGTGAGCAGCAGCGACACGGTGTCGTTGCCGGCCGGGAAGAACAGCTTCGAGATCGTCACCGCGAAAAAGCCGTAGACGACGAGATCGAACCACTCGAGCGCGTTGCCGATCGATGCGGCGACCACCGCGCGCCACACGCGCGGCGACGAGGCAATGGAGCTGGACTGCGTGACGGCATGCATCGGCGATCTCCTTGTCGTTGTACGTTCTGTTCGAGGCGGCCGCCGTCGCGCCGTCGGCCTGCCTAGCGCCGCACGATCCGCTTGGCCACATGCGGCGCTCGGGCGATTATAGGCGCGCAAAAAAAACCGCCGCGCCCCGGTAACGGGAGCGCGGCGGTTGGCCCGCGGCGGCCGGCGCGACGGCCGGCCTCGCCAGCGAGTCTTACTGCTGCTTGACGGCTTCGGCCGTGATCAGCAGCTTGGTCTTCATCTTGAAGCCGTACTGCTTGCCGTAGTCGAGGCCGAACTCGTCGCGGCTGAATTCGCCGACCGCGTCGACGCCGCACACTTCACGCTTGAGCATCGGATGCGGCATGCACTTGAGCGAATCGATCTTCAGCGTCAGCGGCTTCGTGAAGCCATGCAGCGTCAGGTTGCCGACGACCGCCACCGGCTTGTCGCCTTCGAACTTGATCGTACCCTTGTAGTTAGCCTGCGGGAACTTCGCCGCATCGAAGAATTCGGCCGTCTGCAGGTGCTCGTCGAGCTTCGCGCTGCCCGTATGGATCGACGCGATGTCGGTCGTCACGTCGACCGTGCCGGTCTTCGCCGCGCGATCGAGCGTCACGGTGCCGCTCGACTTGTCGAACTTGCCGCGCCAGACCGACAGGCCGCCGAAGTGGTCGGCCTCGAAGCTCGGGTACGTGTGGCTCGGGTCGAACTGGTACGTTGCGCTGTCGGCGAAGGCCGAGAACGACAGCGAAGCGGCCAGCGCGCCGGCGGCGATGATCAGATGCTTTTTCAAACTTTTTCTCCTAGGAACGGCGCCGCGCCCTCGCGCGGCATTCAGTTGACGCGGCAACCTGCCGCTTACTTCGTCGCGACGAGATGGAACTTGATCTGCACTTCGTCCGCGACGATCGACGTGTCCTTCCACTCGCCGGTGCCGACGTTGAAAGTCGAACGCTTGATCGGCAGCACGCCGTCGAACGTCTGCGTCGCGCCGTTTTGCGCGACCGTGACGGGCACCGTGACGGTCTCGGCCTTGCCCTTGATCGTCAGCTTGCCGGTCACGTTGTACTTGTTGCCGCCGGCCGGCGCGATCGCCGACGACACGAAGGTCGCCTGCGGATAGGTCTTCGCATCGAACCAGTCCTTGCCGGCGACCTGGTCGTTGTACATCTTGTCGCCGAGGTCGAAGCTCGCGACGTCGATCGTCATTTGCGCGCTGCCCTGCGCGGCCTTCGCCGGATCGAACTTCACCTGCGCGGAGAACTTCTTGAATGCGCCTTCGGTCGGCACGTTCATCTGCTTCGACACGGCGGACACCTTGCTCTTCGTGAGGTCGACGTCGGCGTGCGCCGCGGCCGACGCGACGAGTGACACCGCGGCGAACGCGGTCAGCATGGAGCGGGAGAAAGACACTTTCATGGGATCCTTCATTTGGCAAAGGGAAGCATGCGCGACAACAGGCCGTCGCGGTCCAACACCTGGTGCTTGAGCGCCGCGAGCACATGCAGCGAAACGAGCGCAAGCAGAATGTAATTCAAAGTCACATGCAGCGTCTTGAAGGTTTCCTTCAGCACCGGATCGGGGTCGATCAGGCGCGGCAGCGGCACGATGCCGAGGTAGACGACCGGGATGTTCGACGCCGAGCTGTACAGGTAGCCGGTCGCCGGGATCACGAGCATCAGCACGTACAGCAGCATGTGCACGCCGTGCGACGCCGCGCGCTGCCATGCGGGCGTACCGCCGGGGAGCGCCGGCGCCGCATGCGTCGCGCGCCACAGCACGCGCACGACCGCCAGCGCGAACGCCGTCACGCCGATCCACTTGTGCCACGAGAAGTACTTCAGCTTGGTCGGCGTGAAGCCGGGGATGTCGGTCATCACCCAGCCGAGCGCGAAGCCGCAGACGATCAGCAGCGCGATCAGCCAGTGCAGCGCGATCGCGGTCTGCGAGTAACGTACCGGCGTGGCCGGCAGTGAATTCGATGCCATCGTGGAATCCTCAGTTGAGCGAACAGCTGCGTCGGCAACTTCAACCGACGCGTGTCAAGGGCGCCATGCTACCGCAACCTTTTGACCGACGCGGACTCTCAGAACAGGCGCGTCAGCCGGCTGCCATCCTTGCGCCATGTTACCGACCAGTCACCGGGACACCGGGCGTTGACACGTCCAAAAAGCCGTTTTGGTAAGATTGGCGCGGGTTCCGGCCCCGTCGACGCGTGTCCCAGCCGTCGCAACACCGCCTTTTCCATGCAACGATACGATCTGATTGCCTGTCACGAATGCGACGCACTGTTGCATAAACCGCGCCTGAGCGGCCGCGAGATCGCGCGCTGCCCGCGCTGCGACGCGCTGCTCTACCGCAACAGCACCACGCAGATCGAGCGCATCAGCGCGCTCGCCGTCGCCGCGCTCGTCACGTTCATCATCGCGCAGACCTTCCCGATCCTCGAGATGGACCTGAACGGCACGCGCGTGCAGACCACGCTGATCGGCGCGATCGACGCGCTGTGGCATCAGGGCATGGAGGTCGTCGGCGTGATGGTGTTCTGTTCGACGGTGCTGTTCCCGCTCGTCGAGATGGCCGCGCTGCTGTACGTGCTGCTGCCGATCCGGCGCGGCATCGTGCCGCCGGGCCTGAACCTCGTGCTGCGCACGATCCAGCTCGTGCGGCCGTGGGGGATGATCGAGGTGTTCATGCTCGGCATCCTCGTCACGATCGTGAAGATGGTGAGCCTCGCGCGCGTCGTGCCCGACGCCGCGCTGTTCGCGTTCGGCGCGCTCACGCTGATGACCGCCGTCGTGCTGATGTTCGACCCGCGCACGCTGTGGGACATCGCCGACGACCTGCGCGCCGGCCGCGCGCCCGGGCGGCCCGATCCCGCCGCCGCGACGCTGCCGGACGCGCCGCGCCAATGACGATACCCACCGCCGCCCGCGAGGGCTACGCCAGCTGCCACGCATGCGGGCTCGTGCAGACGATCGACCATCCGCACGCGCATTGCGCGCGCTGCGGCAGCGCGCTGCACGTCCGCACGCCGAACAGCATCATGCGCACGTGGGCGCTGCTGATCGCGGCCGCGATCCTGTACATTCCGGCGAACCTGCTGCCGATCATGCGCACGTCATCGATCGTCGGCTCGCAGGAAGACACGATCATGAGCGGCGTCATCTATTTCTGGACGTCCGGCGACTGGCCGCTCGCGGTGGTCGTGTTCGTCGCCAGCATTCTCGTGCCGATGCTCAAGCTCGGCGTGCTGACGATCCTCGCGACCAGCGCGCAGCGCCGCGCCGCGTGGCGGCCGCTGCAGCGCACGCGGCTGTACCGGATCGTCGAGCGGATCGGCCGCTGGTCGATGCTCGACATCTTCGTCGTGACACTGACCGTCGCGCTCGTCCATTTCCGTTCGCTCGCCGTCATCACGGCCGGCCCCGGCGCACTCGCGTTCGGCTCGGTCGTGATCCTGACGATGCTCGCGTCGATGCAGTTCGATCCCCGCCTGATCTGGGATCCAGTCGAAACTTCAGGGAAACACCATGAATAGTCCGCAAGGCCCGCAGCACGACGCGCCCCGGCCGCCCGATCCGGCCATCTCGACGAAAAGCGGCTGGCTGCCGTCGCTCGTGTGGCTCGTGCCGCTGATCGCCGCGCTGATCGGCATCGGCCTCGTGATCAAGTCCGTGCGCGAGCGCGGCCCGGAAATCTCGATCACCTTCCACAGCGCGGAAGGGCTCGAGCCGGGCAAGACGCAGGTCAAGTACAAGGACGTCGAGATCGGCACGGTCAAGACCATCAAGCTGTCGAAAGACCTGTCGCGCGTGCTCGTCCAGGTGCAGCTGAAGAAGGAAGCCGAGGACTTCGCGGTCAAGGGCTCGCGCTTCTGGATCGTGCGGCCGCGCGTCGGCGCGACCGGCGTGTCGGGGCTCGGCACGCTGCTGTCGGGCGCGTACATCGGCGTCGACGCCGGCCACGGGCAGGACACGCAGACCGATTTCACCGGCCTCGAGACCCCGCCGGCCGTGACCGGCGACCAGAAGGGCACGCAGTACGTGCTGCGCGGCGACTCGCTCGGCTCGGTCGACATCGGCTCGCCGGTCTACTATCGCCGCGTGCAGGTCGGCCAGGTGGTCGGCTTCTCGCTCGACAAGGATGGCACGGGCGTCACGTTCAACGTGTTCGTCAATGCGCCGTACGACCAGTACGTCGGCATGAACTCGCGCTGGTGGCAGGCGAGCGGCGTCGACCTGCGGCTCGATTCGAGCGGCCTGAAGCTGAATACGCAGTCGCTCGCGACGGTGATTCTCGGCGGCATCGCGTTCCAGACGCCGCCGAACCAGGATACCGGCGCGATCGCGCCGAACAACACGACCTTCCGCCTCGGCTCCGACGAGGGCGACGCGATGCGCGATCCGGACGGCCAGCCGCTGCAGGTCGTGATGAACTTCAATCAGTCGCTGCGCGGGCTCGGCGTCGGCGCGCCGGTCGACTTCCGCGGCATCGTGCTCGGCGAAGTGACGAACATCGGCATCGACTACGATCCGAAGACCAAGAACTTCCTGATGCCGGTCACGATGAACGTGTATCCGGAGCGGCTCGGCCGGCGCTTCCGCGAAACGATCGAGAGCAAGGGCGAACCGGCCCGCCGCGAGATCGTCGAGCGCCTCGTCCAGCATGGACTGCGCGGCCAGCTGCGCACCGGCAACCTGCTGACGAGCCAGCTGTACGTCGCGCTCGACTTCTTCCCGAAGGCGCCGCCCGCGAAGATCGACGCGGCACGCCAGCCGCTCGAGCTGCCGACCGTGCCGAACACGCTCGACGAGCTGCAGCTGCAGGTCGCCGACATCGCGAAGAAGCTCGACAAGGTGCCGTTCGACCAGATCGGCGCGAACCTGAACAGCGCGCTCGCGAACGCCGACAAGCTGTTCAAGCAGCTCGACACGCAGGTCGCGCCGGAAGCGCGCGACACGCTGTCGGCCGCGAAGCAGACCTTCTCGACCGCCGAGGCGACGCTGCAGCAGGATTCGCCGCTGCAGTCCGACGTGCGCGGCGCGCTGAAGGAGCTCACGCGCACGCTGCAATCGCTGAACGCGCTCGCCGACTATCTCGAGCGCCATCCCGAATCGCTGCTCAAGGGCAAGCCAGGAGATCAACAATGACGACCCCACGCGTGAACGGTCTCGCGAGCGGCGCGGCGGCAGTCTTCGCCGCGCTCGCGCTCGCCGCGTGCAGTTCGCCGCCCGCGCGGTTCTATACGCTGAGCCCGGTCGATGCCGCGGCGCCCGTGCGCACCGCGCCGGCCAACCCCGCGTTCCTGATCGAGGTGCCGTCCGTCGGCGTGCCCGAGCAGGTCGCGAAGAACCAGCTCGTCGTGCAGAAAAATGCCGCGCAGGTCGACGTGCTCGAGCAGGAGCGCTGGGCCGCGCCGCCCGCCGACGAAATCCGCCGCGCGCTGTCGGACGATCTCGCCGCGCAGCTCGGCACGATCGACGTCGCGAATTCCGCGTATCCGGCCGGCGTGCCCGTCTATCGGATCAGCGTAAACGTGCAGCGCTTCGAGTCGTGGCCAGGCAAGCGCGCGGCGATCGACGCGGTGTGGAGCGTGCGCGCGCTCGGCACGCAAGCGGTGATGACGTGCCGCACGAGCGTCGCGGAACCGGTCGCCGACGGCTATGACGCGCTCGTCGCCGGCCACCGGCGCGCGCTCGACGTGATCGCATCGCAGGCGGCGTCCGGCGTGCGCGCGATGGCCGCGCGGCGCGCCGCGGCGCGCAGACGCCGCTCGGGCGGGCCGGCGA
>NZ_CABVPL010000079.1 GCF_902499045.1 Burkholderia latens | reverse complement strand
GGCTGCGCTGCAGCGCGACGTCCCAGCCGCGCTGCGCGAAGCCGGTCGCGAGCGCGCGACCGAGCGACGCGGCGTCGGCCGCGCTGCCCAGCGCGCCTGCGACGAGCGCGATGCGCGGGGGCGACGTATCGGCTGAAACGGTCATTTACAATGCCGGGATGAACCCGAAAGCTCACGAACCCGCTAGTTTACCTGCTCCCGGCCCTGACGCGCTTGCGCAGTCCGAAACCCTCGCCGCGCAACTTCGCGACGAGATCGCGGCGGCCGGCGGCTGGCTGCCGTTCGACCGCTTCATGGAGCGTGCGCTGTACGCGCCCGGTCTCGGCTATTACAGCGGCGGCGCGCGCAAGTTCGGCCGCCGCGCCGACGACGGCAGCGACTTCGTGACGGCGCCCGAACTGTCGCCGCTGTTCGCGCAGACGCTCGCGAATCCGGTCGCCGAAGCACTGGCGGCGAGCGGCACGCGCCGCGTGATGGAGTTCGGCGCGGGCACGGGCAAGCTCGCGGCCGGGCTGCTCGCGGCGCTCGACGCGCTCGGCGTCGAACTCGACGAATACCTGATCGTCGACTTGTCCGGCGAATTGCGCGAACGGCAGCGCGAAACGATCGCGGCCGCGGCGCCCGCGCTTGCGGCCAAGGTCCGCTGGCTCGACGCGCTGCCCGAGCGCTTCGACGGCGTCGTCGTCGGCAACGAGGTGCTCGACGCGATGCCGGTGCGGCTGTTCGCGAAGGCGGGCGGCGCATGGCTCGAGCGCGGCGTCGCGCTCGATGCGCGGCACGCGTTCGTGTTCGACGACCGGCCGGTGGGCGCGGCCGGCCTGCCGCCGATGCTCGCGACGCTCGACGTCGACGACGGCTACGTGACGGAGACGCACGAAGCCGCGCTGGCGTTCACGCGCACCGTGTGCACGATGCTCGGGCGCGGCGCGGTGCTGCTGATCGACTACGGCTTTCCCGCGCGCGAGTACTACCACCCGCAGCGCGACCGCGGCACGCTGATGTGCCACTACCGCCACCACGCGCACGACGACGCATTCCTGTATCCGGGGCTGCAGGACATCACCGCGCACGTCGAATTCACCGGCATCTACGACGCCGGCATCGCGACCGGCGCCGACCTGCTCGGCTACACGTCGCAGGCGCGCTTCCTGTTGAACGCCGGGATCACCGACGCGCTCGCCGCGATCGATCCGTCCGACGTCCACCAGTTCCTGCCGGCCGCGAACGCGGTGCAGAAGCTGATCTCGGAGGCCGAGATGGGCGAGCTGTTCAAGGTGATCGCGTTCTCGCGCGGGATCGACGGCACGCTGGACGCGTTCGCGCGCGGCGACCGCTCGCACGCACTCTGACCGAGGCCCGGAAATGCTGCGCTGGCTGATGGCGTCGTTCGTCGCGGTGATGATCCTGACGCGCTGCTGGCCGTGGCTCGGCAAGCTCGGCGTCGGGCGGCTGCCGGGCGACGTCACGCTGACGCTCGGCGGGCGGCGCTATCCGTTCCCGTTCATGTCGACGCTGGTGTTGACGATGCTGGTGTCGGTGGTCGCGCGGCTGCTCTGAGCCGCACGCGGCGGCGCGTCGCGGCCGGGCCGCGGCGCGCGCATGAGGGGCGGCCGGTTGCAGCGCGCGCACATTACAGTTCGATTTCGCCGAGGATCCGGTGCGCGAGCGCCTTCGCTTCCTCGAACGCTTCTTCCTCGCTCGAACTGGTCGTGTGCACGTCGTAGCGCATGTTCTCCGTGTCGTCGCCGTCGTCCCGCGCGAGGATCACGTAGCCCTGGAACTGGCCGTTGTCCGCGCGCTGCGTATGCGCCTTGGCCGTGTAGATGCCTTTCGTGAACGTGTTCGTGTCCATCGTGCCTCTCCCGCAATAGGACACTTCATCGTAGCACTGCGGCGCAGCATGTACAGCGCCGCGAATCGGCGACCGATCGGCGACCGGTCGGCGCGCCGTCACCATCCCGTCAGCGTTCGAGCAGCGCGACGACCTCGTCGAGCGTCGGCGCGTGCGCGCCCGTGTGCCGGCACGCGGCGGCGCCCGCCGCGAGCGCGAACGCGAGATGGTCGCGCCACGACCGCTGCGGCGCAGCCATCAGGCTGAACAGCAGCCCGCCGATCGACGCGTCGCCTGCGCCGACCGTGTCGACCACCTCGACGCGCGGCGGGCTTGCCTCGAGCACGTCGCCATCCGCATAGAGCGTCGCCGCCTGCGCGCCGCGCGTGACCAGCACCGCCGCGTCCGGATTCAGCGCGCGCACGGCCGCGATCGCGTCGGGGCCGTCGCCGCCGAACAGGTGGCGCAGATCCTCGTCGGATACCTTGATCAGATCGGCGAGGCCGGCCATCCTTTCGAGCGTCGGCCGGTACGCGGCCGTCATCAGGTTCCGGCAGTTCGGGTCGAAGCTGATCTTCACGCCGCGCGCGTGCAGGTCGGCCGCGAGCGCGACGAGCGTGCTCGCCAGCGGCTCGCGCACCAGGCTGATGCAGCCGAAGTGCGCCCATTTCACGTGCTCGGTCCAGCCGGCCGGCAGCCGGGCCGGGTCGAACGCGAGATCCGCGCTCGCTTCGCCGATGAAGAAGTACGCGGGCGGCCGCGTCTCGTGGACGATCGCGAGCAGCGGCGGCCGCGGCACGCGCTGCAGGAAGCGCAGGTCGAGGCCGGCCGCCTCGCTGGTACGCCACAGCACGTCGGAGAAGCAGTCGTCGCCGATCGCGCCGGCAAGCGCGCTCGGCACGCCGAGCCGCGCGACCGCGCGCGCGACGTTCCAGCCGGCGCCGCCCGGCACCGACGTCCACTGCGCGTCGCCCGCGCGCACCATGTCGGTCAGGATGTCGCCCGCCGACACGAAAGCCGGAAACGTGCGGCCGCTCATTGCGTCGGCTCGCTGCGTTGCATCCGCGCGAGGGTCGCGAGCACGTCGTAGCAGGCGCCCATCGTGTGATAGTCGGTCTTGCCGGCCGGGCTCTTCTCGTCGCTGTACTTGCGGTTGTCGCAGGTGAGGATCCGGTACCACGCGCCGTAGCGGTGATCGACGAAATGCGCCCAGCTGTAGCGCCAGATCTCGTCGTACCAGTCCCAGAAGCGTTCGGCGCCGGTGCGCGCGCCGAGCATCGCGGCCGCCGCGAAGGTTTCCGCCTGCACCCAGAAATACTTGTTGTGGTCGCAGATCGTGAAGTCGGGGCCGAAGCCGTAGCAGAGGCCGCCGTGATCGGCGTCCCACGCGTGCGTGAGCGCCGCGTCGAACAGTTCGGCCGCGCGCGGCACGAGCCAGTCGAGCGGGCGGTGCCGCTCGAGGATCAGCAGCAGCTTCGCCCATTCGGTCTGATGGCCGGGCTGGAAGCCCCACGGACGGAAGATGTTCGAGCTGTCTTCCTTGTTGTAGTCCCAGTCGACCGACCAGTCCGCATGGTAGTGCTCCCACACGAGCCCGCCCGACAGCGCGGCCTGGCGCTGCGTGATGTGGGTCGCGAGCTTTTCCGCGCGATCGAGATAGGTGACGTGGCCGGTTGCGTCGTAGGCCGCGAGCAGCGCTTCCGTCATGTGCATGTTCGCGTTCTGGCCGCGGTACGACGATACGTTCCAGTTCGGCGTCGCGTCGTCCGCGTAAAGGCCCGCGGCCGCATCCCAGAAGCGGTGTTCGGCGAGCTCGTAGGTCGACGCGATCAGCGGACGCGCTTCGTCGATGCCTGCCATCGTCGCGTGCGCGGCCGCCAGCAGCACGAACGCGAGCCCGTAGCAGTGGCGCGTGCCGTCGAGCGTCGCGCGCTTGCCGCCGTCGCGCCAGTCGAGTTCCCAGTCGTAGCCTTGCAGCGTGTCGTCCCAGTGCGCGTCGCGCAGGAAGCGCAACCCGTGGCGCGTGTACTCGAGATGGCGCGGATCGCCGAAGTGCCGGTACGCCATCGCGTAGTTGAAGACGAACCGGCAACTGCTGACCAGATGCCGCGACGTGCGGTTGTAGACGCTGCCGTCGTCGCGGAAGTAGTGGTAGAAGCCGCCCGTCGGGTCGAACGCATTCGCCGCGTAGAAGCGCAGCGTGTCCTCGACGTGCGACAGCAGGAACGACGGATCGCGGAAGCTCGCGACGAACGGCGCCGCTTGCGCGTGGCTGGCCGGCGCGGTGGCGCCGGATTGGACCGGAGGCATGTTCATGATTCTTGGACCGTGGCGGTATCGAATGCCGGCGAGCCGGCGGGCTGGCTGCTGGCCCGCACGATCAGCTCGACGGGCAGGGAGATCTCGGTGTGCTCGGGCGATTCCGCGAGCAGCAGTTCGACGCCGCGGCGGCCGAGCGCTTCCTTGTCGACGGCGAGCGTCGTGAGCGGCGGATTCGCGTGCGCGGCGGCCGGGATGTCGTCGAAGCCGACGATCGCGATGTCGTCCGGAATCCGCACGCCGCGCGCGATGCACACCCGCTGCGCAGCCAGCGCGGCGGCGTCGTTGTACGCGAACACGGCGTCCGGGCGCGGGCCCGGCGCGTCGAGCAGCTGCTGCATCGCCCGCGCGGCGCCGGTGTCGGGGTCGAGCCCGGCGTCGATCGTCACTTCGTACGCGGGATCGAACAGGCGGCCCGCCTCGAAGAATGCGCGCCGGTAGCCGATCGCGCGCTGCGCGATGCTGTAGTGGGCGGCCGAGCCGCCGATGAACGCGATCCGCGAGCGGCCGGTGGCGAGCAGGTGGCGCATCGCGAGCGCCGCGCCCGTCGCATTGTCGATGTTCACCGAACGCAGGCCGGGCGCCCACAGGTCGATCAGCACGAGCGGCCGGCCGGTCGCGGCGAGCGCCTCGATCGTCTCCGGCTCGATGAAGCCGGCCACCGCGATCGCGTCGGGCGCGTGCGGGCGCATCTGGCGCAGCACGTCGTCGTTCGGGCCGACGGTCAGCAGCGTCGGCACGATCCCGCGCTCGCGGCATGCGTCCTCGACGCCGTGCAGCACGTGCGAGAAGAACGGGCTCGCGGGGAAGCGGTTGTGCTGGCGGTGCAGCAGGAAGGTGAGCCGGCGGATGCGCGGCCGCAGCTGGGCCGGGTCGTAGCCGAGCCGCTGCGCGATCTCGACGATCCGTGCGCGCGTGGCCTCGGACAGGCCCGGCTGGTTCTTCAGCGCGCGGGAAACGGTGCCGATCGAGACCTCTGCCGCCCGCGCCACGTCGCGAATGGTGGTGCCCATCGTTCGGGGTCCGGTTTGTTTAGGGTGACGGCGATTGTATAGTAAAACTTCGCGCGTAATTCGGGCCGGATAACCGGGGAATACCCGGAAATAGCGGGTTTTTCAGCGCTAATCTGCGAAAACGCCGTAACTAAAAATACTAAACAAAACACGGAAAAGGCAAGCGATCGCGCGAAAGGGAGGCAGCCGGATGCCGCCGTTTGCAACGCGCGCATTCGGCGGTTCGACGCAAAAGGCCCGACGCCCGGCAAGCTGTCACCGGAATCGAGCGGCAGTCGTGGCGCGGGGCGCCGGTACGGCGTTGCCCGGAAAGCCCGCTGTGGTCGGCGGCCTCGAAAACCGCGCGGAAACGGCTGCGGACCGCGTTCAGCCCGCCGGCGCGCTCGGCGGCTCGCCGCACGCACGCAGCGCCGCGCGGCCCGCGTCGAGATCGACGACCGCGAGGCCGTCCGGCTGCTGTTTCGCGCGGCGCTTCGCGAGCGCCGCGACCGACGCGATCTCGTCGCTGCTATAGCGCATCGCGCCGTTCGCGCCGGCCGGCACGCCGACCGCGCCGATCGCCATCGTCACGAAGCCGAAGAACGCGGGATTGCCGTGGCGGTCCTCGCCGCGCAGCCCGCCGGCCTGCCGGTCGGCCTGCGTGTAGAAGCGCTGCGCGCCTTCGTTGAAGCGCGCGATCGCGTCGGCCGCGCGCGTGCGCCAGTCGTCGCGCTGGAACAGCACGAGGAAATCGTCGCCGCCGACGTGCCCGAGAAAGTCGCGCTGCGGATCGCACACGCCCGCCAGCACCGTCGCCGCGAATTTCAGCACTTCGTCGCCTTGCCAGTAGCCGTACTGGTCGTTGAACGGCTTGAACTGGTTCAGGTCGACGTAGCACGCGTGGAAGCCCGCGTCGCGCGCGAGCAGCCGGTCGATGTGCGCGCTGATCGGGATGTTGCCGGGCAGGAACGTCAGCGGGTTCGCATAGCGCGCGGCCTCGATGCGCATCTCCGTCACCGCGCGCACCAGGCTCTCGCCGGTGCCGAGCCCGACGTAGCGGCCGTGTTCGGTGATCACGAAGCCGTCCGCGAGATAGCGCTGGTCGTGGCTCGCGAGCAGCATCGCAAGCGCTTCGGCCGTCGTCGCGTTGTCGATCATCAGCGGCGCATCGTTCGCGAACTGCAGGCACGGCTTCTTGCCGAACACCTCGCGGTGATACGGCAGCGTGAAGCGGTCGATGAAGCCGCGCCGGTTCACGAGCGCGACCGGCCGTCCGGATTCGACGAGCGCGACCGCGTGCAGCGCGGGCATCCGGTTGAACAGCTCGAGCACGTCGTTGTTGGTGGCCTCGCGCGGCAGCGCCGGCGCGGGCACGAGCATCTTCGCGGCGATCGTGCCGGCCGGCCGCGCGGTGCGCGTCGCGCCGGGAAATACCGCGATGTGCGGCGTGCGGATCGCGTCGCGCGCGGCCGGCGCGACCAGCGGCGACGGTTGCGCGTTCGGCCGGCCGAGCAGGAAGCCCTGCACGCAGCAGATGCCCATGTCGCGCACGACGATCAGGTCGCACTCGTTCTCGATCCCTTCCGCGATCAGTTGCGCGCCGCTCGCATGCGCGAAGTGCTGCATCGCGCGGACCGCCTCGAACTTGAGCGGGTCGCGCGCGATGTCGTGGATGAAGAAGCGGTCGATCTTCACGACGTCCGGGTGCAGCCGCAGCCACAGGTTCATGCTCGCGTTCGCGGTGCCGTAGTCGTCGAGCGCGAACTGGATGCCCGCGTCGCGCAGCGACGCGACGGCGGGCCCGATGCGCGCGACGTCAGGCATCGCGGTCTGCTCGGTCAGTTCGATGACGATCCGCTCCGCGCCGACCTGCGCGCGGTCGAGCAGATGCCGCACGCGTTCGCGTTCGCGCACGAGCTGCACGATCGTGCCGGCGCTGAAGTTGAGGAACAGCTTGCCGTCGCAGCGAAGCGCTGCGAATGCGTCGAGGCATGCGCGCGCGGCCGCCTGTTCGAGCGCGATGGTCGTGCCGTCGCGGGCGGCCTGCGCGAACAGCGCGGCCGGCGGCTCGAGGTCGGTGCCGCGCGGGCCGCGGATCAGCCCCTCGTAGCCGACGACCGTGCCCGACCCGAGGTCGACGATCGGCTGGAATACGGCGGCGAGCGCGCGTTCCGCGATCAGACGCGTGGTGATTGCGGCGGAAGAGTCGGGATGGGGCGCGGGCATGGACGAGGACAGCCGAAGCGACGGGACGTTCGTCTTAACGGCAGCGCGCGCGGAGAATTGAATGAAGGTTTTGTGACACGATGCGCGTTGTTGGTGCATGCCGCGCGCGCAGCGTTGGGGTTGCGGTGGCGACGCGGTGTGGACGGAGGCCGAGAGCGCGGGACAGGAAGGGCGGCGAGCGGTGGTCCCGACAGCGGGGGAAGCGCGGGAGGCCTGGAGCGGAGAGGGGGAAGCGGAGAGCGGAGAGTGGGAAGCGCGAAGCGGGAGGCGGGAGGCGGGAAGCGGGAAGCGGGAAGCGGGAAGCGGGAGGCGGGAGGCGGGAGGCGGGAGGCGGGAGGCGGGAGGCGGGAGGCGGGAAGCGGAGAGCGGAGAGCGGACAGTGGAGAGCGAAAAGGCCAGCGGCCGGCACGAAAGCACGGTGGCAGCCGGCCACTTCCCGGACCGCCCCTTGGCGCGGCCGGACCCTGCCAGCCGCACGTCCTCCCGCGTCAGCGCTTGCCGGCGTTGAGCGCACCGCGCGTGCGCGCCGCCGCGGTCGGCGCGTTCTCGCCGTCGCGCTCGCCGCTCATGTCGCGCGCGCCCCAGCGCTGCGCGAGCGCCGCGCACGCCATCAGCTGGATCTGGTGGAACAGCATCAGCGGCAGCACGATCGCGCCGACTGCCTGCGCGGAGAAGATCACCTTCGCCATCGGCACGCCGGCCGCGAGGCTCTTCTTCGAGCCGCAGAAGATGATCGTGATCTGGTCGGCGCGATTGAAGCCGAGCCGCTTGCTGACCACCGTGGTCAGCACCAGCGCGATTACGAGCAGCACGACGTTGACCACGAGAAGGCCGCCGAGCGCGCGCGCCGGAATCTGGTGCCACAACCCCTGGTTCACCGCTTCGCTGAACGCGACGTAGACGACCAGCAGGATCGACCCTTGATCGACGAAGCGCAGCACGCCGCGGTTGCGTTCGATCCAGCCGCCGATCACGGGGCGCAGCAACTGGCCGGCGATGAACGGCACGAGCAGCTGCATCACGATGCTGCCGACGGTGCTCCACGGCGACGCGGCCGCGGCCGACTGCGACGTGATCATCAGCCCGACGAGCGCCGGCGTGACGAAGATTCCGAGCAGGCTCGACGCGGACGCCGCACATACGGCGGCCGGCACGTTGCCCTTCGCGATCGACGTGAACGCGATCGACGACTGGACCGTCGACGGCAGCGTGCACAGGAACAGCACGCCCGCATACAGCGCCGGCGTGACGAGTGGCTGCAGCACCGGTTTCAGCGCGAGGCCGAGCAGCGGGAACAGCGCGAACGTGCTGAGCAGCACGACCGCGTGCAGCCGCCAGTGCGTCGCGCCCGCGACGACGGCCTCGCGCGACAGCTTCGCGCCGTGCAGGAAGAACAGCAGGCCGACCGCGATGTTGGTCGCCCAGTTGAACGCGTGCGCGGCCGCGCCGCGGCACGGCAGCAGGCTCGCGAGCACGACGGTGCCGACGAGCGCGAGCGTGAAGTTGTCGGGGAGGAAGCGGGGACGTGCCATCGGGAACTCGAATCGGAAACGGCGGGCGCGCAGTTCGCGCGCGCGAAGCCGATATTGTCCCGTGCGGTCATTCACTACACAAATTCATTGTGCGAATCCATTGATGAGGCGAATGCATGTGCCACCACGCGCGCGCGGCCGGTCGCCAGCGCCGAGCCAGCACCGAAAAAGGCAGAAGAAACGTTCTGCCACGATTGCGGCCCGAAGTGAAAAAACCTAGCAGTAACATGGTGTTACACCGATGCCGGCGACCTAACACTTTTTGGCTCGACACCGTTTCGGACCGCTCATAAATTACTGCTGAAAGCCTTGCGTCGGCTGGAAACGGCCGGCGCCGGCGGCAACAGGCACTGAATGATGACGGAACGGGTGAAACTGAAGGTCGGACGATGGGTGGCAGGCGTGCTCGGCGCGCTGCTGGTGCCGCTCGCGCTCGCGCAACCGCCGCATGGCGGTCAGGCGTGGGGCGGCTTCGGTCGCGGTTTCGGCGGCATGCATGCGTACGGCCAGCCGGCCGGCGGCCCGCCCGTCTGGCGCCGCGCGGTGCCGCCCGACGGCGCGCGTGCCGGCGGCGTGAGCGGCCACGGCTCCCGCTGGGGGCTGCGGCCGACGCCGTCGTACGGCCACTACGCGGCGCAGAGCCCGTATCGTCCGATCAGCGCAGATTCGCGTCAGATGCCGCGCCCGCCGGGCGGCGGCAACGTGCCGCTGCGCGCGGGCTCGATCCGCGCCGACGTCGCGCGCTACAACGAGGAGCGCGGCGGCCGTCCGCTGCCGCCGCCGCGCGCGCAGGAAGAACCGTCGCATTCGCCGTTTTTTTCCCCGTTCTACCGAAACTGAGCGCCCCGCGCGTTCGTCCCCCCGCCGGCCGTGATGCGAATTCGCCACAGTCGCGCGCAGATTTCCGCTGATTTTCCCGCTGCATTGCGCTATCTTTCGCGCCCGGCACGCGCGCGCCGCGCGGCCGTCCCGTCGTGTGTCCGTCCCGCGCGGGGCCGCCCGGCCAAGCCAGGCCCACGTGTCGATTTCGCGAAGTTAATGCCGCCGCTATACCCGCAATAAGTGTGCGCAATTTTGACCGGACCCGTGATCCGTAAAGATGGCTGCGCCCCACACGACGCAAGCATCGGCTCCTAGAACAACGCTCGCGCCACTTATCGTCTATTCGACAAAACCTGGAGATCCCATGAAAGCATTCGCTCGCCGTGCGTCGCGCACGTCCGTCAAGCTGATCGCCGCGGCCGCCTGCGTGGCGGCCGCCGCACCCGTTCACGCGCAGTCGAGCGTCTCGCTCTACGGTCAGGTCGACGAATGGATCGGCGCGACGAAGTTCCCGGGCAGCGATCGCGCATGGAACGTGTCGGGCGGCGGGATGTCGACGTCGTATTGGGGCCTGCACGGCGCAGAGGATCTGGGCAACGGCTACAAGGCGATCTTCACGCTGGAGAGCTTCTTCCGCGCGCAGAACGGCCAGTTCGGCCGCTTCCAGGGCGATACGTTCTTCGCGCGCAACGCGTACGTCGGCGTCAGCTCGCCGTACGGCACGGTGACGGCCGGCCGCCTGACGACGCACCTGTTCCTGTCCACGATCCTGTTCAACCCGTTCTACGACTCGTACACCTTTTCGCCGATGGTGTATCACGTGTTCCTCGGCCTCGGGACGTTCCCGACCTATCCGAGCGATCAGGGCGCGGTCGGCGATTCGGGCTGGAACAACGCGGTGTCGTACACGTCGCCGTCGTTCGGCGGCCTGAATTTCGGGGCGATGTACGCGCTCGGCAACACGGCCGGCGACAACCGCTCGAAGAAGTGGAGCGCGCAGTTCAACTACGCGAACGGCCCGTTCGCGGCCACCGCCGTCTACCAGTACGTGAACTTCAACAACGGCCCGCAGGACCTGAGCTCGCTCGTGACCGGCATGAAGAGTCAGGGCATCGGGCTCGTGGGCGCGACCTACGACCTGAAGTACGTGAAGCTGTTCGGCCAGTACATGTATACGAAGAACGACCAGATCGCGGGCAGCTGGCACGTGAACACCGCGCAGGGCGGCGTGTCGGTGCCGCTCGGCGTCGGCAGCGCGATGGCGTCGTACGCGTACTCGCGCGACGGCGGCGGCCTCGACCAGACGCGCCAGACCTGGGCCGTCGGCTACGACTATCCGCTGTCGAAGCGCACCGACGTCTACGCCGCGTACATGAACGACCACATCAGCGGCCTGTCGAACGGCAACACGTTCGGCGCAGGCATCCGCGCGAAGTTCTGACGACCGGTTCGCCGGACGCGCGCGCCGCGCCGCGCGTTCCGCCTGCCTGTTTCCGCCCCGAAACGGCGCTGCTTCATGCAGCGCCGTTTTGCGTTTGTTGACCTTTTTGTTTCCTCGCCTTTGTTACCCTATCTCGCAATTGCATAATTCCCAGGGATTGCGAGCTAGTTCGATGGATACCCTCGTCAGCATGAATGTGTTTCGCTACGTCGTCGAAGTGGGCAGCTTCGTCGGCGCGGCCGAACGCATGCAGATGTCGGCCGCGATGGCGAGCAAGCACGTGATGCATCTCGAGCAGCAGCTCGGCGCGCGGCTGCTGCATCGCACGACACGACGCGTCGCGCCGACCGAGGCGGGACGCGAATACTACGAGCGCCTCGTGCAGGCGCTGTCGGAACTCGACGAAGCCGGACAGGCAGTCGGCGCGGCCAGCGTCGTGCCGCAGGGCCGCCTGCGCGTGACGTCGCTGTCCGCGTTCGGGCTGCGCCACGTGATGCAGGCCGTCACCGATTATGCGGGTCGGTTCCCGGACGTGACCGTCGACATGACGCTGTCCGATCGCGTGGTCGATCTGATCGAGGAAGGCTACGACGTCGCGGTGCGCGCGGCGCCGAACGGACTCAAATCGTCGTCGCTCGTCGCACGGCAGATCGCGACCGCGCACATTCTGCTGGTCGCGTCGCCCGACTATCTGCAAAAGCACGGCACGCCGCAGACGATCGGCGATCTCGCGCATCACAACTACCTGCGCCGCGATTCGAATTCGACGATGCTCGACTCGCTGGTGATCGACGCGGCCGCCGCGTCGCGCGTGAACCTGAACGGCAACCTGATCGTGAACCATCTCGAGGGGCTGCGCGCGGCCGTGCTCGCCGGCGCGGGCATCGCGCTGCTCGGCACCGAGGTGGTCGGCGACGACATCGAGTCGGGCCGGCTCGTGCCGCTGCTGCTCGACGCCGTCCCGCCGCACGAGGCGCCGATCTACGCGGTGTACGCGAGCCGCCGTCACGTGTCCGCGAAGGTGCGCTCGTTCGTCGATTTCCTCGCCGCGCGTTTCGAAGGGCAGTCGCTGTGCCCGTCGATCGAGGCGCGGCTGCGTGTGCTGCCGATCGCGCGCATCAAGCGGGCCTGACCCGCTTCGCGCCGCCCGCCGGCCAAAACGAAAAAAGCGCGAGCCGTTGCGGTTCGCGCTTTTTTCGTTTTGGCCGGCGTTTACTTCATGCGCGGCGGCTTGACCCGCCGCCGCTCGGCCGCGATCAGCGTGCGATGCCGAGTCGCGCCTTCGCGTCGTCGTACTCGCGCTTCAGTCGCTCGACGAGCGCGCCGACGCTCGGCAGGTCGTCCATCAGGCCGACGCCTTGCCCGGCACCCCAGATGTCCTTCCACGCCTTCGCCTTGTCGCCGCCGAAATTCATCTTCGACTTGTCCGATTCCGGCAGCGCGTCCGGGTCGAGCCCGGCCTTCTCGATGCTCTCGCGGATGTAGTTGCCGTGCACGCCGGTGAAGAGGTTCGTATAGACGATGTCGGACGATTTCGCGTTCAGGATCGCGCGCTTGTAGTCCTCGACCGCGTGCGCTTCCTGCGTCGCGATGAAGCGCGTGCCCATGTACGCGAGGTCCGCGCCCATCGCCTGCGCGGCGAGGATCGAGCCGCCGTTCGCAATCGCGCCGGACAGCACGATCGGGCCGTCGAACATCTTGCGCACTTCGCCGACGAGCGCGAACGGCGACGTCGTGCCCGCGTGGCCGCCGGCGCCGGCAGCGACGAGGATCAGCCCGTCGACGCCCGCTTCGAGCGCCTTCTGCGCATGGCGCAGGTTGATCACGTCGTGCAGCACGATGCCGCCGTAGCCGTGCACCGCGTCGACGATCTCGCGCGCCGGCGCGCGCAGGCTCGTGATGAAGATCGGCACCTTGTGCTCGACGCACACGCGCACGTCATGCTCGAGCCGCACGTTCGACTGGTGAACGATCTGGTTGACCGCGATCGGGCCGATCACCGCGTCCGGGTGCTTCGCCTTGTGGTCGGCGAGCGCCGACTGGATCTGCGTGAGCCATTCGTCGAGCAGCTCGGCCGGACGGGCGTTGAGTGCGGGGAATGAGCCGACGATACCCGCCTTGCATTGCGCGAGCACGAGTTCGGGGTAGCTGACGATGAACATCGGCGACGCGATGACGGGCAGCGTCAGGTTCTGCAGGACGGCGGGCAATGCCATGTGATGTCTCCAGTCTCGAGGGGCGGCCGGTGGCGGCGCGTTCGCGCCGACGCCGGCATTCATGCGCGGCGGTCGTACGGTGCTTCGAGTGTAACTGCGCGGTGAAGCGCTCATATTAATACGAACGGTCGTGCGATTCTACGCGAGCTTATCGAACTGCGCGGGGGCGCGACGATCGAGCGAGTGCTCTCTTTCTACGGATTCGGGCATTTGCCGGGCGCAGCAGCCGGCCGTGCGCTCCTACAATAGCCGCCATAACAAGCCAACGAGAAACAAACCATGTCGTTCGACGCGTTTGCACCGTTTCGCGTGACGGTGCAGGACACCGACATCTTCGGTGTCAAAGGAGGCGCGGGGCCGCCGCTTCTGCTGCTGCACGGCCATCCGCAAACCCACATGATCTGGCATCGCGTCGCCGCGACGCTCGCGAATCATTTCACGGTGATCGCCACCGACCTGCGCGGCTACGGCGCGTCGGGCAAGCCGCCCAGCGACGCGCGCCACGAACCGTATTCGAAACGCGCGATGGCGGCCGATCAGGTTGCCGTGATGCGGCATTTCGGCTTCGAGCATTTCCACGTGTGCGCGCACGATCGCGGCGCGCGCGTCGCGCATCGGCTCGCGCTCGATCATCCGGCCGCCGTCGAGCGGATGATGCTGCTCGACATCGCGCCGACGCTCGCGATGTACGACAAGACCGACCGCGCGTTCGCGACCGCGTATTTCCACTGGTTCTTCCTGATCCAGCCGGCGCCGCTGCCCGAAACGCTGATCGAAGGCCGCACCGATGCGTACATCGAGCGCGTGATGGGCAACCGTTCCGCCGGGCTCGCGCCGTTCGAGCCGCATGCGCTCGCCGCGTATCGCGCGGCGCTCGCGCAGCCGGGCGCCGTGCATGCGATGTGCGAGGACTACCGCGCGTCGGCGACGATCGATCTCGAACACGATCGCGCGGATTTGGAACGCGGCAACAAGGTCGCGTGTCCGCTGCGCGTGCTGTGGGGCGCGAACGGGATCGTCGCGCGCTGCTTCGATCCGCTCGACGAATGGCGGCGCGTCGCGCGCGACGTCAGCGGCCGCGCGCTCGATTGCGGGCACTACATTCCGGAAGAGGCGCCCGTCGCGCTGATCGACGAGCTGCTCGCGTTCTTCGACGCGCGCGACGCGGCTGCGTGAGAGAGCAGGCGGCGCGCTGCGCGACGCGCGTCGCGCGTGGGCGCCTGCCGCTCAGCGTCGCACCGCGTCGTCTTCGGCGAGCGGCGGCAGGCGGCGCGGCACCGGCGTCGACTTGACGATCGCGGTGCTCGTTTCCGCGCGCTCCGTCACCTTCGACAGGATGTCGTCGAGGTGCTCGATCGTGCGCAAGTAGAGGCGGCAGATGAAGCAGTCCTCGCCGGTCACCTTGTCGCATTCGACGAATTCGGGAATCCGCCGCAACACTTCCTCGACGAGATGCAGCTGCCCCGGCAGCGGCTTCACGCGCACGATCGCCTGCAGCGTGTAGCCGAGCGCGCGCGGGTCGAGTTCGACGGTGAACCCCGCGATCACGCCCTGCGCCTCGAGCCGCCGCACGCGGTCGGCGGTCGCGGGCGCCGACAGCCCGATCTGCCGCGCCAGTTCGCTGGTCGCGATGCGGGCGTCCTCGGCGAGCGCCGCGAGGATCGCGCGGTCGGTCGCGTCCAGCGACGCGACGGCGGGCGGGGAAAGGCGTTTCGACATGATCGCTTTGGTTTCGAAGGTGAATCGGGTATTTCGCTTCAGTTTAGTCGTGGATACGCGGAAAGCAAGTTCCTAGAATCGAAGTCATCTTCTCTCGTCGAACGGAGTCCATGATGGCCTCGAATGAAATCCGCCGCGGCGCCGCCGAAATGGTCGTCGCGATGATGATGTCCGGCACGATCGGTTGGCTCGTGATGTCGTCGCAGCAACCGCTCACCAACGTCGTGTTCTTCCGCTGCCTGTTCGGCGCGGCGACGCTCGCGATCGTCTGCGCGGCGCTCGGCTTCCTGCGCCGCTCGCTGTTCTCGCCGCGCATGCTCGCGCTCGCGACGCTCGGCAGCGTCGCGATCGTCGCGAACTGGCTGCTGCTGTTCGCCGCGTATTCGCGCGCATCGATCTCGATGGCGACCGCCGTCTACAACACGCAGCCGTTCATGCTGGTCGCGCTCGGCGCGATCGTGTTCCGTGAACGGATCAGCGCATCGACGATCGCGTGGCTCGCACTCGCGTTCGCCGGGCTCGTCGGCGTCGTCCGTGTCGAGCCGGCGGTGCTGGCCGTGCCCGGCGAATATCTGGAGGGCGTCGCGCTGTCGCTCGGCGCGGCGTTCCTGTACGCGGTGTCGTCGATCGTCACGAAGCATCTGAAGGGCACGCCGCCGCATCTGCTCGCGCTGCTGCAGGCAGGCCTCGGCATCGTGCTGCTCGCGCCGTTCGCGCACTTCGGCACGCTGCCCGCGACCGCCGCGCAATGGCTCGATCTCGTCGTGCTCGGCGTCGTGAATACGGGCCTGATGTACGTGCTGCTGTACGGCGCGATCCAGAAGCTGCCGGTCGCGATGACGGGCGCGCTGTCGTTCGTGTACCCGGTGGTCGCGATCATCGTCGATCGCGTCGCGTTCGGGCAGACGCTCGCATGGACGCAGGTGCTCGGCGCGCTGCTGATCCTGCTCGCGGCGGCCGGCGTGAATCTGGGCTGGCGTATCGTGCCCGCGCGTCGCGCGGCGGTCGGCAACTGAAACGGTCGTGCGATTCGGCTTGCCGCTACGGGTTATCGCCATGCGTCGACGCGGTGGCCGCGGGCGGTCTGCGCGCCGTGTCAGCGGGCACGTCGATCGCCCGCGAAACGGCTGTAAGAAGTTGTAGGGAAACACCCGATGCGATGCCGCAGCGTCGCTCGTATGATGCGGGCTGTGACGTTGATCACGTTCACAGGATTCCGATCTCATGCCGTTCGCCACACAGGCCGAACGGCATTTTTTTATGCGCCGCTGCGCGCAAGCAGCCGCCGCCGCGCGTCGAGCCGTGCGAGCAGCGCGCGTCGCGCGTCGTCGTCCGACGCGCGCCATCCCTTGATCTCGTCGCGCGTGCGCAGACAGCCCGCGCACCAGTCGGTACGCGGGTCGATCCTGCACACGTCGGTGCACGGCGATGCGACCGTGCCGCCCGTTACCGGCGCGTCGCTCATGCGTCGTTGCGCAGCGCGACGTCCGCGACCGGCGCACCGGTCAGCGCGACGAGCTCCTGCGGCGACAGGTTGAACACCGCGTGCGGATGGCCGGCGGCCGCCCACAGGCTGTCGAGCTCGAGCAGATCGGCATCGATCAGCGTGACCGGTTCGACGAGATGGCCGATCGGACAGACGCCGCCGATCGCGTAGCCGGTGTTGTCGCGCACGAACTTCGCATCCGCGCGGCCGACCGCGCCGACCTGCGCGGCGACCTTCTTCTCGTCGACGCGGTTCACGCCGCTCGCGACGACCAGCACCGGGCGGCCGTCCGATTCGCGGCGAAACAGGATCGATTTCGCGATCTGCGCGACCGAGCAGCCGAGGCCGGCCGCGGCTTCGGCCGATGTCTTGCCGGTTTCGGCGAGCATCACGATGCCTTTCGCGTGTCCGCGTTCGCGCAGCAGCAGCGCGACGCGTCGCGCGGAATCGGGGAGAGCATCGAATGAAGCGGGTGTCGTCATGGGGAGATCCGGGAGTGTTGGAGTCACGCGCAGCCCGGCGCGTCGGCCGCGCTCCGCGCCTTGGCAAGCAGCGCGCGGCCGGCGCGCGACACGTTCGCGCGGCCGATCGCGTTCGAGATGAAGTCGCCGGCGGCGACGACCTGCGCGAGGTCGATGCCGGTGTCGATGCCGAGGCCTTCCATCAGGTACAGCACGTCCTCGGTCGCGACGTTGCCGGTCGCGCCCTTCGCATACGGGCAGCCGCCGAGGCCGGCGACCGACGCGTGGAAGATCTCGATCCCTTCGAACAGCGCCGCGTAGATGTTCGCGAGCGCCTGGCCGTACGTATCGTGGAAGTGGCCCGACAGCCGTTCGCGCGGGAAGACGCGCGTGACGGCCGACAGCACGTCGCGCGTGCGCTTCGGCGTGCCGACGCCGATCGTGTCGGCGATGTCGATCTCGTCGCAGCCGAGCGCGGCGAAGCGCTCGACGACGTCGACGACCGACGCGACCGGCACCTCGCCCTGGTAAGGGCAGCCGAGCGCGCACGACACGCTGCCGCGCAGCCGCAGCCCGGCGTCCTTCGCGGCCTTCGCGACCGGCTCGAAGCGCGCGATGCTCTCGGCGATGCTGCAGTTGATGTTTCGCTGCGAGAACGCCTCGCTCGCCGCGCCGAAGATCACGACTTCGTCCGCGCGGGCGGCGAGCGCATTCTCGAAGCCCTTCAGGTTCGGCGTGAGCACCGAATACACGGTGCCCGCGCGGCGCTCGATGCCGGCCATCACGTCGGCGCCGTCAGCCATCTGCGGCACCCATTTCGGCGACACGAACGACGCGGCCTCGACATTGCGGAAGCCGGCGCGCGACAGACGATCGACGAGTGCGATTTTCACGTCGGTCGGCACGAACGTCTTTTCGTTCTGCAGCCCGTCGCGCGGGCCGACTTCGACGATCTTGACGGCGGTGGGGAACGTCATGGTTGTCTCCAGTTTCGTATCGTGTAGAACGGGATTCAGTAGCCGCGCGCGTAGTCGACGATGCCGGTGACGGGCTCGCCGCGCTCGAACGCGCGGATCTTGCCGGCGATCTGCTCGACGGCTTCGTCGCGCAACGTTTCGGCCGAGCTGTGCGGCGTGATGGTGATGCGCGGCGTGTGCCAGAACGGATGGTCGGGCGGCAGCGGCTCGTGCTCGAACACGTCGAGCGTCGCGGCCGCGACCTGGCCGCTCGCGAGCGCGCCGAGCAGGTCCGCTTCGACGAGATGCGCGCCGCGTGCGACGTTCACCACGTACGCGCCTCGCGCGAGCTTCGCGAACGTGCGCGCCGACAGGATGCCGTCGGTGTCGCGGGTGCTCGGCAGCAGGTTCACGACGACCTTCGCGCCGTCGACGCACGCGTCGAGCGCGCCGTCGCCGGCGAAGGTGTCGATGCCGTCGAGCTGCTTCGGGCTGCGGCTGTAGCCGCGCACCGGCAGGCCCAGCGCGGCGAGCGCGCGCGCGACCTGCGCGCCGAGCACGCCGAGGCCGAGCACGGCGACGGTGAAACGCGCGCGCGGATGCGGTTCGAGCACCTGCCAGCGGCGCTCGCGCTGCAGCGTTTCGTATTCGTCGAAGCGGCGCAGGTAGCGCAGCACCGCGTGCGTCACGTATTCGATCATCTGCTGCGCCATCCCGGAATCCTCGAGGCGCACGAGCGGCACGTCGCGCGGCAGCGTGCCGGGATGCGCGCGCTCGAGCGCGAGCAGCGCGTCGGCGCCGGCGCCGAGGTTGAAGATCGCGCGCAGCCCGTCGCGCGGCGCGAACAG
>NZ_CABVPL010000078.1 GCF_902499045.1 Burkholderia latens | reverse complement strand
TCCATCTGCGCTGCGCCCGTGATCATGTTCTTCACATAGTCAGCGTGGCCCGGGCAGTCGACGTGTGCGTAGTGGCGATTTGCCGTTTCGTACTCGACGTGTGCCGTGTTGATCGTGATGCCGCGCGCCTTTTCTTCCGGTGCCGCGTCGATCTGGTCGTACGCCTTCGCTTCGCCGCCGAACTTCTTCGTCAGAACCGTCGTGATCGCTGCCGTCAGCGTCGTCTTGCCGTGGTCAACGTGACCGATCGTACCAACGTTGACGTGCGGCTTGGTCCGCTCAAACTTTTCTTTTGCCATGATTCTCTTCTTTCAAAAAATATCGATTGGTAGCTGAGATTTACTTCGACTTCGCGCTGATGATCGCTTCAGCAACGTTGCGCGGAGCTTCAGCGTAGTGCTTGAACTCCATCGTGTACGTTGCACGACCTTGCGTCAGCGAACGCAGCGACGTCGAGTAACCGAACATTTCCGACAGCGGCACTTCGGCGCGAACGATCTTGCCGCCGCCAACCATGTCTTCCATGCCCTGGACGATGCCGCGACGGCCCGACAGGTCGCCCATCACGTTGCCCATGTAGTCTTCCGGCGTCTCGACTTCGACAGCCATCATCGGCTCGAGGACGACCGGGTTCGCCTTGCGCATCGCTTCCTTGAACGCCATCGAACCGGCCATGCGGAACGCGTTTTCGTTCGAGTCAACGTCGTGGTACGAACCGAACGTCAGGTGAACCTTCACGTCGACGACCGGGAAGCCAGCCAGCACGCCCGACTTCAGCGTGTCCTGGATGCCCTTGTCGACCGCCGGGATGTATTCACGCGGGATCACACCACCCTTGATCTCGTCGAAGAACTCGTAGCCCTTGCCCTGCTCGTTCGGCTCGAGCGTGATGACCGCGTGACCGTACTGGCCGCGACCGCCCGACTGCTTGACGAACTTGCCGTCGACGTCCTTCGCCGTCGAGCGGATCGTTTCGCGGTATGCAACCTGCGGCTTGCCGACGGTCGCTTCCACGCCGAATTCACGCTTCATCCGGTCGACCAGAATTTCGAGGTGGAGCTCGCCCATGCCCGAAATGATCGTCTGGCCCGATTCTTCGTCGGTCTGCACGCGGAACGACGGGTCTTCCTGAGCCAGACGGTTCAGCGCGAGGCCCATCTTTTCCTGGTCAGCCTTGGTCTTCGGCTCGACAGCCTGCGAAATCACCGGCTCCGGGAACACCATGCGCTCGAGAACGATCGGGTTCGCCGGGTCGCACAGCGTGTCGCCCGTGGTTGCTTCCTTCAGGCCGACAGCTGCAGCGATGTCGCCCGCACGGACTTCCTTGATTTCTTCACGCTGGTTCGCGTGCATCTGCAGAATACGGCCGAGGCGTTCCTTCTTGCCCTTGGTCGAGTTCAGCAGCGTGTCGCCGGAGTTGACGACGCCCGAGTACACGCGGAAGAAGATCAGCTGGCCGACGAACGGGTCGGTCATGATCTTGAACGCGAGCGACGAGAACTTCTCGTCGTCCGACGCCTTGCGCTCCGCTTCTTCGCCGTTTTCGAGCTCGCCCTTGACCGGCGGGATGTCGACCGGCGACGGCAGGAAGTCGATCACGGCGTCGAGCATGCGCTGCACGCCCTTGTTCTTGAACGCGGTACCGCACAGCATCGGCTGGATTTCGCACGCGATCGTACGGTCGCGCAGTGCCTTGACGATGTCCGCTTCCGGCAGGTCGCCTTCTTCCAGGTACTTGTTCATCAGGTCTTCGCTGGCTTCAGCAGCCACTTCGACCATCTTTTCGCGCCATTCCTTGCAGGTGTCGGCGAGCTCGGCCGGGATGTCGACGTAGTCGAACTTCGTGCCTTGCGACGCTTCGTCCCAAATGATCGCCTTCATCTTGATCAGGTCGACCACGCCCTTGAAGTTTTCTTCCGAGCCGATCGGCACCACGACCGGAACCGGGTTCGCCTTCAGGCGCAGACGGAGCTGGTCGTAGACCTTGAAGAAGTTCGCGCCGGTACGGTCCATCTTGTTGACGAACGCGAGACGCGGCACCTTGTACTTGTTGGCTTGGCGCCACACCGTTTCCGACTGCGGCTGCACGCCGCCCACTGCGCAGTACACCATGCACGCGCCGTCGAGCACGCGCATCGAACGCTCCACTTCGATCGTGAAGTCGACGTGGCCCGGGGTGTCGATGATGTTGATGCGGTGTTCCGGATAGTTGCCGCCCATGCCCTTCCAGAAGGCGGTGGTAGCAGCGGACGTGATCGTGATGCCACGTTCCTGTTCCTGCTCCATCCAGTCCATCGTGGCTGCGCCGTCGTGGACTTCACCGATCTTGTGGTTCACACCGGTGTAAAACAGAATGCGCTCGGTCGTCGTCGTTTTGCCGGCGTCGATGTGAGCGCTAATACCGATATTGCGGTAGCGCTCGATAGGAGTCTTGCGAGCCACTTTGATCCTCTACTGGGATGACGTGACGCAGCCCTGCTGCATCACGCCTCAACACAAACGGGCGAGGCGCCTGAAAAGCGCACCCGCCCGGAATTTATTTCCGCAAACAGCCCAGCCAGGCGCTTAGAAACGGAAATGCGAGAACGCGCGGTTGGCTTCTGCCATGCGGTGAACTTCATCGCGCTTCTTCATCGCGCCGCCACGGCCTTCGGCCGCTTCGGTGAGTTCGCCTGCCAGACGCAGAGCCATCGACTTCTCGCTGCGCTTCTTCGCAGCCTCACGCAGCCAGCGCATCGCCAATGCCATACGACGCGACGGGCGCACTTCGACCGGAACTTGATAGTTGGCACCACCAACGCGGCGGCTCTTCACTTCGACCACCGGCTTCACGTTGTTGAGCGCAACGGTGAACACTTCCAGCGGGTCCTTGCCACCCTTGGTCTGGATCTGTTCGAATGCGCCATAAACGATGCGCTCTGCGACCGACTTCTTGCCGGACAGCATCAGCATGTTCATGAACTTGGCTACATCAACGTTGCCGAACTTCGGATCCGGCAACACTTCCCGCTTGGGGACTTCGCGACGACGCGGCATGATTCTTCCTTTACCTGTTCAGTTGGAGCTGTATCCAGCTCCGCGGCCACCAACAAACCCGATCACATCTTCACGACTAACCAGCTTGGCCGGGTGACCACTTACTCGACAGCACCGGCAATCCGGCACTCCCGCCTTGACCGCCCTGCGGCGATCCCTGATCAAAAACTGCTTACTTGGCAGCCTTTGCACGCTTCGCGCCGTACTTCGAGCGCGCTTGCTTACGGTCCTTGACGCCCTGGGTGTCCAGCGAGCCGCGAACCATGTGGTAACGCACACCCGGCAAGTCCTTCACACGGCCGCCGCGGATCAGCACAACCGAGTGTTCCTGCAGGTTGTGGCCTTCACCGCCGATGTACGAAATCACTTCGAAGCCGTTCGTCAGACGAACCTTGGCGACCTTACGGAGTGCCGAGTTCGGCTTCTTCGGCGTCGTCGTGTACACACGGGTGCACACGCCGCGACGCTGGGGGCAGTCCTGCAGGGCCGGGCTCTTGCTCTTCGTCGTTTCCGACTGACGGCCTTTGCGAACCAGTTGGTTGATGGTTGGCATTGTTTATTCCTGAAATTGAACAAAATCTGCACATCGATTTCGGGCAAAGCGAGAATCGACGCACAGTTGACTTCCGAACCGGCGATACGGGCACGAACCTGCGAACAAGCTTCGACGCGACTCGGCCCACCGAATACCGGAACCCAGCATGATATTCCGGAAATGCCAACTAAGTCAACGGCTTGCGTGATTTGCCGGCCGCGCGGCCGGTTTGGCAGAAGGGACCGAACGCCTGTGTCACGCCGATTCGACGACGTCGATGATCTCGTCGCCGAAGCGTTCCAGCTTGCGTACACCCATGCCGGGAATATGGCGCAGGTCGTCGATCGTCTCCGGCGCGTTGCGCGCGATTTCGGCGAGGGTCGCGTCGTGGAAGATCACGTAGGCCGGCACGCCGTCGGCCTTCGCGGTTTCCGCGCGCCACGCGCGCAGCGCGTCCCAGCGCGCGCGCTCGCGCGTGCCCATGCCGGCCGTCGGATCGACGCGCGTGCCGCTGCGGCTCGACGATTGGCGCGTGCGCTGCGGTTTCACGTAGCGGCGCAGCGTGACCTTCTCCTCGTTCTTCAGCACCGGCTTCGCGGCCTCGGTGAGCACCAGCGCACCGAAGCCGCCGTGATCGACGGCCAGGTAGCCGTATGCGACGAGTTGCCGGAAAATCGCGCGCCACTCGGGCTCGGACAGCGACGCGCCGATACCGAACGTGCTCAACTGGTCGTGGCCGCGCTGCAGCACCTTCTCGGTGCGGGAGCCGCGCAGGATCTCGATCAGATGGCTCGCGCCGAAGTTGAAGCCGCTCGCGCGCTGCGCGCGGAACACGCACGACAGCGCCATCTGCGCCTCGCGCGTCGCGTCCCATGAATCGGGCGGCTCGAGGCACGTGTCGCAGTTGCCGCACGGCTGGCTCGCCTCGCCGAAGTAATTCAGCAGCCGCACACGGCGGCACGAGATCGTCTCGCACAGGCCGAGCAGCGCGTCGAGCTTCGACGTCTGCACGCGCTTGTGCGCGTCGTCCGCATCCGATTCGTCAATCATCTTGCGCTGCTGGACGACGTCGCCCAGGCCATATGCCATCCACGCGTTCGCCGGCATCCCGTCGCGGCCCGCGCGACCGGTTTCCTGGTAATAGCCTTCGACGCTCTTCGGCAGATCGAGGTGGGCGACGAAGCGCACGTCGGGCTTGTCGATGCCCATGCCGAACGCGATCGTCGCGCACATCACGATGCCTTCCTCGCGCTGGAACATTTCCTGGTGCTTCTGCCGCACCTCGAACTCCATCCCTGCGTGATACGGCAGCGCGCGCACGCCCTGCGCCTTCAGCCATTCGGCCGTTTCCTCGACCTTGCGGCGCGACAGGCAATAGACGACACCCGCGTCGGTCGTGCCGTCCGCGTTCGTATGCTCGGCGCGGATGAAGTCGAGCAGTTGCGAGCGCGCGTTGTCCTTCTCGACGATCCGGTAGCGGATGTTCGGACGATCGAAGCTCGACACGAACACGCGCGCGTCGTCGAGCGCGAGGCGATGGATGATCTCGTCGCGGGTGATCGCATCGGCAGTGGCCGTCAGCGCGATGCGCGGCACCGACGGGAAACGCTCGTGCAGCACCGACAGCTGGATGTATTCGGGACGGAAGTCATGGCCCCACTGCGACACGCAGTGCGCTTCGTCGATCGCGAACAGGCCGATCTTCGCGCGCTCGAGCAGCTCGAGAAAGCGCCCGGTCATCAGGCGCTCCGGCGCGACGTACAACAGGTCGATCTCGCCTTCGCGCAACGCGCGCTCGGTGGCCGCGGCCTCGGCGCCCGACAGCGTCGAGTTCAGGTAGGCCGCGCGCACGCCGACTTCGCTGAGTGCCGCGACCTGGTCCTGCATCAGCGCGATCAGCGGCGACACGACGATGCCCGCGCCCTGCCCGGCCTCGCGACGCAGCAGCGCCGGAATCTGATAGCACAGCGACTTGCCGCCGCCTGTGGGCATCAACACGAGGCAATCGCCGCCACTCGCGACGTGCTCAACGATCTCCCCTTGCTGACCGCGAAAGGCGGGGTAGCCGAAGACTTCGTTGAGAATTTCGAGAGCGGTGGACATGAATGACTTGGAGAAAGGGCAAACAACGATGACCGCGATTCTAGCAATCAATCCGGCCAAACAGCCGCAGAACCTGCCGCGTTCGCCGTTCGGCAGAGTCGGCAGCGGCGGTGCTGCTGGAACTTCGACCGGCTGGCCAGCCGAATTGCAACAGTCGACGCGTCGCTTCCGGAACGATCCGCACGCGGCCGCGCCCCTCACCTCAAGGCCGAATCGACTCCGGGTCGGCAGTCAATTTCACCGAAATCAGCCGCGGATCGTCACCGACGTAGAATGCCGCCACGTTTGAAAAATCGTATATCCGGCCACTGAAGGCGACCGCCACATCGTCGCCCGCGACATTGACCTCAGCGCTCTCGTTGCTTGCGACTAGGAACGGAGCTTGACGATCCATCACTGCCGCCATTCCATCAGCGTCGACCCGCCGGTTCCAAAAATAATATTTGAAACGGAAGGGAACGGTTGCCCCACCCGGATCATCTCTGATCACATACATGTATAAATCGCTGCGCAACTGCTTCGCCCCGAAGAGCTCGCGCCTATCTTGCGGCGGTCGCAATAGCGCATAGCCGCCGACGAACACCGTCACTTCGACCAGCAACAAAATGGCCGCGCCGATACATGCCGCTTTAATAGCCGCGTGTCTTCGCATATTCATAACCGCTGCGGATCCATCTTTGGTCTCTGGGGTCATCGCCATAAGGCTGCACCGTCCTACACCCTCGCCAATCCAGCTGCGAGGTTCCAGCTAATGTCTGCGCGCACCCTGCCGCCCGCAAAAGAATATGCTCGGGAATTCCAGCCGCCCGACCAACCGCCCCATAGTGAAAATTCCCGAAACCCTCATACTGTCGCCCCTTTTGCTTGTAGTCCCAAGGGCCTTTATTTCTGACTTGTTTATAGAACCAAAAATAGGTCGCTGGCGTTGCCAGCGGCACCGCACCTCGTCGCACCCTGGAAGCACGCATGTTTTCGTCGAGCGATACGCCGGGAGGTGAAGTTGGAATAGAAGGCATGTAGTTATCCGAAATATGACTGATCAGACAAAAACCGACCGTATCATCAAACCCATCTCAAAACCACCGTTACGCTCCAATGCCGCGACGGCGGCACCGCCGCCTTAAACGCTCGACGCGTTTGCTCGACCAGCAAAAAAAAACCGCCCGGCAGGAACCGGGCGGTTTCGATGACAGCAAGTGCTGCAGCGTGAGGCGGCTCGCGCCGCCCCGCGCGCTTACTCGGCTGCCGGGTGTTGCGGCTCTTCCGCGGGCGCGCTCGGCGTGCCGAAGTCGAATGCCTCTTCCGCTGCGATCTGGTCGAAACGCTCGCGGTCGGACATTTCCTTCGCCTTGCGTGCCTTGTGGAACGCGAGACCCGTACCGGCCGGGATCAGACGGCCGACGATTACGTTTTCCTTCAGGCCGCGCAGATCGTCGCGCTTGCCCATGATCGCCGCTTCGGTCAGCACGCGGGTCGTTTCCTGGAACGATGCCGCGGAGATGAACGAGTCGGTCGACAGCGACGCCTTCGTGATACCGAGCAGCACGTTGTCGTACGAAGCCGGACGCTTGCCTTCGGCGATCATGCGATCGTTCTCGTCCAGCATGTCCGAACGCTCGACCTGTTCGCCCGGGATGAAGCGCGTATCACCGTTGTCGGTGATCTGCACACGACGCAGCATCTGGCGAACGATCACCTCGATGTGCTTGTCGTTGATCTTCACGCCCTGCAGACGATACACGTCCTGCACTTCGTCGACGATGTAGCGCGACAGCGCCTCGATACCCTGCAGACGCAGGATGTCGTGCGGATCGGCCGGGCCGTCCACGATCATTTCGCCCTTGTTGACGACCTGAGCATCGTGGACCAGCACCTGCTTTTCCTTCGCGATCAGGAACTCGTGCTGATTGCCTTCGAGGTCCGTGATGACGAGACGCTGCTTGCCCTTCGTGTCCTTGCCGAACGACGTCGTACCGGTGACTTCCGCGAGAATGCCGGCATCCTTCGGCGAACGCGCTTCGAACAGTTCCGCCACCCGCGGCAGACCGCCGGTAATGTCACGCGTCTTCTGCGCTTCGGTCGGGATACGTGCGAGCACTTCACCGACCTGCACCTGCTGGCCGTCCTTCACGGTGATCAGCGCGCCGACCTGGAAGCCGATCTGCACCGCGTGTTCCGTGCCCGGGATCTTCACTTCCTCGCCGTTCGCGTCGAGCAGCTTCACCTGCGGACGCACGCTCTTCGAAGCTTGCGAACCACGACGCTTCACGTCGATCACGACCAGCGTCGACAGGCCGGTCACGTCGTCGATCTGCTTCGCGACGGTCACGCCTTCCTCGACGTTCTCGAACTTCACCGTACCACCGTACTCGGTGATGATCGGACGCGTCATCGGATCCCACGTCGCCAGTTGCGTGCCGGCCTTGATCGCCGCGCCGTCGAGCTGCAGCAGCGTCGCGCCGTACGGGATCTTGTGACGTTCGCGCTCGCGGCCGATATCGTCGGTGATCAGCGCCTCGCCCGAACGCGAGATGACGATCTGCTCGCCCTTCGCGTTGGTGACGTAGCGCATCGTGGCCGTGAAGCGCACGATACCGTTGCTCTTCGCTTCGACCGACGATGCCACTGCCGCACGCGATGCCGCACCACCGATGTGGAACGTACGCATCGTCAGCTGCGTGCCCGGTTCGCCGATCGACTGTGCCGCGATCACGCCGACTGCTTCGCCGACGTTCACGAGCGAGCCGCGGCCGAGGTCACGGCCGTAGCAGGCCGCGCACAGACCGTAACGCGTTTCGCAGGTCAGCGGCGTGCGCACGCGCACTTCGTCGATGCCGAGGCGTTCGATTTCCTCGACCGCCGTTTCGTCGAGCAGCGTGCCCGATTCGTACAGCGTTTCCTGCGTTTCCGGGTTCACGACGTCCGCGACCGCGACGCGGCCGAGGATACGGTCGCGCAGCGCTTCGACGACTTCACCGCCTTCGACGAGCGCCTTCATCGCGACGCCGTTCGACGTGCCGCAATCGTCTTCCACCACGACCAGATCCTGCGTGACGTCGACGAGACGACGCGTCAGGTAGCCCGAGTTCGCGGTCTTCAGTGCCGTATCAGCCAGACCCTTACGTGCACCGTGGGTCGAGATGAAGTACTGCAGCACGTTCAGACCTTCGCGGAAGTTCGCGGTAATCGGCGTCTCGATAATCGAGCCGTCCGGCTTCGCCATCAGGCCGCGCATACCGGCCAGCTGACGAATCTGCACCGCCGAACCCCGGGCGCCCGAGTCGGCCATCATGTAGATGGAGTTGAACGACTCCTGGCGCGTCTCGTTGCCGTCGCGATCGATCACCGGCTCCGTCGACAGCTGCTCCATCATCGCCTTGCCGACCGCTTCCGACGTCGCCGACCAGATGTCGACCACGTTGTTGTAGCGTTCCTGCGCGGTGACGAGACCCGACATGTACTGGCGGTCGTACTCCTTCACCTTCTTCGCGGCGTCGCCGACGATCGTTTCCTTCTGCGGCGGCACGAGCATGTCGTCCACGCAGATCGAGATGCCGGCACGCGTCGCGAGACGGAAACCCGCCTGCATCAGCTGGTCGGCGAACACGACAGTCGCACGCAGACCGCACTTGCGGAACGCAGTGTTGATCAGGCGCGAGATTTCCTTCTTCTTCAGCGGCTTGTTCAGCACCGAGAACGGCAGGCCGTGCGGCAGGATCTCCGACAGGATCGCGCGGCCGACGGTCGTCGCGTACAGCGTGATCTTCGGCACGAATTCCGGCGCGCCTTCCGACGTGTCCTCGTTGCGGACCATTTCGGTGATCCGCACGTTGACGCGCGAGGCCAGCTCGACTTCCTTGTTCTCGTACGCGCGGATCACTTCCGACACGCCGGTGAACGACAGCCCTTCGCCCTTGCCGTTGATCGCTTCGCGGGTCGCATAGTACAGACCCAGCACGATATCCTGCGACGGCACGATCGACGGATCGCCGTTGGCAGGGAACAGCACGTTGTTCGACGCCAGCATCAGCGTGCGCGCTTCCATCTGCGCTTCGAGCGACAGCGGCACGTGAACGGCCATCTGGTCACCGTCGAAGTCGGCGTTGAACGCCGCGCAGACGAGCGGGTGCAGCTGGATCGCCTTGCCTTCGATCAGCACCGGTTCGAACGCCTGGATACCGAGACGGTGCAGCGTCGGCGCACGGTTCAGCATCACCGGGTGCTCGCGGATCACCTCTTCGAGGATGTCCCACACGACCGGCGTCTGGTTCTCGACTTCCTTCTTCGCAGCCTTGATGGTCGTCGCCACGCCCATCACTTCCAGCTTGTTGAAGATGAACGGCTTGAACAGTTCGAGCGCCATCAGCTTCGGCAGACCGCACTGGTGCAGCTTCAGCGTCGGGCCGACCACGATGACCGAACGGCCCGAGTAGTCGACGCGCTTGCCCAGCAGGTTCTGACGGAAACGACCGCCCTTGCCCTTGATCATGTCGGCGAGCGACTTCAGCGGACGCTTGTTCGCGCCCGTCATCGCCTTGCCGCGACGACCGTTGTCGAGCAGCGAGTCGACGGCTTCCTGCAGCATCCGCTTTTCGTTGCGGACGATGATTTCAGGCGCCTTCAGCTCGAGCAGACGCTTCAACCGGTTGTTACGGTTGATCACGCGGCGATACAGGTCGTTCAGGTCCGACGTCGCGAAACGGCCGCCGTCCAGCGGCACGAGCGGACGCAGTTCCGGCGGCAGCACCGGCAGCACTTCGAGGATCATCCACTCGGGCTTGATGCCCGAGCGCTGGAATGCCTCGAGGACCTTCAGGCGCTTCGCGTACTTCTTGATCTTCGCTTCCGAGCCGGTGTTCTTCAGCTCGGTGCGCAGCGTCTCGACCTGCTCGTCGATGTTGATCGCGCGCAGCAGTTCACGCACGCCTTCCGCGCCCATCTCGGCACGGAATTCGTCGCCGTATTCCTCGACCTTGTTGTAGTAATCCTCTTCGGTCATGATCTGCCGCGCCTTCAGCGGCGTCATGCCCGGTTCGATCACCACGTACGCTTCGAAGTACAGCACGCGTTCGATGTCGCGCAGCGTCATGTCGAGCACCATGCCCAGACGCGACGGCAGCGACTTCAGGAACCAGATGTGCGCGACCGGCGAGGCCAGCTCGATGTGGCCCATCCGTTCGCGACGCACCTTCGCCAGCGTCACTTCGACACCGCACTTCTCGCAGATCACGCCGCGATGCTTCAGGCGCTTGTACTTGCCGCACAGGCACTCGTAGTCCTTGATCGGCCCGAAGATCTTCGCGCAGAACAGACCATCGCGTTCCGGCTTGAACGTACGGTAGTTGATGGTCTCCGGCTTCTTCACTTCGCCGAACGACCACGAACGGATCTTGTCCGGCGAGGCCAGACCGATCTTGATCGCGTCGAAAACTTCTTCCTGTTGGACTTGCTTGAATAGATCGAGCAGAGCTTTCATTGCCTTCTCTCCGTAGTCCGATTAATTGCGGTCGAGATCGATGTCGATACCGAGCGAGCGGATTTCCTTCACCAGCACGTTGAAGGATTCCGGCATGCCTGCATCGATCACGTGATCGCCCTTGACGAGGTTCTCGTACACCTTCGTCCGGCCGGTCACGTCGTCCGACTTCACCGTCAGCATTTCCTGCAGCACGTAGGACGCGCCGTACGCTTCGAGTGCCCACACTTCCATTTCACCGAAACGCTGGCCGCCGAACTGCGCCTTACCACCCAGCGGCTGCTGCGTGACGAGCGAGTACGGGCCCGTCGAGCGCGCGTGCATCTTGTCGTCGACGAGGTGATGCAGCTTCAGGTAGTGCATGTAGCCGAGCGTCACGCGACGTTCGAACGGCTCGCCCGTGCGACCGTCGTACAGGCGGACCTGGTTCTTCGACGGGTTCATGTCGAGCTGCTGCGCGATGTCGTCCGGGAACGCGAGGTCGAGCATCTTGCCCATTTCTTCCTCGGTTGCACCGTCGAACACCGGCGTCGCGAACGGCACGCCTTCGCGCAGGTTCTTCGCGAGTTCGAGGATCTCTTCGTCGGTGAAGCTTTCCAGATCTTCCTGGCGGCCCGACTCGTTGTAGATCTTCGTCAGGAACACGCGCAGTTCCTCGATCTTCGCCTGACGCTGCAGCATTTCGCCGATACGCCAGCCGAGGCCCTTCGCGGCCCAGCCGAGGTGCACTTCCAGAACCTGACCCACGTTCATCCGCGACGGCACGCCGAGCGGGTTCAGCACGACGTCTGCCGGACGGCCGTCGGCCATGTACGGCATGTCTTCGATCGGGACGATCTTCGACACGACACCCTTGTTACCGTGACGGCCTGCCATCTTGTCGCCAGGCTGCAGGCGGCGCTTCACCGCGAGGTACACCTTGACCATCTTCAGCACGCCCGGCGGCAGTTCGTCGCCTTGCGTGAGCTTCTTGCGCTTCTCTTCGAACGCGAGGTCGAACTGGTGACGCTTCTCTTCAATCGAGTTCTTGATCGCTTCGAGCTGCGCCGCTGCTTCGTCGTCCGCGAGGCGGATGTCGAACCAGTGGTAGTGGTCGAGGTCTTCCAGGTAAGCCTGGTCGATCTTCGTGCCCTTCGCGAGCTTCTTCGGACCGCCGTTCGCGACCTTGCCCACGAGCATGCGCGCGAGACGCTGGAACGCGTCGCCTTCCACGATGCGCAGCTGGTCGTTCAGGTCGAGACGGTAGCGCTTCAGTTCGTCGTCGATGATCTGTTGCGCACGCTTGTCGCGCTGGATGCCTTCGCGCGTGAACACCTGGACGTCGATCACGGTGCCGCTCATGCCCGACGGCACGCGCAGCGACGTGTCCTTCACGTCCGAAGCCTTCTCGCCGAAGATCGCGCGCAGCAGCTTCTCTTCCGGCGTCAGCTGGGTCTCGCCCTTCGGCGTGACCTTGCCGACCAGCACGTCGCCCGCTTCGACTTCCGCACCGATGTACACGATGCCCGATTCGTCGAGACGGCCGAGCTGGACTTCCGCCAGGTTCGAGATGTCGCGCGTGATTTCTTCCGGCCCGAGCTTCGTGTCGCGTGCAACGACGTTCAGCTCTTCGATGTGGATCGACGTGTAGCGATCGTCCGCGACCACCTTCTCCGAGATCAGGATCGAATCCTCGAAGTTGTAGCCGTTCCACGGCATGAACGCGATCAGCATGTTCTGGCCGAGCGCGAGCTCGCCCAGGTCCGTCGAGGCGCCGTCGGCCAGCACGTCGCCGCGCGAGACCTTGTCGCCCATCTTCACGATCGGACGCTGGTTGATGTTCGTGTTCTGGTTCGAACGCGTGTACTTGATCAGGTTGTAGATGTCGACACCGACTTCACCCGCGACCGCTTCGTCGTCGTTCACGCGAATCACGATACGGCCTGCGTCGACGTAGTCGACGACACCGCCGCGGAACGCCTGAACCGTCGTACCCGAGTCGACCGCGCAGGTGCGCTCGATGCCCGTACCGACGACCGGCTTCTCCGGACGCAGACACGGCACGGCCTGACGCTGCATGTTCGAGCCCATCAGTGCACGGTTCGCGTCGTCGTGCTCGAGGAACGGAATCAGCGAAGCTGCCACCGACACGATCTGCGACGGCGCGACGTCCATGTACTGGATCCGGTCCGGCGTGACCATCATCGTTTCGCCGGCTTCACGCGACGACACGAGTTCGTCGATCAGTCGGCCGTCTTCGTCGATCGCGGCGTTCGCCTGAGCGATCATGTAGCGGCCTTCCTCGATCGCCGACAGGTAGTCGATCTGGTCGGTCACCTTGCCGTCCACGACCTTGCGGTACGGCGTCTCGAGGAAGCCGTACTCGTTCAGGTGCGCGTACAGCGCGAGCGAGTTGATCAGACCGATGTTCGGACCTTCCGGCGTTTCGATCGGGCACACGCGGCCGTAGTGGGTCGGGTGCACGTCGCGGACTTCGAAGCCTGCACGCTCGCGCGTGAGACCGCCCGGGCCCAGTGCGGAGACACGGCGCTTGTGCGTGATTTCCGACAGCGGGTTGGTCTGGTCCATGAACTGCGACAGCTGCGACGAACCGAAGAACTCGCGGATCGCCGACGAAATCGGCTTCGAGTTGATCAGGTCGTGCGGCATCAGGTTTTCGCTTTCGGCCTGGCCGAGGCGTTCCTTGACCGCGCGCTCGACACGCACGAGACCCGCGCGGAACTGGTTTTCCGCCAGTTCGCCGACGCAACGCACGCGACGGTTGCCGAGGTGGTCGATGTCGTCCACTTCGCCCTTGCCGTTGCGCAGCTCGACGAGGATCTTGATCGTCGCGAGGATGTCGTCGTCCTGCAGCGTCATCGGGCCGACGATCTCGTCACGGCCGACGCGGCGGTTGAACTTCATGCGGCCGACCTTCGACAGGTCGTACGCTTCTTCGCTGTAGAACAGACGGTTGAACAGCGCCTCGACCGCTTCTTCGGTCGGCGGTTCGCCCGGACGCATCATCCGGTAGATCGCGATGCGCGCGGCCGTCTTGTCGGTCGTTTCGTCGACACGCAGCGTCGACGAAATGTACGGGCCCTGGTCCAGATCGTTCGTGTAGAGCGTCTGGATGTCCTTGATGCCCGCTTCGCGCAGCTTCTCGAGCACGCTTTCGGTGATTTCGTCGTTCGCGCTCGCGATCACTTCGCCGGTGTCGCCGTCGACGACGTTCTTCGCCAGCACGCGGCCGAGCAGATAGTCTTCCGGCACCGAGATGAACTTGGTCTTCGCGGCTTCGAGGTCGCGAATGTGCTTCGCGTTGATCCGCTTGTCCTTCTGGACGATGACCTTGCCGTCGCGATCCGTGATGTCGAAACGCGCGACTTCACCACGCAGGCGCTCGGGCACGAACTCGAGCTGCGCGCCTTCGTCCATCAGCGTGAAGTTGTCGAACACGAAGAAGTTCGCGAGGATCTGTTCCGGCGTGAGACCGATGGCCTTCAGCAGGATCGTGACCGGCATCTTGCGGCGACGGTCGACGCGGAAGTACAGGATGTCCTTCGGATCGAATTCGAAGTCGAGCCACGAGCCGCGGTACGGAATGATCCGTGCCGAGAACAGCAGCTTGCCCGAGCTGTGCGTCTTGCCCTTGTCGTGTTCGAAGAACACGCCCGGCGAACGGTGCAGCTGCGAGACGATGACACGCTCGGTGCCGTTGATGACGAACGAGCCCGTCGGCGTCATGAGCGGAATTTCGCCCATGTACACTTCCTGCTCCTTCACTTCCTTGACGACCGGCTTGTTCGGCGATTCCTTGTCGAGGATGACGAGGCGGACCTTCGCGCGCAGCGCGGAGCAGTACGTCAGGCCCCGCTGCTGGCATTCCTTGATGTTGAATGCCGGCGAGGACAGCGCATAGCTCACGAACTCGAGGCGCGCAAAGCCGTTGTGCGAAACAATGGGAAATACCGATGTGAAGGCGGCCTGCAAACCTTCAGGCTTGCGTTGCGTGACCGGCACATCGGCTTGCAGAAACGTGCTGAATGATTCAAGCTGGGTGGCCAGCAAGAACGGAACTTGGTGAACGATGGGGCGCTTCGCGAAACTCTTGCGAATGCGCTTCTTCTCGGTGAAGGAATATTGCATACGATCTCCGAATCACGGCGGGTGCTATCGAGGTGGGATACCTGGACGTTTCAAACCCGAGTGTTCACCGACTGAGACCCGATGGCCGCCCGATGGCTTGAACGAGCCGAGAAGCTTGGTGGTTGGCCGCTACCAACCGCTGGCTGACGGCAGCGGATGCCTGTGTTGCCCGCTACCCGACCAAACTTGCCTTCTGCAGTCGCTTCAGAAGACAAAGAGAAACGCCAATCGTGACCATTGACAACGATTTGGCGGTTTTCTTTGGCTTCTGGGGCCGATTATTCGGGCTCCCAAAAGAGTGCCAGAATAACGTCCCCACAAAGCACAAAAAGGCCGGCGGTGAAAATACCGCCAGCCTTCGCACAGCGCGTCGAAACTTACTTGACTTCGACCTTCGCGCCAGCTTCTTCCAGCTTCTTCTTGGCTTCGTCAGCAGCAGCCTTGTCGACGCCTTCCTTGACAGCCTTCGGTGCGCCGTCAACGACGTCCTTCGCTTCCTTCAGGCCCAGGCCCGTCAGTTCGCGAACTGCCTTGATGACTGCAACCTTGTTGCTGCCTGCTTCAGCCAGGACGACCGTGAATTCGGTCTTCTCTTCTGCAGCAGCAGCAGCGCCGCCGCCTGCCGGGCCAGCGACTGCCACTGCAGCTGCCGACACGCCAAACTTCTCTTCGAACGCCTTGACCAGTTCGTTCAGTTCCAGAACGGTCATCCCTTCGACTGCTGCCAGGATGTCTTCTTTTGCGATTGCCATTTGAAATACTCCTAAATTGAATTCGGATACAGCCAGCGATCAGTGACGCTGATGCACGCTCGATTACGCAGCTTCCGCTTGCTTCTTCTCGGCCAGCGCGGCGAGAGCGCGCGCGAAGCCCGAAACAGGCGCTTGCATAACGAACAGCAGCTTCGAGAGCAGTTCTTCACGGCTCGGGATGCTTGCCAGCGCTTGCACGCCAGCCTTGTCCATCACCTTGCCATCGAACGAACCAGCCTTGATGACCAACTTGTCATTGCTCTTGCTGAAGTCGTTGACGACCTTGGCAGCAGCAATTGCATCTTCCGAGATGCCGTAGATCAGGGGACCAGTCATCTGCTCTGCCAGCGGAGCAAAAGGCGTACCTTCGACAGCGCGACGCGCCAGCGTGTTCTTCAACACGCGCAGGTAAACCTGTTGCTCACGCGCTTTCGCGCGCAGCTTGGTCAGATCGCCAACCGCAATTCCACGATACTCAGCCAGCACAACGGTCTGGGCCTTCGCGACTTGCGCGGAAACCTCAGCGACGACGGCTTGCTTGTCTTCTCTATTAAGCGGCACGGTTAGCCTCCAGAAACGATACGCTCGGCGCGGCCGGCATGGCCGAAACCTCACGCACCTCGTTCAACAACGGCGTCCGACCTCGTTAGGAGTATTTGCACCTCACGCCGTGAATCGCTTCACGGCCTGCGGCTTCACCACTGCAAAACTTTTTCGGGTTCGCCATCTGCGTTGGCTTGAATTAAGGGATCGCCTGCCTGCTGCGCCCCACCAACGGTCTTTGATAACCGGTTGTTCGCCCTGCTGCACGAACAACCGCCCAAAGCCCATGTAGGCCGCTTCGCGAACGAAGCGGCCCGAATACTTCCTTACTGTGCTGCCAGCGTAGCCTGGTCGACACGCACGCCGACGCCCATCGTGCTCGACAGTGCGATCTTGCGCAGGTAGACGCCCTTGCTCGTTGCCGGCTTGGCCTTCTGCAGCGCTTCGATCAGTGCGGACAGGTTCGAGCGCAGTGCTGCTGCTTCGAACGATGCACGGCCGATGGTCGCGTGGATGATACCGGCCTTGTCGACGCGGAATTGCACCTGACCAGCCTTCGCGTTCTTGACTGCGGTCGCGACGTCCGGCGTGACCGTGCCGACCTTCGGGTTCGGCATCAGGCCGCGCGGGCCGAGGATCTGACCGAGCGTACCGACGATACGCATCGTGTCCGGCGAAGCGATCACGATGTCGAAGTCCATCTGGCCAGCCTTGATCTGCTCAGCCAGGTCTTCCATACCGACGATTTCCGCGCCTGCCGCACGAGCCTGCTCGGCCTTGTCGCCTTGTGCGAACACCGCAACGCGAACCGACTTGCCCGTACCTGCCGGCAGGACCACCGAACCACGAACGACCTGGTCCGACTTCTTCGCATCGATACCGAGCTGAACCGCGACGTCGATCGATTCGTTGAACTTGGCGCTCGCGCATTCCTTCACGAGTGCCAGTGCGTCTTCGATCGCGTACAGCTTCTGACGGTCGACCTTGGCGGCAAATGCCTGACGGCGCTTGGAGATCTTAGCCATTTACACGCCCTCCACAGTGATGCCCATCGAGCGTGCGCTACCAGCGATGGTGCGAACGGCTGCGTCCAGATCAGCTGCCGTAAGGTCCGGCATCTTGGTCTTCGCGATTTCTTCGGCTTGAGCGCGCGTGATCGAACCGACCTTGTCGGTGTGCGGCTTGCTCGAGCCCTTGTCCACCTTCGCCGCCTTCTTGATCAGGACGGTCGCCGGCGGCGTCTTCATCACGAACGTGAAGCTCTTGTCAGCGTATGCCGTGATGACCACCGGCACCGGCAGACCCGGCTCCATGCCTTGAGTCTGCGCGTTGAACGCCTTGCAGAACTCCATGATGTTCAGGCCGCGCTGGCCCAGTGCCGGACCGACCGGCGGCGACGGGTTGGCTTTACCTGCAGGAATCTGCAGCTTGATAAAGCCGACAATCTTCTTTGCCATTTGTAAACCTCGTTGGAACGCCAGACGGCGTTCGATGAGTGATAACGCGCGTTCGCCGCTGGCTACTGACGCTCCTCAACGGCCATGACGCGGACCGTAAGCGCGAAGGTGGGCAGCCGAGGCTGCCCACCGAATCGGAATCAGACTTTTTCGACCTGACCGAACTCGAGTTCGACCGGAGTGGATCGGCCAAAGATCGTGACCGACACACGCACGCGCGATTTTTCGTAGTTGACTTCTTCGACCGTGCCGTTGAAGTCCGTGAACGGACCTTCCTTGACACGCACCATCTCGCCTACTTCGAACAGTGTCTTCGGGCGCGGCTTCTCCACACCTTCCTGCATCTGCGACATGATCTTCTCGACTTCCTTCGGGGAAATCGGTGTCGGGCGGTTACGCGCACCGCCGACGAAACCGGTGACCTTCGCGGTATTCTTCACGAGGTGCCACGTTTCGTCCGTCATTTCCATTTCCACCAGCACGTAGCCGGGGAAGAAACGACGCTCGGTTACAGCCTTGTGGCCGCCTTTGACTTCGACCACTTCTTCGGTCGGAACCAGGATCTGACCGAATTTATCCTGCATGCCAGCACGTTCGATGCGCTCCTGAAGCGCACGTTGCACGCTCTTCTCCATACCGGAGTAGGCGTGCACGACGTACCAACGCTTTCCGCTCGGGGATGCCGGAGTATCGCTCATATCATTTCCAACCCAGAATCGCCGAGAAAATCACCCATTCGATCGATTTGTCACTCAACCAGAGGAAAATCGCCATCACGAGCACGAAACCGAACACGACGAGTGTGGTTTGCGTTGCTTCCTTGCGGGTGGGCCAAACGACCTTGCGGACTTCCTTGTACGAATCCTTGGCAAACGCGATGAGGCTCTTGCCAGGTGCGGACATCAGACCGACGGCCACGCCGGCGATGATACCTACCGCCAACGCGGCACCGCGGACATACCACTGCTGGTTGGCCAGCCAGAAGAAGCCCACGAATCCGGCCAAGACCAGCAATACGCCCAGGGCCAGCATCAGCTTATCGCCGGAGGTATTTACAGTTTCGACGGATGGATTCGCCATAACACCTTAAAACAAATGCCACGTGGGACACGTGGCGATTTTTGGCAGGGGCAGAGGGAATCGAACCCCCAACCTTCGGTTTTGGAGACCGACGCTCTGCCAGTTGAGCTATACCCCTAAACCATGTTGGGGCCGGCTGCTGCCAGCCCCAAAACTGTCGATCAACGAATAACTGGCTTACTCGATGATCTTGGCGACGACGCCTGCGCCGACGGTACGGCCGCCTTCGCGGATTGCGAAGCGCAGACCTTCTT
>NZ_CABVPL010000077.1 GCF_902499045.1 Burkholderia latens | reverse complement strand
GGCACCGCCCGCACCGCCGGCCGCGGATCACGCCCGCTCGGCGAGCCGACGCCGCGGCCCACGGCGCCGCGCGTGGCCGATCCGACGTTCGCCGATCCCGACTACGATTTCACCGCGATTCCGGATCACACGTTCGAATCGGTCACGCTCGACCATCCGTTCCGCGCGGCGCTCGCCGACCGGCCGGGCGTGATCGGCGACGCGGCGCGCGTCACGCAACCGGGCGGCACGGTGAGCCAGCGTTGGCCGAGCGATTTCCTCGACGACCCCGAACCGACCCGCGTGATCGACGACGTGATGCAGGCGTTCCATGCGGCCGGGCTGACCAACCTGCGCGTCGAGTTCGTGACGCACGACGGCAGCGTGGCGCTCGGCAGCGGCACCGATTTGGGCGCGATCGATCCCGAGGCGGGCTGGTTCCGGTTCAGCGGCACGGTGCCCGACGCGCCGGCGGCCGCCGCCACGCACACACCGGGCCGCACGGCGGGCGACGCGCGGCACGCGCTGCCGGAAGGCGCGCGCACGGTCGCGCATGACGAACTCGGGCACGCGCTCGACAGCGCGCATACCGGGCCGCGCGATCACGCGTACGTGCCGACAGACGCGTTACCGGACGCCACCGCGTTCGCCCGACCTGATTTGACGCCGCAGGCGCGTGTCGCGGCCAGTGCGACCGCGAACCTCGCGGCCGTCGGCGCCGCGGAGCCGACCGACGTCGCGCTGCTGTCCGCGCTCGGTCACGATCCGGCCCGCGCGCTGCGCATCGCGACGCCCGACGGCGGCGACCTGTACAAGCCGGCTGGCGTCGACATGTACGTCGTGCGCACCCGCGACCCGGCGACCGGCCACGTGTCGTACCGGCTCGCCGGCATCGATCGGTCGGGCTTGCCGGAAGGCTATACGGCCGTGCATGCCGGCGGCGCGCGCGCGATCGGGGCGAACGACGGCCGCCCGACGTGGCCGACGATCGGCCCGGCGGGGCCGGCGGCCGGCCGCCTCGCGAGTACGGCCGGCGAACCGTCCGGCGCGGCGACACCTGCGAATGTCTCCGCACACGCGAGTCCGCCGGCGGTGCCGCAACGCGCGACGCCGGCCGAAGCGACCGACCCGCAGGCGGTTGCCGCGACGTGGCTCGACAGCCTCGGCCGGCGCACGCTCACGCGCGTCGACGGCCGGCATGCGCCGACGCTCGACGGCCTGGGGCACACGCTCGGCCCCAACGCGCACGTGCTGATCACCGCGCATACCGATGCGCCAGCCGCCGGCGCAGAACACGCGGCGCCGGCGTTCGTCGCGGTGCTCGAGACGGACGAGCATGGCGTGCTCGGCCCGGTGCGGATGCTGGACGGCTCGGGCGTGCCGAAGGCGCTGCGCAAGGCGCTGGTGAAGACCGGCGCCAGCGGGCGCACGGCACGCCGGCAGTTCGATTTCTACGTGTCGCCGGTCGCGCACGACGAGCTGATGCAGTTCGGCGGCGCATCGAAGATCGAGACGAAGGACGGCAAGTCGTCGTGGCCCGTGGCGGCGTCGGGCCATCCGGTCGACACGGCGCTCGCCGCCGACGTCGCGAAACTGCATGACGCGCCGGCGTTCAAGCGGCCGCGTCGAGCCGTGCGCGCGGTCGAGGGCGAGCGGCGCTGGATTCACGTGGTCGAGGAGGAGACGGGCAAGGTGCTCGGCTACGCGGAGCGCAACACGAACCACGAATGGAAGTATGTCGAGAAGGCGCCGCTCGGCGATACCGAGATTCCGGAGCAGGATCTGCACACGGTGTTCCGGCGGCGGCGCCGCGGCGGCATTCCGGTACTGCACTCGCCGCGCCGCGGCATCCGGTTCGTCGTCAGCGACGTGAAGCCCGAGACCGTCGATCGGATCGGCGGCTTCCAGCCGACGAAAGACACGGCCGCTGTGGAGAAGCCGCCGCGCCGTTCGCTCGGCGATCTGTTCCAGTCGACGGTGCCGCTGCGCCGGCCGCTGACCCGTGCGGACGACGGTGAAGCGAGTGAGACGGCGCCGCGCGTGCCGGTCGATCCGCACCTGCTGCCGTCGGACAAGTCCGTGCTCAACGCGGTCGACTTCAGCGGCAACAGCGTGCCGCACCTGCTGACCGCGATCCGCAACGGTGCCGTCGACGGCAATCGCCACGTGATCTACGTGTTCAAGACGGACGGCGCGGTGGCCGAGTCGCTCGGCAATCCGACCGGCGTGATCGCGGCGCGCAACGGTGAAATGCACTGGTTCGACGACATCCGGCACGTGAACAACCTGCGCCATCAGGGCGTGCCGCTCGACGAAATGCCGCTCGGCGACGACCGCTTCGGCACGGACGTGCATTTCCTGCTTACGCAACTGCGGCCGCGCGAGTTCCTGCGCAGCGCGCGGCCGACCCGGATCGCCGCGCTGCAGGCGCGCGAGAAGGCGTTGCGCGAGCAACTGTCCGATGCCGAAGCGCGCGGTCAGTATTCGGCGCCGTTCCGCGCGCTCGCGGCGCGCACGCGGAACCGCTACAACGAGGTGCTCGACGACCTGCATCGCTTGCGTCACGCCAGTACCGCGCCCGAGGCGCTGTCGATCGAGCCGTACCAGCCTGGGCTGTCGTCGTCGACCGTCGTCGCGTTCAGCCTGCGCAACGGCGCGGCGAAGACCGAGCAGTATTTCCCGACGCACGATCAGATCGAGGCGTACAACAAGCAGGCGCAGCGCGCCGGCAAGGTCAAGCTCGTGCTGAAGGGCGAGCCGCAGGCCGTGATGGTCGACCCGGGCATGTGGCGCACGCTGCTCAACAATCTGTATGTCGCGCGCGACGTGCCGACGTCGGCGTCGCGCTTTCTGCCGGTGCCCGGCAAGCTGCGCGCGCACACGCGCAAGTTCGGCGCGGCGACCGTCGCCGATCACCGGATCCAGCAGATCTTCACGCGCTCGGACCCGGCGTTGCAGGATCGCATGGTGCCGATGGCGCGTTCGCTGTCGCTGAGCGACGATCCTGCGCTGATGCGCAAGATGGTCGAGCAATACGGCGGCGTGACGCCCGTCGTCACGCTCGTGGTCGATCCGAATCTGCTCGCGGCCGTGCTCGGCAAGGCGCACGATCCGGATTTCCTGCGCGCGGTGAAGGCGCTCGGCGACCAGAAGAACGCGGTGTTCGACGGCGAGAACGGGATCATCGAACCGGCGCCCGGCACGGACGGCAAGGCGCTCGCGCTCGATCATCTCGCGCACCTGCATGCGTGGCTCGACGAGGCGGCGCGCACCGGCTTCGCGATCCGGCTCGAAACCGCGCCGGCGCGCGCGCTCGTGTCCGGCACCGACTTCCGGTATCAGTCGGGCACCAACCACGCGTACCACGACTACGTGAGGGTCATGACGGCGCTCGAGAAGTGGTCGAACGCCAACCCCGGCAAGACCGCGCCGAACGTGATGATCACGTTCCACGGCTGGGATGCGGTGCCGGAGTCGGTGCCGGGCGCGGGGCACGAGAAGCTGCTGCGCGCGGTGCTCGAACGCGAAGGGCTCGAATGGGTGCACGTGGGGCTGTCGTTCGGCACGCACGGCGCCGACTTCATCGGCAACCAGGATCTGACCGGCGCGCTCGCGAAGCTGATCGTCGAGAACCGCAACAATCCCGCGATCATCGATCGCCTGCACGGCGCCGATGCGCTCACGCGCGTGTTCGAGCGGGTCGACCGGCAGACGCTCGCGAATCAGCATCAGCTGCTGTTCGCGGAAGTCGAACGGATCGGCGCCGCGCACGGGATGACGCCCGCCGAGATCGCCGAGCTGCGCCACAAGCTCTACGAACGCAACACGACCGTATGGCTGAACCAGGCGCGCAAGGCGACCATCGAGCATGCGACCGAATACTGGAAGGGCGACGGCCACAAGCCGCGCGGCAACACGCAGAAGGGCGCGCGCACGTTCGCCGCGCGCTGGCTCGAGCAATACGGCGACGGCGTGCCCGATCGCGTGACCACGCGCGCGCAGCCGCCGGCCACGGATCCGCTCGAGCACTGGAGTGCGGTCGTGCGCGATCCCGCGCTGATCAACGACGACACCAAGCCGATCGGCACGAGCCGCCGCGAGACCGCGCAGCTCGCCAACGTCGAGATTCCCGATGCAACGCGTGCGCAGGCTGAGCTGCATGCGCTGCGCGTGCACGACGAGCCGATCGGCCCGCACCGGCCGCCGCCGTCGGGGCGGCGGATTGCCGGCGAAATGACCGCGGCCACGGCGGCCGGCGCGACCGGCGCGGGCTTCCTCGTCGCGACGGGCAAGGCGTTCGTCGGCACCGCGACGAATTCGCTGTACGCGGGCCTGCGGGTCGGCCGCGTGTTCCAGGCGCTGCATCACGGCGCGGTCGCGAGCCTGAAGAACGGCGATCCGCGCGTGTTCGATCACGTCGTCGACCGGCTCGTGCGCGGGCTGCAAAAGCAACTCAAGGCGAACGGGTTCGACGTCGACGGGCGCGGCACGCAGCTCGAGCAGATCGCCCACGAAGGCAAGGCCGCGGCCGCGCAACTGCGCGCGCTGAACGACGACGGCGTGCTGACGTTCGACGAAACCGTCACGCACCTGAAGGCGATCGCGGACGACATGCTCGGACAGATGCAGGGCGTGGTCGGCGGGACGTCGCTGAAGCTGCTGCACCGCGGCAGCCCGCGGCATTCGGTCGGCCGCGTCGGGCGGCTGCTCGCGCTGGGCGGTTACGGCGGCACGATCACGATCAACGGCTTCAAGTTCCTGCAAGGCAACTGGCTGGCCGGCGGGCAGGCGGTGGGCGGGATCATCAGCGCCGTTTCCACCGGCATCGTGTACAAGGGCGGCGCGCGTGGCGTGAATGCGGAGAATCGCAGCCAGATCGCGCGGATCGCGAGCGCGACCGGCGACTACGTGACGTCGGCCGTGAGCCTGGCGACCGGTATCCACGGCGCGATGGCTGCGCATACGTTCGGCGACGGGATGACCGGCGTGCTCGGTGCGATGTCCGGTGCGCTGCTCGGCGCCGGGCGCCTGCATTCGCAGTTCCCGAACGCGACGCCGTGGATGGCGCGCCTGCCGACCGGCATCGCGCTGCTGCCGGTGGGGATCTTCGCGGTCACGCAGGGGTATGGGCTGATCACGGCGCTCAACGGGTCGGACGACCAGGACAAGCAGCCGGGCGTCGGGCCTAAGCCTACGCCTGCTTCGTCGGGTTCCGCCAGCGCAACGCCGACGCCGGGCGCGTCGCTCGCGCCGACACCCACGGCGACGCCGACGCAGCCGGGCGCGTCCGCGTCACCGACTGCCGCGCCGAAGCCGCCGGCTACGCCATCGCCGCCTTCGACGGGCTCGCCGAGTCCGACGACCAAGCCCGCGCCGCTGACGGTCGACGTGGTGGCCGGCGATTCGCTGTGGAAGATCGCCGAAGATCACGAAGGATCGCTGCTCGACGCGGCGCACGTGCCGGCCGACGAACGGCGGCGGATGTCGGACGGTCAGCGGCTCAACGTCGCGTTCAACGAGATCCTGCAACTGAACCGGAATCTGGCGAGCCACCCCGGCGAGATCGATCCGGGGCAGCAGGTCATCGTCGGGTGAAAGGGCGAGAGGGCCGTCGATTCGGCGTTCGGCCGGCACGGCCCGCCGCCAGTCCATCGTGCCGCGGCAAGCGGTGCAGCCAGCGCGAGCGAGCGACCGACCGACGCGTGACTGGCGGGGCGGCCGCGTACGGACAGGCGACGGCCGTTCGATTGCACGCGAGCATCGATCCGGTAAGCGTTAATACCGACCAGGAAACCACAGGTGGCGCTCTATCAGTGGTCGCCGGCAAGCGGTGCGACGACGGTGTATGTCGGCAACTCGTCGAGAAACCTCGGGCCGGCAGGGACCATCACGCAGTAATACCGATTCGCATCGCGATTGGGCGGCCTGACCGATTCATCGGGCACGGCGAACGGCGCGTCGATGGCCGGACATTCGGCGGCAGCCACGACGGCAAGGCCGCCGGCATCGAACATGGCGAGACGGTTGGCGCCGCGAACAGTCCGTCGGCGATTGCCAGCGGTGCAGCGAGCGCGTTTCTGTCGATGCTGTCGAAGTAGTGCGGGGTTGGGGTAGGCCGGCACGCATCCGATGTTGTTTTTGCTGCGTCCGGTCCTGCTTCCGCCGTTACGCGGTGCCGGAGGCCGGCGTCGGATGGGGAACGGTGCGGGCTTGTGTTTCGATGGTCGTTGCTGATCGATCGCCGGCAAATTCCCGAAGCACCCAGTTTCTCAATATCTCCGTCGCCTGCCGGGTAGCTGAACGCGGGCTATAGACGAGATCGTACTGGAAGCTCTCCAGCGTGAGCTCGAACGGCTGTACCAGCGTGCCGTTGGCGAGTTCCTCGGCGACCAGCGTCCGGCTTATCAAGCCGATTCCCTGTCCGGCGAGGGTGGCTTGCATCGCATGGACCTCGTCGTTGAATCGCAAGCCGCCGTTCGGATCGGTGCCTCGTATTTTTGCGGCATCGAGCCAGCGAGCCCATGTTATTGCCCGCGGATCGTCGCGAACGGGCGGGCCCCAATCGAAATGAATCAGCGTCGCGTGCTGCAGATCCTTCTCGTTTGCGATAGACAAATGCGGACGGCACACCGGCGTAAAGCGATCCGGGAAAAGCGGTTCCGAAACGAGGCCGGGATAATAGCCGGCGCCGTAGCGGATCGACGCATGCGCGGACTGGTCAAGGTCGACGATCGCATTGGTCGCATCGAGCCGGAGCGTCCACTCGGGATACGCTGCACGAAATCCGCCGGCGCGAGCCGCGAGGCATTTCGCGGTGAAGGCGACCGTGGACGTCAGCGTGGCGACCCGCGTTTCGTCGATGTTGCGAGCCGTCTCGATCGCACGCTCGAAGCTGTCGAAGCCGTCGCGCAGCGCCGGAAATAGCGCCTTGCCGTTCGCGGTCAGCCGCACTCCGCGCGTCTGGCGCTCGAACAGTTTGACGCCCAGCCAGTCTTCGAGCTGACGTATCTGATGGCTGACGGCCGTCGGCGTGACGTTCAGTTCGTCTGCGGCCGCCTTGAAGCCGGTGCGGCGCGCTGCGGCTTCGAACGCGCGTAGCGCGCTCAACGAAGGGAGTTTGCGCATGGATTAGAAAAGCTCATCTGTAAGGTGAGAATTGACCATTTGTTGCGCCGGGAAGCCCCGTCGATACTTCGTTCATGACGATCAGCCAACACTCGATGGAGGGGTTTTCCATGAAAATCGAACAAGTGCACACGAATCCGGATCCTTATGCGCCGTTTCTATTATCACAGGCAATTCGGGTTGGAGGTTTCGTCTTCGTTTCGGGGCAACCTGCGATTGGCGAGGATGGCGAAATCGACGGCCCCGGAGATTTCGATCGCCAGGCCCGGCGCGCTTTCACCAATCTGGAACGCGTGTTGAAGGCGGCCGGTTCGGGAATGAATCAGGTCGTCAAGACGACGGTTTTCCTGACGTCTATGTCGTATCTAGACAGAATGGTTGAAGTGCGGCGCGAATGGTTTTCGGCGCCGTATCCGGCGGAAAGTCTCGTCGAAGTCTCGGCGCTCTTTTCGCCGGACGCGATGATCGAGGTGGAGGCCATTGCCATCGTGCCGGATGCTGCGTCGTAGAAGCCTGAGACCGGCTGGATGAATCCAGTTCAGCTCGTCAGGCTGCTGCATTTCGTCAGTGTCCGCCAGTCCGGCTCGCTGTGTGGCGGGCTGCCGCGCTGGCTCAACGATCCGTCCGGCATGCCAGCAGTCAAAAACACGACATCTGTAAATAGCCAGAACACGACATCTGAACTTGGTAACTGCATCGTTCCTGATGAATCTTGGTACCTATGGTCGGGTGTTGCGCCGGGTTGTTTTTCCTGGTTTTGTTGTATTTCAACCGGAAGGCGGACCACAGAATATCCACTTTTTAGGCTGTTTCCCGTTGCGTGTTCAAATCCAGGTCATTTGTTGCGCTGCTGACTTCCTACATTGAAGCGGGGCGTGCGCTGTCCCACGACTAAGCCTTGGGGAGCAGGTCAAGCCCGCTGGATCGCGCAACGAGGGGATGACGGTGTCCGGGTGACGCAAACGTCTACAACTCCCGCCGAATCAGTTCAAGACCCTCTCGGTAAGTTGTCACGTCAAACTCGGGAAATCGGCGCTTGAACTTCGTGGAATCGAAGAGGTTGTCCTGCTCGTAGCGAGGCAGAAGCTCCCTGATCTCGCGCACCTGACTGGAGAAAATTCCGATAGCGACAAATGCCCATTTCCCAATAACGGAGTAGGTGGGCGGTCGTCCGAACGCAGCGCTCGCCATTTCGACGAACTGCCGGTAGGTCGGCCGGTCGTCGCAGCACGGCAGATGCCAGGTCTGCCCGAACGCGTCCGGCGTGTTGCCGAGCGTCGCTAGCGCACGGCTCGCATCGGGCGTCCAGATAAGAGTGCGCCGCGTATCGTCACGCAACGGCACCTTCGGCTTCTTGCCTTCCTTCAGCTTGTCGATGACCAGCGCATTCGTGAAGCTCTGCGTCTTGCCCGGGCCATAGAACTCGGGCGCCCGGCCGATCAGCACCGGAATGTCGCCACGCGCCATTTCTTCGAGCACCATCGACGCCATCGCTGCGCGCACCTTTCCCTTGCGGCCGACCGGCGCGAACGGTGTCGACTCCGTCTGCAGCCGGCTGTCCTGCGGGTACATGTAGGTGTTGTCGAAATAGGCGAACCGGGCACCTTCCGCGCGACACGCATCCAGCGCGTTCTTCAACATCACCGGAAACTGCGTTTCCCACAGCTCCGTGTCCGGGGGCAGGCCCGCCGTGAAGTAGACGATGTCACTGCCTTTCACCGCCTGGGCGCTCTGACGGGCATCAAGCAGATTGGCCGACACCAGGTTGTCGGTGTCGTTGACCTTGCGTGGATTGCGGCTCACGAGGCGAATGTCGCCCGTGTTGAGGCGACGCAGTTCCCGCGCCAGTTCGGTGGCGATCTGACCGTTCGCCCCCAATATCGTTTGCATGTCGGATACCTTCGTGACCTTGTGTCGAATGACGATGGACACTAGGCTAAGCTTGAAGGCAGGTTCAAGGTCAAGCGGTTACGGCCGCGATCGCAACGTTACGTCGGCATTCGGTGTGGCGCCAACCTTTTCGAGGGCGGCAACCGCGGCGTCGTTGCCTTGCAGGATCGCGTTCTGCAGCGCGGTGCGACCGAGCGCATCGACGTGATTCGGGTTCGCGCCATGTGCGACGAGCACCGGCAGCATGTCGAGGCGGCCGAACAGCGCGGCGAACGACAGCGCTGTTTCGCCGGCGTGATTGGTCTGGTCGATCGGGCAGTTGGCATCGACCAGCCGCTTCGCGATCGCGGTCTCGCCCTTGAACAGCGCGCCCATCAGCGCAGTGTTGCCGTGACGATCGCCGACACACGGGTCTGCACCGATGCGCAGCAGATAGTCGAGCGTTGCAGGCTGGTCGCGATAGGCCGCGAGGATGACCGCCGTATAGCCTTCGCGCGTCGTCGCGTCGACCGGATAGTGCGCGTCGACGAGCGACTGCAGGATGTCGATGCGGCCGAGACGTGCGGCGGCAAACCATGCGTCGTCGTAGCGGCGCGGATCGGCATGCGCGTCGAGGTGAGGTACGGTCGCGGGCGGTGCGGTTTGTGCGCAGGCCGCGAGCACGACGGCTCCCGCGACCGCGAGCGTGCGGGAGAGGGCGGTCAGCAGTCGATTCTTCATCAGCAATGCGCGCCGCGCGTGGCCGCACGGCGCAATCGATTGATTGGTGGGGACGCGAAGGCCGCGCGTGCAGCCTTCGCGAGATTGCCGATCAGTTCTCGACGAGCTTGTCGGCGAGCGATTTCACGCGGGTCAGGTCGGCGTGCGTGGCACGCGCGAGGCGCGTGCCGTAATCCGCATCGGCTTTGTAGAAGTACGACAGCATCGAGTACTTGTTCGCTTCGTTCGTCACGTGATTCAGGTCGGCCGACAATGCGGCTACCAGATCCTGACGTTCCTGCGCGGGCAACATCCGGTAGTACTCACCCGCCTGCCGGAAGTTCAGCGTCTTGCGGATCGCGGCTTGTTGCGTCGCGCCGGCAAGCGGCGTCTCGACCGACTTGTAACGCGGGTTCTGCGCGAGTTCGTTCTGCGTTGACGGCTCGTAGTTCACTTCGCCCTTGCGGTCGCCGAAGTTCATCGCGCCGTCCTGGTTGTTGTTCGTGACGGGCGCGCGCGGACGGTTGATCGGCAACTGATTGAAGTTCGCGCCGAGGCGATACATCTGCGTATCGGCGTACGAGAACATCCGGCCCTGCAGCATCCGGTCTTCCGAAGGCTCGATGCCCGGCACCATCCGCGACGGGGCAAAGGCGGATTCCTCGGTGGACTCGAAGTAGTTGTCCGGCACACGGTTCAGCGTCAGCGTGCCGATCTTGCGCTCCGGCACACCGGTCCATACCTTGGTGTCGTCGAGCGGGTTGAAGTCGAACGCGTCGAGCTCGGACGGCTTCAGCACCTGGATGTAGAGGTCCCACTTCGGCGCATTGCCCGCCTTCAGCGCACCGTACAGATCGTTCGTCATCAGGTTCCAGTCGGCGCCGATCGACCCCGGGATGTCCTTCGGGCGCAGCCCGTGCATCCCTTGCGTGCTCTTCCAGTGGAACTTCACGTACGTGTATTTGCCGTCGGCGTTGACGAACTTGAATGCATGTACGCCGTAGCCGTCCATGTTCCGGTACGAATCGGGCATGCCCTCGGTCGAATACAGCCGTGTCAGCATGCTGGTTGCTTCGGGCGCGTGCGCGAAGAAATCGAACGCGAGGTTTGCATCCTGCACGCCCGTGACCGCGCTCGGCTTGTTCGCATGGACGAAGTCCGGGAACTTGATCGCATCGCGGATGAAAAAGATCGGCAGGTTGATCCCGACCAGATCCCAATTGCCTTGTTCCGTATAGAACTTCACGGCGAAACCGCGCGGATCGCGTGCCTGCTCGGGCGAGCCGCGATAACCCATCACCGTCGAGAAGCGAACGAATACGGGCGTCTTCGTGCCGGGCGTGAAAACCTTGGCGGTCGTCAGGTCGCTGATGTCGGCGCTCGGCACGAATTCGCCGAATGCACCGGTGCCGCGGGCATGCACGACACGCTCGGGGATGCGCTCGCGATCGAAGCGCTGGAGTTTTTCGATGAGATGTGAGTCTTGCAGGAGCACCGGGCCGTTCGGTCCGGCTGTCTGCGAATTCTGGTTGTCGCCGACGGGCGAGCCGTTGTCGCGCGTCAGTTCGGCAGCGTGTGACGAAGAGGCCAATGCGACGCAGGCCGCGGCAATCACACTCTGGAAGAATCGATTCGCGGTGTTTGACATAACGATGAGATTCCTTGGATGAAATGCGGGGAAAGACCGGGCGAAATGTAATCTCGTCGAGGTGCGACAGGCCAATTGAATATCGCTAACTGGGCGATAGTCGGTCGTTGATTCTTATAACTATTTAGGTTGACTAAATTAATAAAAATGCTGTCGGTGTGGCGCCTGCGGGCATCAGCTAACGCGATGCGGGTCATTTCGGTTGGTTTGAAGCAGCGCGGTGCGGGCATGGGACCGGATCGGCGGCTCGACGACGTCGTATCGATCGGTGGTGATGCTGATTCTCGAAACCGACGCGGCTGAGCGCCATGGCATCCGGACGCGTGGCGGTGTGCGATGGCGCGCCGCGATCACTTGACATTCAACTTAACTTCAATCCTAGGATTTCGTCTGCATCCTTTCACGTCGTTGCTTCGCTGCGGTGCGATCGAGTCATGACCCGTAGTCGCACCGGCTCATATGAGGAATCGAGAATGTTCAAGCGTTGGTTTCTGAGGCATTGGCTCCTGGCCATGGTGGTTTCGGCGCTCACGGGCGGATACGCCTATGCAGCCGACGTTGCGCGGAACGAGGGCGTGCCACGGCTAAACGGCAAGATTCTGGTCGTGATGACCAATCACTCGAAGTATCCGTCTCGATCGGATACGACCGGCCTCTGGTTCACCGAGTTGACGCATTTCTATGACGTCGCTGAGGCAGCCGGGCTGCAAATGGATTTTGCGAGTCCGGCGGGTGGTGAAGTCCCGATTGACGAGCGCAGCCTGAAGTCTTTTTACCTGGACGATTCGGCCCGCGCGCATTTGGCCGATCCTGCTTTCATGGTGCGATTGAAGACGACTTTGCCGGCCGCGGCCGTCGATCCCGCCGGCTACAAGGCGATCTATTTCACTGGCGGACACGGTACGTTGTGGGACTTTCCCGACAACGCGGCGCTGAAGGCCGTCAGCGAGCAGATTTATCGTCAGGGGGGCGTTGTCTCGGCCGTTTGCCATGGCGTATCCGCGTTGTTGCCGCTCCAGGACGCCGAAGGCAAGCCTCTCCTCACGGGCGTGCCGGTGACGGGCTTTTCCGACATGGAGGAGACGCTGTCCGGCATGCAGTCACAGGTTCCGCTCTTCTTGCAGGATTCGCTCGTGAGCCGTGGTGCTCGCTACAAGAAGGCGTTGCTTCCGTTTACATCCTATGTCGTCAGTGACGACCGGATCATCACCGGGCAAAACCCGCAATCGAGCAAGGAAATTGCCGAAGCGGTAGTCAGGCGGCTCAGGGAAATGAACTGATTGGCTACCGCTGCCGGCAGAGCAAGTAACAGGAAACGGGGCGCGTGGTCATCGAGTTTGCGCAACGGGGGTACCGGGAGCGTGATCGTACGCGGTTCGGGTATCGGGTGACGACGCGCCGGGGCGACCCTCCCGCGTGCTGCGAGCCACGCAGACGGACACTTGAATAATGTGTGAGTGTCTGTCGGGGAAGCAGTGCGCGCCCCGGAAAGAGGCAGGCGGGTGCCGGGAGCGTCTCTTTTCCGGCACCCGTCGCGATTACCCTCGCAGGAACGCGAGCAGATCGGCGTTGATCGTGTCGGCGTTGGACGTGGGCATGCCGTGCGGGAAACCCTTGTAGGTCTTCAGCGTGCTGTTCCGAGCGAGCTTCGCCGACAGCAAGCCGGAATCGGCATAGGGGACGATCTGATCGTCATCACCATGCATCACGAGCACGGGAATCGTCGTGCTCTTCAGGTCCTCGGTAAAGTCGGTCTGCGAGAACGCGACGATGCCGTCGTAATGCGCCTTGGCGCTGCCCATCATGCCTTGGCGCCACCAGTTCCAGATCACGCCTTGCGACGGTTTCGCGCCGGCACGGTTGTAGCCGTAGAACGGGCCGGCCGGAACGTCGTAATAAAACTGAGCACGGTTCGCGGCCAGCTGCGCCTGCAGGTTATCGAACACGTCCTTCGGCAGGCCGCCCGGGTTTTTGTCTGTCTTGACCATCAGCGGCGGCACGGCGCTGATCAGCACGGCCTTCGAGACTCGATCTTCGCCATGACGGGCGACGTAGTGAATGACTTCGCCGCCGCCGGTGGAGTGGCCGACATGAACCGCACCTTGCACGCCGAGATGGTTCACGACCGCGGCGACGTCGTCCGCGTAGTGATCCATGTCATGACCGTCCCACACCTGGCTGGAGCGTCCGTGACCGCGCCGGTCATGCGCGATGACCCGGTACCCGTGCGACAGGAAAAAGAGCATCTGGGCGTCCCAGTCGTCCGCACTGAGCGGCCAACCGTGATGGAAGAAGATGACCGGCGCGTCGCGCGGCCCCCAGTCCTTGTAGAAGATCTGAACGCCATCCTTCGTTGTGACGTATCCCATGATCAGCACTCCTTTGCGATATTCAAGTTGACAACCGGTGACGTGTACGGCGATCGTTGCTGCTCGGTAGCGGACTGCTCCTTTTTTGACGGTGACTGACGAAACGGCAACGTGACTGTGGCGCCGGGATCCAGCCACTCTGCCGGCGACGCGCAGGCCGGCGTCGCCATTCGCGGCCTGGGTGAGACAATGCTCACCGTTTGTCGAGACAGGTTGAAATGTTCGGCAGGCCGCGATGCGGTCGTTTGCCTCCGAGTCGGTCATGCTTCGCCATGTAGTCACCGGTCAACTTTAGGATTAAAGTCAACGTTAATGTCAATAGTTTTTTGGGGTGTCGCGTGAAAATCGGAGAGTTGGCGAAGCGCAGCGGTCTGACGGCCTCACGTATTCGTTTCTATGAGGCAGAGGGATTGATCAGGGTGGTGGAGCGCCAAGCGAATGGCTATCGGGAGTATCCCCCGGAGGCGGAAATTCTCCTGGCATTGATCTCGATCGCGCAGCAGGCGGGATTTACGCTCGAGCAGATTCGGCAGCTGCTACCGGTGGGCCCGGGCGCATGGGATCATGGCGCACTGCTGGACGCCCTCAAGCAGAAGGTGAATGAGATCGATAGCATTCGCAAGCGTCTCGACCATACCCGAGCCCAACTGGTGACCGCGATCGAGAGTATCGAAGACAGGCCGGACGGAATTGAATGTGTCGACAATAAGAAGCGCGTGCTGGACCGTCTCCGCGAAGCAGGGATTACGCCGGATCTGCGCAAACTCGACGGTTCCACCACCGGCTGATCCTCGCACCTTCACCTGCCGGGAAAGCGCGCTGTGCGGGGAGGGTGCTTGCGTTCCAGAGCGTCGACGGGGATATCGGTTCCAGTCCGTCAGCGATTTGGTCAAACGCCGCACCGGGAAGTCCCCGTCGTCCGATTCGGTTCGGGACTCGCATAAGTCAGCGGCTGCGGCATAGACTGATCGTATCGATTCCTTCCGATTCGTTGCGAAGTGCTTGACCTTAAAGTCATATTCAATCCTAGAGTGATTGTTGCCGGCTGTTAATCGGCATGCCTCCCGAGGCCCGCCTGCCGGTTCAATCATCGACAAAGGTCAACGAATATGGATAGGCGGTTCACACAGGTCGAGTTTGGCGAGCACAAGGTCGAGGTGCCTGCCGGCGGTTACTATGACCGTTACCGGATGAACCCGGATCTCGACGAAGTGGCGCGAGATCCTGCCGCAGGAAACATCGACTTTTTTCGCAGGATTCCGAAGCGGCTCGTCACGTCCGCGGTCGGTCCGACGTGGGCGCCGAACTTCTACTACCGCTCCAGTAACGTTCAGCTGTTGTTCCTGGCGCCTGCCGATCGATTGCGGGCAATGTTGCCGACACCTCTCGAGCCACTGCGCGCCTATCCGGGCCAGGGCCTGGTGGCGTTGACCTTCTTCTCGTATTCCGTTTGCGATAACGACCCCTACGACGAAGTTTCCGTCGCGGTGGTGATCCGCCGGCCTGGGGCGCGGGGGTCTCATGCGCTGGAACTGCTCGGTTCCATGCGACGCCGCAGCTTCCACGCGCACGTTCTTGCGTTGCCGGTGACCACGGAAATCGCGCGGGTCCGCGGCCTGTATGGATATCAGTTGCCGAAATGGCGGACGGAAATCGGCGTGAACATCGGCGCCGACGTCAAGGCCCGCATCGCCGGTCCCGGCGGCATGCCGGACCTAACCCTGCGTGCACCGCTTCCGGCGTTGCGCAATGTCCCGTCCCAGTCACATATGGCAACGGCGACCATGATCAACCGGATCGACGGCGAGTGGCACCAGACGCTGGTGCAGACCAACATGCTCTCGTTCGCGCAGCGCCTCTTTCCGCGGGACGTCGAACTGTCGCGGCACGGCGGGCCGTTGAGCCAACTGCTTGACGGAGTCGGGGCGTCCACCGTGCTTCGCATGGACGTCGTCAAAGACGCGCAACGGGTCCTGAATATGCCCGCCCGGCTGGACACTTTCGCACCCAACACATGAAGATTGGCGATCTGGCGGAGCGCACCGGCCTCACGCCCTCGCGCATCCGCTTCTATGAACGCATCGGCCTGCTGACGGCGGTCGAGCGGCAACCCAACGGCTATCGGGTCTATTCGCCGGATGCCGTGCTGGTACTTGGCCTGGTCGCGACCGCGCAAAAGGCCGGCTTCAGCCTGGACGAGATCCGCATGCTGTTGCCACCCGACCTTGCGCAGTGGCAGCGCGGAGCGCTGCTCGAAGCGCTCCGTCAAAAGGTGCGGGATATCGAGGCCATGCAAGTCAAGCTGGCACAGAACAAGGCGCATCTCATGTCGTTGATGGTCGAGATCGAGGCCAAGCCCGACGACATCGATTGCACCGCCAATGCAACGCGCCTGTTGTCGCAGATGCAGTCGAGGCAACTGGACAGCGCGGTCCAAACGAAGGGCGCCGGCAAGGCCGGACGCCGCCGACCGTCCGGGAAAGGCTAGGCGAGGATGCCCGCTGGCGTGCCGGGCCTGCTTGCCGTTACAGGAAAGCCGCAACCTGCTTGGCCGTTGCTTTGGCTGACTGCGGATTCTGCCCTGTCACCAAGCGGCCATCAGTAACGACTTTCGAGGTGAATGGCAGCAACGCTTTTTCGTAGAGTGCGCCGCGCCGCACCATCTCTTCCTCGGCGTTGTAGGGCACTTTCTTCGCGACGCCCGCAAGAACCTCTTCCACCCACGAGTAGCCGGTGAGGCGTCGGCCGGCAACGAGCAGTGTGCCGTTGGTGAGTCGCGTATTCAGCAAGGCGCAGTAGCCGTGGCATACAGACGACACGATACCGCCGCGCTCGTAGATGTCTCGCGTAAGCCGTTGAAGTCCGGCATCGTCGGGAAAGTCCCACATGACGGCGTGCCCGCCCGTGAAATAGATCGCATTGAAATCCGCCGGATCGATCTGATCGGGGCTTGCCGTAGTCGCCAAAAGCTTCTGGCGGTCCTTGTCGTTCAGCCACGCCTTTACCGACGCGTCGGCGAGCGGCCATTTCAGCGAGCGGGGTTCCAGCGGGGACTCGCCACCCTTGGGGCTGACGAGATGCTGGTCGTATCCGTGTCCGGCGAAGACGTGCCACGCATGGGTCAGTTCCGACAACCACAGGCCGGTCGGCTCGGATTGATCCGCGTAGCTGGCGACATTGCTGACGACGTGAAGTATGCGTTTGGTCATTTTGAAGCCTCCTTCGTCGGTCACAAGCGATAGCCGTGGACATGTCGCCCTTAGCCTGACGCCACAAGCTTGCCCATGGGCCCGAAGCGCATGCCATGGCAAACCATAACCTTCAGGTCAAGTCCAGGGTCAAGCTTTTTTGCGTTCCTTCGGTGAGCACTGCTTCGCGCTGACTGACTCCTGGTGGATTGCGTATTCTGGCCGGTCACCACGCGGCTAACCGAAGGTTATTCGCATCGCGGTGCTTGACATTAAAGTTTGGTTTGACCTTAAGGTTCGGGTATTGGGCTCAGCCATTGTGATACGAGGCAAGGAAGCAATACATGGATCTTGACGTCAACCATCAACCGGTCAACATCGATTGCGACCCGGCTACCCCCTTGCTGTGGGTGCTGCGTGACCACCTGAACCTGACGGGCACGAAATTCGGCTGCGGCGTCGCTGCCTGCGGCGCGTGTACCGTGCATCTGGATGGTACGGTGGTACGATCTTGTGTCCTGCCCGTGGCAGCGGTCGCCGGCAAGCGTATCACCACGATCGAAGGGCTGGCGGAATCCCCGGGGAAACGCCATGCGTTACAGCAGGCGTGGGTCGACGAACAGGTCCCGCAGTGCGGCTATTGCCAGTCGGGCATGCTGATGGCGGCCGCGGATCTGTTGGCGAGACAGCCCGATCCGACCGACGCCGATATCGACACGGCCATCACCAATCTGTGCCGTTGCGGGACCTACCCGCGCGTGCGCATCGCCATCAAGCGTGCGGCGAAAGTGCTGCGGGACGGCCATGCATGAGTGCCGACACCAAGATTGCGCGCCCCGGGCGGCGCCGATTTCTGCTGGGGGCGGTTGGCCTTGGCGGTGCGCTGGTGGTGGGCTGGGGCGTGATGCCTCCACGCAGCCGGCTTGGTAATCCGGCCGTGTTTCCCGAAACGTCTGGTCAGATTGCGCTGAATGGCTGGATCAAGATCACCTCGGAAGGCAATGCGATCCTGGCGATGCCGCGTGTCGAGATGGGGCAGGGCATCCACACTGGGCTGTCGATGCTGGCCGCGGAGGAGCTTGATATTCCGCTGACGCGGGTGAGCATCGAGTCATCACCCATCGAACGCATCTACGGTAATGTCGTCGCCATGGGCGACAGCTCGCTGCCGCTGCATCCGGACGACGCGGACAAGATCTGGGCGCGCGCGCTGCATTGGATCATGGCCAAGAGTGCGCGCGAAATCGGCCTCATCATCACCGGCGGCAGCAGCAGCATGGCCGACGGCTGGCAACCCGTGCGCGAGGCCGCCGCAACCGCGCGCGCCACGCTGGTGGAGGCAGCCGCGCGAGAATGGGGCGTGGAGTCAACACGGGTGACTGTGCGGGAAGGGCAGCTCATCGGGCCGGGCGGAAAGCAGATGCCTTTCAGCGCCGTCGCACGGAAGGCACGCGAGATTGCGCCGCCGTCCAATGTCACGCTCAAGCCCGCGTCGCAATATCAGCTTGTGGGCAAGCCTGCGCCGCGCAACGACATCGCCGCCAAGACGGATGGCAGCGCCCACTTCGCCATCGACGTGAGGCCGCCCGGCATGCTGTATGCGGCTGTCATCATGTGTCCGGTATTTGGCGGCAAGCTCAATACCTTCAACTCGAAAGCGGCCCTTGTGATGCCCGGCGTGCGGTATGTCGTGCCGTTCGACGGCTCGACGGGCGGCGCTCCGGGCGTCGCCGTGGTGGCAGACCATTACTGGCAGGCACGCCAAGCCCTTGGGGCGCTCGAACCCGAGTGGGACAACGGGCCACATGCCGTCCTCGATTCGGCGGGCATCCGTCAACAGCTCGTCGGCGCGCTGGACAGCGACAAGGGGGGCTTCACCTACCGTTCGACGGGTGATGGGCTGAAGGCCTTTGAGAATGCACAGGGTGCGATCATTGTCGAGGCCGAATACAGTGCGCCGTATCTTGCGCATGCCACGATGGAACCCATCAACTGCACGGCGCAGGTGACCAAGGATCGAGTGCAGCTTTGGGCACCCACGCAGGTCGCCACGCTGGCCCAACTGGTCGCAGCCCGCGCGGCAGGCGTGAGCCGCGACCAGGTACACGTCGATATCCCGCTCATCGGAGGGGGCTTCGGGCGACGGTTGGAGTCAGACCTTGTCGGCCAGGCGGTGACGATCGCCACCAGGACGGAAGGCCGCCCGGTGCAGGTGATCTGGTCGCGCGAAGATGACATCAAGCACGACTTCTACCGCCCCCAGGCCATCGCACGGCTGAAGGCTCGCGTCGAGAACGGCAGGTTGACGGCCATCGCCTCGCGCAGTGCGGGCCAGTCGATCCTGGCCGGCGAGTTGGAGCGCCTGTTCGGTGCGCCGTCGCTCGACATTGACCGCTATACGGCCGAAGGCTTGTTTGACCAACCGTATGAAATCGACCACGAACACATTGCGCATCTGGTGGTCGACCTACCGGTGCCGATCGGGTTCTGGCGCAGCGTCGGTCACTCGTACACGGGGTTCTTCCTCGAAAGTTTTCTGAACGATGTGGCTGCCGCCGCCAAGCTCGATCCGCTGGCGATACGCCGCGACTTGCTCAAAGCGCATCCGCGCGAGCTGAAGGTGCTCGACATCGCGGCGCAGGCCGCAGGGTGGGACCAGCCGCTCGCGCCCGCCGCCGATGGCGCGCCGCGTGCACGCGGGCTGGCGCTGCACAGCGCATTCGGCTCAGTGGTGGCACAGGTGGCGGAGGTATCGCTCAAGGATGGCAAGCCACGTGTGCATCGCGTCGTCTGCGTGGCGGACTGCGGAACGGTGGTCAACCCCGGTATCGTCGCGCAGCAGATGGAGAGCGGGATCATCTTCGGGCTGAGCGCAGCGTTGTACGGCCAGATTCAGATCAAGGACGGAAGGGTCATTCAATCCAACTTCCCCGACTATCCGGTGCTGAAGATGGCGGAGGCGCCACTGATTGAAATCCACGTCGTGCCGAGCACGGCCGAACCGACCGGAGTCGGCGAAATTGCCGTGCCTCCGGTCGCGCCGGCCGTGGCACACGCCGTCGCCCAACTCACCGGCAAGCCGGTGCGGCAGTTGCCGATGGTGTAGGCAACAAGTTCGGGAGGCAACGCACCGAGGCACGCTGGGGCAATCTCAAAGAAACTTGAGACCGCCGAAGCGCCCTGCAATCCGCGGCGGCATGCGCCGAAACCCTTGAGCGCGACATCAGGATATGGCTGCCACAATCAAATGTCATACCCGGATTCAGACGTCGTAGCGCCAGCTAAATACAGATGTCGCATGTTTCATCGGTCTTTCCATCCTT
>NZ_CABVPL010000076.1 GCF_902499045.1 Burkholderia latens | reverse complement strand
GGCTCCTGCCGCCGCGCCGGCTCCCGCGAAGGCCGCACCGGCGCCGGCTGCCGCCGCGCCGGCCGCCGCGCCGTCGGGCGAATACCGCGCGAGCCACGCGTCGCCGTCCGTGCGCAAGTTCGCGCGCGAGCTCGGCGTCGACGTTGCACGCGTGCAGGGCACCGGTCCGAAGGGCCGCATCACGAAGGAAGACATCACGGGCTTCGTGAAGGGCGTGATGACGGGCCAGCGCGCGGCGCCGGCCGCGGCAGCCGCGCCCGCAGGCGGCGGCGAGCTGAACCTGCTGCCGTGGCCGAAGGTCGACTTCTCGAAGTTCGGCCCGTTCGAAGCGAAGCCGCTGTCGCGCATCAAGAAGATCTCGGGCGCGAACCTGCATCGCAACTGGGTGATGATTCCGCACGTCACGAACAACGACGAAGCGGACATCACCGAGCTCGAGGCGCTGCGCGTGCAGCTGAACAAGGAGCACGAGAAGGCGGGCGTGAAGTTCACGATGCTCGCGTTCGTGATCAAGGCGGTCGTCGCCGCGCTGAAGAAGTTCCCGACCTTCAACGCGAGCCTCGACGGCGACAACCTGGTGTTCAAGCAGTACTACCACATCGGGTTTGCCGCCGATACGCCGAACGGTCTCGTCGTGCCGGTGATCCGCGACGCGGACAAGAAGGGCCTCGTCGACATCGCGAAGGAAATGGCCGAGCTGTCGAAGGCCGCGCGCGACGGCAAGCTGAAGCCGGACCAGATGCAGGGCGGTTGCTTCTCGATCTCGTCGCTCGGCGGGATCGGCGGCACGCACTTCACGCCGATCATCAACGCGCCGGAAGTCGCGATCCTCGGGCTGTCGCGCGGTCAGATGAAGCCGGTGTGGGACGGCAAGCAGTTCGTGCCGCGTCTCACGCTGCCGCTGTCGCTGTCGTATGACCATCGCGTCATCGACGGCGCGGAAGCCGCGCGGTTCAATGCGTATCTCGGCGCGTTGCTGGCCGATTTCCGCCGCATCATTCTTTGATGAGATGAGGGGCTCGCGGGGGCGTGGTTTTTTGTGTCGGTTCTCCACGCCCTTGTCGTCGAACCTGTTTCGCCAACGGTCTGCTAGTGTCGCCCCTGCGCGGGGCGGCGGTCACTTTTCTTTGTCTTCCAAAGAAAAGTAACCAAAAGAAAGGCGCGTCCTTGGGCGGACGGCAAAGGTGGTCCTGCCCAACGTCGCGTGCTCTTGTCAGGCCGCATGTCGCCAGGTTCCGGCTTTTCGCCAGTCTCTCCCTCTCTCTCTGCAGCTAATCAAGAAGGGGACAGTCATGAGTCTCATCGAAGTCAAGGTTCCGGATATCGGCGATTTCAGCGGCGTCGATGTCATCGAAGTCAACGTCAAACCGGGCGACGTGATCGAAAAAGAGCAAACGCTCATCACGCTCGAATCCGATAAAGCCTCCATGGAAGTGCCCAGCGACGTCGCCGGCACCGTCAAGGAAGTCAAAGTCAAAGCCGGCGAGAAAGTCTCGCAAGGCACCGTCATCGCCATCGTCGAAGCGTCCGCAGGCGCCGCCGCTCCCGCACCCGCGAAAGCGCCCGAAGCGCCGAAGCCCGCAGCGGCTGCACCGGCTCCGGCCGCAGCCGCAGTCGCGCCCGCGCCGCAAGCCGGCAGCTACAGCGGCGCCGCCGACATCGAGTGCGACATGCTGGTGCTCGGCGCCGGCCCCGGCGGCTACTCGGCCGCGTTCCGCGCCGCCGACCTCGGCATGAAGACCGTGCTGGTCGAACGCTATTCGACGCTCGGCGGCGTGTGTCTGAACGTCGGCTGCATTCCGTCGAAGGCGCTGCTGCATACGTCGCTCGTCGTCGAGGAAGCCGCGGCGCTCGCATCGCACGGCATCACGTTCGGCAAGCCGCAAGTCGACCTCGACAAGCTGCGCGACTTCAAGGGCGGCGTCGTCAAGAAGCTGACGACGGGCCTCGCCGGCATGGCCAAGGCACGCAAGGTCGAAGTGGTCACCGGCGTCGGCGCATTCGTCGATCCGTACCACATGGAAGTGCAGGGCGAAAACGGCAAGAAGGTCGTCAAGTTCAAGCAGGCGATCATCGCCGCCGGCTCGCAAGCGGTGAAGCTGCCGTTCATGCCGGAAGACCCGCGCGTCGTCGATTCGACGGGCGCACTCGAACTGCGCCAGCTGCCGAAGCGCATGCTGGTCATCGGCGGCGGCATCATCGGCCTCGAAATGGCAACGGTCTACTCGACGCTCGGCGCCGAGATCGACGTCGTCGAAATGATGGACGGCCTGATGATGGGCGCGGACCGCGATCTCGTGAAGGTCTGGGAAAAGTACAACGCGAAGCGCTTCGGCAACGTGATGCTGAAGACCAAGACGGTCGGCGCGGAAGCGAAGGAAGACGGCATCTACGTGAAGTTCGAGGGCGAGAAGGCGCCGGCGGAAGCGCAGCGCTACGACCTCGTGCTCGTCGCGGTGGGGCGCAGCCCGAACGGCAAGAAGATCGGCGCCGACAAGGCGGGCGTCGCCGTCACCGACCGCGGCTTCATCGAAGTCGACAAGCAGATGCGCACGAACGTGCCGCACATCTTTGCGATCGGCGACGTCGTCGGCCAGCCGATGCTCGCGCACAAGGCCGTCCATGAAGGCCATGTCGCAGCGGAAGCCGCACACGGCGAGAAGGCGTACTTCGACGCGCTGCAGATCCCGTCGGTGGCCTACACCGATCCGGAAGTGGCGTGGGCCGGCAAGACGGAAGACCAGTGCAAGGCCGAAGGCATCAAGTACGGCAAGGCCGTGTTCCCGTGGGCCGCATCGGGCCGCGCGATCGCGAACGGCCGCGACGAAGGCTTCACGAAGCTGATCTTCGACGAGGAAACCCATCGCGTGATCGGCGGCGGCATCGTCGGCCTGAACGCAGGCGACCTGATCAGCGAAGTGTGCCTCGCCGTCGAGATGGGCGCGGACGCGGAAGACATCGGCAAGACGATCCATCCGCACCCGACGCTCGGCGAATCGGTCGGCATGGCCGCCGAATTGTACGAAGGCGTCTGTACCGACCTGCCGCCACAACGCAAGAAGTAACGCAACGGGCACGGTCGGCCGTACGTCGGCCGCCAGCCGCAAAAACGCCGCCGCCCGGAGGTTCCGGACGGCGGCGTTTCCTTTTGCACGCCGCCGACGGCAGCGTGGCCGGCGCACCGATAACGTTCGATTTGCGGTATTCGGGCGCCAGAAACGAAAAAGCCGCGCTCAGCGCGGCTTTTTCACGGAGCAGCGAACGCTTACGCGGCCGGCTTGCTCGCACGGCGCGATGCAGCAGCCGTGGCAGCCTTCGTCGCGACAGCGGCAGCCGCGTTGAAGTTCGTTTCAGCGATCTCGACGGCTTGCTTCGCCGCCTTCTGGACCGTTTCGTACGTCGTGTTCGCGGCGTTCAGTGCCGACTTCAGCGCGGCGACAGCCGTTTCCGAACCGGCCGGCGCGTTCTTCGCGACGTTGTCGACGAGCGCCTGGACCTTCTTGTTCTGCTCTTCGAATTGCGCTTCGGCAACCTTCGCGAACTCGGCTTGCGTCGACGACGCGATTTCGTACAGGTGACGGCTGTACGACAGCACCTTTTCCGCGACCGGCTGCGACAGGCTCGCCTGCAGCGCGATCAGTTCCTGCGCGTCCTTCACCGACAGCAGACGCTGCGCGTTTTCCTGGCTTTCCGTCAGCGTCGACTTCACGACTTGCAGGTTCAGTTCGATCAGCTTTTCGACGCCTTCGAACGCCTTGGTGGTCAGACCGAACAGGCTTTCGAGGTTGGCTTTCTGGGCGGCGGCGATTTGCTCGGGGGTCAGCAAGGACATGTCAAGCTCCTGAAAAGCGATCGCGTCGATCGCAGGGATAAAGGGCACTACGACGGGGAACTCCGGTGCGCGTGCTTTGTGCAACGCAGCAATGATTCACATTTTAGGGCAGAGAAAACCGTTGTCAAGCATTTTTTGTGCGTTGCACAATCGCGACAAATTATCGATAAAACAACAAGTTATCGTGGCCGTCCGGAATCGGTTTCAGGCGCGATCCCAGATGGTGCGCACTGGGCGGGGGCACGCGTGCTGCACCACGATCCAGCACAGGTAAACCTGACAGGCACGTGGAACGTTATGCTTCTGTTCCTGTCGAAAAACGCGCCGTTTCGACGGGCTGTTTCGACGGGCGTGCCAGGGCAGGGTGCCGCCGCCTTGGCCGAGACCGGTGCCCAGGCACACCGAGCGCCGGATACGTACTTTCCCGCTTTACGTACTTTCCCCGCTTTAACTTGTCGCCGAAGTGACGTTATCTCAATTAACCGCGTGGTAATCGGGAGACGGGTACTGTCGGGCCGCGCTCCTCATCGATTTTGTCGATGGGTGCGGGAGTGTCGATCGATGGAAGGTCGGGCGACGCTTACAATCCGGTTTAAAGACGATCGGTAAGTGCCTAATATTGCTCTTTTTTTCAGCTTTAACTACACTTGCGGAAACCTCCCGCCCGCTTTGTCCAGACCCCAATGAAAGCCGAATCGTTTTCACCGCGCAGATTGTTGCAGAGCATGACGCTCGGCACGGCTGTGTCGGTCGCCGTCGCGTTGCTCGCGACCGCTGCGTCCGTCGCGCCCGCTGACGCCCTCGCCGCCACTGCGAAGACCCACCAGGCCGCCAAGAAAGCCGCTTCCGCTTCGTCCGCGAAGAAGAAGACGGTGAAGACCGCCTCCGCCAAATCCGCCAACGTCGCGTCGGACGATGCGCCGAAGGCGTCGCGCAAGCGCGCGACGCTCGCGTCGAACGTGCGCGGCCACCACGGTGCGGTGCGCAAGGTCGCGTTCCAGCCGCGCCGCCCGACGGTCGGTCAGGCGTTCGGCCTGCACGACACGCCGGACGCGCTCGCGCTGCGCTCGAGCGTCGCGTACGTCGTCGATCAAAACACCGGCGAGCCGCTGTTCGACAAGAATTCGCACGCCGTCGTGCCGATCGCGTCGATCTCGAAGCTGATGACGGCGATGGTCGTGCTCGACTCGAAGGCGCCGATGACCGACCAGCTCGAAGTCACCGACGAAGATCGCGACTACGAGAAGGGCACGGGCTCGCGCCTGTCGGTCGGTTCGGTGCTGTCGCGCGAGGACATGCTGCACATCGCGCTGATGGCGTCGGAAAACCGCGCGGCGGCCGCGCTGTCGCGTTACTACCCGGGCGGGCGTCCGGCGTTCATCGCGGCGATGAACGCGAAGGCGAAGGCGCTCGGCATGAACGACACGCACTTCGAGAATTCGACGGGTCTGTCGAGCTCGAACGTGTCGAGCGCGCGCGACCTCGTGAAGATGGTCAACGCGGCGTACCAGTACCCGTTGATCCGCCAGTTCTCGACCGACCGCACGTACGACGTCTATACGGGCAAGCGCAATCTCGTCTACAACAGCACGAACGCGCTGATCCGCGGCAACGGCTCGTGGGACATCGGTCTGCAGAAGACGGGCTTCATCAACGAGGCCGGCGAATGTCTCGTGATGCAGGCGACGATCCACGGCCGGCCGATGGTGATGGTGCTGCTGGATTCGTTCGGCAAGTATTCGCGCTTCGCCGACGCGGCGCGCCTGCGCAACTGGCTCGACGCCGGCGGCGGCGAGCGCCTGACGGCGGCCAACACGGCGAACGGCGGCACCTGACGCGCGCCGCGGCGGCTGGCCGCCGCGTACCAGTCTCCGCAAAGCAAAAAGCCCCGCAGTCGCGGGGCTTTTTTATGCGGCGAAGGCGCGGCTCACGCCTGCCGCTGCAGCCCTTCCGCGTCCTTCTCGGGAGCGGGGCGGTAGCCGAGCGATTCGGAGATGGTCAGCGCGGTGCGGCTCAGCTGGCCGAGCCACGCGTCCTGCAGACGATCGGCCGGCGCCGACAGCGACAAACCCGCGACGAGCTTGCCTGAGTCGTCGTAGATGCCGGCCGCGATGCAGCGCACGCCGAGCTCCAGTTCCTCGTTGTCGCGTGCGCACGATTGCTGGCGCACGATCGTCAGTTCGCGCTCGAGCTTCGCGATGTCCGTGATGCTGTTCTGCGTGTGGCCGGACAGCCCGGTGCGCGTCGCGTACGCACGCACGCGGGCCGTTTCGTCGGCCGCGAGAAACAGCTTGCCGACCGACGTCAGGTGCAGCGGCGCACGGCCGCCGATCGCTCGGACGACCTGCATTCCCGAGCGCTCCGAATACGCGCGTTCGATGTAGACGATTTCGTCGCCCTGGCGCACCGACAGGTTCACGGTTTGTCCGGTGAGGCGGTGCAGCTCGCGCATCGGCATCAGCGCCGCGTCGCGCACCGACAGGCGCGCTTTCACGAGATTGCCGAGCTCGAGCAGCCGCATGCCGAGCCGGTACGTGCCGGGATCGGAGCGGTCGACGAGGCGGCACGTCACCATGTCGTTGAGGATGCGGTGCGCGGTCGACGGATGAAGATCCGTGCGCTGCGCGAGTTCCTTCAGGCTGACGGGGTCGCTGTGCGCGGCGAGCGCGTCCAGCAGCCGCATCATGCGTTCGATCACCTGGATCGACGTTTTGGAATCCGGAGTGGGTTGGCTCATGTCGGGGAGAATCGGTTGACGCGTCAAGCGGTGTTGCAACGATTGTATCTCGTATCGTGAAAAAAGCGAACGCCGTTCGAGGAAGTCCTCGCTTCGGGCGGCCGGCGCTTGCGTGCGTGCCGGCGTTGGTCTTGCCGGCCAAACGGCGGATAATGAGAGCCGTTTTCTCGAAGGAGCACGTATGCGAGTCGGTTTGTTCGTGACCTGCCTGGTCGACCTGATGCGTCCGGAAATCGGTTTTTCCGCGCTGAAGCTGATTCGCGATGCCGGTTGCGAGGTATTCGTGCCGCCGGCGCAAACCTGCTGCGGGCAGCCGGCCTACAACTCGGGCGACCGCGCGCTCGCGCGCGACCTCGCGGAAAAGACGTTGCGCGAGTTCGAGCAGTTCGATTACGTCGTCGCGCCGTCGGGCTCGTGCGGCGGCATGATCCGCGCGCACTACGGCGACCTGTTCCGCGACGACCCCGAACTGATGGGGCGCTATGTACGGTTCCAGCAGAAAGTCTACGAACTCACCGATTTCCTCGCGAACGTCGCGAAGGTCGCGCTCGCGCCGGGCGAATTCGCCGGCCCGGTCACGTACCACGATTCGTGCTCGGGGTTGCGCGAGCTCGGCGTGAAGGCGCAGCCGCGCGCGCTGCTCGCGCAGCGCGGCGTGGCCGTCACCGAGATGAAGGACTGCGAGCACTGCTGCGGCTTCGGCGGCACGTTCGCGGTCAAGTACGGCGACATTTCGGCGGCGATCGCCGACGAAAAATGTGCGAACGTCCGCGCGTCCGGCGCGGGTGCGGTCGTGCTCGGCGACCTTGGCTGCATGCTGAACATCGAAGGGCGGTTGCGCCGCACCGGCGACCGCGACACGCGCGTGCTGCACGTCGCGCAGGTGCTGGCGGGCGACGTCTGACGCCCGGTTCCGCTCACATTTCCCCGATACCGCGATGCAAGTCCAATCGATGCATTTCAAGGCGCGTGCCGGCCAGAAGCTGGCCGACCAGCGCCTGCAGCAGAACCTGAAGAAGCTGTCGACGAAGTTCGTGTCCGCACGTGCCGACGCGATGACGGCGATCGACTTCCCGGCGACGCGCGCCGCGCTGAAGGCGCGCCGCAACCGCGCGCTGGAGAACCTCGACGTGTGGCTCGACGCGTTCGAGCGCGAGGCGACGCGGCGCGGCACGACGGTCTTGTACGCGGAAACGACCGCGGATGCCGCGCGGCTCGTCGCGGACATCGCGCGGCGCCACGACGTGAAGAAGGTGATCAAGACGAAGTCGATGGTGTCCGAGGAAATGCGCCTGAACGCGGTGCTCGCCGAAATGGGCGTGCAGTCGATCGAGACGGATCTCGGCGAATACATCCTGCAGATCAACGACAACGAGCCGCCGAGCCACATCATCGCGCCGGTGGTCCACAAGGACAAGGACGAGATCGCCGACCTGTTCGCGCGCACGCACCAGCGGGAGCGGCTGACCGAGATTCCGGACATGACGCGCGAAGCGCGCGAGGTGCTGCGCCCGCATTTCCTGTCGGCCGACATGGGTGTGACGGGCGGCAACTTCGTGATCGCCGAGACGGGCTCGGTCGCGATCGTCACGAACGAAGGCAACGAAGGGATGTGCACGGTGATGCCGCGTGTGCACGTCGCGGTGACGGGCATCGAGAAGGTGCTGCCGACGCTCGAGGATCTCGCGACCGCGATGCGCGTGCTGCCGCGTTCCGCGACCGGCCAGAAGACGTCGAACTACTTTTCGCTGCTGACCGGGCCGCGCGGCCCGGACGACGAAGACGGTCCCGAGCACAACTACGTGGTGCTCGTCGACGGCGGCCGCACGGGCCTGATCGGCGGCGAGTTCCAGGAGATGCTGCGCTGCATCCGCTGCGGCGCGTGCATGAATCATTGCCCGGTGTACCAGAAGGTCGGCGGCCACGCGTACGGCTGGGTCTATCCGGGACCGATGGGATCGGTGCTGACGCCGAGCTACGTCGGCGTCGATCGCGCGCTCGACCTGCCGCAGGCCGCGACGCTATGCGGCGAATGCGACAGCGTGTGTCCGGCCGGGATTCCGCTGTCGCGCCTGCTGCGCACGCTGCGCGAAAAGCAGGTCGAGCGGCACCTGCGGCCGTGGCGCGAGCGGGCCGGGCTCGCCGTGTGGGGCTTTTTCGCGCGCCGGCCGATGCTGTACGCGTTGACGACGAAGCTCGCGGTGCGGATCCTCGAGCGGCTCGGCGGCAACGGCGGCACGCTGCGGCGCCTGCCGATGATGGGCGGATGGATGGACACGCGCGACATGCCGACGCCGACCGGCCGCACGTTCCGCGAGCTGTACGCCGCGTCGCAAAGCCACCTCGGCTGACGACTGTTCATCGGCCAGCAACAGTGCATTCACTATTTACGTATTTATCCCGATAGATGCGGTCTATAGAATTGGGCCTGTAGTCCCCGGAAGTGGATTCGGGGAATGAGGTCAAGGAGCCGCATCATGAGAAAGACAATATCGATGTACTGGCCGCTGGCAATCGTCGTCCCGCTCGCCGCGGTCGCTTATCTGCATGCGATGGCCGATGCGCCGTCGCGTGGCCCGATCGCCGTCCATCAGGCATCCGCCGAACTGGCGCGCGCGGTATCGTTCGGGCTCGTCGGCGACGCGGCGACGCCGCTGCCGGCCGCTTCGGGGGACGTCGTGCTCGCTGCGCCGAAGGCGCTGTAAGGCACGCCGCCGTCGCTTTGCGCGACGGCGCGATTCCGGGCGCCTTTGTATAATGGCGCGCTGTTCTCCGTCGCGGTTCGCCGCGCTTTCCCGATAGGGCGATGACCCGCGTTGCAATCTGTTTCGTCTGTCTTGGCAATATCTGCCGTTCGCCCACCGCAGAAGGCGTGATGCGCCACCAGGTCGACGCTGCGGGGCTGGCCGACCGGATCGCGATCGATTCGGCCGGCACCGGCGACTGGCACGTCGGCGAGCCGCCCGACACGCGCGCGCAGGCGGCGGCCTGGACGCGCGGCTACGACCTGTCGGCGCTGCGCGCGCGGCAGGTGAGCGCAGCGGATTTCGAGCGGTTCGATCTGCTGCTGGCGATGGACGAAGCGAACCTCGCCGAACTGCGCCGGCGCTGCCCGGCCGAGCATCGCGACAAGGTGCGCCTGCTGATGGAATTCGCGCCGGGCGCGGCCGAGACCGAAGTGGCCGATCCTTATTTCGGCGGCCCGCAGGGCTTCGAACGGGTGCTCGATCAGGTCGAGCGCGCGTGCGCGGGCCTGCTGGACGCGCTGCGCAGCCGCATCGCGCGCTGATCGCGGCACGGTATTCAGCGTGTTGCGAATACCCTGCCGTAGACATGGATACTTGACTAAAAACGTCAAATATTTATACTTGACCAAAATCGTCAAGATTGCAGTCCCCTAGACACCATGAGACTCACCACCAAAGGCCGTTTCGCCGTCACGGCGATGATCGACTTGGCACTGCGCCAGGAGCAGGGCCCGGTGACGCTTGCAGGCATCAGCCAGCGCCAGCGGATTTCGCTCTCGTATCTCGAACAGCTGTTCGGCAAGCTGCGCAGGCATGAAATCGTCGAATCCGTGCGCGGCCCGGGCGGCGGCTACAACCTCGCACGCCGTGCGCAGGACGTCACCGTTGCCGACATCATCATCGCGGTCGATGAACCGCTCGACGCCACGCAGTGCGGCGGCAAGGGCACGTGCGACGGCTCGAAGCAGCCCGACGGCCATTGCATGACGCACGAACTGTGGTCGACGCTGAACCAGAAGATGGTCGAATACCTCGATTCGGTATCGCTGCAGGATCTCGTCGATCAGCAGCGCGCACGCGAGGGCGCACCCGCGGTGCTGCGCGACCGGCGCACGCCGGAGCCCGTCGCGGCGCCGGCCGAACCGGTGCGCACGATGCCGCTCGGTCCCAATTCGGTGTTCAACATCGCGAGTTCGTGAGCGCGAAAGCGCCACCCCGCGACACCCCCATAACGTACATAGTCCCTGCACAGAATCCCCGGAGCGACAGATGACCCAAGAGACTCTCCACCTGCCCATCTACATGGATTACAGCGCGACGACGCCGGTCGACCCGCGCGTGGTCGACAAGATGGTGCCGTACCTGCGCGAGCAGTTCGGCAACCCGGCATCGCGCAGCCACGCGTACGGCTGGGATGCGGAACGCGCGGTCGAGGAAGCGCGCGAACAGGTGGCGGCACTCGTGAACGCGGATCCGCGCGAGATCATCTGGACGTCCGGCGCCACCGAGTCGGACAACCTCGCGATCAAGGGCGCCGCGAACTTCTACAAGGGCAAGGGCAAGCACATCGTCACGGTGAAGACCGAGCACAAGGCCGTGCTCGACACTTGCCGCGAGCTCGAGCGCGACGGCTTCGAAGTCACCTATCTCGACGTGAAGGAAGACGGGCTGATCGACCTCGACGTGTTCAAGGCCGCGCTGCGCCCGGATACGATCCTCGTGTCGGTGATGCACGTGAACAACGAGATCGGCGTGATCCAGGACATCGAAACGATCGGCGAGATCTGCCGCGAGAAGGGCATCGTGTTCCACGTCGATGCCGCGCAGGCGACGGGCAAGGTCGAGATCGACCTCGCGAAGCTGAAGGTCGACCTGATGTCGTTCTCCGCGCACAAGACGTACGGCCCGAAGGGCATCGGCGCGCTGTACGTGCGCCGCAAGCCGCGCGTGCGCATCGAAGCGCAGATGCACGGCGGCGGCCACGAGCGCGGGATGCGTTCGGGCACGCTGCCGACGCACCAGATCGTCGGCATGGGCGAAGCGTTCCGCATCGCGCGCGAGGAAATGGCCACCGAGAACGAGCGGATCCGGATGCTGCGCGACAAGCTGCTGCGCGGCCTGTCGCAGATCGAGGAAACGTACGTGAACGGCGACATGGAGCACCGTGTCCCGCACAACCTGAACATCAGCTTCAACTTCGTCGAAGGCGAGTCGCTGATCATGGCGATCAAGGACGTCGCGGTGTCGTCGGGCTCCGCATGCACGTCGGCGTCGCTGGAGCCGTCGTACGTGCTGCGCGCGCTCGGCCGCAACGACGAACTCGCGCACAGCTCGATCCGCTTCACGGTCGGCCGCTTCACGACCGAGCAGGAAGTCGACTTCGTGATCGAACTGCTGAACAGCAAGATCGCGAAGCTGCGCGAGCTGTCGCCGCTCTGGGAAATGCACCAGGAAGGCATCGATCTGTCGACGATCGAATGGGCCGCACACTGAACACCGCATTGAATACATTCGCGGGCGGATTTGCGCACGCAGACGTAACGAATCAAGGAGTCTGAGTCATGTCATACAGCAACAAGGTTCTGGATCACTACGAAAACCCGCGTAACGTCGGTTCGTTCGCGAAAGACGACGACGCGGTCGGCACGGGCATGGTCGGCGCGCCGGCCTGCGGCGACGTGATGAAGCTGCAGATCCGCGTCGGCGCGGACGGCGTGATCGAAGACGCGAAGTTCAAGACCTACGGCTGCGGTTCGGCGATCGCGTCGAGCTCGCTCGTGACCGAATGGGTGAAGGGCAAGACGCTCGACGAGGCGCTGTCGATCAAGAACACGCAGATCGCCGAGGAGCTTGCGCTGCCGCCGGTGAAGATTCACTGCTCGATTCTCGCGGAAGACGCGATCAAGGCAGCCGTGGCCGACTACAAGAAGCGCCACGACACCAAGGAAAGCGATCAGGCAGCGGCCTGAGCGGCGTCGAGCGGCTTCTCGATAAAACGCCGGGCCGCCCCAGGTTTTATCGGCCCCTCGGGGGCCTGGCGCGAAGCGACAGATTTGGGGGCGCTTGGAAGGGAACGCGGCGGCTTCTGCAGCACGCCGCGGCAAGGACATCATGGCAATTACACTGACCGAAAAAGCAGCACAGCACGTCCAGAAATACCTCGTCCGTCGCGGCAAGGGTGTGGGCCTGCGGCTTGGCGTTCGCACGACCGGGTGCTCGGGGCTCGCGTACAAGCTCGAGTATGTCGACGAGCTGGCCCCCGAGGATCAGGTATTCGAAAGCCATGGCGTGAAGGTCGTCGTCGACCCGAAAAGCCTTGCGTACATCGACGGCACCGAACTCGATTTTGCCCGCGAAGGCTTGAACGAAGGGTTCAAGTTCAACAACCCGAACGTCAAGGACGAGTGCGGCTGCGGCGAATCGTTCCGCGTGTGACGCGGGCTTCCGCGCGATGCGGGCAAGAGGCGGCACGGGCCGCCTTTTTAATGTGCGGCGTTTGCCGCGCGACGAACCGGAATTGAACGCGACGATGGTTTCGCTGAAAGACAGCCACTTCGATCTGTTTCACCTGCCGGCGCAATTCGCGCTCGATGACGCGGCGCTCGACAGCGCGTATCGCACGGTGCAGACGCAGGTGCACCCGGACCGCTTCGCGGCGGCCGGCGACGCGCAAAAGCGCATCGCGATGCAATGGGCGACGCGCGCGAACGAGGCGTATCGTACGCTGCGCGATCCGCTGAAACGCGCGACCTACTTGCTGTCGCTGCGCGGCGTCGACATCGGCGCGGAAAACAACACCGCGATGGAGCCCGCGTTCCTGATGCAGCAGATGGAGTGGCGCGAAGGCATCGAGGACGCGGCGGCCGCCCGCAACGTCGACGCGCTCGATGCGCTGCTCGCCGAATTGCGCGACGAAAAGCGCGTGCGTCTCGAGCGCCTCGGCACGCTGCTCGACAGCGGGGCGGACCAGGCCGCCGCCGAGGCCGTGCGCCAGCTGATGTTCATCGAACGGGTCGCGTCGGAAGTGGGCGCGCAGATCGAGCGTCTCGAAACTTAACCGCGTGCCTCGCGGCACGCGCAGCAAACGGGCCGAGCGCCCGAACGAACCAAGATGGCTTTACTGCAAATTTCCGAACCGGGCATGGCGCCGGCGCCGCACCAGCGGCGACTCGCTGTCGGGATCGATCTCGGCACGACGAACTCGCTCGTCGCGGCTGTGCGCAACAGCGTGCCCGAAGTGCTGCCGGACGAAGCGGGCCGCGTGCTGCTGCCGTCGGTGGTCCGTTATCTGGAGAACGGCGGCCGCCGCATCGGTCACGACGCGAAGGCGCAGGCTGCCACCGATCCGCGTAACACGATCGTGTCGGTCAAGCGCTTCATGGGCCGCGGCAAGGCCGAGGTCGAAGGCGCGGCGAACGCGCCGTACGAATTCGTCGACGCGCCGGGCATGGTGCAGATCCGCACGATCGACGGCGTGAAGAGCCCGGTCGAAGTGTCGGCCGAGATTCTCGCGACGCTGCGCCATCGTGCGGAAGACACGCTCGGCGACGAGCTGGTCGGCGCGGTGCTCACGGTGCCCGCGTACTTCGACGATGCGCAGCGCCAGGCGACGAAGGACGCCGCGCGTCTCGCGGGCCTGAACGTGCTGCGGCTGCTGAACGAACCGACGGCCGCCGCGATCGCGTACGGCCTCGACAACGCGGCGGAAGGCCTGTACGCGGTGTACGACCTCGGCGGCGGCACGTTCGACCTGTCGATCCTGAAACTGACGAAGGGCGTGTTCGAAGTGCTGGCCGCGGGCGGCGATTCCGCGCTCGGCGGCGACGATTTCGACCATGCGCTGTTCGATCACGTGCTCGCGCAGGCCGGCATCGACGCCAAGGCGCTCGCGCCCGAGGACGTGCGCCTGCTGCTCGATCGCGTGCGCGTGCTGAAGGAAGCGCTGTCGTCCGCGCCCGACGCGTCGCTCGACGTGACGCTGTCGAACGGCGCGCACCTCGTGCAGACGATTTCGCACGATACGTTCGCGTCGCTCGTGGAGCCGCTCGTGCAGCGCACGCTGACGCCGACCCGCAAGGCACTGCGCGACGCGCAGGTCACGCCGGCCGACATCAAGGGTGTCGTGCTCGTCGGCGGCGCGACGCGCATGCCGGTGATCCGCGAGGCGGTCGCGAAGTATTTCGGCCAGCCGCCGCTCGTCAATCTCGATCCCGACCAGGTCGTCGCGCTCGGCGCGGCGATCCAGGCCGACCTGCTCGCCGGCAATCGCGGCAGCGGCGACGACTGGCTGCTGCTCGATGTGATTCCGCTGTCGCTCGGTGTCGAGACGATGGGCGGTCTCGTCGAGAAGATCATTCCGCGCAATTCGACGATTCCGATCGCGCGTGCGCAGGAATTCACGACCTTCAAGGACGGCCAGACCGCGATGGCGATCCACGTCGTGCAGGGCGAGCGCGAGCTCGTCGCCGACTGCCGGTCGCTCGCGCGTTTCGAGCTGCGCGGCATTCCGCCGATGACGGCCGGTGCGGCGCGCATCCGCGTGACGTACCAGGTCGATGCGGACGGGCTGCTGTCGGTGTTCGCGCGCGAGCAGCATTCGGGCGTCGAAGCGTCGGTCGTCGTGAAGCCGTCGTACGGCCTGGCCGACGACGACATCGCAAAGATGCTCGAGGACAGCTTCAAGACCGCCGAGATCGACATGCGCGCACGTGCGCTGCGCGAAGCGCAGGTCGAGGCCGAGCGGATGATCGAGGCGACGCAGGCCGCGCTGGCCGCCGACGGCGAACTGCTCGACGATACCGAACGCGCACGGATCGACGCGCTCGTCGCGGCGCTGCGCACGGTCGCGCAGGGCGACGACGCGGACGCGATCGAAGCGGCGACGAAGACGCTCGCCGACGGCACCGACGAATTCGCCGCGCGCCGGATGGACAAGAGCATCAAGCGCGCACTGTCGGGCCGACGCCTCGACGAGATCTGAACGAACGACCCGCACGCGAGCCGGCGACGGCCCGTGCGATATTGAACCGTGCGGCGCTAGCCGCCGCACCCTGACTGACGGAACGGACATGCCTCAACTGGTGGTGCTGCCTCACGTCGAACTGTGCCCGGACGGCGCAGTGATCGACGCGACGCCCGGCAAGAGTATTTGCGACAACCTGCTCGACAACGGGATCGAGATCGAACATGCGTGCGAGAAGTCGTGCGCGTGCACGACGTGCCACGTGGTGATTCGCGAGGGCTTCAACGATCTCGATCCGTCCGAAGAGGACGAAGACGACCTGCTCGACAAGGCGTGGGGCCTCGAGCCGACGTCGCGCCTGTCGTGCCAGGCGATCGTGAAGGAAGATTCGGACCTGGTGGTCGAGATTCCGAAGTACTCGATCAATCACGCGAAGGAAAATCACTGACGGACTGGCGGGGCGGACTCGCCGCGTACACGGGAGAGCAGCCATGAAATGGACCGATTCGCGCGAAATCGCCATCGCGCTGGCAGACAAGCATCCGGACGTCGATCCGCAGCGGGTCAATTTCGTCGACCTGCGCCAATGGGTCATCGAACTCGACGGCTTCACCGACGACCCCGCTCATTCGGGCGAGAAAATCCTCGAAGCGATTCAGGCTCACTGGATCGACGAATCGGACTTCGACGACGAAGAATGACGGCTGCGCCGGCACTCCGCCGACGACAAGAGCCGACGGCGCCCGCCAAAGAAGAAGGCTCGTGATGCGATGCATCGCGAGCCTTTTTCGTTTCCGGTGCCGGGCAGGGGCCGCCCGGCATTTCCCGATCCGTTACACGCCGACCAGCGTGCCGTTTTCGATTCGCACGCGCTGGCCCTGACCGAACGGCGGCGGGTTGTGGTACGTGAACGTGCGCGTCGCGCCGCTTTCCATCTGGACCTGCACCTGATAGTCGGTTTCCGCGCGCACCTGCTTTTCGACCTGGTTGCCGGCGAGGCCGCCGCCGAGCGCGCCGATGATGGTCATCGCGGTGCGGCCGTTGCCGTGGCCGAACTGGTTGCCGAGCAGGCCGCCGGCGGCTGCGCCGCCGACTGCGCCGATCCCCGAGCTCTGGCCCGGCGTGCGCGTCTGCGTGATCGCGACGACCGTGCCGCAGCTCTGGCAATAGGCCGGTTGCGCGGGCGCGGACGGCTGCTGCGCGTATTGCGGCGGTTGCGGGGCCGGCGTGTGGCGATGATGCGTGGCGGCCGGACGCGGCGCGGGCTTCGGTTCCGCCTGCGCGATGGCCTTTTGCTGGGCGGCCCGTTCGGCCGCTTCCTGCTGCGCTTGGGCCGCGCGCGCGGCGCTTGCGGCCGCAGCCGTGTCGACGGCCGGCTGCGACGCGATCAGCGCGGCCTGGGTCTGGCCGTTCTGCGCGTTGTTGCTGCTGGCCTTCGGGAGGATGCCCGTAATCGCGGCGGTCGCCGCGAGGCTGGCGACGATGACGGCGCCTGCCGCGGTCGCGATGAGCGGGTGGAGGCGTTGCTTTTGCGGCGTGGTCTGATTCTGGTTGTCCATGTTGTTCTCCGGTGTCGATCCGGCCCGGCGCACTGGCGCTGGCTGGATCCCACGCTCGGGAGCGAGCAGACTCGGCGTTCCGGCGCTTCGTTCTGGTCCCGTGATCATGCGTGGTGACGCAACAGGAGTGTCGTCCACGGGCGAGGGCCGCACCGTATCAAGGTGTAACGAATTGCAGCGGCGGATTGGCGTCCGATACCGGGAAAACCCGCGGGAGGCCGTCGCGGCAGGGAAATCAAACGGGGAAGGATCGTGTGCCGGCGAACGCCGGCAGGCGGGATTTACGCGTGGTAACAAAGCCGACGCGCGCGCCGCGGGCGCGGCGCGCACGTGGGCAACGCGTCAGTCTTCGCGGCGCAGGTGCGGGAACAGCAGCACGTCGCGGATCGTCGGGCTGTCGGTCAGCAGCATCACCAGACGGTCGATGCCGATCCCGCAGCCGCCTGTCGGCGGCATCCCGTGTTCGAGCGCGCGGATGTAGTCGGCGTCGAAGAACATCGCTTCCTCGTCGCCCGCATCCTTCTGCTCGACCTGCTTCTTGAAGCGTGCGGCCTGATCTTCCGGATCGTTCAGCTCCGAGAAGCCGTTCGCGATCTCGCGGCCGGTCATGAACAGCTCGAAACGCTCGGTGATGCCCGGCACCGTATCCGATGCGCGCGCGAGCGGCGACACCTCGACCGGGTAGTCGATGATGTAGGTCGGCTCCCACAGCTGCGATTCGGCGGTTTCCTCGAACAGCGCGAGCTGCAGCGCGCCGATGCCGGCATTCAGGAAGGCCGGCTGCGACACGTCGACGCCGAGGCGCTTCAGCTCGCTGCGCAGGAACGCGTCGTCCGACAGCTGGCCGTCGGTGTACTGCGGCGCGTACTTCTGGATCGCCTGCGTGATCGTCAGACGGTGGAACGGCTTCGCGAGGTCGAGCTCGCGGCCCTGGTACTGGATCGTCGCGGTGCCGAGCGCATCGATCGCCGCCTGGCGGATCAGCTGCTCGGTGAAGTCCATCAGCCAGCGGTAATCGGTGTACGCGGCGTAGAACTCCATCATCGTGAATTCCGGGTTGTGGCGCGGCGACACGCCTTCGTTCCGGAAATTGCGGTTGATTTCGAACACGCGCTCGAACCCGCCGACGATCAGACGCTTCAGGTACAGCTCCGGCGCGATGCGCAGGAACATCTGCATGTCGAGCGCGTTGTGATGCGTGACGAACGGCTTGGCCGCGGCGCCGCCCGGGATCGGGTGCAGCATCGGCGTCTCGACTTCCATGAAGTCGGCGTTGTCCATGAACTTGCGGATCGACGCGATGGTCCTGGTGCGCGCGCGGAACGTGTCGCGCGTTTCCGGCGTGACGATCAGGTCGACGTAGCGCTGGCGATAGCGCATTTCCTGGTCGGCGAGGCCGTGGAACTTGTCGGGCAGCGGGCGCAGCGCCTTCGACAGCAGGCGCAGCTCCTTGCACTGGACCGACAGCTCGCCCTTGTTGGTGCGGAACAGCACGCCGCGCGCGGCGACGATGTCGCCGAGGTCCCACTTCTTGAATGCGTCGTAGGTTTCCGCGCCGACGTCATTCGGCGTCACGAAGAACTGGATCTGGCCCGAACCGTCCTGCACCGTCGCGAAGCTCGCTTTGCCCATCACGCGCTTGAGCATCATGCGGCCGGCGACCGCGACCTCGACCGGGTTCGCTTCGAGCGCGGCCTTGTCCGAGTCGGCGAATTTCGCCTGCAGATCGGCGGCGTGATGGGTCGGCCGGAAATCGTTCGGATAGGCGACGCCTTGCTCGCGCAGCGCGCGCAGCTTCTCGCGGCGCTCGGCGATGATCTGGTTTTCGTCCGCCGCGACGGCGGGCTGCGTTTGGGTCGGTTCGGTCATGATGGTCGGAATTCGGAGTGGGTGCGGCAACGCAACGGGAAGGGCGGCGCGACCGGGGAGGCCGCGCCGCGGCGCTTACACGCCCTGTTTGAGGCTCGCGCTGATGAAGTCGTCGAGATCGCCGTCGAGCACGGCCTTCGTGTTGCTCATTTCGACGTTCGTACGGAGGTCCTTCACGCGGCTCTGGTCGAGCACGTACGAGCGGATCTGGTGGCCCCAGCCCACGTCGGTCTTGCTCGATTCGAGCTTGTCCTGCTCGGCCTGGCGCTTGCGCATTTCGGCTTCGTACAGGCGCGACTTCAGCATGGCCATCGCTTCGGCGCGGTTGCGGTGCTGCGAGCGGTCGTTCTGGCACTGCACGACGATGCCGGTCGGCATGTGCGTGATCCGCACGGCCGAGTCGGTCTTGTTGATGTGCTGGCCGCCCGCGCCGGATGCGCGGTACGTGTCGATGCGCAGGTCGGCCGGGTTGACCTCGACTTCGATCGAATCGTCGATTTCCGGATACACGAACACCGACGAGAACGACGTGTGGCGGCCGCCCGACGAGTCGAACGGCGACTTGCGCACGAGCCGGTGGATGCCGGTTTCGGTGCGCAGGAAGCCGTACGCGTATTCGCCCGACACCTTGATCGTCGCGTTCTTGATGCCTGCGACGTCGCCGTCGGACTCTTCGAGCACTTCGGCCTTGAAGCCCTTGCGCTCGCAGTAGCGCAGGTACTGGCGCAGCAGCATCGACGCCCAGTCGCACGCCTCGGTGCCGCCGGCGCCGGCCTGGATGTCGATGAAGCAGTTGTTCGGGTCGGCCGGGTTCGAGAACATCCGGCGGAATTCGATGTCGCCGACGCGCGCTTCGAGCTTCTTCGCGTCTTCTTCGGATGCGATGAGGGTGTCTTCGTCACCTTCCTCGCGGGCGAGCTCGAACAGGTCGAGCGCATCGCGCAGGTCGCTGTCGAGCGTCGTCAGCGTCGTGACGACGCCTTCGAGCAGCTTCTTCTCGCGGCCGAGCGCCTGGGCGTTCTTCGAATCGTTCCAGACGTTCGGGTCTTCGAGTTCCTTGTTGACTTCGGTCAGACGCGCAGCTTTGGCGTCGTAGTCAAAGATACCCCCGAAGCTCGCCCGCGCGGTTGCGCAGGTCGAGCAGGGAGCTTTCGATCGCGTTGAGACGTTCCGCTTCCATGATCGTTCGCTGTTCTTGCGTCGTAAAAAAGCGGAATTATAGCCGATCGGCAGGGTTTCCCGGTGACGCGGAGTGTGCTTGCATGCGCGTCGCGGCCTTGTCCGGTGCGGCGCGCATGCGGCCCCGGGCGTCGTCGGGGCGGCGCGGTCGGGCGGGCGGCGCTCAGCCGGCCGCGTGCTCGACGACCAGCTGCACGCGCGTCACGCCGTTCCACGTGTCGGCGACGAGCCGGTACGCGATCAGCGCGCTCGCCGGCAGCGGCTCGGTGTGGTTGAACCAGATCGCGTTGAAGCGCTGGCGGCCGCGCGCCAGCTGCAGCTTCAGGTGCTTTTCCTTCACGAGCGACTGCGACACGACGTCGAATTCGCCGGAGAAAAGCGGGGCCGGAAAGCCCTGGCCCCAGACGGCTTCGTCGAGCAACCCGACGAACTGCGGCGTGAAATACGCTTCCTCGAGCTCACCGTCGGTCTCGATCACGCGCGCGAGCGCATCGTCGGACAGCCACTCGCGCGCCACCGCCTCGAACGCGGCCGCGAAGCGCGGCACGTTCGCGGTGTCGAGCGTGAGGCCGGCGGCCATCGCGTGGCCGCCGAACGCGACGATCAGATCGGGCTCGCGCTTGGACACGAGGTCGAGCGCGTCGCGCAGGTGGAAGCCGGGAATCGAGCGGCCCGAGCCCTTGACGCGCATGCCGGCGTCGTCCGCATGCGCGAACGTGAACGACGGGCGGTGGAATTTTTCCTTGAGCCGCCCGGCGACGATGCCGATCACGCCCTGGTGCCATGCGGGATTGAACAGCGTGATCGTGCACGCGTCGGCCGGATCGACCGCGGCGAGATCGGCGAGCGCCTGCTGCTGCATGCCGGCCTCGATCTCGCGGCGCTCGCGGTTCATCGCGTCGAGCTGCTGCGCGAGCTCCCAGGCGCGGCCGATGTCGTCGGTGATCAGGCATTCGATCCCGAGCGACATGTCGGAGAGCCGCCCCGCGGCGTTCAGGCGCGGGCCGACGCCGAAGCCGAGATCGAAGCCCGACGCGGTGCGCGCTTCGCGGCCCGCGGCGCGGAACAGCGCGGCGACGCCCGGTTGCATGCGGCCGTTGCGGATGCGCTGCAGCCCTTGCGCGACGAGCACGCGGTTGTTGCCGTCGAGCCGCACGACGTCGGCGACGGTGCCGAGCGCGACGAGGTCGAGCAGCCCGTCGAGGCGCGGTTCGGCCTCCTTGCTCGCGAACGCGCCGCGGCGGCGCAGTTCGGCGCGCAGCGCGAGCAGCACGTAGAACATCACGCCGACGCCCGCGATGTGCTTGCTCGGGAACGTGCAGCCGGGCTGGTTCGGGTTGACGATCGCGCGTGCGGCGGGCAGCGCGTCGCCGGGCAGATGGTGGTCGGTCACGAGCACGTCGATGCCGCGCGCGTTCGCGGCTTCGACGCCCGCGACGCTCGCGATCCCGTTGTCGACGGTGATCAGCAGGTCGGGCTTGCGCGCGGCGGCCAGTTCGACGATCTCGGGCGTGAGCCCGTAGCCGTATTCGAAGCGGTTCGGCACCAGGTAGTCGATCTGCGCGCCGAACATTCGCAGCCCGCGCACCGCGACCGCGCACGCGGTCGCGCCGTCGCAGTCGTAATCGGCGACGACCAGCAGGCGGCGCCTGTCGGCGATCGCGTCGGCGAGCAGCGCTGCGGCGTCCGCGCAGCCCTTCAGTTCGGTGGGCGGCACGAGGCGCGCGAGCGCGGTTTCGATGTCGGTCGGGGATTGCACGCCGCGCGACGCATACAGGCGCGCGAGGACGGGATGCAGGCCGTGGCGCGCGAGCGCTTCGGCGTCGGCAGGCGCGACGGGGCGGGTAACGATCCGGGTCATACAGGTGGGGTTATTCGAACAGGGACGCCAGCGCGCGGCGGCGCCAGAACTTGCGCAGGTCGCCGCGCGTCGCGTGCAGCGTGACGGAACTCGTGTCGCCGCACAGCGTGAAGCCGACGGCTGCCAGTTCGCCGCTCTGCAGTGCGGCGAGGGACGGTGCGAACCAGTCGCGCTCGAGGGCGGCGAGCGCGTCGTGCCAGCGTGCCCAGTCCTGTTCGATGAACGGAGCGGACAGCACCGGCAGCTCGACGAGCGTCGCGCCGGCGGCGGCCGGCAGCGCGTCGAATGCGGCCGGCACCGCGCCGGCGTCCGCGTGCGCGGCGCGCG
>NZ_CABVPL010000075.1 GCF_902499045.1 Burkholderia latens | reverse complement strand
GGCGCCGGCCGCAGCGACATCCGCCGCGGCGCCCGCCCCCGCCAGCGCAGCGCCAGCGTCGGCCGCCTCATCGCCTGCACCCGCTGCATCCGCGCCGTCGGCGCCTTCGCGCACCACTCCCGCGCCGGCGGACAAGGCTTCCGCGCCTGCCGCCGCCGACCCCGTCGCGTCGTCCGCACCGGCTGGTGCGAGCGCGCCGGCCACGAACTGATCGCGCGAACGCCGTCCCGCGCCGCGCGATCGTTGCGTGCGGCGCGATATGTCGCTTTCCGTCGCGTTCCCGTCATGAATCGCCGTACCGGTGGCCACCGGCTACAGGCACAGGCACCAGCCGCGACGTGGCGACCGCTCGGGACGGCCCGTGGCGCCATCAGATAACGCCGAATCCCGGTCCGGCACGCTCGCCCGCAGCCCTTTCGTCGGATTCGCGCCGTCGATTTCGCTGACGGACGCGTGCATTCCGGCCGTCTGCCCGTCCATCCGCCGTCACGGCCGAGCGAGCTGTTCCGACGCATCGCAGCGCAGCAGCGCGCATGCGATCGCCGCCGCGACCATTGCGCGCCGCGCACGTGGCCGCGCTACCGTAACGTCGCGTTCAGTTGCTGCATCTGCTCGACCGTCGCCGTCACGCCGCCGCACACGATTACCGCGATATCGGATGCCGAAGCCAGCACCGGCACCGGCTGTTCGAGCGCGGCAAGCGCCGCGCCGCATGCGGGCTCGACGACGATCCGGTGTTCGTCCACAAACCGCAGCGATGCGGCCACCGCCTGCGCATCCGACACGACGACCGGATGAATCGCGTGCCGCGCCGCCCAATCGAGCGCCGCGTCGCACGGCCGCTTCGCGCCGAGCGACGTCGCGATGCTCGTGATCGCCGGCAACTCGATCGCATGGCCTTGGGCGAGCGAGCGCGCGTAACTGTCCGCGCCATGCGTCTCGACCGCGACGACCGGCACGTCGTGCCAGCCGTTGCGCGCAAGCCCCTCGAGCACGCCGCACAGCAGCCCGCCGCCGCCGACCGCGAGCACGACCGCATCGGGCTTCGGGCCGGCCGCCGCCATCTCGTCGATCATCGTCGCGTGCCCTTGCCACACCACCGGATCGTCGAACGGATGCACGAATGCATCATCCGCGCCGACGGCCGCCAGCGCGAACGCGTTCGCCTCGGCCCAGCTCGCGCCGTGCACGACGACCTCGGCGCCTTCGACGCGAATCAGCTCGCGCGCACGGGCCGACGCGCTTTCCGGCACGACGACGCGCACCGGCACGCCGAGCGCGCGGCCGCAATACGCGACCGCGATGCCCGCATTGCCGCCCGACGACGACACGAACCGGCGCGCACCGGCCGCATGACGCGCCTCGCACGCCGCGCCGATGCCGCGCAACTTGAACGAACCGGACGGCTGCAGCGCGTCGAGCTTTAGCCAGATGTTCGCGCCGAGACGGCGCGACGCGATCTGAGAACGAAAATAAGGCGTCTGGATATGAAGCGGCATGGTGCGGAACACGGGTGGGGACGGAAGAACGCGCGCGGCCTGCAAACAGGCCCGGCAACGGCAACCGCAACCGCAACGGCAACGGCAACGGCAACCGCAACGGCAACGGCAACGGCAACGGCAACGGCAACGGCAACGGCAACGGCAACCATCGTACGGCACGCCGGCCATGCTTTCCAATACCATCGAATGGCGTTTGCTATGCTCTACGGGCATATCCACCGAATCGATAAAGGGATCGACATCGCATGCGCCAGATCGAATTGCGTCACCTGCGTTACTTCGTCGCGGTCGCGCAAGCCGGCAGCGTGATGGCCGGCGCCCGCGCGGCCGGCATCGTGCAGCCGGCGCTGTCGCGCCAGATCCGCGAGCTCGAGGACGCGATCGGCACGCCGCTGCTGATCCGCCGCGCGACGGGCGTCACGCTCACCGCCGCCGGCGCGAGCTTCCTGCGCGACGCGACCGCGCTGCTCTCGGCGCTGCAGGACAGCCGCGAACGCGCGCTGCGCTGCGCGGCCGGCCAGCTCGGCGAGCTACGGCTCGGCGCGCTGCCGAACTGTCTGCCGCTGCCGGTCGTCGCGAACGTGCTCAAGGCATTTCGCGATGCGTGTCCGGACGTGAAGCTGTCGATCGCGCCGATGCTGTCGGCCGAACAGGCGTCGGCGCTGACGCGCGGCCAGCTCGACGGCGGCATCATGGCGTGGCGCCGCGACGAGGCGCCGCATCTGTCGGGCGTGCGGCTGTTGAGCGACCGCTTCGTGCTCGCGATGCCCGCGCCGCCGGGCGGGCGATTTCACGCGCCGCGCACGCTCGCCGACGTCGCGCACGAACCGTTCGTCTGGTTCGACGCGCAGCGCTCCGCCGCGCACCACCGCTTCCTGATGACGCAGTGCGAGCGGGCCGGCTTCACGCCGCGCATCGCGCAAGTCGGCAGCGACATCCCGACCCTGATCGGGCTCGTCGCGGCCGGCATGGGTTGCGCGTTCATCCCGGAAAGCGCGTCGCCGACATGCCCGCGCACGGTCCGGCTCGTCGCGCTCGACGAACTCGCGAGCCGCTTCGACATCGAATTCGTGTTCGACGGTGCGGCAGCGCCGGCGTCGCCCGTCGTCGCGCGGTTTCTCGATGCCGTGCGCGGCGCGGCCGGCCGCGTGGAATGATCCGCTGTGCGGCGCGCGCTCCGCGATCCTGCGCGACGTCCGGCAGCGACGCACTCGCCTGCACGGCCGCGCCGCCGCATGACGCGCGGCGCACGGCGCACAACGCGCGGCGGCGCGGCCATCACGCGCTGAAGATTCGCGTCGAACGAACGAAGAGCCTTTCAGATTCATGACGCTCGTCGCTGCACCGGCGGTATTTTTAAATTGGCACCAAAAACCCCCGTTTAACGTGAATTCGAAACGTTATGCCCCGAAATATACTGCGCGCGCATCCACCCCTCGTGCCAAAGAGAGGATGCCTTTCCGCCCCGGTCACGGCCCCCCTGTGACCGGGGCATTTTTTTGTCGCGCGCCGTCGCCATGGCGCGCGTCTCGTGTCGAAAGCCGCACCGGTCGGCGCGCGATGCCCGACCGGCTCGCCCACCTTCGTGCAGAGGCCTCGTTCGATTGGCCCCACGCGGCCCGCTCGCCCGGCCGCCAATCCCACCGCCCGAAACCCCGCCCAGCCGGCCACGCACGCACGCCGGCTCAGCCACGCATTGTTGACATGAAATCAAGATAATTTCGCCCGGATGCGGCTTTTTCCGCAAAAGTAATGCGGGCACACTTCAGCCTGTCCGCAATGGCTCGATGCCGTTGCCCCATGCTTACAGGAGCGCATCGCGTGAACACCACGACTTCTTCTCCTTCCCGCCCGGGCGGCAGCGCGACGCTGCCGCTGCTGGCACTCGCCGCCGGCGCGTTCGGCATCGGCACGACCGAGTTCTCGCCGATGGGCCTGCTGCCGGTGATCGCCGACGGCGTGCACGTGTCGATTCCGCAGGCCGGCATGCTGATCAGCGCGTACGCGATCGGCGTGATGGCCGGCGCACCGCTGATGACGCTGCTGCTCGCGCGCTGGTCGCGGCGCTCGGCGCTGATCGCGCTGATGTCGATCTTCACGATCGGCAACCTGCTGTCGGCCGTCGCGCCCGACTACACGACGCTGCTGCTCGCGCGCCTCGTCACGAGCCTCAACCACGGCGCGTTCTTCGGGCTCGGGTCGGTGGTCGCGGCCAGCCTCGTGCCGCGCGACAAGCAGGCGAGCGCAGTCGCGACGATGTTCATGGGCCTCACGATCGCGAACGTCGGCGGCGTGCCGGCCGCGACGTGGCTCGGCCAGATGATCGGCTGGCGCATGTCGTTCGCGGCGACCGCGGCGCTCGGCGTGATCGCGATCGCGGGCCTGTTCGCCGCGCTGCCGAAGGGCGACGCCGGCAAGATGCCGAACCTGCGTGCCGAGCTCGCGGTGCTGACGCGTCCGGTCGTGCTCGGCGCGCTCGCGACCACGGTGCTCGGCGCCGGCGCGATGTTCACGCTGTACACGTATGTCGCGCCGACGCTCGCGCACGTGACCGGCGCGACGCCCGGCTTCGTGACCGCGATGCTCGTGCTGATCGGCGTCGGCTTCTCGATCGGCAACATCGCGGGCGGCCGCCTCGCCGACCGTTCGCTCGACGGCACGCTGATCGGCTTCCTGGTGCTGCTGATCGTGACGATGGCCGCGTTCCCGCTGCTCGCCCGCACACATGCCGGCGCCGCGGTCACGCTGCTGGTCTGGGGCGTCGCGACGTTCGCGGTGGTCCCGCCGCTGCAGATGCGCGTGATGCGCGCGGCGCACGAAGCGCCGGGCCTCGCGTCGGCCGTCAACATCGGCGCATTCAACCTCGGCAACGCGCTTGGCGCGGCCGCCGGCGGCGCCGCGATCTCGGCCGGCTTCGGCTATGCGGCAGTGCCGCTCGTCGGCGGGCTGATCGCCGCGGCCGGGCTTGCACTCGTCGCGCTGCAGATCATGCAGCGCCGCCGCACGCCGGTCGCCGCAAACTCGTAAGCGCGCGGCGATCCGGAAGGTGCCGATACGCTGCACCGCAATGGCACCACGCCCGCGTCGGCATCCCGACGCGGGCGTTTTCGTTGGCGTGTCGCGCAGCGGGCGCTGCGTCGACGGAGCGACGGATCAGCACACGGCGGCGAACCCGCCGAAGAACGCGCGCGCGTTCGTATCGAGGGTTTCCAGGTGGTACCCGCCCTCCTGCACGATCACCGTCGGCAACATGCGCGCGGCAATCTCCGCATTGTTCAGATGACGGAAGCCGCCGGCCGCTGCGTCGCCGAGCCTGGACGAAGTGTGACGGCTGATCTTCGCCGGTTACTCGATCGGCTGCCTGCCCGAACGCATCCTGCACGACGACATCGCGCAGCAGCGTCTGTGACCGCTGCCGTCCGACGAAGGCCTCGTCGACGTTGACCTTTTCCCGCCGTGGCATCGCGACCGCAAGATGAACGCGGATGAGCAGGCGTTCCGCGATGCGATGGCGCGCTCCATGCAGCGCCATCCGCTCGCGGAACGGCTCGGGATGTCGGCGCGATTCGCGAATACGCGCAGCCGTTGAAAAAAGCGGGCGCTGACCGCGCGGCCCGGCGACGCGGCGCGTCAGTGCTGCACCTCGCGTTCGAGCGGCAGGATCAGGCGCTCGGGGATGCTGCGCCGCGATGCGCGCGCGCCGACGTAATACAGCACGGCCGGCACGGCGAGGCCGAGGATCCACGAGATGTCGGTGCCGCCGAGCGCATCGACGAGCGGCCCCGTGTAGAGGTGCGTCGACATGAACGGCAGTTGCACCAGGATGCCGACCACGTAGATCGCGATCGCCATCGCGTTCCAGCGCCCATAGCGGCCGTCGGGATCGGACAGCGCCGGCACGTCGTAGCGCGAACGCGTGAAGCAGTAATAGTCGACCAGGTTGATCGCGCTCCACGGCGTGAAGAACGCGAGCAGGAACAGGATGAACGCGGTGAATTCCTTCAGGAACGAATGGCGGCCGGCGAGCGCGATCAGCGTCGACACGCAGATCATCCCGACGATGTAGACGAGCCGGCTCTTGGACGACACCGCGTGCTTGCCGCGAAAGCCGCTGACGATCGTCGCCATCGACATGAAGCTGCCGTACGCGTTCAGCGCCGTCACCGTCACCTTGCCGAACGCGATGCTGAAATACAGCAGCGCGGCCACGGCGCCGGTCGACCCGAGGCCGACGATATACGACACCTCGTGGTGCGCGAACTGGCTGCCGGCGAGCGCGGCCGCGAACACGCCGAACACCATCGCCGCCTGCGCGCCGATCACCGAGCCGAGGCCGACCGCGACAAACGTGGCGACCGACGACGTCGAGCGCGGCAGATAGCGCGAATAGTCGGCGACGTACGGGCCGAACGCGATCTGCCACGACGCGGACAACGACATCGACAGCAGAAAGCTCGCGAGCGAGAAATGCTGGTTCGCGAGCAGCGCACCGACGTCATGGTGGGCGAACAGCTGCGCGAACATGTAGACGAATGCGACGATGCCGACCACGCTCGCGATCCGGCCGACGAAGTGGATCGCGCGATAGCCGAACACCGTCAGCACGACGATCACGGCCGCGAACAGCAGGATGCCTGTCGCGTCGTCGACGTGCAGCAGCTGCGCGACCGCCTGCCCGGCGAGCACCGAGCCGCTCGCGGAGAAGCCGATGTACATCAGGCACACGAGCACGATCGGGATCATCGCGCCGTACACGCCGAACTGCACGCGGCTCGAGATCATCTGCGGCAGCCCGAGCTGCGGCCCCTGCGCGCCGTGCAGCGCCATCACCGCGCCGCCGACGAGCTGGCCCAGCAGCAGTGCGACGAGCGACCAGAACACGTCGCCGCCGAGCACGACCGCCAGCGCCCCGGTGACGATGGCCGTGATCTGCATGTTCGCCGACAGCCACAGCGTGAACTGGCTCAGCAGACCGCCATGGCGTTCGGCGTCGGGAATGAAATCGATCGAGCGTACCTCGATCAGACCGCCGGCATTTCCACTGGGATTCGTTGACACGGGTCAATCTCCAAGATGCTGAGGATCACAAATGGCGGGGACGAAACGGGAAACGTGCCGAGCCGCCCTTCGGCTCGTCGGATGCGGTGCGCCGTCGATCGCCGGCATGCGCCACGCACGCACGGTCTGCACGCTGGCGCGCAACCGGCACGCCGTGTGCCGGCATTGCCAGCGGATGATCTTGTATATACAACTTGGATGATATCGGTGATTACCCGGTACCCGGCGTTTTCGACATCGTCCGCGAAAGCGGGCCCGTGCGACGGGCCGGGCCGTCGCTTACGCACGGGAAACGTGAAACGTCAGACACCGCCGCGCGGCGCACGCGCAGACGCGAACTCAGGGGCGGCGACCGTGTCGTCGGCCGGAAGGAGGTTCAGCATGCGGCGCGCGGCTTCGACGTCGCGCGCGTGCAGCCATTCGTCGTGGTCGTCGCGGCGCAGGATCACGACGCCCCGCTTCGGGTCGCCGGGCCGGTGCATGCGCGCGAACACGGGATGATCGTCGGCATTGACGGTAAGCATCGCCATGCCGATCCGCTCGCGGCCGTCGGCCGTCCCGTATCGCCGCCAGATGCCGGCGACGCAGCACGGCTGCCAGCCGGCGGCCCCAATCCTGTGCCACACGTTGCGGCCCGTCTCGTAGCACGGCTCGAAGATCCAGCGCACCGGAATCAGGCAGCGCTGGCCGTTGCGCCACGCGTTGCCGTACAGCCGCGACGAGCCGAGCGTTTCCGCGCGCGCATTCACCGTATCGAGCTTCCTGCGTTTGCGGCCATGCTCGTCGACACGCTCGGGCTGCATGAACTTCGGCCAGAAGCCGAATACCGCACCGACGACCGCGAGGCCATCGCCGTCGGCGCGCGCGATCGGCGCCGCGTAGTCCGGATACACGTCGGGCGCCCACGGATCGCGGCGAAACAGGTCGCCGATGCCGATCCTCAGTTCGCTGATACCCGGGTCTTCATCGGGCGCGCGGTAATGGGTGCACACGGTCGGGCTCCGCAGACGATGGACGCGACGTTTTCATCGTAGGTCACATGCACGCCGCGTGCCTGCTATCGGCCCGCCGTAGCGGGGCTCCGTCGGGCCATCCGGCGCGGCGGGCGTTCACACGTGCAACGCATGCCCGAGCGCACGCAACGCGGCCTCCTGCAGCGCTTCGCCGAGCGTCGGATGCGCATGGATCGTGCCGCCGATATCCTCGAGCCGCGCGCCCATCTCGAGCGACTGCGAGAACGCCGCGGCCAGCTCGGACACACCGCGCCCGACCGCCTGCCAGCCGACGATCAGGTGCGTGTCGCGCCGCGCGACCACGCGCACGAAACCGTCGGCCGCCTGCAGCGTCATCGCGCGCCCGTTCGCCGCGAACGGGAACGACGCGCTGAGGCACTCGACGCCGGCCGCCTTCGCGTCGTCCGGCGACCAGCCGGCCGTGACGACCTCGGGATCGGTGAAGCACACGGCGGGAATCGACGCGGGCATGAACTTGCGGCGCCGTCCGGCGATCAGCTCGGCCACCATCTCGCCCTGCGCCATCGCGCGATGCGCGAGCATCGGTTCGCCGGCAACGTCGCCGATCGCCCATACGTTGCGCATCGACGTCCGGCATTCGTCGTCGATGCGCAGCGCACGGCCGTTGCGATCGAGCGGCAGCGATTCGAGCCCGAAGCCGTCGACGCGCGGCCGGCGGCCGACCGCGACCAGCACGCGATCGGCCGGCAGCGTCTTCTCCGCGCCGTCGGGCGCCCGCACGCGCACCGCGCCGTCGTCCGCGACGCCCAGCACCTGATGGCCGAGCCACAGGCCGACGCCGAGCCGCGCGAGCGAATCGGCGACCGGCTTCGCGAGCTCCGCGTCGTACGCGGCCAGCACGCGCTCCGCGGCTTCGACGATGCTGACGTCGACGCCGAGCTTGCGATAGACGGTCCCGAGCTCCAGCCCGATGTACCCGGCGCCGACGACGACCAGCCGCTTCGGCAGCGACGTCGGCGACAGCGCCTCGGTCGACGACACGACGTGGCCGCCGAACGGCATCGACGGCAGCGCGACCGGCTCCGAGCCCGTCGCGAGCAGCAGGTGCTCGCATGCGACGCGCGTCGCGTGGCCGCCGGCGACGACGTCGACCGTCTTGCCGTCGACGATGCGCGCATCGCCATGCAGCACGCGCACGCCGTGCTTCTTCAGCAGCGCGCCGACGCCGCGCGTGAGGCGCTCGACGATGCCGTCCTTCCACGCGACGCTTTTCGCGATGTCGATTTCCGGCGTGCGCACGCGAATCCCGAGCAGGCCTTCGCCGGCCTGTCCGCACGCCTGCTCGAACGCGTCGGCGACATGGATCAGCGCCTTCGACGGAATGCAGCCGATGTTCAGGCACGTGCCGCCGAGCCGTTCGCGCTCGACGAGCACCGTCGGAATGCCGAGTTGCCCCGCGCGAATCGCGGCGACGTAGCCGCCCGGACCGCCGCCGATCACGAGCAATGTGGTGTGTTCGTTCGGCATCGCGCTCACTCCACGAACAGCAGCGCCGGGCGCTCGAGCAACCCGCGCACCGCCTGGATGAATTCGGCCGCGTCCGCGCCGTCGACGACGCGATGGTCGAACGACGACGACAGGTTCATCATCTTGCGCGCGACGATCGCGCCGTCGCGGATCATCGGCCGCTCGACGATCCGGTTCACGCCGACGATGCCGACCTCCGGATGGTTGATGACCGGCGTCGACACGATGCCGCCGAGCGCGCCGAGGCTCGAGATCGTGATCGTCGAGCCGGTCAGCTCGTCGCGCTGCGCGCGGTTCGTGCGCACCGCATCGGCGAGCCGCGCGATCTCGGCCGAGATCGACCACACGTCGCGCGCTTCCGCATGACGCAGCACCGGCACCGTGAGGCCGCCGTCCGTCTGCGTCGCGACGCCCATGTGCACCGCGCCGTATTGCGTGACGACACCGGCCTCGTCGTCGTAGCGCGCGTTGATCTGCGGGAAGTCGCGCAGCGCGATCACCATCGCGCGGATCAGCAGCGGCAGCGGCGTGACGCGCCCGCGCACGTCGCCGTAGCGGCGGTTCAGTTCCGCGCGCAGCGCTTCGAGCTCGGTGACGTCGATCTCCTCGACGTAGCTGAAGTGCGGAATGCGGCGCTTCGCTTCCTGCATCTTGCGCGCGATCGCGCGCCGCAGACCGATCACCGGCACTTCGGTTTCATCGTTGCGCTCCGCGTAGCCGTGCGCGTGCGACGCGCGCGCCGCAGCGCCGCCGCTGCGTGCATACGCATCGAGGTCCGCATGCAGGATCCGCCCGGCTTCGCCCGTGCCGCGCACGTAGCGCAGCTCGATGCCCATGTCCCATGCGCGCTGACGCACCGCGGGCGACGCGAGCGGCCGCTCGCCCGGCGCGAGTGCCGCGCGCGGCTGCGCCGCCGGTTCGGTGCGACGCGGCTCGGCCGGCGCACGGTTCGCGGCGGGCGGCGTCGCGTGGGTTTTTGCCTGCGACGACGAAGCAAGCGCTTCGGGTTCGTCCGCGATGGAAGGCGATTTCGCAGGCGCGCCGGCCGGCGCCGAACGCGGCGCGGCGTCCGCTGCCGCATCACGCCCTTTCGCGCCCGGTTTCAGGTTGCCCTCGCCTTCGACTTCGAGCCGAATCAGCTCGCTGCCGACCGCCATCATCTCGCCGATCCGGCCACCGAGCTCCAGCACCTTCCCCGCGACCGGCGACGGAATCTCGACCGCCGCCTTGTCGGTCATCACGTCGGCGAGCGGCTGATCCTCGGCGATCGTCTGCCCCGGTTCCACGTGCCAGGCCACCAGCTCGACCTCGGCAATCCCTTCGCCGATGTCCGGCATCTTGATCACATGAATTCCCATCTCAGGCCTCCATCACGCGTCGCAACGCCGCGCCAACCCGGGCCGGGCCGGGGAAATACGCCCATTCCTGCGCGTGCGGATACGGCGTGTCCCAGCCCGTCGTCCGCTCGACCGGCGCTTCCAGGTGATAGAAGCAGTGCTCCTGCACGAGCGACACCAGCTCCGCGCCGTAGCCGCACGTGCGCGTCGCTTCGTGCACGACCACGCAGCGGCCGGTCTTGCGCACCGACGCGACGATCGTGTCGAGATCGACCGGCCACAGCGTGCGCAGGTCGATCACTTCCGCGTCGATGCCGGTTTCCTCCGCCGCGGCGAGCGACACGTGAACGGTCGTGCCGTACGTCAGCACCGTCACGTCATTGCCGGGCCGCGCGATCGCGGCCGTATCGAGCGGCACCGTGTAATAGCCGTCCGGCACCGCGCTGCCCGGATGCTTGAGCCACGACGTGACCGGGCGCTCGTGATGGCCGTCGAACGGCCCGTTGTACAGGCGTTTCGGCTCGAGGAAGATCACCGGATCGTCGTTCTCGATCGACGCGATCAGCAGCCCTTTCGCGTCGTACGGATTCGACGGCATCACCGTGCGCAAGCCGCAGACCTGCGTGAACATCGCCTCGGGGCTCTGGCTGTGCGTCTGGCCGCCGTAGATGCCGCCGCCGCACGGCATGCGGATCGTCATCGGCGCGGTGAACTGGCCCGCGGACCGATAGCGCAGCCGCGCGCCTTCCGACACGATCTGGTCGGATGCCGGGTAGAAGTAGTCGGCGAACTGGATCTCGCAGACGGGCCGCAAGCCGTACGCGCCCATCCCGACCGCCGCGCCGACGATCCCGCCTTCGGAGATCGGCGCGTCGAACACGCGCGACTTGCCGTACTTGGCCTGCAGCCCCTCGGTGCAGCGGAACACGCCGCCGAAGTAGCCGACGTCCTGCCCGAACACCACCACGTCGTCGTCGCGGCCGAGCATCACGTCCATCGCGGAGCGCAGCGCCTGGATCATCGTCATCGGCTGCGCCGATGCCGTCGTCGTTTCGTGTTGCGCCATGATCACGCTCCCAGTTCCTGGCGCTGGCGGCGCAGGTGCGCGGGCAGCTCCTTGTATACGTCGTCGAACATCGATGCCGGCGACGGAATGCGATCGTCGGCCAGCGTCCCGAACTTCTCCGCTTCCTTCTGCGCGGCGATCACCTCGGCTTCGAGCTCGGCCGTCAGCGCGTCGTGCGCGCCGTCCGACCAGATGCCCTTCGCGATCAGGTGCTGCTTGAAGCGCGCGATCGGATCGCCGAGCGGGAAATGCGCCCAGTCGTCGCTCGGCCGGTATTTGGTCGGATCGTCCGACGTCGAATGCGCGCCCGCGCGGTACGTGACCCATTCGATCAGCGTCGGGCCGAGATTGCGGCGTGCGCGTTCGGCCGCCCACGCCGACGCCGCGTAGATCGCGAGGAAGTCGTTGCCGTCGACGCGCAGCGACGCGATCCCGCAGCCGACGCCGCGCCCGGCGAACGTCGTGCCCTCGCCGCCCGCGATCGCCTGGAACGTCGAGATCGCCCACTGGTTGTTGACCACGTTCAGCACGACCGGCGCGCGGTACACGTGCGCGAACGTCAGCGCGGTGTGGAAATCGGCTTCCGCGGTCGCGCCGTCGCCGATCCACGCGGACGCGATCTTCGTGTCGCCCTTGATCGCCGACGCCATCGCCCAGCCGACCGCCTGGATGAACTGCGTCGCGAGATTGCCGGAGATCGAAAAGAAGCCGGCCTCGCGGTCCGAGTACATCACCGGAAGCTGGCGGCCCTTCAGCGGATCGCCTTCGTTCGACATCAGCTGGCAGATCATCCGTTCGAGCGGCACGTCGCGCGCAATCAGGATGCTCTGCTGGCGGTAGGTCGGGAAGCACATGTCGCCGTGGCGCAGCGCCATCGCATGCGCGGCGCCGATCGCCTCTTCGCCGAGGCTCTGCATGTAGAACGAGATCTTCTTCTGACGCTGCGCGATCATCATCCGCGCGTCGAAGATGCGGGTCTTCAGCATTGCGCGCATCCCGGCGATCAGACGCGCGTCGTCGAGGTCCGGTGCCCACGGGCCGACGGCTTCGCCGTGGTCGTCGAGCACGCGCACGAGGCTGCGCGCGAGATGGGCGGTATCCGCCGGCGCAACGTCGATCGGCGGGCGGCGAACCGCGCCTGCCGGCGATAGATGCAGATAGGAAAAATCCGTCTTGCAGCCCGGACGCCCGGTAGGCTCCGGCACATGCAGACGCAATGGCTCTGACAGGCTCATCGTGTCGTCTCCACGCTCGATTGTGTCTCACGCTGATAAGGACGCGCGGCCGGTTGCCGGCGCACGCGCGGGCTGGCGCACGGATAAGCACGCCAACCTTGGAAATCTATGCGTTGCGGCGCCGGACGTCGATGACCAAGCCGCTCGTTTGACGTGAGCAGATTTGCCATGGCAGGCGCCGGTGGCCGGTCGGCGCTGCCGCGATGGACGGTTGTCGCGATTGCTGCGATGCGTGAACGACTTGTGGAGCTCGGCGAATCAAGGCCGCTGCGGCGCGGCGCGGGAGCGATTGTGTCGGGGTCGGGAAAACGGAAGACCCCGCGAAATCCGTGATTTCAGCGGGGTCTTTTTGCTGACGCGGCGGCTTCAGCGCCAGCGTGCCGGGGTTTTCCGGCACGGCGGTGCATCACGCGTCGGGCCGCGCGATGTCGAAGCGGCTGTCGGGCGTGATCCGTGCGTAAGCGGACGGTCCGCCCGCACGCAGAATGATCCCCGCGCCGAAGGTATCGAAGATGCCGTCCTTCAGCAGGTCATGGCGGATATGCACGGCGATGACTTCGCCGAGGACCAGCGTGGCCGGCGTGTCGACGCGTTGATGATCGCGCAGCCGGATCACGTCAGTCACCTTGCATTCGAAGTTGACGCCGCTTTCGGCCACGCGCGGCACGTCGACGAGACGCGACGGAATCGCGGTCAGGCCGCCGAGCTCGAACTCGTTCACGCCGTACGGCACCGCGGCGCACGTCTGGTTCATCCGCTCGGCGAGATCGCGCGTCGCGAGGTTCCACACGAACTCGCCGGTCTCCTGCACGTTGCGCAGGCTGTCCTTCGCGCCGGTGCTCGAAAAGCCGATGATCGGCGGACGATAGTTGAACGCGTTGAAGAAGCTGTACGGCGCGAGGTTCAGCGTGCCGTCGCTGCCGCGCGACGAAATCCAGCCGATCGGCCGCGGGCCGATGATCGCGTTCAGCGGGTCGTGCGGCAGGCCGTGGCCTTGCGCGGGTTCGTAATAGTGATGGGTCGAGTCGTGCATGGGCGGTGGTCGTGCGGGAGGCGAGCTGCGTTGGAATGTGTCGGCGAGATGCGCATATCGATGGCGGCAAAGGCGACCGGTGTGCGGCATGCGTTCCAAGTATCACATGGCGTCGTTTTCGCCGCAGAGAAGCGCATCGCGGGCCACGTGGGCGTGCCGGCGCATGTCTCCGCGCCACATAAAAAAACCCGCGAGCGCGTGGCTTCTCGCGGGTTTTCAGTCCTTCGTCGAATCGCGGCGAAGCGATCGATGGTGCCGGGGACCGGACTTGAACCGGCAAGCCAATTAAGGCGGCGGATTTTCGTCACACTGCTTCTTTCGAAGCCGGCGTCGTCGGAACGACGCCGTTCGTGCGCTGGACTATGCCTTCGCCATCGCGCGCGAGCGGGATTGCCGCCCATGCGCCTTAGGCGCCCCCCGTCTAGTCTCTACACCTTCCTCGTCGGCGCTGAACTGCCCCGCGAGGCTTGGCTCGGCGTTGCCTCGACGCGCGTCGCGCATCAGGGGTTTCGCCGAATTTGAAGGGTTCTGCACCGGCCGTTTCCGGCCGGGCACTCAATCGTTTAAGTCCGCTATGTTTACCAATTTCATCACCCCGGCAAAAGGGCGGACGCGATTCTACCATTGCTTGCCGATGCATTCGCTGATTCGCGCACGGTGCATCGCGGCGCAGCACGTTCGCCCGCCACATCGGCGCCTGAAATGACGGGCGCCGTCGACGTCGATACGACACCGCGTGCAATTTCATCACGCGCTGCAGCAACCGCCGATACAATCGCATCCGCCGCGCTCGCCGGGCATCAAACATCTGATGTTTGTATCGTGCTTTTTGCGAAACAGACGTCTCGCGCGTCATCGCGGAGTCACAAACGTTTTCGATAATTTCCCCGTCGAAAACGTTTACATCGCGTCACGCCATGCCCCCCACCATCAAGGACGTCGCCGCCCTCGCGGGCTTCTCGATCGCCACCGTCTCGCGTGCGATCAACGCGCCGCATACGGTCAGCCCCGCGACGCTCGCGACGATCCGCACTGCGATCGACACGCTGCAGTTCCGCCCGAGCCCGCTCGGCCGGCAGCTGCGCGGCGAGCGCACGCGCCTCGTCGGCGTCGTGCTGCCGACACTGTCGAATCCGGTGTTCGCCGATTGCCTGCACGGCATCGACGAACTCGCGACCGCGGCCGGATTCAAGCTGATCCTGATGACGACCGAGTACGACGCGGCGCGCGAGCGCCACGCGATCGAAACGCTGCGCGAGCAGCGCGTCGAAGGGCTGATCCTGACCGTCGCCGATGCGGACACGCATCCGCTGCTCGACATGCTCGACCGCGACGGCCCGCACTACGTGCTGATGCACAACGACACGCAACGCCGCCCGTCGGTGTCGGTCGACAACCGCCTCGCCGCATACGACGGCGTCCGGCTGCTGACCGCGCGCGGCCATCGCCGCGTGCTGATGCTCGCCGGCTCGCTCGCGGCTTCCGATCGCGCGCGCCAGCGCCATCTCGGCTATGCGCAGGCGCTGCAGGAAGCCGGCGTCGCGACGCTGCCGCCAGTCGAAGTCGACTTCAACGCGGCCGAATTGCCCGACGCGGTGCTCGCGCACCTTACCGCGCAAGCGACGCGCCCGACGGCCCTCTTCTGCAGCAACGACCTGCTCGCGATGGTCGTGATGCGCGGCCTGCGCCGCGCAGGCTTCTCGATTCCGGACGACCTGTCGGTGCTCGGCTTCGACGGAATCGCGTTCGGCGAGCTGCTCGCGCCGCCGCTCGCGAGCGTCGCGACGCCGAATCAGGACATCGGCCGCCATGCATGGCGGCGCCTCGTCGAATGCATCGGCGGCGCGACGATCGAGCGCACGTCGCTGATCCTGCCGCACACCGTGCGCGACGGCGCGACGATCGCGCCGCCGGCCGCCGGCTTGCAGTTGCGTCACGCGTGAGCGCACGCGCCGCGATACGCCGCGAAATACCCCAGGAAATACCTGACGAATGCCCCCACTACCCGCCCGGAGACCCACCGTGTCCTTTCGCCTGACCTCGCTGCTGCGCGTGCTCGCAGCACCCGTTGCGTGCGCCGCGCTCGTCGCGTTCGCCCCCGCAGCCCATGCCGACGACACCGCGATCTGCTACAACTGCCCGCCCGAATGGGCCGACTGGGCCGCGCAGATCGCGGCGATCAAGCAGAAGACCGGCATCCGCGTGCCGTTCGACAACAAGAACTCGGGCCAGGCGATCGCGCAATTGATCGCCGAGCAGAAGAGTCCGGTCGCCGACGTCGTCTATCTCGGCGTGTCGTCGGCGTTCCAGGCGAAGGACAAAGGCGTGATCGCGCCGTACAAGCCCGCGCACTGGAACGACATTCCCGCGAACCTGAAGGATCCGCAAGGCTACTGGTTCGCGATCCACTCGGGCACGCTCGGCTTCTTCGTGAACAAGGACGCGCTCGACGGCAAGCCGGTGCCGCGCTCGTGGGCCGATCTGCTGAAGCCCGAATACAAGGGCATGGTCGGCTATCTCGATCCGTCGAGCGCGTTCGTCGGCTATGCGGGCGCGGTCGCGGTGAACCAGGCGCTCGGCGGCACCCTCGACAACTTCAAGCCGGGCCTCGACTGGTTCCGCAAGCTGAAGGCGAACGCGCCGATCGTGCCGAAGCAGACCGCGTATGCGCGCGTGTTGTCCGGCGAGATTCCGATTCTGCTCGACTACGACTTCGACGCGTATCGCGCGAAGTACAAGGATCATGCGAACGTCGAGTTCGTGATTCCGGCCGAAGGCACGATCGCGGTGCCGTACGTGATGAGTCTCGTGAAGGGCGCACCGCACGACGCGAACGGCAGGAAGGTGCTCGACTTCGTGCTGTCCGACGAAGGCCAGAAGCTGTGGGCGAACGCCTACCTGCGTCCGGTGCGCGCGCAGACGCTCGGCGCCGACGTCGCCGCGAAGTTCCTGCCGGCGAGCGAATACGCGCGCGCCAAGCCGGTCGACTTCGGCAAGATGGCGGCCGGCCAGCAGACGTTCGGCCAGCAGTATCTGCAGATAATGCAGTAAGCGGCCGGCCCCCGTCATGCTCGACCTGACTTTCCCGCTGCGCTGGCGCGTCGCGCTCGTCGCGCCGGCACTCGCGGTATTCGCTGCGTTCTGGCTGCTGCCGATGGTGTCGCTCGTGCAGGTGTCCGCCGACGGCGCGTTCTTCACGCAGTACGCGGCGCTGCTCGGCAATGCGCGCTACATGAAGAGCCTCGGCGAAACGGTCGCGTTGTCCGCCGGCGTCACGCTCGCGACGCTCGCGCTGTCGACGATCTCCGGGCTGCTGCTCGCACGACGCGAATTCGCCGGCAAGCGTGTGCTGCTCGCGCTGCTCACCTTCCCGCTCGCGTTCCCCGGCGTCGTGGTCGGCTTCATGGTGATCATGCTCGCCGGCCGGCAGGGGCTGATCGGCATGCTGTCCGCGAAGCTGACCGGCGACAAATGGGTGTTCGCGTATTCGGTGGCCGGACTGTTCGTCGGCTACCTGTACTTCTCGATTCCGCGCGTGATCGTCACCGTGATCGCGGCCGCGTCGAAGCTCGACGCGTCGCTCGAGGAAGCCGCGCGCTCGCTCGGCGCATCGCCGTGGCGCATCTTCGTCGACATCGTGCTGCCGGCGCTCGCGCCGGGCCTGATCGCGGCCGGCGCGATCTGCTTCGCGACCGCGATGGGCGCGTTCGGCACCGCGTTCACGCTCGCCACCGACCTGAACGTGCTGCCGATGACGATCTATACCGAGTTCACGCTGAACGCAAACATCGCGACGGCGGCCGGCCTGTCGATCGTGCTCGGCATCGTGACCTGGGCCGTGCTCGCGCTCGCGCGCCGCTTCACCGGCCACACCGCCGCTGCCGCGGCCTGAGGAGTCCTTCATGCAATCGCTTTCCGGTTCGTCCGCGCCGTCGCCGGCGCCTGCTCCGTCGCATGCGAGCGACATCGCACGGCGTGCGCCGCGCGTATCGGGCGCACGCGCGATCGCGGCGCTGCAATGGGGCGTCACGCTGCTGCTGTGCGCGTTCCTGATCGTGCCTGTCGTGATGTCGGTGCTCGCAGGCCTCACCGTCAACTATTTCCGCGGACTGTCGAGCGGCCTCACGCTACGCTGGCTCGAACAGGTCTGGCAGCAATACCACGGGTCGGTCGCGCTGTCGCTCGGCGTCGCGTTCGCGACGCTCGCGATCGTGCTCGCGGTCGGCGTGCCGGCCGGCTATGCGCTCGCGCGCAGCAAGAGCCGCGCCGCCCGCGCGATCGAGGAAGCGCTCGTGCTGCCGGTCGCGCTGCCGGGCCTCGCGTCGGCGCTCGCGCTGCTGGTCGTCTACGGCGGCTTCACCGCGTTCCGGATGAGCCTGTGGTTCATCGTCGTCGGCCACGTCGTGTTCACGCTGCCGTTCATGGTCCGCGCGGTCGCGGCGGTCGCGGCCGGCGCCGACCTGCGCACGCTCGAGGAAGGCGCGGCGAGCCTCGGCGCGTCGTTCGTCACGCGCTTCATCACGATCGTGCTGCCGAACCTGCGCCCCGGCATCGTCGCGGGCGCGCTCGCGGTGCTCACGCTGTCGATCGGCGAATTCAACCTGACGTGGATGCTGCATACGCCCGACACCAAAACGCTGCCGGTCGGCCTTGCCGATACCTACGCGTCGCTGCGCCTCGAAGTCGGCAGCGCGTACACGATCGTGTTCCTGCTGATGACGCTGCCGCTGCTCGTCGCGATGCAGTGGCTCGGCGTCGATCCGTCCGGCACGCGCACGGTGAAGCGCCGCGCGCGCTGACCTTGCGCAGAACTTATCGCTCCCATGAAACTCGACTCCACTCCCATCACCCTGACCCGCTGCGCGAAGACGTTCCGCGGCACGCGCGTGCTCGAACCGCTCGACCTGTCGATCGGCGCGGGCGAAACGCTCGTGCTGCTCGGCCCGTCGGGCTGCGGCAAGACGACGACGCTGCGCCTGATCGCGGGCCTCGACACGCCGGACGCCGGCGGCACGATCGCGTTCGGCAACGACGACGTCACCGCGCTGCCGATCGAACGCCGCCAGGTCGGCATGGTGTTCCAGAATTACGCGCTGTTTCCGAATCTGACGGTGCGCGGCAACGTCGGCTACGGACTGAAGATCCGCAAGACCGACCCGCGCACGCTGCGCGAACGCGTCGACGAACTGCTCGCGATGATGCGGCTCGACGCGCACGCGGACAAACCGGTCGATCAGTTGTCGGGCGGCCAGCGCCAGCGGGTCGCGCTGGCGCGCGCGCTCGCGGTGCGCCCGCGCGTGCTGCTGCTCGACGAGCCGCTGACCGCGCTCGACGCGAAGCTGCGCGACGTGCTGCGCCGCGACATGAATGCGCTGTTGCGCGAGCTCGGCGTGACGACCGTCTACGTGACGCACGACCAGGCCGAGGCGATGGAGCTCGGCGACCGGATCGTCGTGATGGGCGCGGGACGCATCGAGCAAATCGGCACGCCGCGCGACATCTACTACCGGCCGGCGAACCGCACGGTCGCGCAGTTCATCGGCACGCTGAACCGCCTTGCGGGACAATGGCGCGACGGCGCGCTCGTGACGACGGGCGGTTCGATCGTCACGCCGCACGCCGCCGACGAGTGGTTCTTCCGCCCGGAGGACGCACAGCTCGCCGATCCCGCGCATGCACCGCTGCGCGGTGCGATCGGCGCGTGCGCATTCCTCGGCGAGCGCACGCGGCTCACGATCGAGCACGCGGCGCCGGACGCGCTCGTGGTCGACGTGCCGGGCCGCATCGAGCTCGCGCGCGGCACGGCGGTCGGCATCGCGATCGCGGCGGAAGGGCTGATCACGCTCGCCGCGTAATACCGCCCCACGATAACCAGACATTCCGAGGAACGACGATGCTGCTTGCTCAAATCAGCGATCTTCATATCAAGCGTCCGGGCCAGCTCGCGTACCGGCGCGTCGACACGGCCGCCGCGCTCGCGCGCTGCATCGCGAAGCTGAATGCGCTGGTGCCGCGGCCTGACGCGGTGCTGGTCACGGGCGACCTGACCGATTTCGGCCACGACGACGAATACGGCCATCTGCGCGACCTGCTCGCGCCGCTCGAGATTCCGTATTACCTGATGGTCGGCAATCACGACGATCGTGCAGGCCTGCGCCGCGCGTTCGCCGATCGCCCCGAACTGCACGACGGCGAGTTCGTGCAGTACGCGTTCGACGTCGGCGCCGTGCGCGTGCTCGCACTCGATTCGCAGGTGCCCGGCACGAGCCACGGCGACCTGTGCGACACGCGGCTCGCGTGGCTGACCGCGCAACTCGACGCGGCGCGCGAACGGCCGGTGATCGTCGCGCTGCATCATCCGCCGTTCGTATCCGGGATCGGGCACATGGACGCGCTGCGTCTCGCGCCCGCCGCCGCCGCGAAACTCGATGCGCTGCTGCGCGGCTATCCGAACGTCGAGCGCGTGCTGTGCGGGCACGTGCACCGGACGATGTTCACGCGCTTCGGCGGCACGCTCGCGTCGGCCGTGCCGGCGCCCGCGCACCAGGTTGCGTTCGATTTGCGCGCGGATGCGCCGTCCGCGTTCCGGCTCGAGCCGCCCGCGTTCGCGGTGCATTTTCATACGCCGGATGCGGGGATGATGTCGCATCACGTTTACGTGGACGAAGGCGACGGGCCGTATCCGTTCTATGAACCGAACGGGGAACTGGTCGACTGAGTGCGTGCTGGATCGCGCGCGCGAGGGGCGGCCGACGGCGGTCGCGATGCGTTGCGCGTGGGTCGCGGCCGATGGCGGCCTGTCGCGGCTTCTGGCTTCGGGCTTCGGGCTTCGGGCTTCGGGCTTCTGGCTTCGGGCTTCTGGCTTCTGGCTTCTGGCTTCTGGCTTCTGGCTTCTGGCTTCTGGCTTCTGGCTTCTGGCTTCTGGCTTCTGGCTTCGGGCTTCGGGCTTCGGGCTTCTGGCTTCTGGCTTCGGGCTTCTGGCTTCGGGCTTCGGGCTTTCGGCTTTCGGCTTTCGGCTTTCGGCTTTCGGCTTTCGGGCTCCAAGCGTCCGCCGGTCCGGCTGCCTGCCCGACACGATTCCCGCTGCTCCGGTATGATCGGCAGCCTCGACCGGCGCCCCGGCCGCCCAGCGCAACCGCAGTCGCGCGCCCGCCCCCGCGCCGCCCAACTCCGTTCCGTCGCAGCCATGTCCTCCGCCTCCACCGACCGTCCGACCGACGCTGTCTCGCCCCACTACTCGCGCAGCCTGCTGTTGCTGCTCGCGACGATAGCGGGTGTGTCGGTCGCGAACATCTACTACAACCAGCCGTTGCTCGACAGCTTCCGCTCGACATTTCCCGACCGCGCATCGTGGATCGGCGCGGTGCCGACCGCGACGCAGCTCGGCTACGCGGCCGGAATGTTCCTGCTCGCGCCGCTCGGCGACCGCTTCGATCGCCGCGGGCTGATCCTGCTGCAGATCGCGGGCCTGTCGATCGCGCTGATCGCCGCCGCGACCGCGCCGTCGCTCGCGGTGCTCGCCGTCGCGAGCCTCGCGATCGGCGTACTCGCGACGATCGCGCAGCAGGCCGTGCCGTTCGCGGCCGAGATCGCGCCCCCGGCCGAGCGCGGCCATGCAGTCGGTACCGTGATGAGCGGCCTGCTGCTCGGGATCCTGCTGGCGCGCACCGCGGCCGGCTTCGTCGCCGAATATTTCGGCTGGCGCGCGGTGTTCGGCGCGTCCGTGGCGGCGCTCGTCGCGCTGGCCGCGGTCATCGTGCTGCGCCTGCCGCGCAGCACGCCGACGTCGACGCTGCCGTACGGCAAGCTGCTCGGCTCGATGTGGCATCTGGCGGTGGAACTGCGCGGGCTGCGCGAGGCGTCGTTGACGGGCGCCGCGCTGTTCGCGGCGTTCAGCGCGTTCTGGCCGGTGCTCACGCTGCTGCTGGCCGGCGCGCCGTTCCATCTCGGCCCGCAGGCCGCGGGGCTTTTCGGCATCGTCGGCGCGGCCGGCGCGCTGGCCGCACCGTACGCCGGCCGTTTCGCGGACAAGCGCGGCCCGCGCGCGATCATCTCGCTCGCGATCGCGCTGCTTGCGGCGTCGTTCGTGATCTTCGCGCTGTCGGGGACGAGCCTCGTCGGGCTCGTGATCGGCGTGATCGTGCTGGATGTCGGTGTGCAGGCCGCACAGATCTCGAACCAGTCGCGCATCTACGCGCTGAAGCCCGAGGCGCGCAGCCGCGTGAACACCGTGTACATGGTGTGCTACTTCATCGGCGGCGCGCTCGGGTCGTCGGCCGGCGTCGCCGCTTGGCATGCATTCGGCTGGATCGGCATGTGCGCGGCCGGCCTCGTCTTCACCGCGCTCGCCGGCTGGTCCCACTACCGCGGCACGCGGGCGGTTGAGCGCGGCTGACCGCGGCCAGCCGCGCCGGCGTCAAACGTCGGCGCGCGATGCAGACGGTTCGCTGGCCGGCGGCGGCGCGAATGCCGGCGCGGGATCCGTGACCGCGGCTGCGTCCACGACGGCGCCCGGTGCCGGCACGGCGAGCGGCACCGCGGAAGGCGCGAGGATCGGCG
>NZ_CABVPL010000074.1 GCF_902499045.1 Burkholderia latens | reverse complement strand
GGCGCTGGCCGGCCGAACGCTTCGGCGACGCGGCGGCACGGCTCGCGCCGCTGTTCGACGGCATCGCCGTGACCGGCAGCGCCGGCGAACGCGCGCTCGTCGATGCGGTGTGCGAACGCGCCGGGCCGCGCGCGGTGCCGCTTGCCGGCGAGCTGCCGCTCGGCGAACTGGGCGCGCTGATCGAGACGGCCGACCTGCTGCTGTCGAACAACAGCGGCCCCGTGCATCTCGCGGCCGCGCTCGGCACGCCGGTCGTCGACCTGTACGCACTGACCAACCCGCAGCACACGCCGTGGCGTGTGCCGCATCGCGCGTTGAACGTCGACGTGCCGTGCCGCAACTGCTACCGCAGCGTCTGCAACCAGCCGGGCCATCCGTGTCTGCTCGGCGTGGGCGTGGACGACGTCGTCGCGGCCACGCACGCGCTGCTGCGCGGCAGCGAACGCCATGCGCTGCGCGCGGCTGCACGCGCCGCCGCGCATGACGACGAGCCGGCCGCGGCGAACGCGTCGAACGTGATTCCCTTCGCGCACGTCACCACCAGGAGCTGACGCATGGCCGAACCGATTTATACGCTGGGTATCAACGCCGCGTTCCACGACAGCGCCGCATGTCTCGTGCGCGACGGCGTCGTGATCGCGGCGGCGGAGGACGAACGCTTCACGCACGTGAAGCATGCGAAGCGGCCGGTGCCGTTTTCGACGTGGGAGCTGCCGTTTCACGCGATCGACTACTGCCTCGCCGAAGCGGGCATCGTGCTCGCGGACGTCGATCACGTCGCGTATTCGTACGACCCATGGCTCGAACTCGATCGTCACGGCGACACGCGCGAGCTGACGCTGCCGCTCGCGCCGTCCGCGCACGCGCCGCGCGCCGACGGTGAGTCGCCTTGGCATCCGCTGTTTCTTTCGTCGATCGTGAACGCGCCGCGCCAGCTCGCGGGCGGCGTGCCGCACCATTTGCAGCGGCGCTTTCGCGGCGTCGCGTACGACGGGCCGTTCCGCTGGCACTTCATCGAGCACCATCTCGCGCACGAGGCGAGCGCGTTTCTCGCGGCGCCGTACGAACGCTGCGCGGTGATGACGATGGACGGCCGCGGCGAACGCGCGACGACGAGCTACGGCGTGTTCGACGGGCAGTCGTACCGGCGGCTCGGCCAGGTCAACATGCCGCATTCGCTCGGCCTGCTGTACGAGCGCGTGACGAGCTACCTCGGGTTCCTTCATTCGTCCGACGAGTACAAGGTGATGGCGCTCGCGTCGTACGGCAAGCCGGTGTTCGCCGACGAAATGCGCAAGCTGGTGCGCTACGGCGGCGAAGGCCGCTACGAAATCAGCGACGGCGATCTCGTCGCGCTGTTCGGTCCGGCGCGCGAGCGCGGCGGCCCGATCGAGCCGCATCACTGCGACATCGCGCACGCGCTGCAGCTGGTGCTCGAGGACACGACGCTGCAGGCGGTCGGCTGGCTCGCGGCCGAGAGCGGCGAGAAGCAGCTCGCGATGGCGGGCGGCGTCGCGCTGAACTGCGTGATGAACGCGAAGATCCGCGATCGCGGCCCGTTCGACGACGTGTGGGTGCAGCCGGCCGCGGGCGATGCGGGCACCGCGCTCGGCGCCGCGCTGTGGACGGACTTCCGGATGCGCGGGATGCGCGGCGACTGGCGGATGGACCATGCGTATCTGGGGCCGTCGTACAGCGACGAGGCGATCGAAGCGTTCCTGAAGGAAGCGCAGCTGCCGTACCGGCGGCTCGAGGACGTCGCCGCGCAGACGGCCGAGCTGCTCGCCGCGAACCGCGTGATCGGCTGGTTCCAGGGCCGCATGGAGTTCGGGCCGCGTGCGCTCGGCGCGCGCTCGATTCTCGCGTCGCCGACCGATCCCGAGATGCAGCACAAGCTGAACCGGATCAAGGATCGCGAGGACTTCCGGCCGGTCGCGCCAGTGGTGCTCGAAAGCAAGGCCCACCACTGGTTCAACGGCGGCAAGCACACGCCGTTGCGCGCGCCGTTCATGCTGTTCGTGTACGACGTCGCGCCGGGGGCCGAAGCGACGATTCCCGCGGTGCGTCACATCGACGGCACCGCGCGCGTGCAGACGGTCGACGAGGACCAGCACCCGCTGCTGCATGCGCTGCTGTCCGAGTTCGACGCGCTGACCGGCGTGCCGGTGCTCGTGAACACGTCGTTCAACACGCGCGGCGAGCCGATCGTCTGTTCGCCGCGCGACGCGATCGAATGCTTCTGGACGTCGCCGCTCGATGCGCTCGTGATCGGTTCGTTCCTGCTGGAGAAGCCGCGACATGAACATGCGTGACACGCAACTGCCGCCGGTGGTGTCGGTCGTCGTGCCGACCTACCGGCGGCCCGACCTGCTCGAACGCTGCCTCGACGCGCTGTGCGTGCAGGTGTTCGATCCGACGACGTACGAGATCGTCGTCGTGGACGACGACCCGGCCGGCAGCGCGCGGCCGGTCGTCGATGCATGTCGTGCGCGCGTGACCGACGTGCCCGCAATCCGCTACATGACCGCGCCCGATACGCAGGGGCCGGCCGGCGCGCGCAACGTCGGCTGGCGAAGCGCGCGCGGCGCGCTGATCGCATTCACCGACGACGACACGATCCCCGACCCGACCTGGCTGAAGCACGGCGCGGCCGCGCTGCTGGCCGAGCCGGCGGCGGCGGCCGCCGCGGGGCGCATCGACGTGCCGCTGCGGCCGCGCCCGACCGACTACGAGCGCGACGCGGCCGGTCTCGCGCATGCGGAGTTCGCGACCGCGAACTGCTTCGTGCGGCGCACCGCGCTCGAGCGCGTCGGCGGTTTCGACGAGCGCTTCACGCGCGCGTGGCGCGAGGACGCGGACCTGATGTTCGCGCTGCGCGAGCATGCGGGGCCGATCGTCGAGGTCGACACCGCGCGGATCGTTCATCCGGTGCGGCCCGCGCGCTGGGGCTCGAGCATCGGCGCGCAATCGAAGGTGTATTTCGACGCGCTGCTGTACAAGAAGCATCGCGCGACCTACCGGCGTCATATCCGGCCGACGCCGCCATGGAACTACTACGCGGCCGTGCTGTTCGCGCTCGGCGCGCTCGGCTGCTTCGCGGCCGGCTTGCGCGAGCCGGGCATCGCGTGCACGGCGGCATGGGCCGTGATCACCGCGGCGTTCTGCGTGAAGCGGCTGCGCGGCACGCGACTCACGCCGTCGCACGTCGCCGAGATGATCGTCACGTCGATCGCGATTCCGCCCGTCTCGCTGTACTGGCGCGTGCGTGGCGCGCTTCACTTCCGGGTGTTCTTCCTATGATGCTCGACTCGGCTCCATCATCCGGCCCGAAGCGCATCGCGGTCTTTCGCGCGCTGCAGCTCGGCGACATGCTGTGCGCGGTGCCCGCGCTGCGCGCACTGCGGCGCGGCGAGCCCGACGCGCGTATCACGCTGATCGGCTTGCCGTGGGCGCGCGAATTCGCGTCGCGCTTCTCGGACTACATCGACAACTTCATCGCGTTTCCCGGCGCGCCGGGCCTCGGCGAGCAACCGGACGCCGATCCGGCCGCGCGCGAGGCGTTCATCGCCGAATGCCGCGCGCGCGACTTCGATCTCGCGATCCAGCTGCACGGCAGCGGCGCGCACACCAACGCGATCGTCGCATCGCTCGGCGCGACCCGCACGGCCGGCTTCGTGCCGCCCGACGGCGGCACGGCCGCGCTCGACTGCTCGGTCGTGTGGCGCGACACCGAGCCCGAAGTCACGCGCTATCTGTCGCTCACGCGCAAGCTCGGCTACCCGGACTGGGGCGATTACCTCGAATTCCCGCTCGGCGGCCTCGATTACGCGCTGTGGCACGTGCTCTGCGACGAGCACGCGCTCGAGGCCGGCCGCTACGTGGTCGTCCATCCCGGTGCGCGCATGGCGTCGCGGCGCTGGCCGGTCGAGCGCTTCGCGAGCGCCGCGCGGCAGCTCGCGGACGACGGCTGGCAGATCGTGCTCACCGGCACGCGCGGAGAACTCGCGCTCGCCAACGCATTCGCCGAGCATCTCGGGCGGCCGTGCGTGAATCTGTGCGGCCGCACGCCGCTCGGCGCGCTCGCCGCGCTGATCGGCCGCGCGCGGCTGCTGTTGTGCAACGACACGGGCGTGTCGCACGTCGCGGCGGCGCTCGGTACGCCGAGCATCGTCGTCGCGTGCGGCAGCGACACGGCCCGCTGGGCGCCGCTCGACGCCGAACGCCATCGCGTGCTGGCGAGCTACCCGGCCTGCCGGCCGTGCATGTTCGACGCGTGCCCGTACGGACACGAGTGCGCGACGGCGATCGGTGTCGGCGACGTGATCGATCGGGCAGGCGAGCTGCTCGCGGAGGAGAGACGTCATGTCACGTAAGCGGTTGCGCGTGCTCACCTGGCACGTGCATGGCAACTATCTGTACTACCTGTCGCAGGCGCCGCACGATTTCTACATCGTGACGAAAGCCAAGCATCCGCCCGGCTATGCGGGGCGCGTCGGGCACCTGCCGTGGGGCGACAACGTGATCGAGGTGCCGGCCGAATGCGTGCGCGACACCGAATTCGACTGCGTGCTGTACCAGCATCACAGTCACTACGAGCACGATCGCGTGCGCCTGCTGAGCGAGGCGCAGCGCGCGTTGCCGACGCTGTTCCTCGAACACGATCCGCCGCGCGAGCATCCGACCGACACGCTGCATCCGGTGCAGGATCCGAACGCATTGCTCGTGCATGTGACGCCGTTCAACGCGCTGATGTGGGACAACGGCGTCACGCCGACGCGCGTGATCGAGCACGGCGTGCTCGTGCCGGGCGACGTCGAATATCACGGCACGCTGCCGAAAGGCGTGACGGTCGTGAACAACCTCGCGCGGCGCGGCCGGCGGCTCGGCGCGGACCTGTTCGAGGACGTGCGTCGCAGCGTGCCGCTGGACCTGGTCGGAATGGGCTCGGCCGAACTGGGCGGGATCGGCGAGGTGCCGAACCCGGCGCTGCCGCAGTTCCTCGCGCACTACCGGTTCTTCTTCAATCCGATCCGCTATACGAGCCTCGGGCTCGCAGTGATCGAGGCGATGATGATCGGCATGCCGATCGTTGCGCTCGCAACGACCGAGATGGCGCAGCTCGTGCGCAGCGGTCACAACGGCGTCGCGGACACGCGGCCCGCGGTGCTGATCGATGCGATGCGGATGCTGATCCGCGAGCCGGAACTCGCGCGCGAGTGGGGCGCGGCCGCGAAACGCGACGCATGCGAGCGGTTCGCGATCGACAGGTTCGCGCGGGATTGGGACAGCGCATTGCGCGACATGACGTCGTAACGCGCGTGGCCGCGTGAGCGGCCACGCGCGTGCTCACTGGCTTGGCGCGCCAGGCGGCGTGGTTGCGCTCGCGCTGCCGGCCGTGCCCGTTGCGCCGCCCGCGCCGCCGTTGCCCGACCCGGTTGCGGCCGGCGCGCTCGTCGCGTTGCGCTCGTGCTCGGGCAGCAGCGCGAGCCGGTTGTACAGCGTCTTCAGGCTGATGCCGAGCGCCTTCGCGGTGCGCGGCTTGTCGCCGTTGAAATGGCGCAGCGACGCGACGATGAAGCGCTGCTGCGTATGCGCGAGCGTGGTGCCGATATGCAGCGTCATCGCGTTGTGGCGCACTTCCTCGCGCGGCGGCTGGCGGCGGGGCAGCTGCAGTTCGATCTGCTCGTCCGCGAGAATGAACGCGCGCTCCAGCGCATTGCGCAGCTCGCGCACGTTGCCGGGCCACGTGTATGCGCGCAGCGCCTTCATCGCCTGCATCGACAGGCGCTTGCGCGTGCGATGCCGCGCGTTCAGCCGTTCGACGATCTGCAGCGCGATGTCGCCCACGTCGTCCTCGCGCTGCCGCAGCGCGGGCACGTGGAGCGCGATCGTCGCGATCCGGTAGAAGAGATCCTCGCGCAGCCGGCCGCTGCGGACCGCCTCGACCGGATCGTGATGGGTGGCCGCGACGATTCGCACGTCGAGCGGAATCGCTTCGTGGCCGCCCACGCGCATGATCGTGTTCGTCTCGAGCGTGCGCAGCAGTTTTACCTGCAGTTCCGCCGGCATTTCGGCAATTTCGTCGAGAAACAGCGTGCCGCCGCGTGCGGCTTCGAACATGCCGACATGTTGCGCGACCGCGCCGGTAAAGCTGCCTTTTTCATGACCGAACAAATGCGATTCCGCGAGGTCTTTTGGAATCGCACCACAATTGACCGGAACGAAGGGGCCGCGCCGGCGCGGGCTCATGTCGTGAATGAGCCGCGCGACGATATCCTTGCCGGCGCCGCTTTCGCCGACCACCAGCACACTCACGCGCGTTGCGGCGACGCGCGATATCTTTTGCAGCAGATCCTGGATTGTTCGCGAGCGGCCGAACAGTCGCGTGCCGTCATCGTCGGATTTCGACATGGGTATGACCGAGTTGGGAAGTTTTGACCGAAACCGTCGAGACTGGATGAAAAAATGACGCGATATACGTCGTTTTTTGCTTAACAAGCATACCGTTTACACGTATCGAAGAAGATTGAATCTCGCAATGCGTCCTTCGCAAACAGATAGATTTATTCGATGGAGCGCGATTGCACGACACGCTTCTTCTATACTGCTAAGCACTCGTTTTTCATGGCAGGACAGCTTGTCTGCTCATACGTGTGCAGTGCCGACGCGTCGCCCGTGCCAGGTGTCGCGCCCGCACCGCACGCCCGTCGCGGCCCTGGGTTGAACGATGCGCCGGGCCGCATCACAAGGAGCTTCGATGCCTTACGTCCTGATCGTCGAAGACGATGCAGACACGCGCGCGATGCTCGCGGCACTCGCGCAAGCCCAGCAGCTTGCATGCGATACGGCCGCGACGCTCGAAGAAGCGCGCACGCTCGTCTCGACGAATACTCCGGATCTCGTGTTGTGCGATCTCGTTTTGCCGGACGGCAACGGGATGGATCTGTTCGACGCATTGCCCAAACGCGGGCATTGCGAAATGGTGTTGACCACCGGTCACGCAAGCCTCGAAACCGCGATCGATGCATTGCGGCGCGGCGCGACCGACTATCTGGTGAAGCCGCTGAACATGCAGCGGCTGAACAGCATCTTCGCGCGCGTGCCGCGCACCACCGCGTTGCACGAGGAAATCGCCGAGCTGCGCTCCGAACTTCAGCGCCTCGGCCGCTTCGGCCGCATGCTCGGCAGTTCGCCCGCGATGCAGGCCGTCTACGATGCGATCGGCCGCGTCGCGCGCACCGAGGCGTCGGTGCTGCTCACCGGCGAATCGGGCACCGGCAAGGAGCTCGCCGCGCAAACGGTGCACGACCTGAGCCTGCGCCGTCGCGGCCCGTTCCTCGCTGTGAATTGCGGCGCGATCGCCGCGAACCTGGTCGAGAGCGAGATGTTCGGTCACGACCGCGGCAGCTTCACCGGCGCCGAGCGGCAGCACAAGGGCTTTTTCGAACGCGCGGACGGCGGCACGCTGTTTCTCGACGAAATCACCGAGATGCCGGTCGAATCGCAGGTCAAGCTGCTGCGCGTGCTGGAAACCGGCAGGCTCACGCGGCTCGGCTCGACGCGCGAGATCGACGTCGACGTGCGGATCGTCGCCGCGACCAACCGCGACCCGGAAGCCGCGATGGCGGAAGGCAAGCTGCGGCCCGACCTCTATCACCGGATCAACGTGTTCCCGATTCCGCTGCCGTCGCTGCGCGAGCGCGGCGACGACATCCCGATGCTCGCCGACGCGTTCCTGCAGCGCTACAACGACGAGAGCGGGCGCAACCTGCGCTTTTCGCCGGCCGCGCGCGAGGCGCTGAAAACGTATGCGTGGCCGGGCAACGTGCGCGAGCTGCGCAACTTCGTGCAGCGCGCGAGCATCTTCAGCGACGCGGACGTGATCGATACGCTGCCGCCGCCGATCATGGACGAACTGTCGAGCATGGTCGACTCGCATGAAGATCGCGTGACGGTGCCGTTCGGCACGCCGCTCGAGGAAGTCGACCGCAAGCTGATCCTCGGCACGATCGCGCAATGCGGCGGCGTGAAGGCGCAGGCGGCCGAAGTGCTCGACGTCAGCCTGAAAACGATCTACAACCGGCTCGCGCAACTCGAAGACGAAGCGGAAAAGCCCGATTCCTGATGCCGCGCGCGGCGTTCATGCGTGCTCGCCCGCACGGTGCCGCGCGTCGTCGGCGAGCTGGCGGCGCATGCGTTCGACGTGCGGCGGAATCGTGCGCCGCTCGCGCAGGATCCACGGCAGGCCCGCGAACGCGCGGATGATGCCGCGTTCGCGCCGCAGGCGCGGCAGCATGCGTACGGTGTACGCGAGCGCGGCGCCGGCCGGCCATCGCAGCCACGCCGTCCATACCGCGTTGCGGGTGGACACGCTCACGCGCGTCTTCACGTCACGCTGCGTCGAAGGGTAATGATGCACCGTCAGATGCGGCGCATAGACGAGCCATCTGCCCCCGCGATACAGGTCGAGCGCGAGCAGCGCTTCCTCGCCGCCGAGGAAATAGCGCGGATGGTAGCCGCCCGCATCCACGAACGCGTCGCGCCGGAACGCGGTCGCGCCGGCCAGCAGCCCGAGGATCGGGCGCCCCGGCAGCGCGGCGGGCGCGTCGAGCGGGCTCTCGGCCATCAACCGGCAGGTCGGGTCTTCGCGCTGTTCCGGGCCGACCAGCACGCGCGCGGTGACGGCCGCGACGTGCGGATGCTCGTCGAGCAGATTCGCGGCCGCGGCGAGCGAGCCGGGCGCCCACCATGTGTCGTCGTCGCAGAACGCGACGTACGGCGTGCGTGCGGCGGCCACGCCGAGATTGCGGCCGGCCGCGCCGAGATTGCGCGGCGCATGCACGAGCACCGCATGCGCAAAGCGCTCGCGCACGAGCGCGGCGGTCGCGTCGTCGTCGCCGTTGTCGACGACGACGATCGCCGGCCGGTCGGGCAGAGCGGTGAGCCGCGCGAGCGTGCGTGCCAGTTCCGCCGGGCGGCGGAAGGTCAGCACGACCGCGGTCACGCGCGCTTCGAGCGGCGGCAAGCGCACGCGCGGCGGGGTTACGCGGATGTGCCGCCGCATTCCAGCCGCCAGTACGCTTCGGGTTCACGGAGATCGGCGCGCATATGAGGCTCGAACAGCGCAATCTGGCTCGCGTACGCGTCGACCGCGGCGGCCTTCGCCGCCGCGCCGCCGGTGCGGTTGCCGGCCGGCGCGGCGACCGGATGCGCGACCCATCCGTGCTCGCGCCAGCCGATCACGCGCTTGGCCATCAGACCTTCGATGCGCCGATACGGCACGTCCTCGTAGAAGCGCCACACGCGCGATGCGCCGCCCACGCGGGCGTGTTCGCGCAGCAGCGACAGCGCGGCTTGCTGCACCTGCAGATGATCGCGATGAAACAGGCCGGCCGGCGCGAGCACGCCGAAGTCGGGATGCGCGTCGATCGTGTCGGCCAGATGCGCGGCGATGTCGGTCGACGCGGCCCGCGTGCCGTACTGATCGTCGAGGAAATCGAGCCAGACCGGGCGCGCATCGAGCGCCTCGAGCGCGCGGCGATCCTCGTCGCGGCGCTTGCGCATCGCTTCGTCGGCGGTGCGAAAGCCCGCGCGGCGATCCCACGGCGGCGCGGCCGTATCGCGCGGCGGAATGCCCGCGAACACCGTGACGACCACCGAGCCGGGCGCCTGCGCGAGCACCTGCCCGCAACTGAGGACGGCATCGTCGAGATGCGGCGAGATGACGAGCCAGCGTGTCGGAACGGTCATGTGTCGAAAACCTCCGTGGTGACGAGCGTAAGCGGCCGAGCCGGCGGTAGGGATCGGCAAGCATGCGGCGTGCCCACCCGTTCAGCCGGCGCCGCGGACGCCGACGCTCATGGCGTGAGCGTGTCCGATGATCGGGATTGCACGGCCGGGGGGAATTACGTGAACGCGGCGATGCTCGTCGCGCTCGCGATCCGCTTCGGCGGCCTGAATTAGCCGCTCGTCCTCTCCTATCCGATGCTCGCCGGCGCAGCGTGTGACGCAGTTCCTGTTCGGAATCGCATCGACGGTCGCGAGCGGGCTGCTCGTGTGCATGCTGTTCCGGTCCGATCCGGCCGACCGTCGTGCTGGCCGATCTCGCGATGCCGGACGGCGACGACTTCCGGCTGCGCGACGCGCCGCGGCGCGGCGACGCGAACGGGGTCGTGCCGCGCGATTTGCGCGTGCTCGACGCGCGGGTTTCTGCGGCTACCTGCACAAGCTGGTCCGCGTGTGCGAATGGGGGCACGAGATCGCGCGCGTGACGAAGCGCGACGGCCGATGCGCGGTGCGCACCGGCCGTCGTCGCGTGATCGCGGTTACGTCGCCGTCGTCGGCCGGTTCTGCGTGCTGATCTGCGCGAGCATGTGCGACGCGATCTGCGTGCTGCGCACGAGATCGCCCGGCGTGTGGTGCACCGCCTGCCGGTGGATGAAGTACCGCGCGGTGTGCGCGAGCCCGCTCGCGAGCGGCGTCGTCGCGCGCCAGCCGAGGCGCCGTTGCGCGGCCTCGAGATCGGGCCGCCGCTGGCGCGGATCGTCGGACGGCAGCGGGCGGAATTCTATCGGAACCTGCGTGCCGACGATCCTCACGACCTCGCGCGCGACGTCGATCATCGCGATCTCGTCGTCGCTGCCGAGATTCACCGGTTCGCATGCGTCGCCCGGCTCGCCCATCAGCCGGATCAGCGCATCGACCATGTCGTCCACATAGCAGAACGAGCGCGTCTGCCTGCCGTCGCCGTAGACGGTCAGCGGCTCCCCGGCCAGCGCCTGCGTGATGAAGTTCGACACGACGCGCCCGTCGGCGGGATGCATGCGCGGCCCGTACGTGTTGAAGATCCGTGCGATCCGCACATCGACGCCATACTGCCGGTGGTAGTCCATGAACAGCGTTTCCGCGCAGCGCTTGCCTTCGTCGTAGCACGCGCGCACGCCGATGGGGTTTACGCGGCCGCAGTAGCGCTCGTCCTGCGGATGCACGTCGGGGTCGCCGTACACCTCGCTCGTCGATGCCTGCAGGATGCGCGCCTTCACGCGCTTCGCGAGGCCGAGCAGGTTGATCGCGCCGTGCACGCTCGTCTTGGTCGTCTGCACCGGGTCGCGCTGGTAGTGCACCGGCGACGCGGGGCATGCGAGGTTGTAGATCTCGTCGACCTCGACGTACAGCGGAAACGTCACGTCGTGCCGCATCAGCTCGAAGTTCGGCGCATCGAGCAGATGCGCGATGTTGTCCTTCGTTCCCGTGTAGAAATTGTCGACGCACAGCACGTCGTGGCCGGACGTCACGAGCCGTTCGCACAGGTGCGAGCCGAGAAACCCGGCGCCGCCGGTGACGAGTACGCGTTTGCGATCGTAGCCCTTCATCATGCATTCTCCTTGCGGTGCGCGAGTACGCCCGGCGTCGTCGCGACGGGCGTGCGGCGGCTGGCCGCGGTGCCGGCGCGCTGCGGCTGCGCGACGTCGCGGTAGATGTCGACGAGACGGTCGGTCACGCCGCGCCACGTGTAGAAGCGGTGCGCGCGGAGGTACCCGGCGCGGCCGAGCGCGTCGCATAGTTCGGGCCGTGCGCGCAGTTGCAGCAGCCGCTCGGCGAGCGCGGCCGGGTCGCGCGGCGGCACCAGATAGCCGGTCGTGCCGTCGTCGACGGTCGTGCGGATCCCGCCGACGTCGCTGCCGATCACCGGCGCCGCGCATGCCATCGCCTCCACCGGCGTGATTCCGAACGGCTCGTACCACGGCGTCGTCACGAACACGTCCGCCGCGCTGTAGTACAGGTGCAGCGCGTCGCGCTCGCGGCGGCCGACGAAGGTCACGCGCTCCGCGATGCCGGTGTCGTGCGCGAGCGCGGCGAGCCGCGCGAGTTCCGGATCGCGTGCCGGGTCGGGCGTCGCCTGGCTGCCGCCGACGACGTAGAGTCGCGTCGGCCGCTGCGGGTCGCGCGGCATCCGCGCGACCGCGTCGATCACGTTGTCGATTCCCTTGCGCGGCACCAGCCGCCCGAGCTGCAGCACGATGAATGCGTGCTGCGGCCAGCCGAGCCGTGCGCGCGCGTCCGCGCGCGGCACCGGCCGGAATTCGCGCGCGTCGAACCCGCACGGCACGATCTCGATGCGCGCGGCGTCCGCGTGGTAGTGCGTGGTCAGGTCGAGCGCGTCCTGCGGGCATTCGGCGATCAGCCGGTCCGAGCGGCGCGCGAGCGTGTCCTCGATCGCGAAGCGCTCGTCCGGGAAGCCGTCCGCCGCGCCCTGGTGCAGCCGCCGCACGCGCCCGAGCGCATGGAACGTCGTGACGAGCGGGATGCCGAGGCGTTTCTTCACACGCAAGCCGGCCTCGCCGGACATGAAGAAATTCGCGTGCATCACGTCGACGGGGTCCGGTTCGCGCCGCATGCGGGCGATCATGTAGTCCGCGAACGCGCCCATGTACGGCAGCAGCCGCTCCTTCGGCACGTCGGTGGGCGGCCCGGCCGGCACGTGGATCACGCGCATGCGCGGGCCGATCTGCACGACTTCGGGCAGATGCGGGTTGTCGCAACGCGTGTAGACGTCCACGTCGAGGCCGCGCTCGGCCAGTTGCTTCGCGACGTTCGCGACGTAGATGTTCTGGCCGCCCGCATCCACGCCGCCGATCACCCCCAGCGGCGACGCATGTTCACTGATCAACGCGATTCTTTGCATGGTGTTGCTCCCGAAGTCGGGGCCGCGCCGATGGGCCCCGTTGCGTCCCTGTTCGGCAAACGGCATGCCCGGCCCTTTGCGGGGGAAACGGCTCTCCCATGCGCCGAAAAAATTACAACGCGTTGGATGAAAGGGCGTCTGATCGCCGCCGCGCATGCGTACGCGGCGCGCCGGGCGCGGCACGCGGTTTGCGCCACCGCGAATACCGCCGGCCCTGCCGGCACCACGAAGGAGGTCACGATGAAGGTATTCCCGCTGCAAGCCCGCGCACCGCGATTCCGCCGTCATCCCGCCAAGCGTGTCGGCATGGCGATCGCGATCGCCGCGGCCGCCGCCTGTGCGGTCGTCGCGCCGAACGTGTTCGCCGCCGGCGACGACGGCGCGGCATCGTCATCGTCATCCATGTCGTCGTCGACGCATTCGAGCACCGGCGCGAAGATCCGCGACGCGACCATCACGACCAAGGCCAAGGCGGAGCTCGTCGGCACGAGCGGCCTGTCGGCCGGCGACATCCACGTGAAGACGCGCCACGGCGTCGTGATGCTCACCGGCAGCGTGCCGGACGAAGCGCAGCGCACGCAGGCGGTGAGCGTGGTCCGGAAGATCGACGGCGTGCAGGACGTGCGCGACCAGCTGACCATTCGCCCGAAATAATCCCGGCCCCGTAAAAGGAGTCCCCCGATGAAGTGCATGCTCAAACCGGTCGGTGAACAGACGATCGTGATCACGGGCGCCACGAGCGGCATCGGCCTCGTCACCGCGCGCAAGGCTGCACGGCGCGGCGCGAAGCTGGTGCTGTTCGCGCGCAACGAGGACGCGCTGAACACGCTGTGCGACGAAATCCGTCAGCACGGCGGGCTGGCGGTGCCGGTCGCCGGCGACGTCGCCAATCTCGAGGATCTGCAGCGCGCGGCCGCGAAAGCGGTCGAGACCTACGGCGGTTTCGACACGTGGGTCAACAACGCCGGCGTGTCGATCTTCGGCACGGCGGCCGCGGTCCCGCTCGAGGATCAGCGCCGACTGTTCGACACCAACTACTGGGGCGTCGTGCACGGCTCGCTCGTCGCGTCCGATCATTTCCGGCGCAAGAGCGATTTCCACGGCGGCGCGATCATCAACATGGGCAGCGAGGTGTCCGACGCGCCGGTGCCGCTGCAAAGCGCGTACGTCGCGTCGAAGCACGCGGTGAAGGGCTTCACCGATTCGCTGCGGCTCGAGCTGGAGTCGGATCATCTGCCGGTATCGGTCACGCTGATCAAGCCGGCCGCGATGGACACGATGTTCGTGATGCACGCGAAGAACTACATGAACGTCGAGGCGAAGCTGCCCCCGCCGATCTACGACCCCGAGCTCGTCGCCGACGCGATCCTGTACGCGGCCGCGCATCCGCGCCGCACGCTGTTCGTCGGCGGCGCCGCGAAGCTGACGTCGGCCAGCGCGTATCACGCGCCGCGCCTGTTCGATCGCGTCGCGGCCACGCTGTTCTCGCGCGGCCAGCGCACGGTGCGCCCCGCGCGGCCCCGCGACGACAACGCGTTGTACGAATCCCGCCATGTGCTGCACGAGCGCGAAGGGATGGAAGGGCCCGTGCTGCGCGGGTGCGCGTACAACGCGGTGGTGCAGCGGCCGAAGGTCGCGGGCGCGGTCGCGCTGGGCGCGGCGGCGCTGGTGTTCGCCGCGCTTGCGCGCTCGCGCCGCGAGCCGGCGTAAGCGTGTTCCTTTCCGTTTTTCAATCGAAGGAGGTTTTCATGTCATCCCGACAACATACGGGCCACGAACACAGCCACTCGCGCGCGCACGAAGGCGAGCGCACGCAGCAGGACCACGACAAGGGCGGCCACCAGGGCGGTCACGGCAAGACGCCGAGCCCCGTCGACGTGCAGAAGGCGCTGAAGGGGATGGACTATCCGGCGAGCAAGGAGGACGTCGTGCAGTGCGCCGAACGTTCGCATGCGGACAAGGAGGTGCTCGACATGCTGCGGCAGATCCCCGACCGCGAATACACGACGCCGGCGTCGGTGTCGAAGGAGCTCGGGCGGCTGATGTGAGCGCCGCCGCATCGCGCCGCGCGCGCCGCTGCGTGCGCGGCCACTCACCGTCACGAGGAGGACGAGCATGGCGATGATCGTCGCAGGCCGCTTCACGACGTTCGATGAAGCGGAAGGTGGGGCGCGCCACCTTTACGAGCGCGCGTTCGGCCCGGACGACGTGTCGATCTTCTTCCTGAATCCCGGCGGCCAGCACGCGCGCTTTCCGATCGGCGGCGACGTGTACGCCGACACGGCCGCGAAGCCGGGCGGCCGCGGCGCGATGGTCGGCGCGATGCGCGGGCTGCTGATCGGTGTCGTCGTCGGACTGATCATCTATGCGCTGGGCCTGCGCTACTGGTTCGTGCCGGCGGCCGGCGCGCTCGCCGGCGCGTATCTCGGCGCGTTCGGCGGCGCGCTCGGCCGCATGCGCGGCGAGCAGGCCGAAGGCAAGGGCACGCTCGCGCAGACCGAAACTGGCGTGATCCTGGCCGCGCGCGTGACGCCGACGACCGCCGCCGCCGCCGAAGACGTGCTGCGCGCGACCGGCGCGCAATCGATCGAGCGCGTCGAAGGCGATTGGCAGGACGGCGAATGGCGCGACTTCGATCCGGTGCGCCGGCCCGACGGTACCACGCAGGGCAGCGCGCGCTGAGCATGCCGTTTCTGCATGCGCTTGCAACGCGGCGTGCAGCGTGTGGCGCGCGCGATTGCGCGCGGGCGCCGCACCGCGTGGCACGCCGTTTGCGCTCACCTTCCCGCACCCGTCCAAGGAGGAAACGATGACTACGGCAAAGACCCCGCCGCCCCAGCAGCAGACGCAGCAGCCGGGCACCGAGCGGGAGATGAACCCGAAGCCGCGCGACGAAGCGGCCGATTACGTCGGCAGCGGCAAGCTGGCCGGCAAGGTCGCGCTCGTGACGGGCGGCGACAGCGGGATCGGCCGCGCGGTCGCGATCGGCTTCGCGAAGGAAGGCGCGGACGTCGCGATCGTCTATCTGAACGAGTCGGACGATGCCGCGCATACGAAGCGGCTGATCGAGCAGGCCGGGCGGCGCTGCGAGGCGATCGCGTGCGACGTCGGCGATCGCCGGCAGGCGCGCGACGCGGTCGCGCGCACGGTCGAGCGGCTCGGCCGGCTCGACGTGCTCGTGAACAACGCGGGCGAACAGCATCCGCAGCCCGGTATCGAAGACGTCACCGAGGAGCAGCTCGAGCGCACGTTCCGGACGAACATCTTCGGGATGTTCTTCTGCACGCAGGCCGCGCTGCCGCACATGAAGCAGGGCGGCCGCATCGTCAACACCGCGTCCGTGACCGCGTATCACGGCAACCCGAAGCTGCCCGACTATTCGGCGACCAAGGGCGCGATCGTCGCGTTCACGCGCTCGCTGTCGATCGAGCTTGCCGAGCGCGACATTCGCGTGAACGCCGTCGCGCCGGGGCCGATCTGGACGCCGCTGATCCCGTCGACCTTCACGCCCGAGCAGGTCGCGAAGTTCGGCTCGAACGTGCCGCTGAAGCGTCCCGGCCAGCCGGACGAGCTGATCGACTGCTACGTGCTGCTCGCATCGGAAGGCGCGAGCTACATGACCGGACAGACGTTGCACCCGAACGGCGGCTCGATCGTCGGCGGTTGACGGCTCCCCCCACCGAAGGAGAAAGCGCATGAACCAACCCAACTGGACGATCGCGGCGCTCGCCGCCGGCGTGTTCGCCGTCTCCGGCCTCGCGCGGGCGCAGATGCCGAGCGAGCCGCCCGCATCGAATTCGCACGTGCCGGGCGGCGTGATCAATCCGTCGTCGGGCGCTGGCGCGGCGGGCGATCCGGGCATCGCGAAAGCGCCGCAGGGCACCGATGCCGAATTCGTCGACAAGGCCGCGATGGCTGGCAAGGCCGAAGTGCAGGCGAGCCAGCTCGCGTTGAAGCAGGCGCAGTCGGCGGACGTGCGGGCATTCGCGAAACGGATGGTGGCCGATCACGGCAAGGCGAACGCGAAGCTCAAAGCGATCGCCGCGCGCAAGGGCATGAAGCCGCAGGTCGACCAGATTTCGGATCCCGACGTGGAAGCGCTGCGCGGCAAGAGCGGCCGCGATTTCGACACCGCGTATCTCGCGGCGGCCGGCCCCGATGCGCACAAGAAGGCGGTCGCGCTGTTCGAGGAGGAAGCGCGCGACGGCAAGGACGCACAGCTGCGCGCGTTCGCGCAATCCACGCTGCCGACGCTCAAGCATCACCTGAGCATGGCCGAGACGGTCGCACGCAAGGTGGGCGCGCAATAGCGCGCGCCCGGTTCAACCCCAGGGCCGCACGGGCGGCCCGCTTTTTCGGAGAAGCAGTCATGGCCCAACGGCAATCGAAGCACGAAGGCATCCTCGAACTGCTCTGCCAGGCATACGAGACCGAGCTTGGCGGCGCGAAGATCTACGAGGCCGCGCTCCAGTGCGCGACCGACGAGGACCTGCACAAGGAATGGGAGAAGTACCACCGCGAGACGATGCATCACCAGGAGGTGCTGCGCAAGGTATTCGAGACGCTTGGCCTCGATCCGAATGCGCAGTCGCCGGGGCGCGCCGCGGTGGCGGCGACCGGCCAGTCGCTGGTCCAGGTGATCGAGCAGGCGAAGAAGCAGGCCGACCCGGCAGTCGCGCAGGTCGTCGCGGCCGAGTGCGTGGTGCTCGCCGAGACCAAGGACCACCTGAACTGGGAACTGATCGGCTATGCGGCGGATCAGCTGCCGGACAGCGACGCGGCGAAGGCGCTGAAGGCCGCGCATGATGAAGTCGAGGCCGACGAGGACCATCACCTGTATCACACCCGCGGCTGGGCGCGCGAGATGTGGATCGAGTCGATGGGCTTCAAGGCCGTGCTGCCGCCGCCGGAGGAAGTGAAGAAGGTGGAGTCGGCCGCCGACGCGGCGCGGGCCGAAAAGTCACGCGGCAAGATGATGTAACCGTGATGTAACCGTCACGCCGCAGCCCGTCGGCCGGGCCTTGCCGCTTGCGCGGCGGCCCGGCTTTCTGTTTTCGTTCTCGCGGTATTCATCGTGGTTGCGTACGCAACCAGTTGCCGCCCCCGCGTCAGGTCAGCAGGTCCGCCGCCATCACGACCACCGACGCGGCCATCAGCACGACCGCCAGCCATCCGAAGCACTTCGACACGACACCGGTGCCCGGTCGGCCTTCGGCGTCACGGCGCTGCGACAGCAGCATCACCAGCACGAGCATCGGCACCGCGGCGACGCCGTTGAGCACGGCACTCCAGTACAGCGCCTTGATCGGATTGACCGGGCTGAAGCAGATCGCGATGCCGACGATCACGCACAGCGCGAGCACCGTATAGAACCCCGGCGCGCGCCGTACCGGCTCGTTCAGGCCTTCGCGGAACCGCCATGCTTCGGCGCAGCCGTAGGCGGCGCTGCCGGCGAACGCCGGAATGGCGAGCAGCCCGCAGCCGACGATGCCGAACGCGAACACGAGAAACGCCGCTTCGCCGGCGATCGGGCGCAGCGCTTCGGCGGCCTGCGCGGTCGAACCGATGTCGTGCTTGCCGTGCGTGAAGAACACGGCCGCGCCGACCACCATGATGCAGAACGACACGGCGTTGGTCACGACCATCCCGGTCCACGTGTCGATCGTGATGCGCCGCTCGGTGTCGCGGCGCGCGCCCGGCGCGCATGCGGTGTCGCCGTTGCGGCGCTCGGCCTGGGTTTCCTCGACCTCGAGCGCGGCCTGCCATACGAACAGGTACGGGCTCAGCGTCGTGCCGAGCACCGCGACCGCCGTCGTCGCATAGTCGTGCGTGAACGCGATGTGCGGCAGCACGATCGCATGCAGCAGGCTGCCCCAGTCGACGTGGACGAACGCGAGCTCGATCACGTACGCGAGCAGGCCGAGCGTCATCCACTTGAGCCAGCGCGCGTAGCGCTCGTAGGACATCAGCACCTGCAGCGCGAGCGACGCGATTCCGTAGACCGGCGCATACCAGTAGCTGCGGCCGCCGGCGACGAGCGCGGTCGCGTCGCCCATCGCGGCGAGATCCGCGCCGACGTTCACGACGTTGACGATCACGACCATCACGACCAGCGTCTTCGCGAGCCTGTCGGAGAAGTGCTCGCGGATCCCCGCGACGAGGCCTTTGCGATTGCCGCGCGCCACGAATGCCGACGCCAGCTGCACGACGACCATCATCGGCAGCGTGACGACGATCATCCACAGCATGTGGAAACCGAACTGGCTGCCGGCCTGCGCATAGACCGCGACGTTGCTCGGGTCGGCATCGGACGCGCCAGCCAGCAGGCCGGGGCCGAGCCGCCGGTACCACGGCTTCTCGGCCGATTCGGCCGCAGCGGCGGCGCGCGGCGTGTCGTCGTCGCGCAGGCCGCTCATTCGGCGTCTCCGTGCTCGCCGCCGGCGCCGCGCGCGAGGCGCGACGCGGTGCGCAGCGCGTCGACGAGCGTCCGGTATGCGTGCTCGCGCGAATCGGCGCCGCGCGTGCGCAGCACGTACGACGGGTGATAGGTCGCGACGACGACACTGCCGCCGGGCGTGCGCACCGGCTTGCGCGCGCGCTCCAGCGTCGCGTCGTTGTCCTGCAGTACCGCGCGCAGCGCCGTCGCGCCGAGCGCGACGATCACGCGCGGCTCGATCGTGTCGAGTTCGCGTTGCAGCCAGTAGCGGCACGCGGCGACCTCGCGCTGCGCGGGCGTCTTGTGCAGCCGGCGCTTGCCGCGCGGCTCCCATTTGAAGTGCTTGACCGCGTTGGTCAGATAGACCTGCGTGCGATCGATCCCGGCTTCGTCGAGCGCGCGATCGAGCATGCGGCCCGCCGCGCCGACGAACGGAATGCCCGTGCGGTCCTCCTGGTCGCCTGGCTGCTCGCCGACCAGCATGATCCGCGCGTCGGCCGGCCCTGCGCCGGGGACGGGCTGCGTCGCGTGCTCCCACAGCGAGCAGCGGCGGCATGCGTCGAGCGTGGCGGGCGTGTCGTCGTCGGCGCGCCTGGCTGCGGCCGCCGCCGGCTTTGCCCGCTTCGCAGGGGCCGAGGACGTCGACGGCCTCGACGGCGATGACGGCCGTGAGTGCGTCTGGCGCGTCATGCGGAACCTCCCGCGCATGCCCCCGGCCGGTACGCGGCGGCGCGCGCGGCCCGGCACGTCCGCATGCGGGCGCCACGCGGAACGAAGGCCTTGGCGGGCCGGAACATCGGCAGTGCGCGCATCAACGGCTCTCCTATCGAGGATATCGATCGGATGCAGCAACCGGCATGCCGGACGCAGTCAATATGGGCGCGCAGTTTGCGTCGGGGCCGCATCCATTTCACCAGGAGAAACACGATGCACACCAATCCCGGCGACGATCCGGCCGCCGACGACGTGTTGCTGTGGCGCGCCCCCGATAGCGTGCCGCTACGGCCGCGCCGCGTGCTGGTTGTCGACGACTATCGCGATGCCGCGGACGCGCTGCAGTTGCTGCTCCAGGCGCGCGGCTTCGAGTGCCGCGTCGCGGACGACCCGTTCGTCGTCTGCGATCTCGCGCGCGACTGGCAGCCGTTCGCGATCGTGCTCGACATCGCGATGCCGGGCCTCGACGGCTTGCAGCTCGCGACGCGGCTGCGCGGCGATCCGCGCACCGGCGACATGCTGCTGATCGCGTGCAGTGCGTTCGCGTCGCAGCGCGACCGCGAGCGGGCGCGGGAAGCGGGCTTCGACGCGCATTGCGCGAAGCCGCTGACGCCGCACCGGCTGCTGCGTTATCTGGAGCTGGCCTGCGGCGGCGGGCGATGATGCGGATGCAGAGGCTGCCCGCACGGGCATTACACGGCGCTTGTAAAACGGTGCGCAGCCGGCTGGCGGCGGGCTCCGTCGTGCGGCGCGCGCCGCGTGGCGGCGCGTCCGGCAGATCGCGCGTTTGCGCCATCGCGCGTAGCGCCGCGCGGGGCCGGTAACTTCCCGGCTGGGTGGGCCGGGTCGAATCGTGCACAATACCGGGCATTTGAAAGACCGGAGACCGGCCCCGTGGGAATCAACTTCGATTTGACCGACTTGCAGGCGTTTCGCGCGGTGGTGGAGCTCGGCAGCTTCCGCAAGGCCGCCGAGTCGATCAGCATCTCGCAGCCCGCGTTGAGTCGCCGGATCGACAAGCTGGAGGAAGCGCTCGGTGTGCGCCTGTTCGAGCGCACCACGCGCAGCGTCACGCTGACCACCGTCGGCCGCGTGTTCGCGCCGAGCGCCGAGCAGTTGCTCGACGATCTCGACGTCGCGCTGCTCGGCATCCGCGACGTGTCGTCGAGCCGCCTCGGCCACGTGACGATCGCGTGCGTGCCGTCGGTGGCGTACTACTTCCTGCCGAACGTGATCGCGAGCTATCACCGCCGTTTTCCGCGCATCCGCGTGAAGCTGCTCGACGCGGGCGCGAACGAGGTGCTGAGCGCGGTGATCAGCGGCGAGGCCGATTTCGGCGTGAGCTTCATGGGCAGCCAGGAGCCCGAGATCGACTTCAGGCTGTTGTTGCAGGAGCGCTTCGTTGCCGCGTGCCGGCGCGATCATCCGCTCGCGCGCAAGAAGCGCGTGACGTGGGACGAGCTTTACGCGTACGAATACGTGTCGGTGGACAAGACGTCCGGCAACCGCCTGCTGCTCGACCAGGCGCTGACGGCCGTCGCGCCGCGCACGCCGAGCGTGTGCGAGACGCGCCACGTGACGACGATGCTCGGGCTCGTGGAAGCGGGCCTCGGCGTCGCCGCGGTGCCGTCGATGGCGATGCCCGGCCACGATCATCCGCTGCTGACGAGCGTGCCGCTCGTCGAGCCGGTGGTCAAGCGCCGCGTGGGGATCGTGAAGCGGCGCGGGCGCGCGCTGACGCCGGCCGCGGAAGCATTTCACCAGGCGATCGTCGACGCGAAGCGCGGCGCAGCCGCAAGCCGCGCCACAGTGAAATGACGAAAGTGACGAACGCGACGATGACGAGCCGGATGACTGCCCGCCCATCGGGGACGACCGCATCGTGACGCTCGCAAGACCGCTGCGTTCGCTCTACGTGCAGGTGCTGCTCGCGATGGCGCTCGGCGTGAGCGTCGGCCACTTCTGGCCGTCCGTGGGCGCGACGCTCAAACCGCTCAGCGATGCATTCGTCGGCCTCGTGCGGATGATGATCGCGCCGATCGTGTTCTGCACGATCGTCTCCGGCATCACGTCGCTGGCGAACGGGAAAGCGATCGGCCGCACGATCGTCCGCGCGCTGGTGCTGTTCTATCTGCTGACCGCGGCCGCGCTGGCATTCGGGCTCGTCACCGCGTTCGTGCTGCGGCCCGGCGCCGGCATGCACGTCGACGTGCGCCATCTCGATGCGAGCCTGCTCGCGCAATATGTGCGGCATGCGCAGCCGCACGGGTTCGTCGAGTTCGCGCTGAACGTGATTCCGGACACGATCGTCGGCGCGTTCCAGAAGGGCGAGGTGCTGCCCGTGCTGCTGCTGTCGCTGCTGTTCGGGTTTGCGCTGAACGCGTATCCGCAGGCCGGCCGGCCCGTGCTTGCGCTGATCGACGGCGTCGCGCAGATCGTCTTTCGCGTGCTCGCGATGATCATGCGGCTCGCGCCGCTCGGCGCGTTCGGCGCGATGGCGTTCACGGTGGGCCGCTTCGGCATCGGCTCGGTCGGCTCGCTCGCGCGGCTGATCGCGTCGTTCTACGTGGCCTGCGTGCTGTTCGTCGCGCTGGTGCTGGCGCCGCTCGCGCGCTTGCACGGATTCGCGTTGTGGCGGCTGTTGCGCTACATCCGCGAGGAATTGCTGATCGTGCTTGCGACGTCGTCCACGGAACCGGTGCTGCCGCGCCTGATCGTGAAGCTCGAGGCGCTCGGGTGCGACAAGGGCGTCGTCGGGCTCGTGCTGCCGGCCGGCTACTCGTTCAACCTCGACGGCACCGCGATCTATCTGACGCTCGCCGCGATGTTCATCGCGCAGGCGTGCGACGTGCCGCTGTCCGCGCCGCAGATCGCAGCGATGCTCGCGGTGATGCTGCTGACGTCGAAAGGGGCGGCCGGCGTGTCCGGCAGCGGGCTCGTCGCGCTCGTCGCGACGCTCGCGGTGATGCCGGACCTGCCGGTGGCCGGCGTCGCGCTGCTGGTCGGCATCGACCGCTTCATGTCCGAGGCGCGTGCGCTGACGAGCGTGATCAGCAACGCGTGCGCGGTGATCTTCGTGTCGGTGTGGGAGAGGGCGTGCGATCGTGCGCGGCTCGCACGGACGCTGAGCGGGATCGGGCCGGTGAGCCCGAACGGCGCCGGCGATGCGGGGGCCGGCGCCGGGCGCGACGGGAACGCGGTCTGACGCCCGCGTTCCCGTCGCGCGTGATCAATGGGCGGCGACGGAATCCAGCCCGGTCGACTTCACGTCGGGCTGCACGTCCGGCGACGCCAGATAGTCGAGCAGCGCCTTCGCTTCGGCCGGATGCTGCGCGCCGACGGGGATGCCGGCCGCGAAGCGCGTGACGGACTGCAGCGCTTCGGGAATCTTGCCGACGTACGTCGCACCCTTCACCGGCAGCAGTTCGCTCACCTGCTGGAAGCCGATTTCGTAGTCGCCGTTCGCGACCACCGATGCGACCGGAATCCGCGGAATCATTTTCGCCTTCGACTTCACCTGATCCTCGATGCCGAGCTTCTTGAACAGCTCGCGCTCGATGTAGACGCCGCTCGCGCTGTCCGAGTACGCGATCGACTTCGCGTGCAGCAGCACCTCCTTCAGGCCGTCGGCCGTGCTGATGTCGGGTTTCGCCGCGCCTTCGCGCACGACCATGCCGATCCGCGAATCGGCCAGCTCGACGCGCGAGCCGGGAATCACCTTGCCCTGCTTGATCAGATCGTCCAGCGCGTAGCCGACCATGATCACCGCGTCGGCCGGTTCGCCGCGCGCGAGCCGGTTCGGAATCGCTTCGGGCGACTTGCCCATCGACGGGCCGAGTGCGGTCGCGAGCGTGTTGCCCGACTGCGCGGCGAAGCGGGGGCCGAGCACCTTGTACGCGGCGGTGAAGCCGCCCGAGCTCATCACGTGCAACTCGGCGGCCTGGACGTTCGCGGCGACGGCGGAGGTGGCGACCAGCGCGGTCGCGCACAGTTTCAGCAGCAGGTTTTTCATTTTCATGGTCGTGATCGTGCGGAATCGGGTGGATCGATGGCCGGACGGCGTCAGTGCGCCGGCGTCAGCGTCGCCGGATGGCGGCGATAGAGCGCGAACGTCGCGAGCAGCGCACACACCGCGGCGAGGCTCATCCAGTAGCCAGGTGCGGCCTTGTCGCCGGTCATGTGGATCAGCGCGGTCGAGATCGCCGGCGTGAAGCCGCCGAACACGGCCGTCGCGAGGCTGTACGCGAGCGAGAAGCCCGCGACGCGCACTTCGACCGGCATCACTTCCGTCAGCGCGACGACCATCGCGCCGTTGTAGATCCCGTACATGAACGACAGCCACAGCAGCACCAGCAGCATGTTCACGAACGACGGCGCGTGCGCGAGCAGCGACAGCGCCGGGTAAGCGGTCGCGATCGCGAGCACCGTCATTCCGACGAGCAGCGGCCGGCGGCCGATCCGGTCGGACAGCGCGCCGCCGATCGGCAGCCACACGAAGTTCGACACGCCGACGCACAGCGTGACGAGCAGGCTGTCGGCGGTGCTCAGGTGCAGCACGGTCTTGCCGAAGGTCGGCGCGTAGACCGTGATCAGGTAGAAGCTCGTGGTCGTCATCGCGACCAGCATCATGCCGGCGATCACGACGCCCCAGTTCCGCGCCAGCGTGGCGAACACGTCCTTCATGCTCGGGCGATGCCGGCGCGCCTGGAATTCCTGCGTTTCCTGCAGATTGCGGCGCAGCATGAAGATGAACGGCACGATCATGCAGCCGACGAAGAACGGCACGCGCCACCCCCACGCGGCGATCGACGATGCGCTCAGCCATTGATTGAGCGCGAAGCCGAGGCCGGCCGCGACCACGATCGCGACCTGCTGGCTGGCGGACTGCCAGCTCGTGAAGAAGCCCTTGCGGCCCGGCGTGGCCATCTCGGCGAGATAGACCGACACGCCGCCGAGCTCAGCGCCGGCCGAGAAGCCTTGCAGCAGTCGCCCGATCAGCACGAGCACGGGGGCGAGCAGGCCGATCGTCGCGTAGCCGGGGACGAACGCGATCAGGATCGTGCCGCTCGCCATGATGGCCAGCGTGACGATCAGGCCCTTTCGGCGGCCGACGTCGTCGATGTACGCGCCCAGCACGATCGCGCCGAGCGGCCGCATCAGGAAGCCGGCGCCGAACACGGCGAAGGTCATCATCAGCGACGCGAACTCGCTCGCGGCGGGGAAGAACACGGCCGAGATCTGCGTTGCGTAGAAGCCGAACAGGAAGAAGTCGAATTGCTCGAGGAAGTTGCCGGCCGTCACGCGGAATACCGCGGCGGCCTTCGAACGTCCGGTCGGAAGGCTGGGCGAGGGGTGCATCAGGGTGTCTCCAGGAAATCGTGAAATGCGCGGGGAGCCGTTATTTGTCGTTTCGGCAATGTTCGCGCGGAGACGGGGAAACGATAAGTGCGAATTTTGGATCGATTGATGTTGTCTGGTTATCAATCGGGGCGAAGAATGAACCTGACCGGCTCGACGGAACGCCGGCGTGGGCCGCTCACCGATCGGGATAGGGGCGGTCAGAGAGTCTGGCCGATCCCCTCCCACACCACCCGGCATGCGGGTCCGCACCGGGCGGTT
>NZ_CABVPL010000073.1 GCF_902499045.1 Burkholderia latens | reverse complement strand
CCGAAGCCGCGGCGCCTGCTGCATCGCAGCCCGTCGCGGCGGCAGCGAGCGCGGCCGCGCCGGCCGAGCCCGCGAGCGTCGCGGTGGCGGCAGGCCAGTCGATGATCGAACTGAAGGTCAAGCAGGATTGCTGGTTCAGCGTGCGCGACAAGAACGGCAAGGAGCTGTTCTCGGCGCTGGTGCGGGCCGGCGAGACGAAGCAGGTCGCGGGCGACGGGCCGTTCAAGGTCACGATCGGCAACAAGGCCGGCCTCGATACGGTCGCGTTCGACGGAAAACCCGTCGATCCGGCAAAATATTCGGCAGCGCGAGGCAACGTGGCGCGGTTCACGTTGCCCTGACGTCAAGCGCCGTGGCGAAGGCCCGTCCTGGACGGGCCGCGAGGGCACGGCGCTTTTTCAATTCATGCGCCGCGTCGCGGCGCATTCCGCGTAAATGGATCTATCGATGCAATCCGAAGCTCAATCCCCACGCAGCAGTCAGATTTGTTCAACCGAGCCGGTGTTCGGCGGGCATCGGCCGCGTCGCGTGTCGCATGCGGTGGATGTTCGTTGGGGCGGGCAGCTCGTGACGATCGGCGGTGATGCGCCGGTGCGCGTGCAGTCGATGACGAATACCGACACGGCCGATGCAATCGGCACGGCGATCCAGATCAAGGAGCTCGCGAACGCGGGCTCCGAGCTGGTGCGCATCACGGTCAACACGCCGGAGGCCGCGGCGGCCGTGCCGGCGATCCGCGAACAGCTCGACCGGATGGGCGTGACCGTTCCGCTCGTCGGCGATTTCCACTACAACGGCCACCTGCTGCTGCGCGATTATCCGGGCTGCGCGGAGTCGCTGTCGAAGTACCGGATCAACCCGGGCAACGTCGGCCAGGGCGCGAAGCGCGACACGCAGTTCGCGCAGATGATCGAAGCCGCCGCGAAGTACGACAAGCCGGTGCGGATCGGCGTGAACTGGGGCAGCCTCGACCAGGACCTGCTCGCGCGGATGATGGACGAGAACGCCGCGCGTGCTCAGCCGTGGGATGCGCAGAGCGTGATGTACGAGGCGCTGATCCAGTCGGCGATCGGCTCGGCCGAGCGCGCGGTCGAACTGGGCCTCGGCCGCGACCGCATCGTGCTGTCGTGCAAGGTCAGCGGCGTGCAGGACCTGATCGCCGTGTACCGCGAGCTCGCGCGCCGCTGCGGCTTTGCGCTGCACCTCGGGCTGACCGAGGCCGGCATGGGCTCGAAGGGCATCGTCGCGTCGACTGCCGCGCTCGGCGTGCTGCTGCAGGAAGGGATCGGCGACACGATCCGCATCTCGCTGACGCCGGAACCGGGCGCGTCGCGCACCGGCGAGGTGATCGTCGGCCAGGAAATCCTGCAGACGATGGGCCTGCGCTCGTTCGCGCCGATGGTGATCGCGTGCCCGGGCTGCGGCCGCACGACGAGCACGCTGTTCCAGGAACTCGCGATGCAGATCCAGACCTACCTGCGCGAGCAGATGCCGGTCTGGCGCAAGGAGTATCCGGGCGTCGAGAAGATGAACGTCGCGGTGATGGGCTGCATCGTCAACGGCCCCGGCGAATCGAAGCACGCGAACATCGGCATCAGCCTGCCGGGTTCGGGCGAGAACCCGGCCGCGCCCGTCTTCATCGACGGCGAGAAGGTCAAGACGCTGCGCGGCGAGCGGATCGCCGAGGAATTCCAGCAGATCGTCAGCGACTACGTCGCACGCAACTACGGCCGCGCAGCGGCCCTGAACTAATTCGTCCACACACACGATGACTGAACAGAAACGCAAGATCGAGAAACTCACCGGCGTCAAGGGCATGAACGACATCCTTCCGCAGGATGCCGGCCTGTGGGAGTTCTTCGAAGCGACCGTGAAATCGCTGTTGCGCGCGTACGGCTACCAGAACATCCGCACGCCGATCGTCGAACACACGCAGCTGTTCACGCGCGGCATCGGCGAAGTCACGGACATCGTCGAGAAAGAGATGTACAGCTTCACCGACGCGCTGAACGGCGAGAACCTGACGATGCGTCCGGAGAACACCGCGGCCGTCGTGCGCGCGGCGATCGAGCACAACATGCTGTACGACGGCCCGAAGCGCCTGTGGTACATCGGCCCGATGTTCCGTCACGAGCGTCCGCAGCGCGGCCGCTACCGCCAGTTCCACCAGGTCGGCGTCGAGGCGCTCGGCTTCGCGGGCCCGGACGCGGATGCCGAAATCATCATGATGTGCCAGCGCCTGTGGGACGACCTCGGGCTGACCGGCATCAAGCTCGAGATCAACTCGCTCGGCCTCGCCGAAGAGCGCGCCGCGCACCGCGTCGAGCTGATCAAGTACCTCGAGCAGTTCGCCGACGTGCTCGACGAGGACGCGAAGCGCCGCCTGTATACGAACCCGCTGCGCGTGCTCGACACGAAGAACCCTGCGCTGCAGGAAATCGCGCAGAACGCGCCGAAGCTGATCGACTTCCTCGGCGACGAATCGCGCGCGCACTTCGAAGGGCTGCAGCGCCTGCTGCTCGCGAACAACATTCCGTTCAAGATCAATCCGCGTCTCGTGCGCGGCCTCGACTACTACAACCTGACCGTGTTCGAGTGGGTGACCGACAAGCTCGGCGCGCAGGGCACGGTCGCGGCCGGCGGCCGCTACGACCCGCTGATCGAGCAGCTCGGCGGCAAGCCGACCGCCGCGTGCGGCTGGGCGATGGGCATCGAGCGCATTCTCGAACTGCTGAAGGAAGAGGATCTCGCGCCCGAGCAGGAAGGTGTCGACGTGTACGTGGTGCACCAGGGCGAGGCGGCGCGCGAACAGGCGTTCATCGCGGCCGAGCGTCTGCGCGATACGGGCCTCGACGTGATTTTCCACTGCAGCGCCGACGGCGCACCGGCGAGCTTCAAGTCGCAGATGAAGCGGGCCGATGCGAGCGGCGCCGCGTTCGCGGTGATCTTCGGCGAGGACGAAGTCGCGAACGGCACGGTGGGCGTGAAAGCGCTGCGCGGTGCGGGCCAGGAAGGGGAAAAGAACGTTCAGCAGACCGTACCGGTCGAAAGCTTGACCGAATTCCTAATCAATGCGATGGTTGCATCCGCCGAAGACGGCGACGACTGATCGCGCTGGCATTCGCTCGACAAGAAAAGCCCGAAAAGGAAGGAATCGCTCGCCGATGAGTTATCACGACGAACAAGAATCGATTGAAAGTCTGAAGGCGTGGTGGGCCCGCTGGGGCAACCTGACCACGTGGATCGTACTCGCGGCGCTCGTCGTCGCGGCCGGCTTCAACGGCTGGAATTACTGGCAGCGCCGTCAGGCCGCCGAAGCTTCCGGGTTGTATGAACAGGTCCAGAAGGCCGCCGCCGCGAACGACAAGGCGACGATGGCCCGCGCGGCCGCCGACATGGAAGACAAGTTCGGCCGCACGCCGTATGCGCAGATGACTGCGCTTGCAGCCGCGAAGACGCTGTACGCGGCCGGCGACGCCGCCGGCGCGAAGGCGCAGCTGCAATGGGCGGTCGACCACGCGAAGGACGACGAGTACAAGCAGATCGCGAAGCTGCGTCTCGCATCGCTGCTGCTCGACGAGAAGGCGTACGACGCCGGCCTCGCGCTGCTGTCCGGCACGCCGGTCGATGCATTCAAGGGCCTCGTGGCCGATCGCCGCGGCGATCTGCTTGCCGCGCAAGGCAAGACCGACGATGCGCGCGCCGCGTACAAGCTCGCGCTCGACAGCCTGTCGCAGGACGACCAGTCCGCGCGTCAGCTCGTGCAGTTCAAGCTCGACGCGCTCGGCGGCTGATTCCGGCCCCCTCAACCTCTTAACTTGCTTCGCTAACCGATGAATTTGCTGAAACGTTACGCTGTGCCCGTAGCCTGCGCGGCGGCTGTCCTGGCATTGGCGGCCTGCTCGTCGTCGAAGGACGCGCGCCGCGTGCCGACGCCGCTCACCGAGTTCAAGCCCGTCATGGACGTGCAACAGGTCTGGAAGGCGAGCGTCGGCAAGGGCGGGCGCTACCTGTTCTCGCCGGTGGCCGTGGGCGACGCCGTTTTCGCGGCGGGCGAGAACGGTTCGGTCGAGAAGATCGACGCGAAGACGGGCCAGACGCTGTGGCGCACGAAGGTCGGTTCGGACCTGTCGGCCGGTGTCGGCAGCGACGGCAACCTGACCGCGGTCGGCGCGCTGAAGGGCGGCGTGTTCGTGCTTGGGCCCGACGGCAAGCAGCTGTGGAAGACGAGCGTGCAGGGCGAGATCTTCTCGCCGCCGCTGGTCGGCAACGGCCTCGTGATCGTACGCACGATCGACGGCCAGGTGATCGCGTTCAACGCGCAGACCGGCGAGCAGAAGTGGAACTACCGCAACCGCGCGGTGCCGCTGAACCTGCGCGTGTCGGCCGGCATGACGTTCGCCGGCGATGCGGCCGTGCTGGCGGGCTTCCCCGGCGGCGGCCTCGTCGCGATCAACCTGCAGACCGGCGAGCCGTTCTGGCAGACGCCCGTGTCGTTCCCGAAGGGTGTGACCGAAGTGGAGCGCATCAACGACGTCAGCGGGCCGCCGACGCTCGTCGGCGCGGAAACGTGCGCGGTCACGTTCCAGGGCCAGCTCGGCTGCTTCGACGCGAACTCGGGCCGGCCGCTGTGGGAAAAGCCGTTCTCGAGCCGCAGCGGGCTCGCACAGGACGATTCGGTCGTCGCCGGCGGCGACGACTGGTCGGTCGTGACGGCGTACGACGCGGCGAGCGGCAACCAGCTGTGGCGGAACGACAAGCTGAAGAGCCGCGACGTCGGCGTGCCGTACCTGCTCGGCCATGCGGTCGTGATGGGCGACTACCAGGGCTTCGTGCACTTCCTGTCGCGCGAGGACGGCAGCTTCATCGCGCGGATGAAGACCGACGGCAGCGCGATCACCGCGGCGCCGGTCCTGGCGGGCAATACGCTCGTCGTGCAGACGAAGGACGGCGGCCTGTACGGGTTCCGTCCGCGCTGACGCGCGCGCAACAGGCGCGATCGCGGCGGAGCGGAGGTCCCGCGCGCCGCGATCGTGCGACATGAGGCGGCCGGTGTCCCCGGCCGCTCGGTATTTGAAAGGCAGTTCGCAACGAAGGACGACGGCGCGCGACGCGCGCCTGGCGCCCGCATCCGGCGCGGCGCGAAATCGTGATATTTTCATTCAGCGCAGCCGCCCGCAGCAGCGGGCCTCCCGCTGCTGCGCATCACCGTAGAAAACACAGATGAAACCGGTCATTGCCCTCGTTGGGCGCCCCAATGTGGGGAAATCCACGCTGTTCAACCGGCTCACGCGCTCGCGCGATGCGCTGGTCGCCGACTTGCCCGGCCTGACGCGCGATCGCCATTACGGCGAGGGGCGGGTCGGCGCGCGGCCGTACCTGGTCGTCGATACCGGCGGCTTCGAACCGGTCGCGAAGGACGGCATCCTGCACCAGATGGCGCGCCAGACGCGGCAGGCCGTCGAGGAAGCGGACGTCGTCGTGTTCATCGTCGACGGCCGCAACGGGCTCGCGCCGCAGGACAAATCGATCGCCGACTACCTGCGCAAGACTGGCCGGCCGATCTTCCTGGTCGTCAACAAGGCCGAGGGGATGAAGTATACGGCGGTCGCGACGGACTTCTACGAGCTCGGGCTCGGAGACCCGCGCGCGATCTCGGCCGCGCACGGCGACGGCGTGACCGACATGATCAATGAGGCGCTGGAAGTCGCGTACGCGGGCCAGCCGGAGGAGGCGGACGAGGACGATCCGTCGCGCGGCATCAAGATCGCGATCGTCGGCAGGCCGAATGTCGGCAAGTCGACGCTCGTAAACGCGCTGATCGGCGAGGACCGCGTGATCGCATTCGACATGCCGGGCACGACGCGCGACTCGATCTACGTCGACTTCGAGCGTAACGGCAAGAAATACACGCTGATCGACACCGCGGGCCTGCGGCGCCGCGGCAAGGTGTTCGAAGCAATCGAGAAGTTCTCGGTCGTGAAGACGCTGCAATCGATCTCGGACGCGAACGTCGTCATTCTTCTGCTGGATGCGCAGCAGGACATTTCGGACCAGGACGCGCACATCGCCGGCTTCGTCGTCGAGCAGGGCCGCGCGCTCGTGATCGGCGTCAACAAATGGGACGGCCTCGACGAGCATGCGCGCGATCGCGCGAAAGCCGATTTGACCCGCAAGCTGAAATTCCTCGATTTCGCGAAATCGCACTACATTTCGGCCGCGAAGAAGACGGGCATCGGCGCGCTGATGCGCTCGGTCGACGACGCGTACGCGGCAGCGATGGCGAAGCTGCCGACGCCGAAGCTCACGCGCGCGCTGATCGAGGCCGTCGAGTTCCAGCAGCCGCGCCGTCGCGGCCCGGTGCGCCCGAAGCTGCGCTACGCGCACCAGGGCGGCCAGAACCCGCCGCTGATCGTGATCCACGGCAATGCGCTCGACGCGGTGACCGAGACTTACAAGCGCTACCTCGAAAACCGCTTCCGCGAAACTTTCTCGCTGACCGGGACTCCATTGCGCATAGAGTTCCGTTCGTCGAACAATCCGTACGCGGACAAGGGCTGAGCACGTCTGCCACGCGCGTCCCACAACGGATAGGCCGCATGGCCTATGCCCGGGCGGGGCAGGCAAAATCAGCTATAGTGTAGCGATTGGCGCCGGATCTCTTTTTCTTCGTCGCCAATCCAGATCAACCTGCAAAAAAAGATGGAGTACGCCATGAGCAACAAAGGGCAATTGTTACAAGACCCGTTTTTGAACGCACTGCGCAAAGAGCACGTTCCCGTTTCGATCTATCTCGTCAACGGCATCAAGCTGCAAGGGAACATTGAATCGTTCGACCAGTACGTCGTGTTGCTCCGTAATACGGTGACCCAGATGGTTTACAAGCACGCCATCTCGACGGTCGTGCCGGCGCGCCCGGTGAATTTCCACCCGGACGCGGAAGCCTCGTCCTAACCCATCGCAGCGGCCGGCAGCCGGTCGCCGCGAGCGACCGATGCCAGCCGCCTTATCTTGACACCTGATAATTTGATCAACGCAGCGCTCGTCGGCATCGATTTCGGCAAGACCGATTTCGAAGCCAGTCTCGAAGAACTCAGCCTTCTTGCCTCCAGTGCGGGGGCCCGTCCCGCCGTCACCCTCACGGGCCGTCGCGCCAGTCCCGATGCCAAGATGTTCATCGGCAGCGGCAAAGCCGATGAATTGCGGCTCGCCTGCGACTCGCACAACGTCGAAATCGTCATCTTCAACCACGCATTGGCGCCGGCCCAGCAACGCAATCTGGAGCAGGCGCTTAACAGACGCGTGGTCGATCGCACGAGCCTCATCCTCGACATCTTCGCTCAGCGCGCCCGCAGTCACGAAGGCAAGCTGCAGGTCGAGCTCGCGCAACTGCAATACCTGTCGACCCGGCTGATCCGCGCGTGGACCCACCTCGAGCGGCAAAAGGGCGGTATCGGCCTGCGCGGCCCCGGCGAAACGCAGCTCGAAACCGACCGCCGATTGATCGGCGAGCGCATCAAGATGCTGAAGTCGCGGCTCGACCGGCTGCGCCGGCAGCACAGCACGCAGCGCCGTCAGCGCGCGCGCAGCGGCACGATGTCGGTGTCGCTGGTCGGCTATACGAACGCGGGGAAGTCGACGCTGTTCAATGCGCTGACGAAAGCGCAGGCGTATGCGGCCGACCAGCTGTTCGCGACGCTCGATACGACGTCGCGGCGCGTGTATCTCGGCGACGAAGCCGGCCAGATCGTGGTGTCCGACACGGTCGGGTTCATCCGCGAACTGCCTCACCAGCTGGTTGCGGCGTTTCGCGCGACCCTCGAGGAAACCATCCACGCGGATCTGCTGCTGCACGTGGTCGATGCGTCGAGCGCGGTGCGGCTCGAGCAGATCGAGCAGGTCAACGGTGTGTTGCACGAGATCGGCGCGGACACGATCCGGCAGGTGCTGGTGTTCAACAAGATCGACGCCGTGCCAGAGCTGGCGGCCCGCGGCGACGCGGTCGAGCGGGACGAGTATGGTAATATTTCGCGCGTCTTTTTGAGCGCGCGCACCGGTCAGGGTCTCGACACGTTGCGTGCCGCCATCGCCGAAATCGCCTCCGCGGAACACCTTTCCGGCGCGACGTTACCCGACGACGCGCTCGACGGCGCACCCGCAGAACCGCACGAAGACCACACGATTTCCGAACACGGGCGCTAACCGGTCCCGGCCGGTTCGCCGGCGTCCAATCTGGTGAACAAACTCTGGTGAACGAATACAACGAGCGGAGTACCTGGCGGCGGATGCGCGCCTTGCTGTCGATCAACGATCCCCGCTGGGGGCGTGGTGACGGCAAGGGCAACGATGGATCTCGTCCGCGTGCGAACGAATCGAAGCGTCCGCCCGGCGGCGACGGTGACGGTCCGCCCGATCTCGACGAGATGTGGCGCAACTTCAACCGGCGCCTGAGCGGCCTGTTCGGCGGCAAGGGCGGCAACGGCTTCCGGCCCGACAACGGCCGGGCCGCGCGGGTCGGCGTCGGCATCGTGATCGGCGTGCTGATCGCGGTCTACGCGGGCAGCGGACTGTTCGTCGTGCAGGAGGGCCAGACGGGCGTCGTGCTGCAGTTCGGCAAGCTGTCGGGCACGGTCGGCCAGGGCGTTCACTGGCGCGCGCCGTATCCGTTCGCGTCGCACGAGATCGTCGACACGTCGCAGGTCCGTTCGATCGAGATCGGCCGCAACAACGTCGTGCGTCTCGCGAACGTGAAGGAAGCAGCGATGCTCACGCGCGACGCCGACATCGTCGACGTGCGTTTCGTCGTCCAGTACCGGATCCGTTCCGCCACCGATTACCTGTTCCGCAGCGCCGATCCCGAGCGCAGCGTGTCGCAGGCCGCCCAGGCCGCGGTGCGCGCGATCGTCGGCACGCGCAGCGCGGCCGACCTGCTGAACCAGGACCGCGACGCACTGCGCGAGCAGTTGTCCGCCGCGATCCAGCGCGATCTCGATCGCTACCAGTCCGGGCTCGAGGTCACGGCCGTCACGATGCAGAGCGTGTCGGCGCCCGAGCAGACCCAGGCCGCGTACGCCGAAGTCGCGAAGGCGCGCGACGAGCGCGAGGCCGCGAAGCGCGCCGCGCAGGCCTATGCGAACGACCTGCTGCCGAAGGCGCAGGGCGACGCCGCGAAGCTCGCCGACGAAGCGAACGCGTATGCCGAGCGCGTGGTCACGGAAGCCGAAGGCGACGCCGAGCGCTTCAAGCAGGTCTATGCGCAGTATTCGAAGGCGCCTGCAGTGATCCGCGAGCGGATGTACCTCGAAACGATGCAGGAAATCTATTCGAACGCGACGAAGGTGTTTGTCGGCAACAAGGGCGGCAACAGCGTCGTGTACCTGCCGCTCGACAAGCTCGTCGAGCAGGGGCGGCAAAACGCCGCGAATTCGGCAAACGCGGCGAATGCGACCAATGCGGCGCCGGCCGGCGCGTCCGCGCCCGACGCGGCGTCGGCGCCGGCTGCTGCCGCGGCGAGCGTGCCCGCGAGCGCGGCGTCGGCCGCCGCGGCGCCCGCACCGGGCAGCGACGTGCTGCGATCGCGCGAAGCATTCCGCAGCCGCTCGCGCGAAGACGATACGAAGTAACGGGGAGCGCAGAACATGAACCGAATCATTGCGCTCGTCGTCGCAATCGTGATCGCCGCGTTCGCGGCGTCGTCGACCGTGCTGACCGTCGATCCGCGCCATACGGCCGTGCTGTCCGGCCGCGACGGCGCGCAGCCCGAGCTCGCCGGTCCCGGCGTGCATTTCAAGCTGCCGCCGCCGCTGCAGACGGCGACGCTGATCGATACGCGCCTGCAATCGCTCGAGTCACCGGACCCGCTGCAGGTGGCGACCGAAGACAAGCACGATCTGCTCGTCGCGTATGCGGTCAAGTACCGGATCAGCGATCCGATGAAGTACTTCACGGCGACGGGCGGCGACCCCGCTGCCGCGGCCGATCGGCTGGCCGGCGCGCTGAAGGGCGCACTCGGCGACGCGTTCGGCAAGCACGCGCTCGACGATGCGCTCGGCGGGCAGCGCGAGATCGCGAATGCGGCCCGCGATGCGGTGCGCGCGCAGGCGTCGGGTTTCGGCGTCGACGTGGTCGACGTGCAGCTGACGCGTGTCGATCTGCCGGCTGCACAGGCCGACGCCGTGTATCAGCGGATGATTGCCGCGTTGCGCGACCAGGCGGCGAAGGTGCGGGCCGAAGGCGCGGCCGACGTCGAGCAGATCAAGGCCGATGCGGAGCGCGAACAGCAGGCGGTGCTCGCGAATGCGTACAAGTCCGCGCAGACGATCAAGGGCGAGGGCGATGCGAAAGCCGCGTCGATCGCCGCCGACGCATTCGGCCGCGATCCGCAGTTCTACCAGTTCTACGCGAGCCTGCAGGCGTACCGGAATACGTTCAAGCGCAACGACATCATCGTCGTCGATCCCGACAGCGAGTTTTTCCGATTCATGCGCAGCCCGACGGGCGGTGCCGCACCGGCGGCTCCCGCTCCCCGCAAACACTGACCTTGGGGCGCCGCGACGAGCGGCGCCGTCGCTCGCATGGATCTGGCTGGCTCGTTGTTGCTCGCGGTTGCACTGATGCTGATCATCGAGGGGGCGTTCCCCTTCGTGTTTCCCGTCGCCTGGCGCGACACGTTTCGTAGAATAGCGGAGCGGCCGCCGCATCATATCCGGATCGGCGGGCTCATCGTGATGGCGCTCGGGCTCGTCCTGCTGCTGCTCGCCACCTGATCGGACGGCGCACCCGCCGTTCGTTCCGCCCGATTCCGATTTCCGTTTCATTTCGCGGCGCGCGTGTCGCGCCCTGTTTCCCGTCGTAGGACCGTACCGATGTCGACCTGGTTACTTCCCGAGAATATCGCCGACGTGCTGCCGTCGGAAGCGCGCAAGATCGAGGAGCTGCGCCGCAGGCTGCTCGACCGCTTCCGTTCGTACGGCTATGAGATGGTGATGCCGCCGCTGCTCGAATATCTCGAGTCGCTGCTGACGAGCGGCGGCGCCGACCTGCGCCTGCGCACCTTCAAGCTGGTCGACCAGTTGTCGGGCCGCACGCTCGGCCTGCGCGCGGACATCACGCCGCAGGTCGCCCGCATCGACGCGCACCTGCTGAACCGTCAGGGCGTGACGCGCCTCTGCTACGCGGGGCACGTGATGCATACGCGTCCGCGCGGGCTGCACGCAACGCGCGAACAGATCCAGATCGGTGCCGAAATTTACGGTCACGCGGGGCTGGAAGCCGATCTCGAGATCCAGCAGCTGATGCTCGACGCGCTGCATCTCGCGGGGCTGTCGCGGATTCGTCTCGATCTGTGCCACGCGGGCGTGCTCGCGGCGCTGCTCGCGCGCGACGCGCAGGCGGCGGAGCGCGGCGAAGCGCTGTACGACGCGCTGTCGGGCAAGGACGTGCCGCTGCTGAACGAACTGACCGACGACCTCGGCGCCGACACGCGGGCGGCGCTGCGCGCGCTGCCGCAGCTGTACGGCGACGCCAGCGTGCTCGACGAGGCGCGCGCACGCCTGCCGGTGCTGCCGGAAATCACGCGCGCGCTCGACGATCTCGCGCAGCTCGCGGCGCAGGCGAAGGGCGCGGAAGTCGCGATTGATCTCGCCGACCTGCGCGGCTACGCGTACCACAGCGGCGCGATGTTCACGGCGTACATCGACGGCGTGCCGAACGCGATCGCGCGCGGCGGCCGCTACGACCACGTCGGCCAGGCCTACGGTCGCGCACGTCCGGCAACGGGTTTCTCGCTCGATCTGCGCGAGCTCGCGCGGATTTCGCCGGTCGAGGCGCGCGGCGCCGCGATTCTGGCGCCGTGGGCGCAGGACGATGCGCTGAGCGCTGCCGTCGCGGCGCTGCGCGATGCGGGCGAGGTCGTGATCCAGGCGTTGCCGGGGCACGACCACGTGCTCGACGAGTTCGCGTGCGACCGTTCGCTCGTCGAGCGTAACGGCGCCTGGGTGGTCGAACCCCGTTAATCAGGTGTTCGCGGGCCGTCGTTCGGCGTGCATATCGTTGAAGCGAAACGGAAAAATTCGGAATCGCCCGCGAACCTAGGTAGAATACGTTTTTAACCAGCTAACGAATCAACATGTCTGCCAGCGCAGTGAACGTGACTCCCGGGCGCAATGTCGTCGTCGTGGGAACGCAATGGGGTGATGAAGGCAAGGGCAAGATCGTCGACTGGCTGACGGACCACGCTCAGGGCGTCGTGCGTTTCCAGGGCGGTCACAACGCCGGCCACACCCTCATCATCGGCGGCAAGAAAACCATCTTGCGCCTCATTCCGTCGGGCATCATGCGTGAAGGCGTCGCCTGCTACATCGGCAACGGCGTCGTCCTGTCCCCCGAGGCACTGTTCAAGGAAATCGGCGAGCTCGAAGAAGCCGGCGTGAACGTGCGCGACCGCCTGTTCATCTCCGAAGCCACGACGCTGATCCTGCCGTACCACATCGCGATCGACCAGGCGCGCGAGGCGCGCAAGGGCGCGGGCAAGATCGGTACGACGGGCCGCGGCATCGGCCCCGCGTACGAAGACAAGGTCGGCCGCCGCGCGCTGCGCGTGCAGGACCTGTTCGACGCGAAGACCTTCGCCGACCGCCTGCGCGAGAACCTCGATTTCCACAACTTCGTGCTGACGCAGTACCTGGGCGGCGCGGCCGTCGACTTCCAGGCCACGCTCGACACGATGCTCGGCTATGCCGATCGCCTGAAGCCGATGGTGGCCGATGTGTCGCGCCGCCTGTACGACGCGAACAATGCCGGTCAGAACCTGCTGTTCGAAGGCGCCCAAGGCACGCTGCTCGATATCGACCACGGCACCTATCCGTTCGTCACGTCGAGCAACTGCGTCGCAGGTGCGGCATCGGCCGGCGCCGGCGTCGGTCCGCAGAAGCTGAACTACATCCTCGGCATCACGAAGGCGTACTGCACGCGCGTCGGCTCGGGCCCGTTCCCGAGCGAACTGTACGATGCGGACAACCCGCAGCGTCAGGACCAGGTCGGCGTCACGCTCGCGAACGTCGGCAAGGAGTTCGGCTCGGTCACCGGCCGTCCGCGCCGCACCGGCTGGCTCGATGCAGCGGCACTGCGCCGCTCGATCCAGATCAACGGCGTGTCGGGCCTGTGCATGACGAAGCTCGACGTGCTCGACGGTCTCGATGAAGTCAGGCTGTGCGTTGGCTACAAGGTCGACGGCAAGGACGTCGACATCCTGCCGCGCGGTGCGGTCGACGTCGCGCGTTGCGAACCGGTGTACGAAACGTTCGCCGGCTGGAAGGAAAGCACCGTCGGCATCAAGACGTGGGACGCGCTGCCGGCGAATGCGCAGGCATATCTGACGCGCGTGCAGGAAGTGGCCGGCGTGCCGGTCGACATGATTTCGACGGGCCCGGACCGCGACGAAACGATCCTGCTCCGCCATCCGTTCAAGGTTTAATTTTCAGCATGACGCAGCAAATCACGATGACGGCGGCAGACTTGATGACCGATCCGCGCAACGACGACAAGAACCTGTGGGTGGGCTGGGACGAATACCATCGTCTGATCGAGCTGCTCGCGCTGCAGGTGCATGAATCGGGCTGGAAGTTCGACCAGATCCTGTGCCTCGCGCGCGGCGGCCTGCGCGTCGGCGACCAGCTGTCGCGTATCTACGACGTCCCGCTCGCGATCCTCGCGACGAGCTCGTATCGCGAAGCGGCCGGCACCGAGCAGGGCGAGCTCGACATCGCGCAGTACATCACGATGACGCGCGGCAACCTCGCGGGCAACGTGCTGCTGGTCGACGATCTGGTCGATTCGGGCGTCACGCTCGCCCGGGTGCAGGAGCATCTGAAGGAGCGCTATCCGGCCGTCACGGCCGTGCGCTCGGCCGTGCTTTGGTACAAAGGTTGCTCGAAGGTCAAGCCGGACTATCATACGCAGTACTTGCCGACGAATCCGTGGATTCATCAGCCGTTCGAAGAGTGGGACACGGTCCGTCCGCACAACCTCGAGGCATGGATCAAGCGCGGTCGCGCGCAGCGCGACGGTTCGGGCGCATAAGCGGCCGGCTGATCGAAGGAAAAGCCTTGCACGGCGCCGCTTGCGGCGCCGTTTTCATTTGGAGCGCCGGCCGCGGCCGCGCCGATCGGCGGGCGCGGTAGGCAGACGGCGCGGCCCCGGCTATGATGGCAGCCCTGCCACAGCTCGTGCGCGATTGCATGCGCGGCGTGAATCACGTGGTGTCAGGGCAACAGCGCAGGACGGTGTTTCAGGAGGGCGCGAGTAGAATAGCGCTCGTTTTGTCCGAACCGGACCCGATTATTACGCTTCATATGAACGACACGACTCAGGCGACCGACGCTGCCCATGCGCATTCGACGCACCAACATTCGATGCGCGCGCTTGCGATAGCAGCGATCGGCGTCGTGTTCGGCGACATCGGCACGAGCCCGCTGTATTCGCTGAAGGAGGCGTTCAGCCCCTCTCACGGCATTCCGCTGACCGAAAGCTCGATCCTCGGCGTGATCTCGCTGCTGTTCTGGGCGATCATCCTCGTGGTCGGCGTCAAATACCTGCTGTTCGTGATGCGGGCCGACAACAACGGCGAGGGCGGGGTGCTCGCGCTGATGGCGCTGTCGCTGCGGCCGCTCGACTCGAAAACCCGCGTCGCGGGCGCGTTGATGGCGCTCGGGATCTTCGGCGCCTGCATGTTCTACGGCGACGCCGTGATCACACCGGCGATCTCCGTGATGTCGGCGGTCGAAGGCCTCGAGATCGCGACACCGCATCTGTCGCACCTCGTGCTGCCGATCACGATCGTGATCCTGATCGCGCTGTTCTGGATCCAGCGCCACGGCACCGCGATGGTCGGCAAGCTGTTCGGGCCGATCATGGTGCTGTGGTTCGTCGCGATCGCCGCACTCGGCGTGTATCACATCCTGCGCGTACCGGGCATCATCGCCGCGATCAATCCGTACTACGCCGCATCGTTCATGGCAGACCACCTGCTGCAGGCGTACGTCGTGCTGGGCTCGGTCGTGCTGGTGCTGACCGGTGCGGAAGCGCTGTATGCGGACATGGGCCACTTCGGTGCGAAGCCGATCCGCCTTGCCGCGTACGGGCTCGTGATGCCGTCGCTCGTGCTGAACTACTTCGGCCAGGGCGCGCTGCTGATGCAGAATCCGAAGGCGATCGAGAATCCGTTCTTCCTGATGGCGCCGGATTGGGCGCTGCTGCCGCTCGTCGTGCTGTCGACCATCGCGACCGTGATCGCTTCGCAGGCCGTGATTTCGGGCGCCTATTCGCTGACGTCGCAGGCGATCCAGCTCGGCTACGTGCCGCGCATGAAGGTGCTGCACACGTCCGAGCTCGCGATCGGCCAGATCTACGTGCCGGTCGTGAACTGGCTGCTGCTGTTCGTCATCCTTTGCATCGTGATCGGCTTCAAGAGCTCCGACAACCTGGCCGCCGCGTACGGGATCGCGGTGACGGCGACGATGGTGATCACGACCGTGCTCGCGTGCGTCGTGATGGTGAAGGTGTGGAACTGGAACCGGCTGCTCGTCGGCGCGATCATCGCGGTGTTTATGGCGATCGATCTCGGCTTTTTCGGCGCGAACCTGCTGAAGGTCGCGCAGGGCGGCTGGCTGCCCCTCGGGATCGGCGCGCTGCTGTTCTTCCTGCTGATGACCTGGTTCAAGGGCCGTCACATCGTCAAGGAGCGCACGGCCGCCGACGGTATCCCGCTCGAACCGTTCCTGCAGGGGCTGCTCGCGCATCCGCCGCACCGCGTGTCGGGCACCGCGATCTATCTGACCGGCAACGACAAGCTCGTGCCCGTCAGCCTGCTGCACAACCTGAAGCACAACAAGGTACTGCACGAGCGGACCATTTTCCTGACCTTCGTCACGCGCGACATTCCGTACGTGCGCGACGACAAGCGCCTCAGTGCCCGCGATGCGGGCGGCGGCCTGTACATCGTCAAGGCGCAGTACGGCTTCAACGAGACGCCGGACGTGAAGGCCGTGCTCGAGGAATTCGGCCGCACGCACGACATGACGTTCGAGCTGATGGACACGTCGTTCTTCCTCGCGCGTGAAACCGTCGTGCCGACGCATCTGCCGGGCATGTCGATCTGGCGCGAGCGCGTGTTCGCGTGGATGCATCAGAACGCGGCGAAGCCGACCGACTTCTTCTCGATTCCGGCGAACCGCGTCGTCGAGCTCGGCACCAAGATCGAAATCTGACGCGCGTATGCCGGGCCGCTCGTGCCGCCCGTGCCGTTTTTCGGCGGCGCCGTTCGTCGAAGCCATGAAAAAAACCCGCCTTTCGGCGGGTTTTTTTCGTACGGCGACGACGGCTCGCGTGGCTCAGCGCTTCAGCTTCGCGAACGCCGCAGCCATTGCGCCGGCCGGTTCCGGCTCGCGCGAACGTTGCGGGCGTGCCGCGCCGCGGCCGGCGTTGCCGCGCTCCTGGCCGCTGCGCGGCGCCGTGCCCGCTGCGGCCACGTCGTCGTCGAGACGCATCGTCAGCGCAATGCGCTGGCGCTTCACGTCGACGTCGAGCACCTTGACCTTGACGACCTGACCGGCCTTCACGACTTCGTGCGGATCCTTGATGAACTTCGTCGACATCGCCGACACGTGGACGAGGCCGTCCTGGTGCACGCCAACGTCCACGAACGCGCCGAATGCCGCGACGTTCGTCACCACGCCTTCGAGCAGCATGCCCGGCGTCAGGTCGGACACTTTCTCGACGCCGTCGCGGAACGTCGCGGTCTTGAACTCGGGGCGCGGGTCGCGACCCGGTTTTTCCAGTTCGGACAGGATGTCGCGCACGGTCGGGAGCCCGAAACGTTCGTCGACGAATTCCGCCGGCGACAGGCCGGACAGCGCGTCGCGGCTGCCGAGCACGTCGTCGATGCGCTTGTTGATCTTCGCGAGGATCCGTTCGACGACCGGATACGCTTCCGGGTGCACCGACGAGCGATCGAGCGGGTTCTCGCCGCCGTTGATGCGCAGAAAGCCCGCGGCCTGTTCGAACGTCTTGTCGCCGAGGCGCGGCACCTTGCGCAGGTGGTCGCGCGACGGGAACGGGCCGTTCGCGTCGCGGTAGTCGACGATGTTGCGCGCAAGCGTCGCGTTCAGGCCCGATACGCGCGCGAGCAGCGCGACCGACGCGGTGTTCGCGTCGACGCCCACCGCGTTCACGCAATCCTCGACCACCGCGTCGAGCGAGCGCGCGAGTTCGCGCTGGTTCACGTCGTGCTGGTACTGACCGACGCCGATCGCCTTCGGCTCGATCTTCACGAGCTCGGCGAGCGGGTCCTGCAGGCGGCGCGCGATCGACACGGCGCCGCGCAACGACACGTCGAGATCCGGGAATTCCTTCGCGGCAAGCTCCGATGCGGAGTAGACCGACGCGCCGGCTTCCGACACGACGATCTTCTGCAGCCGCAGCTCGGGATGCTTCGAGATCAGCTCGCTCGCGAGCTTGTCGGTTTCGCGCGATGCCGTGCCGTTGCCGATGCTGATCAGTTCGGCCTGCGTCTGCGCGGCGAGGCGCGCGAGCTTCGCCAGCGAGCCGTCCCAGTCGCGGCGCGGCTCGTGCGGGTAGATGGTGTCGGTCGCGAGCAGCTTGCCGGTGCGGTCGACCACGGCGACCTTCACGCCGGTGCGCAGACCGGGATCGAGGCCGATCACGGCTTTCGGGCCGGCCGGCGCGGCGAGCAGCAGATCCTTCAGGTTGCGCGCGAACACGCGGATCGCCTCGGCTTCGGCGGTTTCACGCAGTTGCGTGAGCAGTTCGTTCTCGATGTGCGGCTGCACCTTCACGCGCCAGCACCAGCGGCACACGTCGGACAGCCACTTGTCGGCCGGGCGGCCCTGGTTCGCGATCCCGAAATGGCGCGCGATCATCGCTTCGCCCGGATGCGGCACCTGCGCATCGAGTTCCTCGCCGAGGCCGAGCTTCACCGTCAGCACGCCGGCGTTGCGGCCGCGGAACAGCGCGAGCGCACGGTGCGACGGCACGGTACGGATCGTTTCCGCGTAGTCGTAGTAGTCGCGGAACTTCTCGCCTTCCTCGTTTTCCTTGCCTTCGACGACCGCCGACGACACGACGCCCTGGCTATGCAGGTAGTCGCGCAGCTTGCCGAGCAGTTCGGCGGTTTCGCCGAATTGCTCGGACAGGATGTCGCGCGCGCCGTCGAGCGCAGCCTTCACGTCGGCGACGCCCTTGTCGGCATCGACGTACGCGGCGGCTTCCGTTTGCGGGTCGAGCAGCGGATTCGCGAGCAGCGCGTGCGCGAGCGGCTCCAGGCCGGCTTCGCGGGCGATCTGCGCGCGCGTGCGGCGCTTCGGCTTGTACGGCAGATAGAGGTCTTCGAGCACCTGCTTGCTGTCGGCCGAGTCGATCGCGGCGCGCAGTTCGTCGGTCAGCTTGCCCTGTTCGTCGATGCTCGACAGGATCGCCGCGCGGCGATCCTCGAGCTCGCGCAGATACAGGAGGCGTTCCTCGAGCTGGCGCAGCTGCGTGTCGTCCAGGTTGCCGGTCACTTCCTTGCGGTACCGGGCAATGAACGGAACGGTCGAGCCTTCGTCGAGGAGTTGCACTGCCGCCGCGACCTGGCGCGGCTGGACGGACAGTTCGGTGGCGATGCGCTGTACGATCTTGAGTGCTACGGTTTCCGTCATGTCGTGGATGATCTGCCTGCTGAAATCGCGGCGCGGGCCGGCAGACCGCGCGGCGGGCTGCGAGACGGGCCCGCCGGACCAGATGCCGCGGGTGAGTGAAGCGGGGCATTTTGCCATAAATGGCGGAGCGTCCAGCCGGGGGTGATAGAATTTGACACATGTCCCGCAGCTTTCCTACGACGTTGCCAACTTCCCGCATTTCTCTCGTCGCGCTCGCCGCAGCGCTTGCCGCGGCTTTGTCCGCCGGGTCCACCGCCGCATACGCGCAGGCATCCGGCGCGGCCGTGCCTGACGTCGCCGCCGCGCCGGTCGCAGCCTCCGCCACGCAGGATTTTGACGCCCGTCAAAAAGTGCTCAATCAGCGTTCCGCGGAAAACGATTATCGTTATGCGGTGGCGGAGCACGACTGCTACAGCACGTTCTTTGTCAACCACTGTCTCGGCAAGGCGCGCGACCGGATGCGCGAGGAGCGGGCGAGCATCCGCCAGGAGCAGCTCGCGCTAGACGACGAGCAGCGCGCGGTGCGGGCGCGGCAACGCGACGAGCAGCAGGCGCTGAAGCAGGCGCAGAATGCTGCGGAAGCGCCGCAGCGTGCCGCGAACGAGGCCGCGAACGCGGCTGCATTCCGCGACAAGCAGGAGCAGAATGCGCTGAAGCAGGCGCAGCGCGGTGCGGAAGGCCCGCAGCGCGCCGCCAACCGGCAGGCATACGATCAGAAGCAGGCGGATTTCCAGCACAAGCTCGATCAGGCGCATCAGCAGGCCGCGCAAAAGGCGCAGGAGCGCGCGGACAACGCCGCGCGCTACGAGCAGAAGCAGAAGGAGGCCGCCGAGCACAAGGCCGATGTCGAGCGGCGTCAGCAGGAAGCGGCCGAGAAGGCCAGACAGAAGCAACAGCAGGGGCAGTAACGTGGTGGATTGATCCGGAATCAGTCTCGTGCGTGCCGGCACGCCAGCCGGCGCGCTGCTTCGATGAGGAGGCGCATATGCAAAACCGTCCCACGGAACAGCAGCAGGAATTGCACAACCGTTTGGCAGCATTGCAGGAGCAGCACCAGCAGCTCGCTCGGGAAATCGAGCTGAAGGAAGGACACTCCGACATCGACGACATTACGCTGCACCGGCTGAAGAAGGAAAAGCTGGCGGCCAAGGACAAAATCATTTTGCTGCAATCGCAGCTGGAACCGGATAAGCGCGCCTGAGCGCGGCCTGGCAAGCGCCGGCGCCGCCCGGGCGCTGGACACAGGAACGCTTGCCTTGAATTCACCGCTTGAAGCCAACCCCGATGCCCGGCGTGACGCGTCGTCCGCCGGGCGCGTTCGTGCGCCCGAAGGCACGTTCGAGCTGAGCCGCAAGCGTGTCGACGAACTCGACACGATCTTCGGCGAAGGCGGACTGCTTGCGCGCGCGCTCGACGGCTATCGTCCGCGTCAGTCGCAGATCGAGATGGCGCGCGCGGTCGCGTCCGCGATGGAGGCGTCCGCACGCCGGCTGCCCGAGCCGGAAATCTTCGAGACGCGCAAGCGGCCTGCGCGCCGCCTGGGCGACGGCGACAACGCCGACAAGTCGGCCGGCTCCGCCGCCGAGGCCGCGGCCGATACCGACAGTGACGCCGGCGACAACACGCTGATCGTCGAGGCCGGCACCGGCACCGGCAAGACCTACGCGTACCTCGTGCCCGCGATGCTGTGGGGCGGCAAGGTCATCGTGTCGACCGGCACGAAGCATCTGCAGGACCAGCTGTTCCAGCGCGACATTCCGACGGTGCGCAACGCGCTCGCGGTGCCGGTGACGGTCGCGATGCTCAAGGGCCGCGCGAACTACCTGTGCCATTACTACCTGCAGCGCACGGCCGACAACGGCCGGCTGCCGTCGCGGCAGGACACAGCGTATCTGCAGGAGATCGTCCGTTTCGCGAAGATAACGAAAAGCGGCGACAAGGCCGAGCTCGCGAGCGTGCCGGAGACGGCGCCCGTGTGGTCGATGGTCACGTCGACGCGGGACAACTGCCTCGGCCAGGAGTGCCCGCATTACAAGGAGTGCTTCGTGATGCAGGCGCGGCGCGAAGCGCAGCAGGCCGACATCGTGGTGGTCAACCATCACCTGTTCTTCGCGGACATCATGCTGCGCGACACCGGGATGGCCGAACTGTTGCCCAACGCGAACACGGTGATCTTCGACGAGGCGCATCAGCTGCCCGAGACGGCCACGCTGTTCTTCGGCGAGACGCTGTCGACCACGCAGATCCTCGAACTCGCGCGCGACACGGTCGCCGAAGGTCTGAGCCATGCGCGCGATGCGGTCGAGTGGGTGAAGCTCGGCGGCGACCTCGAGCGCGCGGCGCGCGACCTGCGTCTCGCGTTCGCGAACGATCAGATCGTGCGCATGTCGCTCGCGCAGCTGGGCGACGATCACCCGATGTTCGGCGCGCTCGACGCGCTGGAGGCGGCGCTCGATGCGCTCGCGTCCGCGCTGGCCGGCCAGGCCGAGCGCGCGGAGTCGCTTGGCGCATGTCTGCGGCGTGCGCGTGAATTGCAGGACCTGCTGGCCGGCTGGGTCACGCCCGCGGCGGCGGAAACGGCCGCGAAGGCCGACGCCGCGGCGGCCGGCGACAAGGCCGCTGCCGACGACCCGAACGAGAAGGTGCGCTGGGTCGAAGTGTTCGCACATACCGTGCAGTTGCACGAAACGCCGCTGTCGGTTGCGCCGATCTTCGCGAAGCAGCGTGCCGGCGTGCCGCGCGCGTGGGTCTTCACGTCGGCGACGCTGTCGGTGCGCGGCGACTTCACGCACTATGCGGCGCAGATGGGCCTCAGCTCGCGGCGCTCGATGACGCTCGCGAGCCCGTTCGACTATCAGACGCAGGGGCTGTTGTACGTGCCGCGCAACCTGCCGCAGCCGTCGTCGCCGGCGTTCACCGATGCGGTGTTCGACGCCGCGCTGCCGGCGATCGAAGCGTCGGGCGGCGGGGTCTTCATGCTGTGCACGACGCTGCGCGCGGTCGACCGGATCGCGTCGAAGCTGCGCGACGTGATCGAGTCGCGCGGCTGGAACACGCCGTTGCTGGTGCAGGGCGATGCAAGCCGCACCGAGTTGCTCGATCGCTTCCGGTCGTACGGGAATGCGATCCTGGTCGGCAGCCAGAGCTTCTGGGAAGGCGTCGACGTGCGCGGCGACGCGCTGTCGCTGGTCGTGATCGACAAGCTGCCGTTCGCGCCGCCGGACGATCCGGTGCTGGCCGCGCGGCTCGATGCGCTGACGAGGAAGGGCCTCAGCCCGTTCGCGGTTCACCAGCTGCCGCAGGCCGTGATCACGCTGAAGCAGGGTGCAGGCCGGCTGATTCGCGCGGAGACGGATCGCGGCGTGCTGATGATCTGCGACACGCGGCTCGTCGACAAGCCTTATGGCCGCCGGATCTGGCAGAGCCTGCCGCCGTTCAAGCGCACGCGCGAGATCGCGGTCGTGCAGGACTTCTTCGACGAGCATCGCGCGCAAAAACGCGCGTGAGCCTACCGTCGCCTGCTGCCGGCGACGGCAACAAAAAACCCGGCTCGATGGCCGGGTTTTTTGCTGGTGCGGCGGGCGTCGCTCAGAACTGCCACCACGACTTCTTCGAGCCGGGGCGCGAGTGGCCGGTGATGTACGGGCTGTCCGGGAACGTGCCCGCGAGCACGCGCTTCGTGTCTTCCGCGAGTTGCGGCTGGTTCAGCTTGCCGTACGACAGGATCATGATGTGCAGCGCATCCTCGATCGCCGGCGCACCCTTGTAGTCCTTGATCGCGAGCTGTGCGCGGTTGATCGCCGCGACATACGCGCCGCGCCGGTAGTAGTAATCGGCCGCGTGCACTTCGTGCGATGCGAGCGCGTTGACGATGTAGCGCATCCGGGCCGCCGCGTCGGGCGCGTACTTGCTCTTCGGGTAGCGATCGACGACGACCTTGAACGCATCGTACGATTCGCGCAGCGCCTGCGGATCGCGCTCGCTCATGTCCTGGCCGGAGAAGCGGCCGAACAGGCCGAGATCGTCGTTGAAGTGGATCATCCCCTTCAGGTAGTACGCGTACGGGATGTCGGGATGATCCGGGTGGAGCTGGATGAAGCGGTCGACGGCCTGGTCGGCGGCGGCCGGTTCGTTGTCCTTCCAGTTGCAGTACGCGACATTGATCTGCGCCTGTTGCGCGAAATGACCGAACGGATCGCGGCCTTGCAGCGATTCGAAATATTTCGCGCACTTGCCCCAGTCGCCGCCGGACAGTGCGTCCTGGGCCTCTGAGTATAATTTGTTGTTCGACCAGGTCGCCGTCTCGTCCTGCTTCTGCGGCAAGCCGTGGCAGCCGGCGATGAGGGCCGCGGCCGCTACCGCCGCAGCTCGGGCGGCGACGGTTTTGGCCGTACGTTTGGTCGAATTCATCATGCTCGCATGTCCTAGCTTCAAGTCTCGGTGACCCAGTCTAAATGACCCGTTCAAGTTCGCAGAATGCCCCGCGGGGCAAGCCAAATCGCGAAGATTATAGCCCAAGCGATCGGCCCGCCGACGCTGCGTCGGGGGATTCCCTCGATGACGATCCGGCCGGCCACGCGATCCAGGCGCCTGTCGTGCCGTCCGCCGCGGGCGACGAAGCGCCGCGCGTCGTCGAAGTGCCGCTGTCGCTCGCCGGTGAGCGACTCGACAAGGCGCTCGCGCAACTGTTCCCCGAATTCTCCCGCAGCCGCCTGCAGAGCTGGATCGACGCGCAACGCGTGCTCGTCGACGGCGCGCCCGCGAAGATCCGCCAGCCGGTGCCGCTCGGCGCGAAGATCGCGCTCGTGCCCGACCTGCTGCCGGAGCAGCTCGCGTTCGCGCCGGAGCCGGTGCCGCTCGACGTGATCTACGAGGACGACGCGCTCGTCGTGATCAACAAGCCGGCCGGCCTCGTCGTGCACCCGGCGGCCGGCAACTGGAGCGGCACGATCCTCAACGGCCTGCTGCACCGCTACGGCGACGCGGCGGCCGGCCTGCCGCGCGCGGGCATCGTGCACCGGCTCGACAAGGAAACGTCGGGCCTGATGGTGGTGGCGCGCACGCTCGCCGCGCAGACGGATCTCGTGCGCCAGCTGCAGGCCCGCACCGTGAAGCGCCGCTATTTCGCGCTCGTGTGGGGCACGATGCCCGAGGAAGGCACGATCGACGCGCCGATCGGCCGCGATCCGCGCGAGCGCACGCGCATGGCCGTCGTCACTGGCGCGTCGGGCAAGCCCGCGCGCACGCATTTCCGCACGGTTGACACATGCGTGTGGCAACGTCAGCCCGTCTCGGCGATCCAGTGCGACCTGGAAACCGGCCGCACGCACCAGATCCGCGTGCATTGCGCGCATGCCGGCCATCCGCTGCTCGGCGATCCCGTCTACGGGCGCGCGCGCGGCAAGCGTTCGGTCACGCCGCTGCCGGACGGGTTCGCACGGCAGGCGCTGCATGCGTGGCGGCTCGGCCTCGTGCACCCCGTCACGGGCAAGACGATGCAATGGCGTTGTCCGCTGCCGGACGACATGAACGCACTGGTCGCGGCGCTCGGCTTCGGGCAGGACGACGAGTTCGACGACGATGACGACGTCTACGACGATGACGATTTCGCCGGCGAATATCACGACGATGCGTCGTACGTGGACGATGACGAGGAGTGAGTGCCGATGACGAACCTTGCGCCGTTGACATGGCAGGACTGCATTCGCCCCGACTGGCAGGTGTCGCCGCGCGTGCGCGCGCTGATCACCACGCGTAACGGCGGCGTGAGCGAAGGTCCGTACGGGCGCTGGCACGATGGCGCCGCGTTGCCGGGCGGGATGAATCTCGGCCTGCATACCGGTGACGATCCGGCCCACGTCGCCGCCAATCGCGCGCGACTGCTCGCACTGGCCGGGCAGTCGCGCGCGGCGTGGCTCGAGCAAGTGCACGGCGCGCAGATCGTGCGCGCGGACGACGTGATCGGCGCCGCACCGGATGCCGCGGCGCCCGTGCGCGCCGACGCGAGCGTGACGGATCGCGCGGGCGTGGTTTGCGTCGTGATGGTCGCGGACTGCATGCCGGTGTTGCTGTGCGACGCGCAGGGCAGGGCCGTGGGTGTCGCGCACGCGGGCTGGCGCGGGCTGGCGGCCGGCATCGTCGAGCAGACCGCGGCCCGCGTCGCCGCGCTCGCGGGCGGCACGGCTGATCAGATCCACGTGTATCTCGGGCCCGCGATCGGCCCGCAGGCATTCGAGGTCGGTGCGGACGTGCGCGATGCGTTTCTCGACACGGCTCCGCAGTCGGAGCATGATGAGACGCGGCAAGCGTTCGTCGCGATCGATGCCGCGCCCGGCAAGTTCCTCGCCGACCTCGCTGCGCTCGCGCGTCTGCGTCTTGCCCGCGCCGGCGTCGCGCACGTGAGCGGCGCAACAGCATGCACGGTCGCCGATCCCGCGCGCTTTTATTCGTATCGGCGCGACCGCGTCACCGGGCGCATGGCCGCAGCCATCTGGCTGACCGACTGACGGCTCGCCGCGCTTGCGCGCGCGGTTTATTGCACCGCAAAATGAGTTATCTCGATATTGCGGCGGCAATGCAGCGTTGCACGGGCAACCAAATGAATAATCGCAGAGTCAAGTCAAACAAAATGTTTCATGTTTCGCCAGAAGCCTTGTCCCGCCTGTTGCGCGCGGATTATCTCCGGGCGGAAATGTTCAGTGGTTTGATGCGGTGCTTCACATGGGGAAAACGATAATGATAAAAATACCGCACTGCGGCAGAATCTGGAGACGCCTCTCCAGAGCATGACGGCCCGGCTCGCAGCCGGCATGCGGCGCGCGAGCAGGATTTCACGATTGACGCTCACGAATCACCGGTAAGGCAGGTAATGACAGCATCGAAAAATTCGTCGACGTCCGCTCAGGCGGGCACTTCCGCGGGCAGCACCGGGTTCGGTCAGGCCGCGCAGCCGATGCAGCAGATGTTCGAGTCATGGCTGAATGCGTGGCGCGGCTTCGCCGATCCGGCCCGTGCCGCAACGGCGGCGACTTCCGCGAACCCGTTCGCCGCATTCCAGTTCCCGACATCGTTTCCGTTCCAGATGCCGTCGATGCCCGATCTGGGCGGCCTTGGCAATCTCGCATCGCCGTTCGCGGGCATGAAGCTGCCGGTGGCCGCGATTCCGCCGGAACGGCTCCAGAAGCTGCAGGCCGACTATGCGCGCGACTGCATGACGCTGATGCAGCAGGCCGCCGCCGCGAAGCTCGAGCCGCCCGAACTGAAAGACCGCCGGTTCAGCGGGGAGGCGTGGAAGGCGTCGCCCGCGCATGCGTTCGCGGCCGCGTGGTATCTGCTCAACGCGCGCTATCTGCAGGAACTGGCCGACGCGCTCGACACCGATCCGAAGACGCGCGAACGCATTCGTTTCTCGGTCCAGCAATGGACGGCCGCCGCCGCGCCGAGCAACTTCCTCGCGCTCAATCCCGAGGCCCAGAAATCGATTCTCGAGACGCAGGGCGAAAGCCTGCGGCAGGGGATGATGAACCTGCTCGGCGACATGCAGCGCGGCAAGATTTCGCAGACCGACGAATCGCAGTTCGTGGTCGGCAAGAACCTCGGCTGCACCGAAGGCTCGGTCGTCTACGAGAACGACCTGATCCAGCTGATCCAGTACGCGCCGAAGACGGACAAGGTGTTCGAGCGGCCGCTGCTGATCGTGCCGCCGTGCATCAACAAGTTCTACATCCTCGACCTGCAGCCCGAGAATTCGCTCGTCGCGCATGCGCTGTCGAACGGCCATCAGGTGTTCCTCGTGTCGTGGCGCAACGCCGATGCATCGGTCGCGCACAAGACGTGGGACGACTACATGAACGAAGGGCTGCTCGCGGCGATCGATGCGGTGCAGCAGATCAGCGGCCGCGAGCAGATCAACACGCTCGGCTTCTGCGTCGGCGGCACGATGCTCGCGACCGCGCTGGCGGTGCTCGCCGCGCGCGGCGAACACCCGGCCGCGTCGATGACGCTGCTGACCGCGATGCTCGACTTCACCGACACCGGCATCCTCGACGTGTTCGTCGACGAGGCGCACGTGCAGATGCGCGAGCAGACCATCGGCGGCAAGAACGGCGCGGCGCCGGGGCTGATGCGCGGCGTCGAGTTCGCGAACACGTTCTCGTTCCTGCGGCCGAACGATCTCGTGTGGAACTACGTCGTCGACAACTATCTGAAAGGCCGCACGCCTGCCGCGTTCGACCTGCTGTACTGGAACAGCGACTCGACGAGCCTGCCGGGCCCGATGTACGCGTGGTATCTGCGCAATACGTATCTCGAGAACAAGCTGCGCGAGCCGAACGCGCTGACCGTGTGCGGCGAATCCGTCGACCTGTCGCGCATCGACGTGCCGACGTTCATCTACGGATCGCGCGAGGATCACATCGTGCCGTGGCAGACGGCCTATGCATCGACGTCGATCCTGACGGGCCCGCTGAAGTTCGTGCTCGGCGCGTCGGGTCACATCGCGGGCGTGATCAATCCGCCGGCGAAGAAGAAGCGCAGCTACTGGGTCAACGACAACGATCTGCCCGAATCCGCGGACGCCTGGTTCGCCGGCGCGACCGAGCAGCCGGGCAGCTGGTGGACGACCTGGGTCGATTGGCTCGACCAGTATGGCGGCCGCAAGGTGGCGCCGCCTGCGCAAGCCGGCTCCGCGCAGTTCCCGGTGATCGAGCCGGCGCCGGGCCGTTACGTGTTGCAGCGCGATTGACGAAAACCGGACAGCGGCGCAGGCTGTCCGGTGCACCGCAGTTTTTTTAACAGGGCCGGTGGCGATGCGCCGTGTCGTGCGGGCCCGGAGGAAACGGAAATGACGGACGTAGTGATCGTATCGGCCGCGCGGACCGCGGTCGGCAAATTCGGCGGCTCGCTCGCGAAGGTCGCGGC
>NZ_CABVPL010000072.1 GCF_902499045.1 Burkholderia latens | reverse complement strand
CGGCGGCCGGCGCGGCGGCCTTTTTCGGGCGCGGCGGCTTGTCGGCCGCGGACGGCGCGGCGGCGCGCACCGGCTTGCGGGCGACGAGGCTGCCGGAGCGGACAGGGGCGCGGGTCGGCGACGCCGGCTTCGGATTCTTGACGGTCAGTTTGGTGCGCATAAACGCTGGGATTCATTCAGACTGCGATCGCGCGCAGCAATTCGGTTTCGAGCTGGATCTGCAGGCGGTTGTCGGACAGGCCGGCACCGTCGAGCAGGAAGATGTCCTCGACGCGTTCGCCGAGCGTATTGATCCGCGCCGCGTGGACGCCGACCTGATGCTCGGCCAGCACGCGCGCGATCGAATAGAGAAGGCCCGGCCGGTCGTTGGCGGACACGGACAGGATGTAGTACTGGCCGCGCTCGTCGGCCCGGAGGTCGACGCGCGGCGTGATCGGAAACGTCCGCGACAGCCGCGACAGGCGGCCCTTGGACGGCTCCGGCAGCGGGGCGGTTTCGGCCAGGCGCGCCGCGAGCTGCTGCTCGACGAGATTCGCGATGTCGCGGTAGCGCACGTCGTGCTCGGTCTGCGTGACGATGAAGTTGTCGAGCGCATAGCCGTGCCGTGTCGTGCTGACGCGCGCATCGAGCACCGACAGCCCGTTGCGGTCGAAGTACGCGCAGATGCCCGCGAACAGGTCGGGGCGGTCCTTCACGTACACGAGCACCTGCAGCGCGTCGCCGATCGGCGACGGCCGCGCGCGGACGATCGCGGTCTCGGCGTTCACGTGCCGGTACAGCACGCGCGTCTGCCACGCGATGTCGGCCGCGTCGTGACGCAGGAAGAAGCCGACGTCGAGCTGATCCCACAGCGCGCGGTGCGCGTCGTCGGGCACCGTCTCGAGCCGCAGCAGCGCGAGCGCCTGCTCCTTCCGCGATTTCAGTTCCGAATGCGCGTCGGGCTTCGCGCCGCCGAGCACCGCGAGCGTGATGCGGTAGAGATCCTCGAGCAGCTTGCCTTTCCACGTGTTCCATACCTTCGGGCTCGTGCCGCGGATATCGGCGACGGTCAGCAGGTACAGCGCGGTCAGATAGCGTTCGTTGCCGACCACTTCCGCGAAGCGCTTGATGACTTCGGGATCGCTCGTGTCCTGCTTCTGCGCGACCTGGCTCATCGTCAGGTGATGCTGGACGAGCCACACGATCAGCGCCGCATCGTCGCCGGTGATCCCGTGCTCGCGGCAGAAGCGCCGCGCATCGGCCATCCCGAGCGTCGAGTGATCGCCGCCGCGGCCTTTCGCGATGTCGTGGAACAGCGCCGCGACGTAGAGCACCCACGGCCGCTCGAAATTGCCGATCAGCTGGCTGCAGAACGGGTATTCGTGCGCGTGTTCGGCCACCGCGAAGCGGCGGATGTTGCGCAACACCATCAGGATGTGCTGGTCGACCGTGTACACGTGGTACAGGTCGTGCTGCATCTGGCCGACGATGCGGCGGAAATTCAGCAGGTAGCGGCCGAGCACGCTCGTCTGGTTCATCAGCCGGAATGCGTGCGTGATGCCTTCGGGCTGCTGCAGGATCTGCATGAACGTGCTGCGGTTCTTCGGATCGCGCCGCCACGTGTGGTTCATGATCTCGCGCGAGTTGTACAGCGCGCGCAGCGTGCGGGCGGACAGGCCCTTCACGCCGCGGGTCGTCTCGTACAGCAGGAACGCCTCGAGGATCGCGTCCGGATGGCGTTCGAACACGCCGTCGTCGACGATTTCGAGCATGCCCTGCTTCTCGACGAAGCGATCGGGCGACAGCACGCGCGTGATGCCGCTCGTCGCGGGGAACAACTGCGCCTCGATGTTCTGGATCAGGATCGTCGCGAGCTGCGTGACCGCCTTCGCGGCCCAGTAGTAGCGGCGCATCAGCTGCTCGCTCGCGCGCTTGGCCTGCGTCGGCCGGTAGCCGAAGCTCTCGGCCGCCTGCGTCTGCAGGTCGAACACGAGCATGTCCTGGCGGCGGCCGGCAAGCACGTGCAGCCGCGCGCGCAGCGTCTTCAGGAACCCTTCGTTGCGGCGCAGCTCGCGCGCTTCGCGCTCCGTGATGAGGCCGCGCGTGTCGAGCTCGCGCCAGCTGCTGCCGAAGCCGGCCGCGCGCGCGATCCACAGGATCGTCTGCAGGTCGCGCAGGCCGCCCGGGCTTTCCTTCACGTTCGGCTCGAGGCTGTATGGCGTGTCCTGGAACTTCGCATGGCGCTGGCGCATCTCGAGCACCTTCGCGGTGAAGAACGCGCGCGCGTCGAGCGCTTGGTGATAGCGCACGGTGAAGCGCTCGAACAGCGCGGTGCTGCCGACGATGCGGCGTGCCTCGAGCAGCGAGGTCTGCACGGTGACGTCCTGCGACGCCTCCTCGATGCATTGCGCGACCGTGCGCACGCTGCTGCCGATCTCGAGCCCGAGATCCCATGCCATCCCGATGAAGCGCTCGATGCGGGCGTCGAGCGCCGCGTCGTGCGTGTCGGACAGCAGCACGAGGATGTCGACGTCGGAGTGGGGCGCGAGCTCGCCGCGCCCGTAGCCGCCGACGGCGACGAGCGTGAGCGTCGCGGGCAGTTCGCAGTCGTCCCACACGCGCTTGAGCGCGTCGTCGGTGAGTTTCGACAGCGCGTGCATCAGCGATGCGACGTTCGTCGCGCTGCGAAAGCGCTCGAGCAGGCCGGCCTTGGCGGCCTTGAATTCTGCGCGCCGCGACAGCGCTTGGGGCGAGGGGGCGGCGTGAGCGCTCATGGGCGGCCGTTCAGGTCTGGGTGCGGGTGGATCGGAGTGACGAGTGACGCGACGGCGCTCAGACCGCGGCGGCCGGTTGCGCGAACACCGGGCGCGCCGGCGAGCCGGCCGACACGGTCAGCACCTCGTAACCCGTTTCGGTGACGAGCACGGTGTGCTCCCATTGCGCGGACAGGCTGCGGTCGCGCGTCTTGACCGTCCACTGGTCGGGCATCGTGCGGATGTCGCGCTTGCCGGCGTTGATCATCGGCTCGATCGTGAAGATCATCCCGGCCTTCAGCTCGATGCCGGTGCCCGGGCGGCCGTAATGGACGACCTGGGGATCCTCGTGGAACACCGTGCCGATGCCGTGGCCGCAGTATTCGCGCACGACGCTGTAGCCCTGCGCTTCCGCATGCTTCTGGATCGCGTAGCCGATGTCGCCGAGGTGCGCGCCGGGCTTGACCTGGTCGATGCCGAGCCACATGCACTCGTAGGTGGTCTGCACGAGGCGTTTCGCGAGGATCGAGCCCTCGCCGACGATGAACATCCGGCTGGTGTCGCCGAAGTAGCCGTTCTTGATCACGGTGATGTCGATGTTCAGCGCGTCGCCGTTCTTCAGCACCTTCTCGCCGGGAATGCCGTGGCAGATCACGTCGTTGACCGAGATGCAGGTGGCTTTCGGGTACGGCGGGTAGCCGGGCGGCTGATAATTCAGCGGCGCGGGGATCGTGCCCTGTTCGTTGACCATGAATTCGTGACAGAGCCGGTCGAGCTCGGCGGTCGTGACGCCCGCGACGACGTGCGGCGTGATGAAGTCGAGCACTTCGCTCGCGAGACGGCAGGCGACGCGCATCTCGGCGATGTCGTGTTCGTTTTTGAGCGTAATAGCCATCGAGGTATGCCTGGAATGCGGTGAATTGACGGATTATCGCACCTTATGGCGGCCCTCGCAGCCCCTGCGGGCGGTGCCGGTGCGGGTTTTCGCGGATTGTCCGGCCGCCTGCCGGGCGGCAGGCGAAAGCGGCGTGCGACTTGAGAGCCGACAAATCGACGTGCTATACTCTCTGGCTAAGTCGACATCCAAATGACGAACATGCTCCATCCGGGGTGATGTGGCGGCATCGCGATGAAAGGCTTGCGGCACGCGCATTTTCGCACGTGCCGAATCGCAAGCCGGCGCAACCAGGGTGCCGGCCGCGCGGAACGAAGAGCCTCAGGGCGTGTTCGCGCGGCGGTACGGCAGCCGGCTTAAGACCCAACCCTCGTGGAGAATTTACATGGCAGTCACGATGCGCCAAATGCTGGAAGCAGGTGTCCACTTCGGTCACCAGACGCGCTTCTGGAACCCGAAGATGGCTCCGTTCATTTTCGGTCATCGCAACAAGATTCACATCATCAACCTCGAAAAGACGCTGCCGATGTTCACGGACGCACAGAAGTACGTGCGCCAGCTGGCAGCGAACCGCGGCACGATCCTGTTCGTCGGCACGAAGCGCCAGTCGCGTGACACGATCGCCCAGGAAGCGCAACGTGCGGGCATGCCGTACGTCAACGCACGCTGGCTCGGCGGCATGATGACCAACTTCAAGACGCTGAAGGTGTCGATCAAGCGCCTGAAGGACATGGAAGCCGCAGTCGAGGCGGGCGAGCTCGAGAAGATGAGCAAGAAGGAAGCGCTGCTGTTCGAGCGCGAAATCGCCAAGCTGCAGAAGTCGATCGGCGGCGTGAAGGACATGGGCGGCATTCCGGACGCGATCTTCGTCGTCGACGTCGGCTACCACAAGATCGCCGTCACGGAAGCGAACAAGCTGGGCGTGCCGGTCATCGCCGTGGTCGACACGAACCACTCGCCGGAAGGTGTGGACTACGTGATCCCGGGTAACGACGACTCGAGCAAGGCAGTTGCGCTGTACGCGCAAGGCGTGGCCGACGCGATCCTGGAAGGCCGTGCGAACGCGGTCAACGAAGTGGTTCAGGCTGTGCGTGGCGACGACGAATACGTCGAGGAAAACGCGTAACTGGCCCCGAGCCGGCGCAAAAAGGGGGCTCTCAACAGGCCCCCTTTTTTTAAGCTTGTGCGCCGGACCTGATCGCGCCGAATCGGCGCGGGTCCGGAAACGATTTTCGGCCGTTCGCGTCCAAGCGGGCGGCGTGGTGAATACAGACTCAAGGAGCGAATGATGGCGGCAATTACCGCAAGCATGGTGGCAGAACTGCGCGCAAAGACCGACGCACCGATGATGGAGTGCAAGAAGGCGCTGACGGAAGCCGACGGCGACCTGGCCAAGGCTGAAGAGCTGCTGCGCGTCAAGCTCGGCAACAAGGCGAGCAAGGCGGCATCGCGCGTGACGGCCGAAGGCGTCGTCGCATCGTTCGTCGGCGGCAACGCGGGCGCGCTCGTCGAACTGAACTGCGAAACCGACTTCGTCGCGAAGAACGACGACTTCCTCGCGTTCTCGAAGACGGTTGCAGAACTGGTCGCGACGAAGAACCCGGCCGACGTGGCTGCGCTGTCGGCGCTGCCGCTCGACGGCAAGACGGTCGACGAAGTGCGTCTGGCACTGGTCGGCAAGATCGGCGAGAACATCTCGATCCGCCGTTTCGTGCGTTTCGAAACCGCGAACAAGATCGCGACGTACCTGCACGGCGCACGCATCGGCGTGATCGTCGAGTACACGGGCGCGGACGAGCAGGTCGGCAAGGACGTCGCGATGCACATCGCCGCGATGAAGCCGGTCGCGCTGTCGTCGGCGGACGTGCCGGCGGAACTGATCGAAACGGAACGCCGCGTCGCCGAGCAGAAGGCTGCCGAATCGGGCAAGCCGGCTGAAATCGTCGCGAAGATGGTCGACGGCAGCGTTCAGAAGTACCTGAAGGAAGTGTCGCTGCTGAACCAGACGTTCGTTAAGAACGACAAGCAGACGATCGAGCAGATGCTGAAGGCAGCGAATGCGGCGGTGCAGAAGTTCGCGCTGTTCGTCGTCGGCGAAGGCATCGAGAAGCGCCAGGACGACTTCGCCGCCGAAGTGGCCGCGCAAGTCGCAGCAGCAAAGCAGCAGTAAGCAATCAGGCAGTATCCGCGGCGGGCGTCCGCTCCGCCGCGGCCGGCGGCGCCGCCGGCCGGCCGGGAACCCCGGTCCGGTCGCCGGCGCTTGCCCGAATCAGTATTTCGCCCCTACAGTTCGTGGTTGTCATCCTCTCGTCGCTCGGAAGCCCCTATGTCCAATGCCTATAAACGCGTCCTCCTCAAACTCTCCGGCGAAGCGCTGATGGGCGACGATGCCTTCGGCATCAATCGCGCGACGATCGAACGGATGGTGGCGGATATCGCCGAAGTCGTGGGTCTCGGCACGCAGCTCGCGGTCGTGATCGGCGGCGGTAACATTTTCCGCGGTGTCGCGGGCGGTGCGGCCGGCATGGATCGCGCGACGGCCGACTACATGGGGATGCTGGCGACGATGATGAACGCGCTGGCGCTGCAGGACGCGATGCGCCACGCCGGCATCGTCGCGCGCGTGCAGTCCGCGCTGCGCATGGACCAGGTCGTCGAGCCGTACATCCGGCCGCGCGCGATCCGCCAGCTCGAGGAAGGCAAGGTCGTGATCTTCGCGGCCGGCACGGGCAACCCGTTCTTCACGACGGACACGGCCGCCGCGCTGCGCGGCTCGGAGGTGGGCGCCGAGGTCGTGTTGAAGGCGACCAAGGTCGATGGCGTATATTCTGCCGATCCGAAGAAGGATCCGTCGGCCACGCGCTACACGACGATCAGCTTCGACGAGGCGATCAGCCGCAATCTGCAGGTGATGGACGCGACGGCCTTCGCGCTGTGCCGCGACCAGAAGCTGCCGATCCGCGTGTTTTCGATCAACAAGCCGGGCGCGCTCAAGCGCATCGTGCTGGGCGAGGACGAAGGTACGCTCGTCCACGTGTAAACTCCCGCGGATGCGGGCAAGCGGCGAGGGTCGTCGGCCGCGGCGCGTGGCGCGCCGGGCGGGGCCCGCGTTCATTGAAGGTTTGAAGGTTCGGAGGTTGAAATGAGTGTCGCTGATGTCAAGAAGGGCGTAGAGCAGAAGATGCAGCGCTCGATCGAAGCGTTCAAGAACGATCTGGCGAAGATCCGCACGGGCCGTGCGCATACCGGTCTGCTCGATCACGTGCAGGTCGACTACTACGGCTCGATGGTGCCGATCTCGCAGGTCGCGAACCTGACGCTCGTCGATGCGCGCACGATCGGCGTGCAGCCGTGGGAAAAGAACATGGTCGCGAAGGTCGAGAAGGCCATCCGCGAAGCCGATCTGGGCCTGAACCCGGCAACCGCCGGCGATCTGATCCGCGTGCCGATGCCCGCGCTGACGGAAGAGCGCCGCCGCGAGCTGACCAAGGTGGTCAAGAGCGAAGGCGAAACGGCCAAGGTCGCGATCCGCAACCTGCGCCGCGACGCGAACGAAGCGCTCAAGAAGCTCGTGAAGGACAAGGAAATCTCGGAAGACGACGAGCGCCGTGCGAGCGACGACGTGCAGAAGCTGACGGACAAGCACGTCGCCGAAGTCGACAAGCTCGTGCAGACCAAGGAAGCCGAGATCATGACGGTCTGACGACCGTCCTCGCGCGCCGCCTTCTCCCGCATCACTGTCTCAACGGCCATGACCTATACCAGCTCTACTGTTCGCGTGCCTGACGTCGGCGCCGTGCCGCGTCATATCGCGATCATCATGGACGGCAACGGCCGTTGGGCGACCGAACGCCGCTTGCCGCGCGTCGCGGGGCACACCCGCGGCGTGGATGCCGTGCGGGCGGTGGTCGAAGGCTGCGCGCGCGCGGGCGTCGAATACCTGACGCTGTTCGCGTTCAGTTCGGAAAACTGGCGCCGCCCGAACGACGAAGTATCGTTCCTGATGCGCCTGTTCATCACCGCGCTCGAGCGCGAGATCGGCAAGCTGCACGCGAACGGCATTCGCCTGCGCGTGGTCGGCGATCTCGAGCGTTTCGAGCCGCGCATCCGCGAACTGATCCGCCGCGCCGAAACCAAGACGGCGCGCAACACCCGCCTGACTCTCACGATCGCCGCGAACTACGGCGGCCGCTGGGACATCCTGCAGGCGACGAAGAAACTCGTCCAGCAGGCCGTGCGCGAGGGCCGCGAGGTCGACGTGACCGAGGAAGCGTTCGCGCCGCACCTGGCGATGGCCTATGCGCCGGAGCCCGATCTCTTCATCCGCACCGGCGGCGAGCAGCGCGTCAGCAATTTCCTGCTGTGGCAGCTCGCGTACGCCGAATTCTATTTCACGGACAAATACTGGCCGGACTTCGACGGCGCGGCGCTCGCCGACGCGATCGCGTCGTACACCGAGCGCGAGCGCCGTTTCGGACGCACCAGCGCGCAGCTCGAACCGCAATCGCAGAACGCCGATTCCCTTTCATGCTGAAGACCCGTGTGATCACGGCGGTCGTGATGCTGGCAGTGCTGCTGCCGGTGACGCTGTTCGCGCCGCTCGCCGGCTTCGGCGCGCTGATCGGCGTCGTGCTCGTGTTCGCCGCATGGGAATGGGCGCGCCTGCTGAAGCTCGGCGCGGCCGGTTCCGTCGTCTATGCGATCGTCGCGGCGCTCGCGCTCGCGGCCACCACGCCGCTCGGCGTCGGCGCGACTTCGTCCCGTCCCCTTTTCATGGCGGCCGGCGTGTTCTGGCTGCTGGTCGGCCCGTTCTCGCTGCGGCGCAAGCCCACGCTCGCGGGCGGCGTCTGGCGGCCGTTCCTGCTCGCGGCCGGCCTCGTCGTGTTCGCGGCCTGCTGGCACGCGCTCGTCGCCGCGCGGGCGCAGGGCGTGCCGTTCGTGCTGTCGCTGCTCCTAGTCGTCTGGCTCGCCGATATCGGCGCATACTTCGCGGGCAAGGCCTTCGGAAAGCGTAAACTGGCCATCACGATCAGTCCCGGCAAGAGCTGGGAAGGCGCGATCGGCGGCTGGCTCGCCGTGGTGATCGTCGCCGGCGTCGCGATGGCCGCGCACTGGTTCGAACCGACCCTGTTTTCCGCATTCGCCGCACGCTACGGAATGCCCGGTGCGTGGGCCGCGCTGACGCTGCTGGTCGTCTACAGCGTGATCGGCGACCTGTTCGAGTCGCTGCTCAAGCGTCAGGCGGGCGTGAAGGATTCGAGCGGCCTGTTGCCCGGTCACGGCGGCGTGCTCGATCGCGTCGACGCGCTGCTGCCGGTGCTGCCGCTCGCGATGCTGCTGCTTGGATAAACCACTATTTCTGTTATGCAAAAACGTCTGACACTGCTCGGTTCCACGGGCTCGATCGGAGACAGCACGCTCGACGTGGTCGCGCGCCATCCCGAGCGCTTCTCGGTCTACGCGTTGACCGCGCACCGCAACGGCGACAAGCTCGTCGAGCAGTGCCTGCGCTTCACCCCCGAAGTCGCGGTGGTCGGCGATGCGGCGACGGCCGCGCACGTCGAGGCGCGGCTGCGCGCGGCGGGCAGCAAGACCACGGTGCTGTACGGGCCGCAGGCGCTCGTCGACGTGTCCAAAAGCGACGGCTGCGACACGGTCGTCGCGGCGATCGTCGGCGCGGCCGGCCTCGCGCCGAGCCTCGCGGCCGCGCGCGCGGGCAAGCGCATCCTGCTCGCGAACAAGGAATCGCTGGTGATGTCGGGCGCGATCTTCATGGACGCGGTGCGCGACCATGGCGCGATCCTGCTGCCGGTCGACAGCGAGCACAACGCGATTTTCCAGTGCATGCCACGCGACGAGCGCGAGCACGGCGGGATCTCGAAGATCATCCTGACCGCGTCGGGCGGCCCGTTCCGCACACGCGAGCCGGCGACGCTCGTCGACGTGACGCCGGACGAAGCGTGCAAGCACCCGAACTGGGTGATGGGCCGCAAGATTTCGGTCGATTCCGCGACGATGATGAACAAGGGCCTCGAGGTGATCGAGGCGCACTGGATCTTCGGCTTGGCCGGCGACCGGATCGACGTGCTGATCCACCCGCAGAGCGTGATCCACTCGCTCGTGTCGTATCGCGACGGCTCGGTGCTCGCGCAGCTCGGCAACCCGGACATGCGCACGCCGATCGCACACGCGCTGGCATTCCCGGAGCGCGTCGACGCGGGTGTCGAGCAGCTCGACCTCGCGCAGATCGCGCAGCTGTCGTTCGAGAAACCCGATTACGCGCGCTTCCCGTGCCTCGCACTCGCGCTGAAGGCGCTTGAAGAAGGCGGTATCGCGAGCGCCGCGTTGAACGCGGCCAACGAAATCGCGGTCGAAGCGTTTCTCGAGCGCCGGATCGGCTTCATGGCGATCGCGGCGACGGTCGACGCGGTGCTCAACGCACTGCCGAACCGCGAGCCGAACGGGCTCGACGACGTCCTTGCGGCGGATGCCGAGGCACGCCGCCTCGCCGCCGAGATCATTGCGAAAGCGCCTGCGCCACGCGTGGAGCGCACTGTCTGAATGAGGTGCTCATGAACGTGCTGGTCGAACTGATCGCGTTTGCGGTGGCGATCGGGGTGCTGGTCGTCGTGCATGAGTACGGACATTATCGCGTCGCCCGCTGGTGCGGCGTGAAGGTGCTGCGTTTCTCGATCGGCTTCGGCCAGCCCGTCGCGCGCTGGGTGAGCCGCAGGACCGGCACCGAATGGACGCTTTCCGCGCTGCCGCTCGGCGGGTACGTGAAGATGCTCGACGAGCGCGAGCCGGGGCCTGGCGTGAAGCCCGAGGAACTCGACCAGGCGTTCAACCGGCAATCGGTGTTCAAGCGCATCGCGATCGTCGCCGCCGGCCCGATCGCGAACTTCCTGTTGGCAATCGTCCTCTTTTCCATCGTATTCGCGACCGGCGTGACCGAGCCGGCCGCGGTGCTCGCGCCGCCGGCCGCCGGCACGGTCGCGGCTCGCGCGGGCTTCGACGGCAGCGAGACGATCGTGTCGATCCGGGATGCCGACGGCAGCGAGGCCGCGCCGGTGCGCTCGTGGTCGGACCTGCGCTGGAAGCTGCTGGCCGCCGCGTTCGATCATCGTGAGGTCGTGCTCGGCGCGCGCGACGGCGGCTCGTCGACGTTCGACTTCCGCGTCGACCTGCGCAATGTTCCCGAAAGCCAGCTCGACGACGACTTCATGCTGCACCTGGGCTTCGAGACCGGCGGCGGCACGCTGTCGGTCGCGTCGGTGCAGCCGGGCAGCGCGGCCGAGCAGGCTGGTCTGAAGGCCGGCGACAAGCTGCTCACGCTCGACGGCAAGCCGATCGGCGGCGCATCGCGGTTCATCGACGCGGTAAAGCACCACGCGGGCGAGGCAGTCGACCTGCAGATCGAGCGCGGCGGTGCGACGCAAACCGTGCGGATCGTGCCGCAGGTGCAGCGCGACGACGAGACGGGGCAGCAGATCGGCCGCATCGGCGCGGCGCTGTCGATGCACACGCCGTCGGTCGACGTGCGCTACGGGCCGCTCGAGAGCCTGCGGCTCGGCGCGCACCGCACGTGGGACATCGCGGTGTATTCGCTGAAGATGTTCGGCCGGATGATCACGGGCAATGCGTCGCTGAAGAACCTGTCCGGCCCGGTGACGATCGCCGACTACGCGGGCAAGAGCGCGCGGCTCGGTCCGTCGGCCTTCCTGTCGTTCCTCGCCCTTGTCAGCATTAGCCTCGGGGTGTTGAACTTGCTGCCGATTCCCGTTTTGGACGGGGGGCATCTGTTATATTATCTGGTTGAAGCCGCGACCGGGAAAGCCGTCTCGGAGCGCTGGCAGCTGATTCTGCAAAGAGCCGGGTTGATCTGCATTGTCGCGTTGTCGGCGATCGCGCTGTTCAACGACCTGGCTCGGTTAATCCATTTCTGAAGCGTCAGGCGGCGGCCAGTCGGCCGCCGCCTGATTTGATGCAGCTAAATATTGGGGATGCACGTTGTTCAAACCTCATCGCTTTGTACCTAAGACAGTTGCAGCGGCCGCACTCGCCGCGCACGGCCTCGCGGCGCATGCAGCGGCACCGTTCGTGGTGCAAGACATCAAGATCGAGGGGTTGCAGCGCGTCGAAGCGGGTTCGGTGTTCGCGTACCTGCCGATCAAGCAGGGCGATACCTTCACCGACGACAAGGCATCCGAAGCAATTCGCGCGCTGTACGCGACGGGCTTCTTCAACGACGTGCGCATCGCTACCCAGGGCAACGTCGTGATCGTGCAGGTCCAGGAGCGTCCGGCCATCGCGTCGATCGACTTCACCGGCACGAAGGAATTCGACAAGGACAACCTGACGAAGGCGCTGCGCGCGGTGGGTCTGGCCGACGGCCGCTACTACGACAAGGCGCTCGTCGACAAGGCGGAGCAGGAGCTCAAGCGCCAGTACCTGACGCGCGGCTTCTACGCGGCCGAGGTCAAGACGACGATCACGCCGGTCGACGCGAACCGCGTGTCGATCCTGTTCGCGGTCGCGGAAGGCCCGAGCGCGAAGATTCGCCAGATCAACTTCATCGGCAACAAGGCGTTCAGCACGAGCACGCTGCGCGACGAGATGCAGCTGTCGACGCCGAACTGGTTCTCCTGGTACACGAAGAACGACCTGTACTCGAAGGAAAAGCTGACGGGCGACCTCGAGGCCGTGCGCTCGTACTACCTGAATCGCGGCTACCTCGAGTTCAACATCGAGTCGACGCAGGTGTCGATCTCGCCCGACAAGAAGGACATGTACCTGACGGTCACGCTGCACGAAGGCGAGCCGTACACGGTGTCGGGCATCAAGCTGTCGGGCAACCTGCTCGATCGCGAAGCCGAACTGAACAAGCTGATCAAGATCAAGCCGGGCGATCGTTTCTCGGCCGAAAAGCTGCAGCAGACGACGAAGTCGATCGTCGACAAGCTCGGCGAATACGGTTACGCATTCGCGACCGTCAACGCGCAGCCGGACATCGACCAGGCAAACCACAAGGTGAACCTGAACCTCGTCGTCGATCCGAGCCGCCGCGTGTACGTGCGCCGCATCAACGTGGTCGGCAACACGCGTACGCGCGACGAAGTCGTGCGCCGCGAAATGCGCCAGCTCGAAAGCTCGTGGTTCGATTCGAACCGCCTCGCGCTGTCGAAGGACCGCGTGAACCGTCTCGGCTACTTCACCAACGTCGACGTGACGACCGTGCCGGTCGAAGGCACGAACGACCAGGTCGACGTGAACGTGAAGGTCGACGAAAAGCCGACCGGCGCGATCACGCTCGGCGCGGGCTTCTCGTCGACGGACAAGGTGGTGCTGTCGGCCGGCGTGTCGCAGGACAACGTGTTCGGCTCCGGCACGAGCCTGTCGGTGAACGTGAACACCGCGAAGAGCTACCGCACGCTGACCGTCACGCAGGTCGACCCGTACTTCACGGTCGACGGCATCAAGCGGATCACCGACGTCTTCTACCGCACGTACCAGCCGCTTTACTACTCGACGAGCTCGAGCTTCCGGATCATCAGCGCGGGCGGCAACCTGAAGTTCGGCATTCCGTTCTCGGAAGTCGACACCGTCTACTTCGGCGCGGGCTTCGAGCAGAACCGTCTCGACGTCGACTCGAACACGCCGCAGAGCTACCAGGATTACGTGAACGAGTTCGGCCGTGTGTCGAACACGGTGCCGCTGACGGTCGCGTGGTCGCGCGACGCGCGTGACAGCGCGCTGATTCCGAGCCGCGGCTACTTCACGCAGGCGAACGTCGAATACGGCGTGCCGGTCGGCAAGATCCAGTACTACAAGGCCGACCTGCAGGCGCAGTACTACTATTCGTTCTCGCGTGGCTTCATCCTGGGCCTGAACCTGCAGGGCGGCTACGGTAACGGCATCGGCAACCCGTACCCGATCTTCAAGAACTACTACGCGGGCGGTATCGGCTCCGTGCGTGGCTACGAGCCGAGCTCGCTGGGCCCGCGCGACACGAAGACGAACGACCCGATCGGCGGCTCGAAGATGCTGGTCGGCAACATCGAGCTGACGTTCCCGCTGCCGGGCACCGGCTACGACCGCACGCTGCGCGTGTTCACGTTCCTCGACGGCGGTAACGTGTGGGGCAACGCGCCGGGCGGCACGAGTACCGGCGCGAACGGCCTGCGCTACGGCTACGGTGTCGGCCTCGCGTGGATCTCGCCGATCGGCCCGCTGAAGCTGAGCCTCGGCTTCCCGCTGCAGAAGCACGAAGGCGACCAGTACCAGAAATTCCAGTTCCAGATCGGGACGGCGTTCTGATCGAACGCATGACAACAGTAACGAGAGGGTAATTTTGCTAACCGGTAAGTTTTCGAAACGAGTGATGTGTGCGCTGACCGTTGCGCTGGCCTTGAGCGCGGCGACGGCACATGCTCAGGACGTCGCCCGCATCGCGGCGGTCAATTCGGATCGGATCCTGCGCGAGTCTGCGCCTGCCAAGGCGGCGCAAACGAAGCTCGAAGCCGAGTTCGCGAAGCGCGACAAGGATCTGCAGGATCTCGCGGCGCGCCTGAAGTCGATGTCCGACTCGCTGGACAAGAACGGTGCGTCGCTGTCGGCGGCCGATCGCGCGCAGAAGCAGCGCGATCTCGCGCAACTCGACACCGACTTCCAGCGCAAGCAGCGCGAATTTCGCGAAGACCTGAACCAGCGCCGCAACGAGGAGCTCGCGGCGGTGCTGGAGCGCGCGAACAAGGTCATCAAGCAGATCGCCGAGCAGCAGAATTACGACCTGATCGTGCAGGAAGCCGTGTACGTCAGCCCGCGCATCGACATCACCGACAAGGTGCTCAAGGCGCTCGCGTCCGGCTCGACGAACTGAACGGAGCAGACGACGAATGGCATTGACGCTTGAGGCACTCGTAAAGCGGTTCGGCGGCGAGATCGCCGGCGACGCCCAGTGCACGGTCAGCAGCCTTGCGCCGCTCGACCAGGCAGGCCCTCAGCAACTCGCGTTTCTCGCGAATCCGAAGTACCTGTCGCAGGTCGAGACGACTCGCGCCGGCGCTGTGCTGATCGCGCCGAAGGATCTCGAAAAGCTGGGCGCGGCCGCCAACGGCCGCACGTTCATCGTGACGCCGAATCCTTACGCGTACTTCGCGCGCGTCGCGCAGATGTTCATCGATCTCGCCACGCCGCCGCGCGCGGCGGGCGTGCATCCGAGCGCGACGATCGATCCGGCCGCTCAGATCGCCGCGACCGCGGTGATCGGTCCGCACGTGACGGTCGAGGCCGGCGCGGTGATCGAAGACGGCGTGCAGCTCGACGCGAACGTGTTCATCGGCCGCGGCACGACGATCGGCGCGGGCTCGCATATCTATCCGAACGCATCGGTGTACCACGGCTGCAAGATCGGCCCGCGCGCGATCATCCATTCGGGTGCGGTGATCGGCTCCGACGGTTTCGGCTTCGCGCCGGATTTCGTCGGCGACGGCGATGCGCGCACCGGCAGCTGGGTCAAGATCCCGCAGGTCGGCGGCGTGACCGTCGGCCCGGACGTCGAGATCGGCGCGAACACGACGATCGATCGCGGCGCGATGGCGGATACCGTCATCGAGGAATGCGTGAAGATCGACAACCAGGTCCAGATCGGCCACAACTGCCGGATCGGCGCGTATACGGTGATCGCCGGCAGCGCCGGCATCGCGGGCAGCACGACGATCGGGCGCCACTGCATGATCGGCGGCGCGGCCGGCATCGCCGGTCACGTGACGCTCGGCGACTACGTGATCATCACCGCGAAGTCTGGCGTGTCGAAGTCGCTGCCGAAGGCCGGCATCTACACGAGCGCGTTCCCGGCCGTCGACCACGGCGAATGGAACAAGAGCGCCGCGCTCGTGCGCAACCTCGACAAGCTGCGCGACCGCATCAAGGCGCTCGAAACCGCGCTGGCCGCCCAGGGCGGCACGGACGCCTGACCGACACCATGCGAGACCACGAATCGGGCACGGCCAGCGCAACCGGCCCGGTTCGCCAGACTGGGCCGCGCGGCGGCCCGCTTCAGCCTTTGCATCACCACCGCGCAGCCTCTGCGTGAGACGAACCATCATGAGCACTGAAAAAATCAATCTCGACATCCACAAGATCCTCACGCTGCTGCCGCATCGCTATCCGATTCTGCTCGTCGACCGCGTGCTCGAACTCGAGCCGCACAAGGGGATCAAAGCGCTGAAGAACGTGTCGATCAACGAGCCGTTCTTCCAGGGGCATTTCCCGAAGCGGCCGGTGATGCCGGGCGTGCTGATTCTCGAAGCGCTCGCGCAGGCGGCCGCGCTGCTGACGTTCGCGGAAGAGCAGCCGAAGGATCCGGAAAACACGCTGTACTACTTCGTCGGCATCGACGGCGCGCGCTTCAAGCGCGTGGTCGAACCGGGCGATCAACTGATCCTGAACGTGACGTTCGAACGCTACATCCGCGGCATCTGGAAGTTCAAGGCGGTGGCGGAAGTCGACGGCAAGGTCGCGGCGGAAGCCGAACTGATGTGCACGGTCAAGACGGCCGACGCGGCGCCCTGAGCGACGCGGCACGCATGAGTAACGCAACGCGAGCAACGCGACACATCACATCGAGAGGCAACGGCGCATGACCAGGATTCATCCCACCGCGATTGTCGAACCGGGCGCGCAGATCGACGAGTCCGTCGAGATCGGGCCGTACGCGATCGTCGGACCGCACGTCACGATCGGCGCGCGCACGACGATCGGCTCGCACAGCGTGATCGAAGGTCACACGACGCTCGGCGAGGACAACCGCATCGGCCATTACGCGTCGGTCGGCGGCCGTCCGCAGGACATGAAGTACAAGGACGAGCCGACGAAGCTCGTGATCGGCAACCGCAACACGATCCGCGAGTTCACGACGATCCATACCGGCACGGTGCAGGACGTCGGCGTGACGACGCTCGGCGACGACAACTGGATCATGGCCTACGTGCACATCGGTCACGACTGCCGCGTCGGCAACAACGTGATCCTGTCGAGCAACGCGCAGATGGCCGGTCACGTCGAGATCGGCGACTTTGCGATCATCGGCGGGATGTCGGGCGTGCACCAGTTCGTGCGCATCGGCGCGCACGCGATGCTCGGCGGCGCGTCGGCGCTCGTGCAGGACGTGCCGCCGTTCGTGATCGCGGCCGGCAACAAGGCCGAGCCGCACGGCATCAACGTCGAAGGCCTGCGCCGGCGCGGTTTCTCGCCCGACGCGATCTCCGCGCTGCGCAGCGCGTACCGCCTGCTGTACAAGAACGGCCTGTCGCTCGAGGAAGCGAAGGCGCAACTGCGCGAACTGGCGGCCGCGGGCGGCGACGGCGACGCGGCAGTGACCGCGTTCGTCGAGTTCATCGACGCGTCCCAACGCGGCATCATCCGCTAAGCGATGTCGCTCCCGACCAATCAGCTCCGGCTCGCGATGGTGGCCGGCGAGCCGTCGGGCGATCTGCTCGCGGCATCGCTGCTCGGCGGGCTCCACGAGCGGCTGCCTGCGTCGACCCTGTATTACGGGATCGGCGGGCCGCGCATGCTCGCGCACGGTTTCGACTCGCACTGGCAGATGGACAAGCTGACGGTGCGCGGCTACGTCGAGGCACTCGGGCAGATCCCCGAGATCCTGCGCATTCGCGGCGAGCTGAAGCGCCAGCTGCTCGCGGAGCGGCCGGACGCGTTCATCGGCGTCGACGCGCCCGACTTCAACTTCAACGTCGAACAGGCCGCGCGCGACGCGGGCATCCCGTCGATCCACTTCGTGTGTCCGTCGATCTGGGCGTGGCGCGGCGGGCGGATCAAGAAGATCGCGAAGTCGGTCGACCACATGCTGTGCCTGTTTCCGTTCGAACCGGCGATCCTCGACAAGGCGGGCGTCGCGTCGACGTATGTCGGCCATCCGCTCGCCGACGAGATTCCGCTCGAGCCCGACACGCACGGCGCGCGCATCGCGCTCGGGCTGCCGGCGGACGGCCCGGTGATCGCGGTGCTGCCGGGCAGCCGGCGTTCGGAGATCGGGCTGATCGGCCCGACGTTCTTTGCGGCGATGGCGCTGATGCAGCAGCGCGAACCCGGCGTGCGTTTCGTGATGCCGGCGGCGACACCCGCGCTGCGCGAACTGCTGCAACCGCTCGTCGACGCGCATCCGCAACTCGCGCTGACGATCACCGACGGCCGCTCGCAGGTCGCGATGACGGCCGCCGACGCGATCCTCGTGAAGAGCGGCACCGTCACGCTGGAAGCGGCGCTGCTGAAGAAGCCGATGGTGATCTCGTACAAGGTGCCCTGGCTGACCGGCCAGATCATGCGCCGGCAGGGTTATCTGCCGTACGTCGGCCTGCCGAACATCCTGGCGGGGCGGTTCGTCGTGCCCGAGCTGCTGCAGCATTTCGCGACGCCGGAGGCGCTCGCCGATGCGACGCTTACGCAGCTGCGCGACGACGCGAACCGCCGCACGCTGACCGAAGTCTTCACCGAAATGCACCTGTCGCTGCGGCAGAATACGGCCGCGAAGGCGGCCGAGGCTGTCGTGCGCGTGATCGAGCAACGCAGGGGGCGCGCATGACGGTCGCGCGTGCGCCGCGCCGCCGCGCGTCCGACGACGTGCAGGGCGGCTTCGACTTCACGCGGCCCGACGAAATCGTCTGCGGCGTCGACGAAGCGGGCCGCGGCCCGCTCGCGGGGCCGGTCGTGGCCGCCGCGGTGATCCTCGATCCCGCGCAGCCGATCGACGGGCTCGACGATTCGAAGGTGCTGTCCGCGAAAAAGCGCGACGCGCTGTACGAACTGATCGTCGCGCGGTCGCGCGCGTATTGCGTCGCATCGGCCAGCGTCGACGAGATTGACACGCTCAACATCCTGCACGCGACGATGCTCGCGATGAAGCGCGCGGTCGAGGGCCTGTCGATCGTGCCGACGCTCGCGCAGATCGACGGCAACCGCTGCCCGACGCTGACGGTGCGCGCCGAGGCGATCGTCAGCGGCGACGCGCTCGTGCCGAGCATCTCGGCCGCGTCGATTCTCGCGAAGGTCGCGCGCGATCGCATGCTCGTCGAGCTGCACGAACGCTATCCGGTGTACGGCTTCAACGTGCACGCGGGCTACGGCACCGAGAAACATCTTGCCGCGCTGCGCGAGCACGGCCCATGCGAAGCGCATCGGCGCTCGTTCGCGCCCGTGCGCGCGGCACTTGACCTGATTCGATGAAGAGCATCACTTCCCGCGACAACCCGCTGTACAAACGCCTGAAGGCGCTCGCGGGGTCGACGTCGCAGCAGCGCCGCGGCGGCCACGCGCTGCTCGAAGGTTTCCATCTCGCCAGCGCGTATCTGGACACGGGCGCCACGCCGGAGCTGTGCGTCGCGACCGAGGGGGCGCTCGCGCATGCCGAAGCGCAGGCGATCATCGCGCGCATCGACGCGCATCGGGTCGTCACGCTGCCCGATGCCCTGTTCGGGCAACTGTCGAACGTGGTCAGCGGCGTCGGTTTCCTGCTGCTCGTCGACCGGCCCGCGCAGCCGCTGCCCGAGCGCGTCACGCACACGTCGGTCGTGCTCGACGGCGTGCAGGACGCGGGCAACGTCGGCTCGATCCTGCGCAGCGCGGCGGCGGCCGGCGTGCGGCACGTGTTCTGTGCGCCCGGCACTGCGTATGCGTGGTCGTCGAAGGTGCTGCGTTCGGGCATGGGCGCGCATTTCCTGCTGTCGATCCACGAAGACGTCGAACCGGACGCGCTCGCCGCACGTCTCGACGTGCCGGTCGCGCTGACCGATTCGCACGGCGCGCAGGCGATCTACGATTGCGACCTGGCCGGGCCTGTCGCGTGGGTGTTCGGCAACGAGGGCGCCGGCGTGTCGGCGTTCTGGCGCGATGCGGCGACGCATCGCGTGACGATCCCGCAACCGGGTGGCATGGAATCGCTGAACGTCGCGGCCGCGGCGGCGGTGTGCCTGTTCGAGCAGGTGCGGCAGCAGCGGCGCGGATGACGTCGTAGCCGCGCGCGCCGTGCCGTCCGCCGGCATCCCGCACCATGAAAAAAGGCCGCGTTCGACGCGGCCTTTTTGCTGTCGGCGGCGGTCTCGCGGCCGCGCCGGTGCGACTGGTCAGTACGACTGCCGGTCGAGGCGGATTTCCTGCAGGATCGTCGTCGCGATCTCCTCGATCGACTTGTGCGTCGACGACAGCCACTTGATCCCTTCGCGGCGCATCATCGCCTCGGCTTCGTTGATCTCGTAGCGGCAGTTCTCCAGCGCCGCGTATTTGCTGCCGGGGCGGCGCTCGTTGCGGATCTCGGACAGCCGCTGCGGGTCGATCGACAGCCCGAACAGCTTCTCGCTGTACGGCGACAACGCCGACGGCAGCTTGCCGCGCTCGAAGTCTTCCGGAATCAGCGGATAGTTTGCCGCCTTCACGCCGTACTGCATCGCGAGATACAGGCTCGTCGGCGTCTTGCCGCTGCGCGACACGCCGACCAGGATCACGTCGGCTTCCGACAGGTTGCGGTTCGACTGGCCGTCGTCGTGCGCGAGCGAGAAGTTGATCGCCTCGATCCGCGTCTTGTATTCCTCGGTATCGGCGTTCTGGTGGCCGCGGCCCATCGCATGGCTCGACTTCAACTCCAGTTCCTGCTCGAGCGGTTCGACGAAGCGCTGGAACATGTCGAGCACGAGCGCGTTCGAGCGCTTGACGATGTCGTTCGATTCGCTGTCGACGAGCGTCGTGAACACGATCGCGCGGCGGCCGTCGTGCACGGCGGCCTCGTTGATCTTCTCGACCGTCGCGAAGGCCTTGTCGAGCGAGTCGACGAACGGCACGCGCACGAGGCGGAACTTCTGGTCGAACTGGGAGAGGATCGAGTGCGCGAAGGTTTCGGCAGTGATCCCGGTGCCGTCGGAGACGATGAAAACGGTAGGCAGCATGAACTGGGCGTCGAACGTGAAGGGCGGTTGCGCGGACCGCTGGAGGTTCGCCTCCACACGCAGTGACAAGGTCGCGCCACATCCGGCAGCCGGCACGGTAGAATAGCGGCAACCTGTTGGATAAGCAATTGCGGGGGCACGGTGCGAACGGCACCTTCGGCTTGTCGCCATTGAACGAAAACTCCCGGCAAGTTCGGCGATTCATCTGAATATATCGCCCTTCTGCCGGGATTTTTGTAAATCGGGTCGGAAGATCTGCCCCGCTGCGATTGTTTCTCCAACAGGTTGCGCAAGACGCGCCGCGCCTTTTTGCAAGCGCCCGCGTTCGAGCCCACTTGCGCAATCGAGCATTTTTTTCACACTTAGGGGCTTGTATGACTAACGCAGCAAACGTCGCAAAGGACCAGGCGTATGTAATTCCGTTCGAGCAGTTGCGGATGACCGATGTGGAGATCGTGGGCGGCAAGAACGCGTCGCTCGGCGAGATGATCAGCCAGCTTTCCGAGGCAGGCGTTCGCGTACCCACCGGTTTCGCCACGACCGCGCTCGCATTCCGCGATTTCCTGAAGCACAACGAACTGACCGATCGCATCGCCAAGCGCCTCGAGTCGCTCGACATCGACGACGTGAAGGCGCTCGCCGAAGCCGGTGCCGAAATCCGTAAATGGATCGTCGACGCGCCGCTGCAGCCGCGTCTCGAGCAGGAAATCCGCGCACAGTTCGAAATCCTGAAGAACGGCTCGCCGAGCGAGTTGTCGTTCGCCGTGCGTTCGTCCGCGACCGCGGAAGACTTGCCCGACGCGTCGTTCGCCGGTCAGCAGGAGTCGTATCTGAACGTCGTCGGCATCGAAGACGTGCTCGACCGCATGAAGCACGTGTTCGCGTCGTTGTACAACGACCGCGCGATCTCGTATCGCGTGCACAAGGGCTTCACGCACGCCGAGGTCGCGCTGTCGGCCGGCGTGCAGCGCATGGTCCGCTCGGACGTCGGCGCGGCCGGCGTGATGTTCACGATCGACACCGAATCGGGCTTCAAGGACGCCGTGTTCATCACGTCCAGCTACGGCCTGGGCGAAACCGTCGTGCAGGGCGCCGTGAACCCGGACGAGTTCTACGTGTTCAAGACGACGCTCGCGCAGGACAAGTACCCGATCATCCGCCGCTCGATCGGCTCGAAGCTGATCAAGATGGAATTCACGCAGCCGGGCGAGCCGGGCCGCGTGAAGACGGTCGACGTGCCGCACGAGCAGCGCAACCGCTATTCGATCACGGATGACGACGTGATCGAGCTCGCGAAGTACGCGGTCATCATCGAGAAGCACTACCAGCGTCCGATGGACATCGAGTGGGGCAAGGACGGCCGCGACGGCAAGATCTTCATCCTGCAGGCGCGTCCGGAAACGGTGAAGAGCCAGGCGAGCGGCAAGGCCGAGCAACGCTTCAAGCTGAAGGGCCAGTCGCAGGTGCTGGCGACGGGCCGCGCGATCGGCCAGAAGATCGGCGCGGGCCCCGTGCGCGTGATCCAGGATCCGTCGGAAATGGAACGCGTGCAGCCGGGCGACGTGCTGGTGGCCGACATGACCGACCCGAACTGGGAGCCGGTGATGAAGCGTGCGTCGGCGATCGTCACGAACCGTGGTGGCCGGACCTGCCACGCGGCGATCATCGCCCGTGAGCTCGGCGTGCCGGCGGTGGTCGGCTGCGGCGACGCGACCGACATCCTGAAGGACGGCGCGCTCGTGACCGTGTCGTGCGCGGAAGGCGACGAAGGCAAGATCTACGACGGGCTGCTCGAGACGGAAGTCACGGAAGTGCAGCGCGGCGAGCTGCCGGAAATCCCGGTCAAGATCATGATGAACGTCGGCAATCCGCAGCTCGCGTTCGACTTCTCGCAGCTGCCGAACGCCGGTGTTGGCCTCGCGCGTCTCGAGTTCATCATCAACAACAACATCGGCGTGCACCCGAAGGCGATCCTCGAGTACCCGAACGTCGATCAGGATCTCAAGAAGGCGGTCGAAAGCGTCGCGCGCGGTCACGCGTCGCCGCGCCAGTTCTACGTCGACAAGCTGACGGAAGGCGTCGCGACGATCGCCGCGGCGTTCTATCCGAAGCCCGTGATCGTGCGTCTGTCCGACTTCAAGTCGAACGAGTACAAGAAGCTGATCGGCGGTTCGCGCTACGAGCCGGACGAGGAAAACCCGATGCTGGGCTTCCGCGGCGCATCGCGCTACATCGCCGAAGACTTCGCTCAGGCGTTCGAGATGGAATGCCGCGCACTGAAGCGCGTGCGCGACGAGATGGGCCTGACCAACGTCGAGATCATGGTGCCGTTCGTGCGGACCGTGAAGCAGGCGGAGCGCGTCGTCGGCCTGCTCGAGAAGTTCGGCCTGAAGCGCGGCGAGAACGGCCTGCGCCTCGTGATGATGTGCGAAGTCCCGACCAACGCGATCCTCGCCGAAGACTTCCTGCAGTTCTTCGACGGTTTCTCGATCGGCTCGAACGACCTCACGCAGCTCACGCTCGGCCTCGACCGTGACTCGGGCATGGAGCTGCTGGCCGTCGACTTCGACGAACGCGACCCGGCCGTGAAGTTCCTGCTCAAGCGTGCGATCGACACCTGCCGCAAGATGGGCAAGTACGTCGGGATCTGCGGCCAAGGCCCGTCCGATCACCCGGACTTCGCGCAATGGCTGACCGACGAAGGCATCGTGTCGATCTCGCTGAATCCGGACACGATCATCGATACGTGGCAGGCGCTCGCCAACCGCAAGTAACGACGGTCATGCGACTTCGACGAAAGGGCGGTCCGCCGCGCTTTCGTTGAAGGCAAAATGCAAGCTTCGTGCTATAAACACCCCGGTAAGCACCGGGGTGTTTTTTTTCGTCCGTACGCGCGGGGCGCTTTCGAGCGTGCCGGCCGCTTCGCACAGCCGCGAGCGCAGCGAATATAGTGAGCATCGCGGACGTTTTTCTGGAGACCACAATGATGTCGGGGCATCTGTTCTGGTGGGTCGGAGTCGGCGTGCTGGTCGTCGCCGAATTGCTGACCGGCACGTTCTATCTGCTGATGATCGCGCTCGGCTTTCTCGCGGGCGGGCTGCTGCAGCTCGCGGGTGTCGCGCCGCACGTGCAGATCGGCGCGGCCGCCGCGGTCGCGATCGTCGCGATGATCGTGCTGCGTCGTTCGGGGCTCGGGCGCAAGCAGAAGCGCGACACGTCGACGAATCCGGACGTCAATCTCGATATCGGCGCGACCGTCACGGTCGATGCGTGGCACGACGGCCACGCGCGCGTGCAGTATCGCGGCGCCGACTGGGACGTCGAACTCGCGACCGGCGAGCGCGTCGATGCGCGCGTGTATCAGGTGAGTGCCGTGCGCGGCAACAGTCTCGTCGTCGTCGCGAAACCCGCGGGCTGATCGTCCAACGATAAAACAAGGAGGGAATATTTCATGGATTCGCTGATCATCTGGGTCGTCCTGCTCGTCATCGCCGTCGTGATCGTGTCGAAGACGGTGAAGATCGTGCCGCAGCAGCATGCGTGGGTGCTCGAACGCTTCGGCCGCTATCACGCGACGCTGTCGCCGGGCCTGAACATCGTGCTCCCGTTCGTCGACCGGATCGCGTACCGGCACGTGCTGAAGGAAATCCCGCTCGACGTGCCGAGCCAGGTCTGCATCACGCGCGACAATACGCAGCTGCAGGTCGACGGCGTGCTGTATTTCCAGGTCACTGATCCGATGAAGGCGTCGTACGGGTCGAGCAACTTCGTGCTCGCGATCACGCAGCTCGCGCAGACGACGCTGCGCTCGGTGGTCGGCAAGCTCGAGCTCGACAAGACCTTCGAGGAGCGCGACTTCATCAACCACAACATCGTGTCGGCGCTCGACCAGGCCGCCGCGAACTGGGGCGTGAAGGTGCTGCGCTACGAGATCAAGGACCTGACGCCGCCGAAGGAGATCCTGCACGCGATGCAGGCGCAGATCACCGCCGAGCGGGAAAAGCGCGCGCTGATCGCCGCGTCCGAAGGGCGCAAGCAGGAGCAGATCAACCTCGCATCGGGCGCGCGCGAGGCGGCGATCCAGAAGTCCGAAGGCGAGCGGCAGGCGGCGATCAACCAGGCGCAGGGCGAGGCGGCCGCGATTCTCGCGGTGGCCGAGGCGAACGCGCAGGCGATCCAGAAGATCGCGAACGCGATCCAGTCGCAGGGCGGGATGGATGCGGTGAATCTGAAGGTCGCCGAGCAGTATGTCGGCGCGTTCGCGAATCTCGCGAAACAGGGCAACACGCTGATCGTGCCGGCGAACCTGTCGGACCTCGGCACCGCGATCGCGTCGGCGCTGACGATCGTCAAGAACGCGGCGCCGGCCGCGGGCGCGAAGGGCTGAACGCAGCGCGCGTACGCATCGCACGACACAAAGCAACACGGCCCGCTTCTGGCGGGCCGCGTCGTTTGCGATGCGCGTCAGGCGTATCAGGTGCCGGCGCGCATGATGCGGGCCTTTTCGCGCTCCCAGTCGCGCTTCTTCTCGGTTTCGCGCTTGTCGTGCAGCTTCTTGCCCTTCGCGAGCGCGATGTCGCATTTCACGCGGCCGCCCTTGTAGTGGAAGTTCAGCGGCACGAGCGTGTAGCCGCGCTGCTCGACCTTGCCGATCAGCTTCTTGATTTCCTCACGGTGCAGCAGCAGCTTGCGCGTGCGCACCGGGTCGGGCTTGATGTGCGTCGAGGCTTCGGGCAGCGGGCTGATGTGGGTGCCGATCAGGAAGATCTCGGCGTTCTTCACCACGACGTAGCCTTCCTTGATCTGGCCGCGCCCGGCGCGCAGCGCCTTGACTTCCCAGCCCTCGAGCACGAGCCCCGCCTCGTAGCGTTCCTCGATGTGATAATCGAAGTGCGCTTTCCTGTTGTCGATGATGCTCATGAAAGGATCGGGCCAACTCGTTTAAAATCACGATTTTAGCAAAGCGGGGCGGGAATCGCCCGGCTTGGCGTTCTCACCTCAAGCGATGCCGCGCGATTTATGGCAGATGTCCAGAAAACCGTATTGATCCGTCATTCGGCGGAACAGATGTTCGACCTCGTCACCGACGTGGCCGACTACCCCAATTTCCTGCCCTGGTGCGGCGGCGTCGAGATCCGCCGTCAGGACGACAGCGGGATGGAAGCGCGCATCGACATCAACTTCAAGGGCATCAAGCAGCATTTCGCGACGCGCAACATCCAGCAGCGTCCGACGCGGATCGACATGGAGTTCGCGGACGGCCCGTTCAAGAAGTTCACGGGTTCGTGGCGCTTCATCCCGCTGCGCGCCGATGCGTGCAAGATCGAGTTCGCGCTGCATTACGAGTTTTCGAGCATCCTGCTCGAGAAGATCATCGGCCCCGTGTTCAGCCACATCGCGAACACGTTCGTCGATTCGTTCGTGAAGCGCGCCGACCAGCGCTACGGGAAGGGGTGACGCGATGCTGTCGATCGAAGTTTGCTATGCGTTGCCGGATCGCCAGACGCTGATTCCGGTGTCGTTGCCCGAAGGCGCGACCGTGCGCGCGGCGATCGACGCGAGCGGCGTGCTCGCGCTGCACCCGGAGATCGATCTCGCGCATGCGAAGACGGGCGTATTCGGCAAGCTCGCGCCGCTCGACGCGTCGCTCGCCGACCACGACCGCGTCGAGATCTATCGTCCGTTGATCGTCGATCCGAAGCTCGCGCGCCAGCGGCGTGTCGACAAGACCCGCCGCGAAGGCTCGATCGAGGGCCGCAAGTGGATGCACAAGGACGCGCGCTGACGCGCCGCGTTTGGCGCCGCCTCGTCATCTCGTTCGTTCCGATTCGTCAGACTACACGCGCCGGCGCTCAGTGGGCCGTGACGTTCGCGTTCGCGGGGGCGTCGCCGCGCGTGTCGTCGTGACGGCGCACTGACCCGTAAACACCCGCCAGCAACAGCGCGAGCGCCGCGATCTCGAGCGCGCGCGGCATCCGGTGATCGTAGACGAATGCATAGAGCATCGCGAACACGGTTTCGAACACGATCAGCTGGCCCGACAACGTCAGCGGCAGCCGCTTCGATGCCGCGTTCCACAGCCCGTTGCCGAGCCACGACGCGCCGATCGCGAGCCCGAGGTTCAGCAGCCAGAACAACTGCCAGCGCGATGCGGGGACGGCCGCCTGCACCGTGCCGGCCGGCAGCGCGAGGATCGCGAGCCAGCAGAGGCCGCCGATCGCGCCCGTCACGACGCCCCACAGCACCGACCACTCGTTGCCGCCGAAATGGTGATGGCGTTGCAGATAGCGCGCGTTCGCGACCGCGTACCAGGTCCAGCTCGCGAGCGCGCCGCTCGCGCACGCGAGGCCGGCGAGCTTTTGGCCGAGCGTCGTCGCATGCGCGGCTTCGGACGTGAACAGGTCGACGTTGATGCAGACGATGCCGGCGATCACCAGCGCGAGCGGGGCGGCGAGGCGCCGCAGCGGCACCGCGCCGTGGTCGCCGAGGCCCGCCAGTGTGACGGTCACGGGCAGCACGCCGACGATCAGCGAGCTCGGCGCGATGCCGACCAGGTGCACGGCAGCGGACAGCAGCATGTAGTACGCGACGTTGCCGATCAGCGCGAGCCGCGCGAGCGCGACGAGATCCTCGCGGGTCAGCCGCGCGAGCAGCGACCGGGCGGCCGGCAGAGCCGCGGCCAGCGACACGAGGCCGTACATCGCGTAGCGGCCCGCGCTCAGCAGCAGCGGCGAGAAGTCGGTCAGCAGCCGCGGCACGAGAAAGACCATTCCCCACAACGCGCCCGCAAGGACGCCATACACCACACCGCGCTGCATCGACTGCTCCGAATGAATGACTGACGAGCGCGCATGTTAGCGACGGCGGCGCGGTTCCGTCTTGTTCATTCCTGCACTCGGAGCTGGAGGGCAGGGGCGCGGGCTTGCCAAGAGCGCGCCGCGATACGGTTCCGTTGTGTTGTTTACCCGAAGCGGGCAGCGTGTGCGGGCGCCCGTCGGCGATCGGCGGTGCTCAGCGCTCGACCGGCTCGGCCGTCGGCGCACTGTCGGCCGCCGTCCGCGCTCGCGCGGGGCGGCGCACCGCGCGCAGCTTGCCGCTGCTGCCGCCGCCGCAGTAGAACGTGTCGCGGCCGTCGGATTCCAATCCGGACACGCCGACACCGGGCGGCATGTCGATCTGCTCGAGTACGTCGCCGGTGCGCGGGTCGATTCGCCGCAGCTCGCTTTCGTCGGCTTCCCACGTGCCGTGCCACAGCTCGCCGTCGACCCACGTGACACCGGTGACGAAGCGGTTCGATTCGATCGTGCGCAGCACGGCGCCCGATTGCGGGTCGACCTGGTGAATCTTGCGCTCGCGGTACTGGCCGACCCACAGCGTGCCCTCGGCCCATGCGAGCCCGGAATCGGCGCCGCCGCCGGGCGCCGGGATCGTCGCGAGCACGCGGCCGGAGTCCGGATCGATCTTCTCGATGCGATCCTCGACGATCTGATACAGATGGCGCCCGTCGAACGCGGTGCCCGCATGCGCGGCGACGTCGAGCGTGCGCACGGTCGTGCCTTGTTCGGGATCGAGCGCGTTCAGCTTGTCGCCGGACGCGAACCACACGTGCCGGCCGTCGAACGTGACGCCGTGCACGCCGTCGCCGCCCGGAAACGGGCCGTATTCGCGAACGATGTCTGCAGTGGAGCGTTTCATGTTTGTCACCTCGTCGTTGGTGTGCTCATCCTAGTCGCCCGGCAACGGTGCGGGGAGTAACAAGGTCGTCGCGAATCCGGGCAGCGGCGGCATCATCCAGCGGCGCGCGCGGCCGCGCCCGAGCGCCTGCACCTTGTTCGCATCGGCCAGCGCGTCCAGCGCGCGCTGCACGGTGCGCTGGCTCGCGCCGAGCGCGAGCGCCAGCGCGGAGCTCGACCACGCCTCGCCATCCGCGAGCAGCGCGAGCACCGCTGCGTGGCGGTCGTCGACCGGGCGCGCGAGCACGACGGCTTCGCGCGCGCCAAGCGGCTCGAGCGCGAAGCCGTCGCGCGTCGCGGTGATGTTCGCGACCGGCCGCAGCATCGCGCGCAAGCGGCCGATCTCGACGCGCAGCCGCGCGCGATGCGATTCGTCCGCATGCTTCGCGCGAAACGCGGCGGCGACCAGCGCGTTTCTCGACACGTCGCCGGGCGATGCTTCGCCGAGCATGCGCGCGAGCACGAACAGCACCGGGCGGCGCGCGAGCGACACGGTCGTGCGCGCGTCGCGCACTGCATAACGGCACGCATCGACGATGAGCGCGTTCGACGCCAGCAGCGCCTCGACGTCGTCGAGCAGCACGAGCCGCGACGTGCCGCGCGCGATCAGGCGCGCGGCCGGCGTATCGAGCACGCGCGCGGCTGTCTCGACTTCGGCCGTCAACGCGGCGATGCCGGCGTCGTGAGCGGCGGCGCGCGCGCGGGCGAGCGCCGTGCGCGCCGCGTGCGGACGGATGCGGCGCATCGCGATTCCGGCCGCGATCAGGTCGTGCGCCGCGCGCGACGCGGCCGGCAGCGCCGCGGGGTCGAGGCTCGCGAGCCGCCGCTCGGCGTCGTCGAGATGCCCGATCAGCAGCAG
>NZ_CABVPL010000071.1 GCF_902499045.1 Burkholderia latens | reverse complement strand
GCTCGGCGCTCGGCGCTCGGCGCTCGGCGCTCGGCGCTCGGCGCTCGGCGCTCGGCGCTCGGCGCTCGGCGCTCGGCATTCAGCATGATCCGCGCGACGTGATACCCATTGCAGGCGCCATGCCGTCGCCGAAACCGGCTGAACCGGCTGAACCGGCTGTCGCGCCGGCAACGAAGCCGGCAATCAAGCGTTAGCCGACCTGCATCCCGCAGCCGGAACAAAACCGCGCGTCGGCGGCCAGCGCCGCGTGACACCTGCTGCAGCCCTTGCCTCGCTGCGATGTACCGCATTGCGCGCAAAACCGCGCATCAGCCGCATTGAGCGCGCCGCAGCCTGCGCACGCGAGCTGTCGCAGCGGCACGTTGTTGCCGGAACCACCCCGCGCATTCGCCGGTGGCTGCCTGCCCCACCCGTGACGATCGCGGCCGAGCACATCGTGGCTGCCATGGCCTTCGCGGCCCGCGCCCCCGTGATGCGCGCGTCCATGGCCGGTGCCGCCGTAATCGCCACCGTGACCACCACCGTGCCCGCCCAGAATCCGCTTCAGAAAGCTCATCGCCCGCTCCTCATCGCGTCGCCGCCGCGCGATCGAACACGCCCGTTTTCGACAGCAGCCGCAACCCGTTGCCGACCACGATCAGGCTCGCGCCCGCGTCGGCGAACACGGCCATCCACATCGTGCCGAGCCCCGCGACCGTGAGGCCGAGGAACACGACCTTCACGCCGAGCGCGAAGCCGATGTTCTGCACCAGCACGCGATGCGTCGCGCGCGACAGCCGCACGAACGCGGGGATCTTGCGCAGGTCGTCGTCCATCAGCGCGACGTCGGCCGTCTCGATCGCGGTGTCGGTGCCCATCGCGCCCATCGCGAAACCGATGTCGGCGCGCGCGAGCGCGGGCGCGTCGTTGATCCCGTCGCCGACCATCCCGACCGCGCGCGCGCCGCCCGCCGACAGTTCGTCGACCGCCGCGAGCTTGTCCTCGGGCAACTGGTTGCCGCGCGCATCGTCGATGCCGGCCTGCTGCGCGATCGCCTGCGCGGTGTGCGGGTTGTCGCCCGTCAGCATCGCGGTGCGGATGCCGAGCGCGTGCAGGTCGGCGATCGCCGCGCGGCTGGTGTCCTTGATCGTGTCGGCCACCGCGAAGATGCCGAGCACGCGCGTGTCGTCGACCAGCATCACGACGCTCTTGCCTTGCCGCTCGAGCGCGTCGAGCTTCGCCTCCAGCGCCGGCGAGCAGCGCTCGAGTTCCTCGACGAGCCGATGATTGCCGAGCCAGTAGCGCGCACCGTCGATGGTGCCGCGCACGCCGCGGCCGAGCAGCGCTTCGAACGCCTGCACATCGGCGAACGTCGCCGTCTGCGCATCGCGTGCCGCCGTCGCGATCGCCTGCGACACCGGGTGATCGGAGCGCGCCGCGAGGCTCGCGCCGAGCTGGCGCACGCGTGCCGCATCGGCGTCCGTCGCGTGCAGGTCGAAATCGGTCTGCACCGGCTTGCCGTGCGTGATCGTGCCGGTCTTGTCGAGCGCGAGCCATGCGAGCTTGCGGCCCTCTTCCAGATACACGCCGCCCTTCACCAGAATGCCGCGCCGCGCGGCCGCAGCGAGGCCCGACACGATCGTCACCGGCGTCGAGATCACCAGCGCGCACGGGCACGCGATCACGAGCAGCACCAGCGCACGGTAGATCCAGTCGTGCCACGCGCCGCCCGTCACCAGCGGCGGCACCACCGCGACCAGCAGCGCGATCGCGAACACGATCGGCGTGTACACGCGCGCGAACTGGTCGACGAAACGCTGCGTCGGCGCCTTCGCGCCCTGCGCCTCCTCGACCGCGTGGATGATCCGCGCGAGCGTCGAGTTGGCCGCGAGCGCCGTCACGCGATAGTCGAACGAGCCCGACTCGTTGATCGTGCCCGCGTACACCGTGTCGCCGGTCGTCTTGTCGACCGGCAGGCTCTCGCCGGTGATCGGCGCCTGATTGACCGTCGAGCGGCCGGCGACGACCTCCCCGTCGAGCCCGATCCGCTCGCCCGGCTTCACGCGCACGATCGCGCCGAGCGCGACTTGCGCGGCTTCGATCGTGCGCCACGTGCCGTCGGCGTGCTGCACGGTCGCCGTGTCGGGCGCGAGCTGCATCAGCCCCTGGATCGCATTGCGCGCACGATCGAGCGACTTCGCCTCGATCAGTTCGGCGATCGTGAACAGCACCATCACCATCGCCGCTTCCGGCCACTGGCCGATCACCATCGCGCCCGTCACTGCGATGCTCATCAGCGCGTTGATGTTCAGATTGCCGTTGCGGATCGCGATCCAGCCTTTCTTGTAGGTGGAGAGTCCGCACGCGAGCACCGCCGCGAGCGCCAGCACCGCCGACAGCCACACCGGCAAGCCGGCCCAGCTCACGGCCTCGGACGCAATCGCAGCGGCGCCGGCCAGCGCGAGCGGCCACCACGGCTTCGCAGGCGGCAGCCCCACAGGCGCGGCCGGCGCGTCGGCCGACGCGGCCTCCGGCGTCATCCCGAGCGTGCGGATCGCGCTTTCGATCGCCGGCTGCGCGCCCGGCACGTGATCGACGGTCAGCATCCGCTGCATCAGGTTGAATTCGAGCGCCGACACCTGCTGCATGCCGCCGAGCTTCTTGCGGATCAGCGTTTCCTCGGTCGGGCAGTCCATCTGCATGATCCGGAACGCGGAGCGCACGTGACCCGACGCGGTCGCCCGCGCGGCCGGCAGCGGCGCGAGCGTCACCGCGGCGGGCGAGCAGCACGCACCGGCCGCGTGGTCGTGGTCGTGGTCGTGGTCGTGGTCGTGGTCGTGGTCGTGACCAGCATGGTCATGTGCCGCGTGGTCATGCGAACATGCGGCGCCGTGCTCGAGTCCGTCACCGTGCGCATGACCGGCGTGATCGCCGTCGCCGTGATTATGTTCCGTGCCGCGCGCGGCCCCATGACCGTGCCCGTCGTCATGGTCGTGACCACATTCGTGCCGCTGCGCGCCCGGCTTTGCCGCATCACCGTGCGTGTGCCCGCCGGCCGCCGGCACCGTCTCTGCAACGGCCGCCGTATGCGTGGCGCGCGAATCGGCGCAGCACGCATCGGCGCCGTCGGGATGACGGTGTCGTGGGTCGCGGGTACGCTGGGCGTCGGTCATGACAACCTCCTCTGTGGCTTGACGGTGTAGAGTTAACACCCTGAAGCCACTACAAGGTCAACCCTTGCAACGGAGAAAGGTCATGAAGATCGGGGAACTGGCCAAGGCCGCCCGCTGCACGCCGGAAACGATCCGCTTCTACGAAAAAGAGGGGCTGATGCCGGACGCGGAGCGCACCGATTCGAACTACCGCAACTACACCGACGTGCACGTCGAACGGCTGCGCTTCATCCGCAACTGCCGCGCACTCGACATGGCGCACGACGAAATCCGCACACTGCTGCAGCTGACCGACACGCCGGCCGACCCATGCGATTCCGTCAACGCGCTGCTCGACGAACACATCGGCCACGTCGACGCGCGCCTTGCGGAACTCACGCATCTGCGCAACCAGCTCACCGAATTGCGCCGCCAGTGCGTCGGCGAACATTCGGTCGAGGATTGCGGAATCGTGCAGGGTCTCGCGACGATGGAAACCGTCGCGCCAGCCGCGAAGCGCTCTCACCTCGGCTGAAACCCTTGTGAAATATGATGATCTAGTTAATACTAGTTATAGTATTACTAGATATGTCAGCACTACTCATGTCAGCCAGCCGCCCGTCTCCGCTTGCGCTCGCGGTCCTCGCGACGCTCACCGAATCGCCGATGCATCCGTACGGCATGCTGCAGCAGCTGAAGGCGCGCGGCCATGACGAGGCCGTCAACGTGCGGCAGCGCACGAGCCTGTACCAGACGATCGACCGGCTGCTGCGCGACGGGCTGATCGCCGTGCACGAGACCGAGCGCGACGGCGCGTTTCCCGAGCGCACGCTGTACACGCTGACCGAGGCGGGGCATACGGCCGGCCAGGCGTGGCTGCACGCGCTGCTCGCGGAACCCGCCCGCGAGTTTCCGGCGTTCGGCGCCGGCCTCGCGTTCCTGCCGCTGCTCGATGCGAACGATGCGCGCCACCAGCTCGAGCGCCGCATCGCCGCGCTCGAAGCCGAGCGCGAGCGTCTCGAAGCGCTGCGCAACGCCGCGCAGAACGATCAGGTGCCGCGCCTGTTCCTGCTGCAGAACGAGCATGCGCTCGTGCTGCTGAACGCGGAGCTCGACTGGGTGCGCAGCGTCGTCGACCACCTGAAGATCGGCGCGCTGCGCTGGGTCGACGGCTGACGCACCGCCATCGGCCCGCGCCCGTCAGAGCACCTTGCCTGGGTTGAGCACGCCGGCCGGATCGAGCGCGGCCTTCAGGCGCCGCATCAGCGCGATCTCGGCGTCGCTGCGCGCGTGCGCGAGATAGCGGCGCTTGAGCACGCCGATGCCGTGCTCCGCCGACACCGAGCCGCCCATGTCCCGCACGACCGCGTAGACGCAATCGTCGATTGCGTCCGCATCCGCGTCGCGCATGCCGGCGAGCGATACGCCGATATGCACGTTGCCGTCGCCGACATGGCCGAAGAACAGGCACGCGATGCCGGGCCAGCGTTCGCGCAACGCCGCTTCGCAGCGTGCGGCGAACGCGCCGAGTTCGCCGGTCGGCAGGCTCACGTCGAAGTTCGCCAGATGCGGCAGCGCATCGATCGCGAGACCTTCGCGCAACGTCCACAGATCGCGCGCCTGCCGCTCCGACGTCGCGAGCGCCGCGTCGTCGATGAGGCCCGCGTCGAACGCATCCGCGAGCGCGGTTTCCAGTGCGGCGCGCGCGTCGCCGCCCGGCGCGCTCGTCGCGCATTCGATCAGCACCGCGAAGGCGCCGTCGCTCGCGAACGGCGCGGCGACCCCGGGCGTATGACGCGCGACGTAGTCATAGAATGCCGGCCACATCGCTTCGAAACTGACGATTTCCGGCAGCGCGCGCAGCCGGTTCCACAACCCGACGACGGCATCGTAGCCACGCACGCGGCACAACGCGGTGGCCGGCTCCGCCAGCTTCGGATGCAGCCGCAGCACCGCGCGCGTGATGACGCCGAGCGTGCCTTCGCTGCCGATGAACAGCTGCTTCAGGTCGTAGCCCGCGTTGTTCTTCAGCATCCGATTCATCGACGACACGACGGTGCCGTCCGCGAGCACGGCCTCGAGCCCGAGCACCTGCTCGCGCATCATCCCGTAGCGGATCGCGCGCGTGCCGCCCGCGTTGGTCGCGAGCATCCCGCCGATCTGGCACGAACCGCGTGCGCCGAGATCGACACCGAACGTGAAGCCCGCCGAGTCCGCCGCCTCCTGCACGGTTTGCAGCGGCGTTCCGGCGCGTACCGTCATCGTGCCCGCCGCCGCATCGATGGCGTCGACGCCGGTGAAACGCTCCATCGACAGCACGATCTCGCCGCCCAGCGCGACCGCGCCGCGCGCGAGCCCGGTGAGGCCGCCCTGCGGCACGACCGGCTGCCCGAGCCGCGTGCACAGCGCGAGCGTGCGCGACACGTCGTCGACGCTGCGCGGCCGCACCAGCGCGCGCGGACGCACGCCGGCCGGCTCGTTGTACGCGGTGAAGTAGCGCGGATCGATGTCGGCCGACCGCGTGACGAGCGCGTCGCCCAGCGCGGCGACGAGCGCCGCCTCCAGCGCGGCGCCGGCCGGCGGCGCCGTGCCGTGGCCGCCTTGCGCAGCGTCCGTATCGAGGCTCTGCATCAGGCGCAGGCCCGCTTACTTCGTCGAGATGTCGATGTCGCCGAAGTACTTCTGGCCGAGCGCCTTCACGGTGCCGTCCGCCTTCAGCTTCTCGATCGCCGCATCGAGCTTCGTCTTCAGCGCATCGTCGCCCTTGCGCAAGCCGAACGCGATGCCGCTGCCGAGAATCTTGTCGTCGCGCACCGGCTGGCCGACGAACGAGAAGCCCTTGCCGTCCGGACGCGACAGGAAGCCGCGCTGGCCGGCCGGCGCGAGCACCAGCGTCGCGTCCAGACGGCCGGCGACCAGGTCCGCGTACGCCTGGTTCTGGTCCTGGTACGCGACGACCGACACGCCGGCCGGCTCCCAGTGCGCCTTCGCGTAGGTTTCCTGGATCGACGCCTGCAGCACGCCGACGCGCTTGCCCTTCAGCGATTCGGGCGTCGGCAGCAGACCGCTGCCGGTGCGCGCGATCAGTTGCGTCGGCACCCGGTAGATGATCGTCGTGAAGTCGATCGCCTGGCGCCGCTGTTCGGTCGCGTTCATCGCCGAATTGATCGCGTCGAACTTGCGGCCCTGCAGCGCCGGAATCAGCCCGTCGAACGACGTCTCGACCCACTTGCACGACAGCTTCGCGCTCTGGCAAACGGCATTGCCGACGTCGATGTCGAAGCCCTGCAGTTGGCCGTTCGGCGCCTTCGACTCGAACGGCGGGTATTGCGCCTCGAGGCCGAAACGCAGCGTCTGCCCGTCGGCGAGCGCCGCGCCGGAGCCGAGCGCGCACGCGAAGGCGAGCGCGAGTTTCAGGGTGTGTGCATGCTTCATCGTGATCTCCTGACTTGTCGGCCGGCGCCGTGCATCGGCACGTGCGACGGTCCCATCCGTGGCTTGCGAGGCGGCCGTCAAGCTGCCTGCGTGGGTGCGGGCCGCGCCCGCGATTTACAGCGAACGCAACCGCCGCGCGCCTTCGATCAGCGTCGCGTCGTCCTTCGAGAAGCTGAGCCGGATCACGCCGGCGTCGGTGCCGTCGGTATAGAACGCCGACAGCGGAATCGTCGCGACGCGCGCATCGCGGATCAGGCGCAGCACGAAATCGCTGTCGCGCTCGTCCGAGAAATGGCGAAAGCGCGCGAGCATGAAGAACGAGCCTTCGCTCGGCAGCAGCTCGAAACGCGATCCGGCCAGCTCGCGCGCGAGCAGATCGCGCTTGGCCTGGTAGAACGCCGACAGGCCGAGATAGTGTTCCGGCCGCGCGAGGATCTCCGCGAACGCGACCTGCATCGGCGTATCGGCCGAGAACACCATGAACTGGTGCACCTTGCGGATCTCGTCCATCAGCGCAGCCGGCGCGATGCAATGGCCGACGCGCCAGCCCGTCACGTGGAACGACTTGCCGAACGACGACACGATCACACTGCGCTCGGCCAGCTCGCGGTGCCGCGCGACGCTCTGATGTTGCGCGCCGTCGAACACCACGTGCTCGTACACTTCGTCCGACAACACGACGATGTCGGTATTGCGCGTGAGCTGCGCGAGCCGCTCGACGTCGTCGGCGGAGAACACGGTCGCGGTCGGGTTGTGCGGCGTGTTCACGATGATCATCCGCGTGCGCGGCGTGATCGCCGCGGCCACTTCATCCCAGTTCACGCGGAAATGCTCGGGCGACAGCTTGATCGCGACCGGCGTCGCGCCCTGCATCCGCACGATCGGCGCGTAGCTGTCGAACGACGGCTCGAAATAGATCACTTCGTCGCCCGGATGCACGAGCGCGCTGATCGCCGCGTACAGCCCCTCGCTCGCGCTCGCGATCACCGTGATCTCGGTGCCGGGGTCGTAGCGCGCGCCGTACAGCGCCTCCGTCTTCTCCGCGAGCCGCTCGCGCAGCGACGCGATGCCGGCCATCGGCGCGTACTGGTTGTGGCCGTCGCGCATCGCACGCGCGACGCCGTCCACCAGCACCGGATCCGGCGCGAAATTCGGCGCGCCCTGCGACAGGTTCAACGCGTCGTGCTGCGCGGCGAGCTGGCCGATCACCGTAAAGATCGTCGTCCCGACGTCCGGCAGTTTCGAACGGGGCGTGGTGGCGCTTCGCATGACTTCTCCTCCTGATGTCCGTCGGATTTGCCCGCGCGACGCGCGCAGCCCGACTCGTGCTCAGCGATTTAGCCCGAGCCAATATCGGCGGACAATCGAAAGTTCGTCATGGCGTCCATGCATTTTTCTCATGGCCATGGATTCAGGAGCCGCGAACGCATCGTCATGCCTGTCGCCATGCATGCGTATCGGGCATTTCCCTGACGCACGCGGCGGCCTTCCCGCGCGTCACGCGCCGACGGCCGCCAGATAGGCGCGCAGCACGGCCTGCAATTCACCGCGCAGTGCGGCGAAATCGACCGCCGGCCCGAGCGTCAGCAGCGCCTGCGACACGCCGCCGTAGCAAACCGTATGAGCCATCCGCGCGCAGCCGTCGAGCCGTGCGGCGGGCGGCGGATTGGCCGCGTGCGCGAGCGCGTCGCGCCACAGCGCGACATAGGCGTCGTAATGCCGGCGGTACGCGGCGAGCGGCGACACCTGCCGCTCCAGCGTGAACAACGCGCCCCACAGCGCGGCGTCGGCGGCGATCGCATCGATCTGCAGATCGGCCAGCGCAGCCGCGAGTTCGGCGCGCGGCGCGCCGCGCAGCGCGTGCGCCGCGTCGCGCAGCCGGTCGGCGAGCGCCAGCACGCGCCGGTGGATGCACAGCGCGGCGAGACTCTGCTTGTCGCCGAAGTATTCGTAGAAGGTGCCGATGCTCACGCCCGCGACGGCCGCGATCTCGCGGATCGTCGCCTTCGCATAGCCGCGTTCGAGCAAAAGCTGAACGAACGCCTGCTGCAGCGCATCGGACGTCGCCTGCGCGCGCGGCTGCCGCGGCCGGCGGCGCAACGCGGGCGCGGGTTGCGCCGCCGGCTGGCCGGGCGGCGCCGGAACCTGAACATGTCGCGGCGGCATATTTGCTACTCTGAAATTCAGCGGGGAACACGTTCGGCCGGGAGCCTGCGCGCGCATGCACGCCGGCAGCGCGGCACCCGGCGGGCCGGCCGACCGCGAAGCACGACACCGGAGACAACCCGATGACCGAAGCCACCCATGCCGTCACGAACCAGTTCGACGAACTGGTCGACTATAACCTCTTCGCGACCGACGTCGCGCTGCGCGACGCGCTCGCGCGCGCGGGCGCCGACTGGGCCGTGCCGCAGCTCGACGCGTACGGCGCGCGGCTCGGCAGCGCCGACACCGCGCGGCTCGCCGACGAAGCCAACCGCCACACGCCGGAGCTCAACGCGTTCGACCGACGCGGCCGGCGCATCGACCGCGTCGACTTCCATCCGGCATGGCACACGCTGCTCGGCATGTACCGGCGCGAAGGCTTCGTGTCGCTCCCGTTCCGCGACACGCGCCCGGGCCGCTGGGCCGCGACCGCGGCCGGCTTCTACCTGCACGGCCAGATCGAGGCCGGCACGCTGTGCCCGGCGACGATGACACAGGCCGCGATTCCGGTGCTGCAGAAGGAACCCGTGCTGTGGGATCTGCTGCGCGACAAGCTGTACAGCGACGATTACGATCCGCGCGACGTGCCCGTCGCCGACAAGCGCTCCATCTGGTTCGGGATGGGGATGACCGAGAAACAGGGCGGCTCCGACGTGCGCGCGAACACGACGCTGGCGACCGCCGTCGGCACGGGCGGCCGCGGCGGCGAATACCGGCTGCGCGGCCACAAGTGGTTCTTCTCCGCGCCGATGTGCGACGCGCACCTCGTCGTCGCGCGCACCGAAGCCGGCGGCCCGTCGTGCTTCTACGTGCCGCGCTGGCGTCCGGACGGCACGAAGAACGCGGTCGAGATCCAGCGGCTAAAGAACAAGGTCGGCAACCGCAGCAATTCCAGCAGCGAGATCGAGCTCGACGACGCGTGGGGCATCATGCTCGGCGACGAAGGGCGCGGGATCCCGACCATCATCGAAATGGCGACCTGCACGCGGCTGAACTGCGTGCTCGGCAGTGCGGCGATGCTGCGCCAGGGCGTCGTGCAAGCGATCGCATACACGCGACAGCGCCACGCGTTCGGCCGCGCGCTCGCCGAGCAGCCGCTGATGCGCACCGTGCTCGCCGATCTCGCGCTCGAGAGCGAGGCCGCGCTCGTGCTCGCGATGCGGCTCGCCGACGCGTTCGAGCGCGACGACTCGCCGCGCGAACGCGCATGGAAGCGGATCGTCACGCCCGCCGCGAAATTCTGGGTCTGCAAGCGCGCGGTCGAGCTGACCGGCGAAGTGATGGAGGCATTCGGCGGCAACGGCTACGTCGACGACGGCCCGATCGCGCGGCTGTTCCGCGAAGCGCCGGTCAATTCGATCTGGGAAGGCTCCGGCAACGTGATGTGCCTCGACGTGCTGCGCGCGGTGTCGCGCGAGCCCGACGCGGCCGCCGCGCTCGTCGCCGAACTGTACGACCTCGGCGCCGGCGAACCGCACATTCGCGCGGCGCTCGATGCGTTGCGCGCGACGCTCGCGGCGCCCGCCGATGCGCTCGAGGCATCAGCTCGCGTGTTCGCGCAGCGGCTCGTGCTCGTTGCGCAGGCGTGCCTGCTGCGGCGCGACGCGCCCGCGGCCGTTGCCGATGCGTTCATCGCGACGCGGCTCGGGGCGCCCGACTGGGGCCGCATCGCGGGCGGCTTCGATCCGCATGCGCTCGACGTCGCCGCACTGCTGCAACGGGCCTACCCGGCCTGATGCCCCGCTCGTCCGTTCTCGCTGCCAGGAGGCTCGATGAACCTCGTTGCCGCCCTCGACCGCGCCGCCCGCGCGACGCCCGACAAGCCGTTCCTGATCCATGACGACACGACGATCACCTACGCCGCCGCGCGCGAGCGCTCGCACCGCGCGGCAGCCGTGCTGAGCGCGCTCGGCGTCGCGGCCGGCGAGCGCGTCGCCGCGATGTGCCTGAACACGCCCGCGTTCGTCGACGTGATGTTCGGCGCGTGGCGGCTCGGCGCCGCGTTCGTGCCGATCAATCACAAGCTGCAGGCGCCGGAAGTCGACTACGTGCTCGAACACAGCCGCAGCAAGGTGATCCTGTTCGACGCGACGCTCGCGCCGGTGCTCGCACGCGTGATCCATCCGGCGCGGCGGCTCGTCACCGAAGGCGAAGCGGCCGGCGTGCCGGACTTCGACGCGATGCGCGCGGCGATGGACGGCGTCGCCGGCATCGAACCGGCCGACGGCGACGTCGCGCAGATCCTCTACACGTCCGGCACGACCGGCCGCCCGAAAGGCTGCGTGCACAGCCACCGCGCGGTGACGTTCGCGGCGATGTCGGCCGCGCTCGCGATCGGCATCGGCCGCAACGAGCGCACGCTGATGGCGATGCCGATCTGGCATTCGTCGCCGCTGAACAACTGGTTCGGCGGCACGCTGTACGCGGGCGGCACCATCGTGCTACTGCGCGAATACCATCCGTTGCGCTTCCTGGAAGCGATCGAGCGCGAACGCGTGACGCTGTATTTCGGCGCGCCGGTGTCGTACACGCTGCCGCTCGACACGATCGAGCGCTTCGCGGCGTTCGACCTGTCGAGCGTGCGCGCATGGCTGTACGGCGGCGGGCCGATCGGCGCGGAGCAAGCCGAACGCCTCGCAGGCGCATATCGCAGCAACGCGTTCTTCCAGGTCTACGGAATGACGGAAACGGGCCCGGCCGGCACCACGCTGTATCCGGACGAGCAGATCGCGAAGGCCGGCTCGATCGGCCGCCACGGCGGCCCGGGCGTTGACCTGCGGGTCGTGCGGAGCAACGGCGCGGATGCGCTGCCGGGCGACATCGGCGAGATCTGGCTGAAGGCCGACAGCATGATGCTCGGCTATCTCGACGACGACGCCGCGACGCGCGCCGCGTTCACGCCGGACGGCTGGTACCGCACCGGCGACATCGCGCGGCTCGATGAGGATGGCTATCTGTTCATCGTAGACCGGCTGAAGGACATGATCGTGACGGGTGGCGAGAACGTGTATTCGAAGGAGGTCGAGGACGTGCTCGGCGCGCATCCGGACATCGCGGAAGCGGCGGTCGTCGGCGTTCCGCATCCGGACTGGGGCGAGACGGTCGTCGCGCACGTGGTGCCGCGGGGCGGGGCCGCGCCCGACGCGGACGCGCTGCGTGCGTTCTGCGGCGAGCGGCTCGCCGCGTACAAGATCCCGCGCGAATTCGTGTTCGCGGAAACGCTGCCGCGCACGCCGACGGGCAAGCTGCAGAAGTTCTTGTTGCGCATGCGTAGCGAATAGCGGCGACGCACGAGCGAGTCGCGCGACGGGCGCGAGGTGCGTCGACGTGACGCCGGCCATGTCCGTCTTCGCGAGCACCGGCAGGTACTTCGCCGAAGCGCTTCTTATACTTGTCGGCGTACACCTTTGTCCGGCGAATCGAATTGATGCCGGAATAGGCACGTCGCCGGCGTTCGGACGAAAAGCGTAATTGCTCGACTGGCGCGGATGTGGCGGTCGATTACGCCAAGGTCCGTGTGGCCTTCATTTACCGTTTGTGACGTTTCGATCCACCGACAAACCGCGTCGGCTCGTAGATTCACGCCGTCCTCGCGAATCTCAAAAAATTCCTCTTTAGTCAGCGCATTAGCATCGTTTCTTTCATTTTTATTTCAACGTGAGAGAAACGATGCACGAGGACCACGACGGTGAAGTTCGGATCGTACTGAGTGCGGCCCAATTGGCTGCCGTACTGAAGCGACAGACGATCAGTCCGGGCGAGATGTTGAGCAACCGGTTATGGGGCGGTCTGCAGGTCGTGGGGGGTGTGCTCGAGATGGCGGGGGCCGCGGCGCTGTGCGTCGCGCCGGAGCCGACGGGCCTCACCAAACTCGGCTGTGTCGCGTTCGGCGTGCATGGCGCCGATGCGGCGGCAACTGGCGTGAAGCAGATCTGGACCGCGCGAGAGACAAGCGCACTGCTGCAGCAAGGCGTGAGCAAGCTGGTCGATACGGCGAAAGTGCCGCCGGAAATGGCCGATCATGTGGGATTGTCGCTGGACCTTGCAGTCCCGTTCGGGCTCGCGGGCGCGGTCAAGGCGATTCGAGCGTCGAGTGTCACGGCGGGGCGGATCGATTTGATTCGGCATGAGGCGATGGCGGCAAACCCGAGGTTGGGCGGACATACGATTGCGAAGCACGTGGGAAAGAGTGAAGCGTATCTTAGAGCTCGACTCAAAAATGAGCCGTCGAAAGACTTCGTATCATCGTTTTTCAGCTTGGTCGACGCTGAATCGGCCGTTTCGAGCGTCATGCAGAAAAATACGGCCAGGATCGTCGCATGGACACAATCTGCCTCAAAGGCACCTCTCGTTCTCAATGAAAACGTCGGGCGAAGCGTCGGGTATGGATTGAGCAGAAACAACGAGATTGTCAGAGAGCTAAGCCGTGTTCAGATTGTCCTGAAGCTGCAGTCATACAATGGAATGCCGTTCTATATCGTCACATCTTATTTGACCAAATGAAAATCAACGCACAGGAATACCCTCAACTGTTCAACCTCCTGGGATCTTACCTCGGACAGGACTCGGATATATGGGGAAATAACTTCGATGAAATCGTTACGCTCTACAAAAACGAAAACACCGAAGAAGACGTGCTTGCGTTGCTTCACGAACTGAATTTACTTCAGGAGCGCCTTGGTCCCGCGCTAGACGACGAGTTTTTAAAATCATATGGACACGATTTCAATCCGACACTGTGGGGATTCACCACTGCGTCCTTCTTCGACGCACTGAGGAAAAAACTGCAATAGCGGTGCTCAAATCCCGCGTGCGATGAAAACCCGTGCCCACAATGCTTGCCGCGTCGGCCGGCGCGGTCGAGACGCTCGGAGACGATTTCCCACGGGCATCGCGGGCAGACTGCGGACCAGACAGGTCCGCGCTGCGCCCAGCAGGGAGCTGGCCCAGGCCGAACTCGATGCGGTTGCTGATGGCCCGTGGGGCGCGGCTACAACGGCACACCCTTTGACATTCTCACATCGCACTTGACAAGATGATGGTCGGCCACAATTTTCCGCATCTCTTGACTATCGTAAGCGGATATCTTGGCCAGGACTGGCGTTCGTGGGGAGATAGCTTCGAAGATGTGATTGCGCTTTATAAAAGCGAAACAACACCCAGCGAACGACTCGAACTCCCGAAGGAAATAGATTTATTTGAAAGGCAATACGCCACAAATCTCGATGACGAATTTTCTGATTGATACGGTCACGATTTCGATCCGACGTTACGTGGATTCACAACGACCTCTTTCTTCGAAGCGCTTCGATACTTATTGACTGCGTAGCGCTCAATATATTTCGAAGAGGATTCTGATACTCCGCCAGTAAAAAACAAAACCCGCCGAAAGCGCTTCGCGCTCGCGGCGGGTGCGGCATGCTCGCCGGCACCGCGCAACTCCGAAGTCCGGCAATCATCCTGCTACACCATGCGGCTTACTTGCCGCCGATGCTCTTCAACGGCTTCCAGTCGCCCGTCGCGTCGTACGGAACGTGCGTCGACGTGACGCCGGCCGTGTCGGTCTTCCCGCGCGCCGGCAGGTACGTCGCCGAAGCGCTTCTCGTTCTTGTCGGCGCCCCCTTCGTGCGGCGAATCGTATTGATGCGGGAACAGGCGCGTCGCCGGCGTTCAGACGAAAGCGTAAGCGCTCGACTGACGCGGATGTGGGGGCCGGTTGGTTGCGCTACGTCCGTGTGGCGTTCATTTACCGTTTGTGACGTTTCCGATCCACCGACAAGCCGCGTCGGCTCGTGGATTCGCGCCGTCCTCGCAAATCTCAAAAAATACCCGTTTAGCCAGCGCATTAGCATCGTCTTTTTCATTTTTATTTCAATACGACAGAAGGCGATGCGCGAAGACCACGACGGTGAAGTTCGGATCGTGCTGAGTGCTGCTCAGTTGGCTGCGGTGCTCGGGCACCAGACGATCAGCCCCGGTGAGATGTCGAGCAACCGGTTATGGGGTGGCCTGCAGGTAGTGGGCGGCGTGCTGGAAATGGTTGGGGCGGCGGCGCTGTGCGTCGCGCCGGAGCCGACGGGGCTCACCAAGCTCGGTTGCGTCGCGTTCGGCGTACATGGCGCTGATACGGCGGCAGCCGGCCTGAAGCAGGTCTGGACGGGACAAGATACGAGCGCGCTGCTGCAACAGGGCGTGACCAAGCTGGCCGATGCGGCGAACGCACCGCCCGAAATGGCGGATCATGTCGGCATATCGCTGGATCTCGCGGTGCCGTTCGGGCTCGCGGGTGCGGTCAAGGCGATCCGCGCGTCGAGCATCACCGCGGGGCGGATCAATTTGATGCAGCATGAGGCAACGGCCGCGAATCCACGGTTGGGAGGGCATACGATAAGCAAACATGTAGGCAAGACCGAAGCGCAACTTAGGGAACGCCTAAAACAAGAACCACATCGAGACGTCGTGTCCTCGTTTCACAACATGCGAACCGCCGAGTTTGCCATTTCAGCAGTCATCCGAATCGAGGCGGCACGAATCGATTTGTGGGCCAAATCTACGCGCCGGCATATTCCGCTTACCCTGATCCGCCATGTCTCCGGCGACATCGGTTACGGAATCTATCGAAATAACGAAATACTAGTCAAACTCAATACGGTAACGATCGTGCTAAAGCATCAAAGCTACAACGGAATGCCGTACTATATACTCACATCTTTCATCGGTCGATAAAATCATGCTCTCCACGCAACGCCCACACATGTACGAAATATTCGGTGCGTATTTCAACCAGGATTTTGATATATGGGGAAACACGATAGACGAAATCGTCAAATGCTACAAGGACGACAGCACGGCGTCCGACCGATCGGAGCTAATTCTGGAAATAGATCAATTTATTGCAGAACACCCCAGGGATCTCGAATCGGCATTCTATGCAAACTACAATAACGGCTTCGACCCGGTCCTATGGGGGTACAACGCCGCATCCTTTCTCGAAGAGCTGAAACGGCTGTTGGCCGAGTGACAGTCTTGGAGCCGTGCGCAATGAAAAGATAATGGTCAGTCACAATTTTCCACATCTCGCGACTATCGTAAGCGGATATCTCGGCCAGGATTGGCGTTCATGGGGCGACAGCTTTGAAGGCGTCGTTGCTGTGTACAAAAGCGAAACAACGCCAGAAGAGCGAACCGAGCTGCTGAAAAAAATCGAGTCGTTCGAAGAGCAATACACAACCAGTCTGGATAATGAATTTATAGACAGATATGGTCATGACCTCGATCCGCTATTACGCGGATTTACGACGACTTATTTTTTGAGGCACTTCGACAATTACTAAAGACATAGCCCGGCTGGCATACCCCTTACCCCGCTTCATATTCAAAAACCCAACGCCCGTAAAAACAAAACCCGCCGAAAGCGCTTCGCGCTCGCGGCGGGTCCGGCATGCTCGCCGCCACCGCAGAAATCCGCGGCCCGGCAATCATCCTGCTACACCATGCGGCTTACTTGCCGCCGATGCTCTTCAGCGGCTTCCAGTCGCCCTTCTCGACCTTGTACATCGTGATGCCGCCGTTCTTCAGGTCGCCCTTCGCGTCGTACGCGACGTGCGTCGACGTGACGCCGGCCATGTCGGTCTTCGCGAGCACCGGCAGGTACTTCGCCGGATCGGTCGAATCGGCCTTCTTCATCGCGTTCAGCATCGCCATCGCGCCGTCGTACGCGTACGGCGAGTACGTCTGCACGTCTTCGCCGAAGCGCTTCTTGTACTTGTCCGCGTAACCCTTGCCGCCCGGCATTTCTTCCAGCGGCAGGCCGGCCAGCGATGCGATCGTGCCTTCGGCCGCGTTGCCCGCGATCTTCAGGAACGTCGGCGTCTTCACCATTTCGCCGCTCATCAGCGGCGCGGTGATGCCGAGCGCCTTCATCTGCTTGACCATCGGCGCTGCCTGCGAATCCGCGCCGCCGTAGTAGACGAGGTCCGGCTTCGCCGCCTTCAGCTTCGTCAGAATCGCCTTGAAGTCGACAGCCTTGTCGTTCGTGAATTCGCGGTCGACGATCGTCGCGCCGCCCGCCTTCGCGGCCTTCTCGAACTGATCGGCGAGACCCTGGCCGTAGGCCGTGCGGTCGTCGACGATCGCGATCTTCTTCATGCCGAGATCCTTCGCCGCGAACGTGCCCGCCACCGAGCCCTGCTGCGTGTCGGACGTCATCATGCGGAAGGTCGTCTTGTAACCCTGCTGCGTGTATTCCGGCGCGGTCGCCATCGCGATTTGCGGAATGCCGGCGTTCGCGTAGATGCGCGAGGCCGGAATCGTCGTGCCCGAGTTGAAGTGGCCGAGCATGCCCTTGATGCCGTCGTCGACGAGCTTCTGCGCAACGGTCGTGCCGGTGCGCGGGTCAGCCTGGTCGTCCTGCGTCTCGAGCACGAACTTCACCGGCTTGCCGCCGATCTTCGGGTTCGTCGCGTTGAAATCTTCCAGCGCGAGCACGATCCCGTTCTGCATATCCTTGCCGTAGTGCGCCTGCGCGCCCGTCATCGGCCCTGCGTAACCGATCTTCACGTCATCCGCATGGGCCGTCCCCGCCAGCGACATGACGGCGACGAACGTCGCGCCTGCCACCTTTTTCATCGTGTGTTGCATAGCATCTCCTTGGTACCAGGGTAAATGGAGCGGCTTCGGGACCGCCTGGCCGCTTCCTTTGTTTGATCCGAACGGCAAGGATGGTCAGCCGATCGTCATCAAATTCGCATTGCCGCCCGCCGCGGCCGTGTTCACGCTCACCGAGCGCTCCGTCAGCAGGCGCTCGAGCGCGTAGTCTTCCGCATCGCCGTTCTCGAACGCGCCCGCCGACACGCCCTGCACCGACACGATCGGGCCCGGGCGCTGCGCGACGTCCTTCACGAGCGTCTGCAGTTCGTCGCTGTCGCCTTCGAACAGCACCGCGTCGAACGGCGCGTCGGCCTGCTTGCGCACGGCCGCATGCGCCTTCAACGCGGCCGGCAGCGCGGCGACCAGCGCCTCGCCCGCCGCACCGGCGAACAACGCGCGGTTGCCCGTCGCCAGCACCGCCGCGAACTGCGCGCGCGCGCCGCTCGGCGTCGCCGCGACACACAGCACCGTGCCGCGCGGGCCGAGTGTATACGTGTTTCGCTCGCCCGTCGGGCCCGTCAGCACCGCGGTCGCGCCGGCCGGCACCTGTGCGAGGTAGCCGTCGCAGCGTGCGGCCAGCGCCGGCTCGCGCTGCTCGATCAGCCAGTCGCGCAGCGCGGTGAGCGCCGCCGCCGGATTGCCGCGTGCGTCGCCATCGGCCGCGCCGTCCGCGGTCAGCGACGCCGCGAGCGAGCGCGGCAGCCCCGACGGACGCGTCGCGAGCAGGCGCTGCAGGTACAGCGCGCCGCCGGCCTTCGGGCCCGTGCCCGACAGCCCTTCGCCGCCGAACGGCTGCACGCCGACCACCGCGCCGATCACGTTGCGGTTCACGTAGATGTTGCCGACGTGCGCGTTCGAGATCACGTGCGCGATCGTCTCGTCGATCCGCGTGTGGATGCCGAGCGTCAGGCCGTAGCCGGTCGCGCGAATCTGCTCGAGCAGCTTGTCCAGCTGGCTGCGGCGATAGCGCACGACGTGCAGCACCGGGCCGAACACTTCACGCTTGAGCTCGTCGATGCTGCCGATCTCGATCAGCGTCGGCGGCACGAACGTGCCGTGCGCGCACGCGTCGGGCATCGGCAGTTGCGTGACCGCATGGCCCTTTTCCTTCATCGCGGCGACGTGCGCGTCGATCGTCTGCTTCGCTTCGGCGTCGATCACCGGGCCGACGTCGGTCGACAGCCGGTCGGGGTTGCCGAGCGCGAGCTCGTGCATCGCGCCCTTGAGCATCGTCAGCGTGCGGTCGGCGACGTCGTCCTGCAGACACAGAACGCGCAGCGCCGAGCACCGTTGACCGGCCGAGTCGAACGACGACTGCAGCACGTCCGCGACGACCTGCTCCGCGAGCGCCGACGAATCGACGATCATCGCGTTCTGGCCGCCCGTCTCCGCGATCAGCGGAATCGGCTTGCCGTCCGGGTCGAGGCGCGAGGACAGCGTCTTGTTGATCAGGCGCGCGACTTCGGTCGAGCCGGTGAACATCACCGCACGCGTGCGCGGATCGGCGACCAGCGCCGCGCCGACGGTCTCGCCGGTGCCGGGCAACAGCTGCACCGCGCCGGCCGGCACGCCGGCCTCGCGCAGCAGGCGCACGGCCTGTGCGGCGATCAGCGGCGTCTGCTCGGCGGGCTTCGCGAGCACCGTGTTGCCGGCAGCGAGCGCCGCGGCCACCTGGCCCATGAAGATCGCGAGCGGGAAGTTCCACGGGCTGATGCAGACCACGGGGCCGAGCGGACGATGCGTGTCGTTCGAGAACTCGTCGCGGATCTGCGCCGCGTAGTAGCGCAGGAAGTCGACGGCCTCGCGGATTTCGGCGATCGCGTTCGGCAGCGACTTGCCGGCTTCGCGCACGATCAGGCCCATCAGCGTGTGCATCTGCGCTTCGAGCAGGTCGGCTGCGCGCACCAGGCAGTCGGCGCGCGCATCGACCGGCGTCGCCTGCCAGATCGGTGCGGCAGCCACCGCGTGCGCGAGCGCCGCGCTCACGTGCTCGGCCGTCGCTTCGCTGACCGTGCCCACCACGTCGCGCAGGTCCGCCGGGTTGCGCACGTCGCGCGCCGGTGCGTCGGCGAGCGCGTCGTCGGCGAGCATCGGCGCCGCGCGCCACGGATGGTGCGCGCTCGCGAGCAGCGCGGACGACAGCGATGCGAGACGGTGTTCGTTCGACAGATCGAGGCCCATCGAGTTGGGACGCTCGTCGCCATACAGGTTGCGCGGCAGCGGGATCTTCGCGTGCGGCGCGCCGAGCGGCACGACCTTCGACGCTTCGTCGACCGGATCGGCGACCAGCTCCTTCACCGATACCGTCTTGTCGGCGATGCGGTTCACGAACGACGTGTTCGCGCCGTTCTCGAGCAGACGGCGCACGAGATACGCGAGCAGCGTTTCGTGCGTGCCGACCGGTGCGTACACGCGGCACGGACGGTTCAGCTTGTCGCGGCCCGTGACTTCCTCGTACAGCGGTTCGCCCATCCCGTGCAGACACTGGAATTCGTACTGGCCCGGGTAGTAGTTCTGGCCGGCGAGGTGATAAATCGCGGCCAGCGTGTACGCGTTGTGTGTCGCGAACTGCGGATAGACGGCGTCGGGCGCCGCGAGCAGCTTCTTCGCGCACGCGAGGTACGACACGTCCGTGTAGATCTTGCGCGTGTACACCGGATAACCTTCGAGGCCGTCGACCTGCGCACGCTTGATTTCGGTGTCCCAGTACGCGCCCTTCACGAGGCGAATCATCAGGCGGTGACGGCTGCGGCGCGCGAGGTCGATCAGGTAGTCGATCACGAACGGGCAGCGCTTCTGGTAGCCCTGCACGACGAAGCCGATGCCGTTCCAGCCCGCGAGTTCCGGATCGAAGCACAGGGCCTCGAGCAGGTCGAGCGACAGCTCGAGCCGGTCGGCTTCTTCCGCGTCGATGTTCAGGCCGATGTCGTAGCGGCGCGCAAGCAGCGCCAATGCACGCACGCGCGGCAGCAACTCGTTCATCGTGCGGTCCTGCTGCGAGCGCGAGTAGCGCGCGTGCAACGCCGACAGCTTGATCGAGATGCCCGGGCCTTCATAGATGCCGCGGCCGCCGGCCGCCTTGCCGATCGCGTGGATCGCCTGCTCGTACGATGCGTAGTAGCGCTGCGCGTCCTCTTCGGTCGTCGCCGCTTCGCCGAGCATGTCGTACGAGTAGCGGAAACCGCGCGCTTCGTACTTGCGGCTGTTCGCGAGCGCTTCGGAAATCGTCTCGCCGGTGACGAACTGCTCGCCCATCAGGCGCATCGCCATGTCGACGCCCTTGCGGATCAGCGGCTCGCCGCCGCGGCCGATCAGCCGCGTGAGCGCCGACGACAGGCCCGCTTCGCTGTTGGTCGTCACGAGCTTGCCGGTGATCATCAGGCCCCAGGTCGCCGCGTTCACGAACAGCGACGGCGCGTGGCCGACGTGCGAGCGCCAGTCGCCCTTGCTGATCTTGTCGCGGATCAGCGCGTCGCGCGTCGCGCGATCGGGAATGCGCAGCAGCGCTTCGGCCAGGCACATCAGCGCGACGCCTTCCTGGCTCGACAGCGAGAACTCGTGGATCAGCCCTTCGACGCCGCCGCCCGAGCTCTTCTCGCGCAGCGCTTCGACGAGCTGCGTCGCGAGCGCCTGGACGTCCGCCTGCAGGTGCGCGGGCAGGCGCGCCTGGCCGAGCAGGAACGGCACGCATTCCGGCTCCGGGCGGCGATACGCGGCCGTGATCGCCGCGCGCAGCACCGATTGCGGCTGCACGTTCTGCGCGAACTCGAGGAACGGGTGCGGCGAGTTGTCGTCGTCGTCCGTCGCGTGGCCGTCGGCGAGCTCCGTCACGCCACTGCTGCCCGACAGCTCGGGCGGGAGCTGACCGTGCTCGATGCGCTCGAGATACGCGAAGATCGCCTGCTTGATCAGCCAGTGGGGAGTGCGCTCGAGACGCGCCGCCGCGTCTTTCAGGCGCGAGCGGAGAAGGTCGTCGACTTTGACGCCGAGAGTCGTGCTTGCCATGGTGGGTTCGTGCGCCGGTGCGGACCCGGCGATATGGTGTGAGAGGATGCGCGAAATCCTACGGCACGCAATAAAAAGGTGCAACCGAATTGCGAGATTGGTTGCACCCTTAGGTTAGTCAATATAATCAGCCACTTAGGCGGTTGCAACCTAGGGGTTGCCCGTGGTCGGAGGATCGGTGTTTTCCCTGATCGGGCTGGTTTCACGTGCGTGGGCAACCCTCCGTCCGTCGCGCGGGCGGGGAAAACGGGTTGCACTGGGGAGCGCGGGGGGCCGTACGCGGGCAGGAACAGCAGTCGAGTAGGACAACCGCGTACGGACGGGGCGGTACGCTCGGCCACGCCGGCCTGTAACACGCCGCACACCCGCCACCGTCGCGCCCGGCTCAGATATCGAGCGGATCGACCTCGACGCTCCACCGCAGCACACCCTTCAGCGCGCGCAGCTCCGGCTGCCATGCGCGCAGCGCATGCTGCAGCGCGCTGCGCGACGCGCTTTCGAGCAGCAACTGCGCACGGTGGACGTTCGCGACCTTCACGATCGTCATCGGCACCGCGTCGTAGACGGTCACGCGATCGGCCCCCGGCAGCCCGGGCAACGCAGCAGCGGCCTGCAGCAAAAATCCAAGCGCCGCGTCGAGCGTGCGTCCTTCGGCGCGCAACAGCGCCTGGTAGACGAACGGCGGCAGATGCGCGTCGCGGCGCTCGCCGAGCGTCGAATTCGCGAAGCCGACGTAATCCTGGCGGCCGAGCGCGTGATACAACGCGTGACGCGGATAGCGCGTCTGCACGAGCACCTCGCCGGGCAGGCCGGCACGCCCCGCGCGCCCGCTCACCTGCATCAGCTGCGCGAACAGCCGCTCGCTCGCGCGGAAGTCGTGCGAGAACAGCGCGGTGTCGGCGTTGAGCACGCCGACGAGCGACACGCGCTGGAAATCGTGCCCCTTCGCGATCATCTGCGTGCCGACCAGGATGTCGACTTCGCCGGCGTGCACGTCCGAGAACAGCGCCTGCGCGCTGCCCTTGCGCCGTGTGCTGTCCGCGTCGATCCGCAGAATCCGCGCGCCCGGCACGGCCTCGGCAAGCGTCTCCTCGATACGCTGCGTGCCGCGCCCGAGCGGCGCGATATCGACGTTCCCGCATTCCGGGCATGAGCGCGGAATGCGCGCTTCCCAGCCGCAGTGATGGCAGCGCAGCGCGTGCTCGGGCTTGTGCAGCACGACGTACGCGCTGCAGCGCGGGCAACCGGCGACCCAGCCGCATGCGTCGCACGCGAGCTGCGGCGCGTAGCCGCGCCGGTTCAGGAACACGAGGCTCTGTTCGCCGCGTTCGAGCCGCGCCTTCAACGCCGCGACGAGCGGCCCCGACAGCCCGCCCATCGACGCGCGGCCGCGCCGCCGCTCCTCTTCGAGATCGATCAGGCGCACGGTCGGCAGCGTCGCGTCGGCCACCGCGCGGCGCGACAACGTGAGCCGCGTGTAACGGCCCTGTTCGGCCTGCCACCAGCTTTCGAGCGACGGCGTCGCCGAGCCGAGCACGACCGGAATGCCGAGGTGCTTCGCGCGCCACACCGCGAGATCGCGCGCCGAATAGCGCAGCCCTTCTTGCTGCTTGTACGCGGGCTCGTGTTCCTCGTCGACGACGATCAGCGCGAGCGTCGGCAGCGACGCGAGCACCGCGAGCCGCGTGCCGAGCACGATCCGCGCGCGTCCGGTGTGCGCGGCCAGCCAGTTGCGCGCGCGCTCGCCCTCGGCGAGCCCGCTGTGCAGCGTGACGATCGCGTCGTCGGCGAGCGTGCCCGCGAAGCGCGCACGAAACGCGGCCTCGAACTGCGGCGTCAGGTTGATTTCGGGCACGAGCACGAGCGCCTGTGCGTCGGCACGCTCATCGAGGAGCGCCGCGAGCGCATGCAGATAGACCTCGGTCTTGCCGCTGCCCGTCACGCCGTGCAGCAGGAACGGCGCAAAGCCCCGCGCGGCGCGGATCGCGTCGAGCGCCTCGGCCTGCTGGTCGGTAAGCGCGGGCGGCACAGCTCGTCCACTGCTTGTCGACAGGTTATCCACAGCTTTGGCCACAGGTGCGTCGGCCCAGCCGATCTCGTCGATCGCGACCCAACCGCGGGCCGCCCAATCGTCGAGCGTGGCGGCCGCCTTCGGATGCAATGCGCGCGCATCGGGCAACGCCAGCGAATCGGTGTCGGCGAGCGCCTGTGCGAGCCGCCGCAGCGCGGCGCCGCGCGCGGGCAGCGCGTCCGGAAGCGCCGCACGGCCGGCGTCGGTCAGCCGGTAGCGCACCTCGGGCGCGAGCAGCCGGCCCCAGCGGTCCGCGTCGCGCAGCGCCTGCGGTAGCGCCGGCAGCGCGACTTCGCCCCGGCCCCGCTGGTAATAGTCGGCCGCGAACGACACGAGCGCGAGCCAGTCCGGGGCAAGCGGCGGCAACTCGGTGCAGATGGCGTCGATCGCCCGCAGCCGCGACGGCGGCACGTCGGTGTGAGTCGTGACTTCGCAAACGAGGCCGACCACTTGCCGTTTGCCGAACGGCACCTGCACGAGGGTGCCGGGTTCCGGCGCGGGCTGCACGTCGCAACGGTAGTCGAACAGCGTCGCGAGCGGATGGTCGAGCGCGACCCGCAGATAGGTCTCGCTCATCACCGTGCTCCGAATCGCATAGGGGCCAGCACCGCGCGGACGGCCGGCGCCCGCGTTCGCGTCACGGTGGCGAACTTAAAGTAAAACTTCAGATTCGGCGCTAAGTTTTGGATTCGCATTAGGAATCGCCGTATACCCTGACCAGCCTGTGGATAACTTTGTTGAGAACTCGGCGTTCAACAGCCGCGAAGGGCGCGGGGCCGTGCTTTCCGCTGCTTTGGCCCACTGCCGGTCGCGCCCCGCGAAGCCTTATTCCATAAGGCTGCTATTCAAATTCCCAAACCATAGCGAGACAATCCGACCGATACAGGGCTCTACCGCGCTGCAACGTGGAAAATGTGCATAAGTCAAGTCTTGACAAGCCCGGAATCGGCAACCGGTGCGGGGTTGCGCCCTGTTTAGTGGCGCAACGAAACGCTGTCACCCCGCACCGCAGCATGACAGCACTTGCGCTCAGCCCGCGGCTCCGCTACGGATCTTGCGGCTGTGGCGATGTACTTCGTCGACGAGTTCGGCGACGTGGTCCGGAGACGTGAACTGCGAGATGCCGTGGCCGAGGTTGAACACGTGGCCCGGATGGTTGCCGTAGCTGTCGAGGACGGCCCGCGCCTGTTCGCGCACCGCCGCCGGCGGCGCAAACAGGATCGTCGGGTCGAGGTTGCCCTGCAGCGCGACGCGTCCGGCGACGCGTTCGCGCGCGGCGCCGAGGTTCACCGTCCAGTCGAGCCCGACCGCGTCGACGCCGGTCGCCGCGATTTCCTCGAGCCACAGCCCGCCGCCCTTCGTGAACGTGATCACCGGCACGCGCGCGCCGTCATGCTCGCGCTTGAGCTGCGCGACCACGCGGCCGATGTAGTCGAGCGAGAAGCACTGGTACGCACCGTCCGCCAGCGCGCCGCCCCACGTATCGAAGATCATCACGGCTTGCGCGCCGGCGTCGATCTGCGCGTTCAGGTACGCGGCCACGGCCTGCGCGTTCACGTCGAGGATCCGGTGCATCAGGTCGGGGCGCGAGTACGCCATCGACTTCACCGTGCGGAAATCGTCCGACCCGCCGCCTTCGACCATGTAGCAAGCGAGCGTCCACGGGCTGCCCGAGAAGCCGATCAGCGGCACGCGCTGGCGGCCCTGGCCGTCGGTCAGCGCGCGGCGGATCTCGCGCACGGCGCCCGTCACGTAGCCGAGCGTCTCGTCGATGTCCGGCACCGCGAGCCTCGCGACGTCGGCTTCGGTGCGCACCGGATGCGCGAACTTCGGCCCTTCGCCGACCTGGAAATCGAGGCCGAGGCCCATTGCGTCGGGAATCGTCAGGATGTCCGAGAACAGGATCGCGGCATCGAGCGGAAAGCGCTCGAGCGGCTGCAGCGTCACCTCGGTCGCGTAGTCGGGATTCTTCGCGAGGCCGAGGAAGCTGCCGGCGCGCGCGCGCGTCGCGTTGTACTCCGGCAGGTAGCGGCCCGCCTGGCGCATCAGCCAGATCGGCGTGTAATCGGTCGGCTCGCGCAGAAGCGCACGCAGGAAGGTGTCGTTGAGCAGGGTATGGGCCACGATAGGAGCGACGATGCGAAGGCAAACCGGCATTTTACCGGAGCGGGGCCGCACGGCCGCGCATGCCGATGCGATGGCGGCCATATGACGCGCGCGATGGCTCCGTTATGATCGGTCGCTGATATCACACCGAACCCCAGGAGGAGACCGATGAAGAGATTCGCCACGCTGGCCGCGCTCGCCGCCACCACGTTTTTCTGCGCTGCCGCGCACGCGCAAGGTACGACCGCGACGCCGCCGGCCGCTGCCGCGGCGGCCGGCTCGCGACTCGACGACGTGCTCGCGCGCGGCACGCTGCGCGTCTGCACGACCGGCGACTACAAACCGTATTCGTACTACCGGGCGGACGGCCGATTCGAGGGCATCGACATCGACATGGCCGAATCGCTCGCGAAATCGCTCGGCGTGAAGGCCGAGTTCGTGAAGACGACCTGGTCGAACCTGACGAACGATTTCGTCGCGAAGTGCGACATCGCGGTGGGCGGCGTGTCGACGACGCTCGAGCGCCAGAAGCGCGTGTTCTTCACGCAGCCGTACGTGGTCGACGGCAAGACGCCGATCGTGCGCTGCGCGGATGCCGACAAGTACCAGACCGTCGCGCAGATCGACCGCCCCGAGACCCGCGTGATCGTGAACCCGGGCGGCACCAACGAGCGCTTCGCGAAGCAGTTCTTCACGCATGCGAACGTGACCGTCTATCCCGACAACGTAACGATCTTCAAGCAGATCCTCGCCGGCAAGGCCGACGTGATGGTGACCGATGCGTCCGAGACGCTGCTGCAGCAAAAGCTGAATCCGGGCCTGTGCTCGGTGCACCCGGACAAGCCGTTCCAGTTCGGTGAAAAGGCGTACATGGTGCCGCGCGGCGACGTCGTGTTCCAGCAGTACGTCGACCAGTGGCTGCATCTGGCGCTGTCGGCCGGCGACTACCAGACGATCTCCGACAAGTGGCTGAAGTGATCGTGATCGCGAGCGCGCGCGGTGCCGCCGGCTCGCGCCGCCGTTACAGATTCCGGCGCCGCCGCCCGGCGTGAACCGCGGTAGTCGGCCGAATGGCCGACTACCGCGCACGCCGATCGCGTTTCAAAATCTTTCTGACGAATGAATCGTCATATGCGGCATCTATCGCGCAATGCACATTCGCGCGTGCAAATCGGCAATTCATCGACCCGAAAACGCATAAAAAACGCGTAATGCGCATACGATGAAAACTCTGCGGAAAAGATGGGTAAATATGACCTTTTTCAGCACCCCGAAAACAGCAAAAAATCCCGCAAAGCCTTATCTGGCGGGCGTTACAACCTGAAACACTTTGTTACCGCGATGGCTCGTCAATTCGCCCACAATGGGCCTCAACGGTTTCAACACGGATGCGGTCTCGTGTGCCAAGTGTGAGCGGACGCGAAGCGCTGCGAGCCAGTCGGTCACGTACCGAAGCCCTTCCGAGGGGCATCCCTGTTGGAGTCGTTTCCGGCCCCCGCCGGATCCGGTTTCATCTTTGGTCTCCTCGCGCTAACCCCGTAGCGTGTGGTTTTTAGCGGGCTAATAAGCCCGCTTTTTTTCGTCCATCGAAAACGCAACGGCCGCGCTTACGACGTACGACGGCCCGCAGGCCGTCGCGTTTTGCCGCCGCCGAACCGCTTACGCGGTCTTCTGTACGTCGAGCTTCAGTTCGTCGATCATCCGCTCGCGCATCACGAATTTCTGCACTTTTCCCGTCACCGTCATCGGCAGCTCGTCGACGAAGCGGATGTAGCGCGGAATCTTGTAGTGCGCGATCTGGCCTTGGCAGAACGCGCGCACGTCATCCTCGCTCATTTGCTCGTCCGCACGCAGCACGATCCACGCGCACAGCTCCTCGCCGTATTTCGGATCCGGCACGCCGAACACCTGCGCGCTCTGGATCTTCGGATGGCGGAACAGGAATTCCTCGATCTCGCGCGGATACACGTTCTCGCCGCCGCGGATCACCATATCCTTCAGCCGGCCGACGATGTTGCAATAGCCGTCCGCGTCGAGCGTCGCCAGGTCGCCCGTGTGCATCCAGCCGTCGACCAGCACCTCGCGTGTCTTCGCGTCGTCGTCCCAGTAGCCGAGCATCACCGAATAACCCTTCGTGCACAGCTCGCCGGTCGCGCCGACCGGCACGACGTCGCCGTCCGGGCCGACGATCTTCACCTCCAGATGCGGCTGAACGCGGCCGACCGTCGTCGTGCGTTTCTCGAGCGGATCATCGGTCGAGCTCTGGAACGACACGGGGCTCGTCTCCGTCATCCCGTACGCGATCGTGATCTCCGACAAATGCATCTGCGACACCACGCGCTTCATCGTCTCGATCGGACACGGTGAACCGGCCATGATCCCGGTGCGCAGCGTCGACAGGTCGAATTTCGCGAAGTCGGGATGATCGAGCTCGGCGATGAACATCGTCGGCACGCCGTGCAGCGCGGTGCAGCGTTCTTCGGCGACGGCCGCGAGCGTCGCGACCGGGTCGAACGCCTCGCCGGGGAACACCATCGCCGCGCCCGTCGACACGCACGCGAGCACGGCCAGCACCATCCCGAAGCAGTGATACAGCGGCACCGGGATGCACAACGAGTCTTGCTCGGTGAAACGCATCGCCATCGCGATCGAGCGCGCGTTGTTGACGACGTTGCGGTGCGTGAGCGTCGCGCCCTTCGGGCTGCCGGTGGTGCCGCTCGTGAACTGGATGTTGATCGGATCGGTCGACGCGAGCGTCGCGCCGATCGCATCGAGCCGCGCGACGTCGAGCGTGTCGCGGCCGCGCGCCATCACGTCCGCGAAACGAAACATGCCGGCAGGCGCCGCGTCGCCCATCGCCACGATCGTGCGCAGGCTCGGCACGCGCGCCGCGTGCAGGTCGCCGGGCGTCGCGCTCGCGAGCTCCGGCGCGATGGTCTGCAGCATCTCGACGTACGCGGAGCTCTTGAAGCGCTCGGCCGCGATCACGGCCTTGCAGCCGACCTTGTTCAGCGCGTATTCGAGCTCCGCGAGCCGGTATGCCGGGTTGATGTTGACGAGGACTGCACCGATGCGCGCGGTCGCGAACTGCGTGAGCAGCCATTCGCTGCGGTTCGGCGACCAGATGCCGACGCGATCGCCCTGCTCGATCCCGAGCGCGGCAAGGCCGGCCGCCAGCACGTCGATCTCGTGCGCGAACTCGCGCCAGGTCCAGCGCACGTGCTGTTCGCGGAACACGACGGCCGCGCGATCGGGAAAGCGGCCCGCCGTGTCGAGCAGGAACCGGCTGATCGTCGCTTCGGATAGCGGCACGTCGGTCGCGCCGCGAACGTACGACAGTCCGTTTTCGGGCGCGATCAGCGCCCCCTTGCCAAGGTCTGCTGTCATCGATGTCTCCGTCCGTTTTTGTCTGTTCGGTCCGCCACGCGGCTCGCGCGCTCGCCTGCGCCGCCGCGATCGCGGTGGCGAACCGCTGAGCGGATGATGCCGCGCTCCGCTGACGACACTCTGACATCAAATCGCGGCGGGCGGATGAAATAGCACGACCGGACGATACGAACCGGCCCACAAAAAACCGACGAAAGCGACACATCGGGATAGGGGCGGTCAGAGAGTCTGGCCGATCCCCTCCCACACCACCCGGCATGCGGGTCCGCACCGGGCGGTT
>NZ_CABVPL010000070.1 GCF_902499045.1 Burkholderia latens | reverse complement strand
GGAGCCGGTGCGCTGGCCTGCGGCGCGGCGGCGGCCGGTGCGCCGGCGGCGTCGAGCAGCACGATCAGCGTGCCTTCCGACACCGAATCGCCCACCTTGACCTTGATTTCCTTCACGACGCCGGCAGCCGGGCTCGGCACGTCCATCGTCGCCTTGTCCGACTCGAGCGTGACGAGCGACTGCTCCTTCTCGACCGTGTCGCCGACCTTCACGCCGATCTCGATCACCGGGACGTCCTTGTAGTCGCCGATGTCGGGCACCTTCACCTCGAGCGTGCCGCCGGATGCGGCCGGTGCGGCGGGTGCCGCGGCGGCCGGTGCCGGCGCTGCTGCAGGAGCCGCGGCCGGCGCAGCCGCGCCGTTCGCCTGGGCGCCCGCGCCGCCTTCGAGCAGGATGATCAGCGAGCCTTCCGACACGGAATCGCCGACCTTCACCTTCACTTCCTTGACCGTGCCGCCTGCCGGGCTCGGGACGTCCATCGTCGCCTTGTCCGACTCCAGCGTGACGAGCGACTGCTCGGGCTCGACCGTGTCGCCAGCCTTCACGAGCACCTCGATGACGGGCACGTCCTTGTAATCGCCGATATCCGGCACCTTCACTTCGATCGCTTGACTCATCTTTTTGTGTCTCCATGGCCGCGCGCGCCCCAGCCGGAAGCGGCGCGCGGCATCACACGGGCGTGTGCGTTAAACGGTCATCGGGTTGGGCTTCGACGGATCGAGGTTGTACTTGGCGATCGCGTCCGCGACCACCTTGCGCTCGATCGTGCCTTCGTCGGCCAGCGCGTTCAGCGCGGCGACGGTGACCCAGTGACGGTCGACTTCGAAGAAGTGACGCAGTTTCTCGCGGGTGTCCGAACGGCCGAAGCCGTCGGTGCCCAGCACGACGAAGCGGCGATCGATCTGGCCGCGGATCTGGTCGACCAGCGCACGGACGTAGTCGGTCGACGCGATGACCGGGCCCTGCGTGTCCTTCAGGCACTTCTGCACGTGCGACAGGCGGCGCTCTTCGGTCGGATGGAGCAGGTTCCAGCGCTCGACGTCGTGGCCTTCACGCGCGAGCTCGGTGAAGCTCGGCACGCTCCACAGATCGGCGGCGACGCCCCAGTCGTTCTTCAGCAGATCGGCGGCAGCGATCACTTCGTTGAAGATCGTGCCCGCGCCGAGCAGCTGCACGCGCGGCGCCTTCTTGTCGGCGTCGGCCTTCTTGAACGAGTACATGCCCTTGATGATGTCGGCCGCCACGTGCTCGCCCTGCGGAATCGCCGGGTGCTCGTAGTTCTCGTTCATCACCGTGATGTAGTAGTACACGTCTTCCTGGTCCTGCACCATGCGGCGCAGGCCGTCCTGGATGATCACCGCGAGTTCGTAGCCGAACGTCGGGTCGTAGCTCACGCAGTTCGGCACCGATGCGGCCCACAGCAGCGAGTGGCCGTCTTCGTGCTGCAGGCCTTCGCCGTTCAGCGTCGTGCGGCCCGCGGTGCCGCCGAGCAGGAAGCCGCGCGAGCGCATGTCGCCTGCCGCCCACGCGAGATCGCCGATCCGCTGGAAGCCGAACATCGAATAGAAGATGTAGAACGGCACCATGATCTCGCCGTGCGTCGAATACGACGTCGCCGCCGCGATCCAGTCGCACATGCCGCCCGCTTCGTTGATGCCTTCCTGCAGGATCTGGCCGGTCTGCGATTCCTTGTAGAACATCAGCTGGTCGGAATCTTCCGGCACGTACTTCTGGCCTTCCTGGTTCCAGATGCCGATCTGGCGGAACAGGCCTTCCATGCCGAACGTACGCGATTCGTCCGGGACGATCGGCACGACGCGCTTGCCGAGCGCCTTGTCCTTCAACAGGATGTTCAGGATCCGCACGAACGCCATCGTCGTCGAGATCTCGCGGCCTTCGCCCGTGCCCTTCAAGAGCGGCTCGAATGCGTCGAGCGCCGGCACCGGCAGCGACGTCGCCTTCTCGCGGCGGTGCGGCAGGTAGCCGCCGAGGTCCATGCGCTTCTGGCGCATGTATTCGAGCTCCTTCGAGCCTTCCTCGAACTTCAGGTACGGCACGTCGGCGATCTGCTCGTCGGTGATCGGCAGGCGGAACTGGTCACGGAACTTCTTCAGTTGCTCGACCGGCAGCTTCTTCTGCTGGTGCGTGATGTTCATCGCCTGGCCCGACTCGCCCATCCCGTAGCCCTTGATGGTCTTCGCGAGGATGACGGTCGGCGCGCCCTTCGTGTTCGTGGCTTCGTGGAACGCCGCGTAGATCTTGTGCGGATCGTGGCCGCCGCGGTTCAGCGCCCAGATGTCGTCGTCCGACCAGTCGGCGACGAGCGCCTTCAGTTCAGGCGTGTTGAAGAAGTGCTCGCGCACGTACGCGCCCGACTCCGACTTGTACGTCTGGTATTCGCCGTCGACGCACTCCATCATCCGGCGCATCAGCGCGCCCGACTTGTCGCGCGCGAACAGCGCGTCCCAGCGGCTGCCCCAGATGACCTTGATCACGTTCCAGCCGGCGCCGCGGAATTCCGATTCCAGTTCCTGGATGATCTTGCCGTTGCCGCGCACCGGGCCGTCGAGACGCTGCAGGTTGCAGTTGATCACGAACACGAGGTTGTCGAGCTTCTCGCGGCTCGCCATGCCGATCGCGCCCAGCGATTCCGGCTCGTCGGTCTCGCCGTCGCCGAGGAATGCCCAGACCTTGCGGCCTTCCGTCTTCGCGATGCCGCGCGATTCCAGGTACTTCATGAAGCGCGCCTGGTAGATCGCCATGATCGGGCCGAGACCCATCGACACGGTCGGGAACTGCCAGAAGTCCGGCATCAGCCACGGGTGCGGGTACGACGAGATGCCTTTGCCGTCGACTTCCTGACGGAAGTTGTCGAGTTGCTCCTCGGTCAGGCGGCCGAGCAGGAACGCGCGCGAGTACACGCCCGGCGACGAGTGGCCCTGCACGAACACGAGATCGCCGCCGTGCTGGTCGGACGCCGCGTGCCAGAAGTGGTTGTAGCCGACGTCATAGAGCGTCGCGGCCGATGCGAACGATGCGATGTGGCCGCCGACGTTCGTGTCCTTGCCCGCGCGCAGCACCATCGCGAGCGCGTTCCAGCGCGTGTACGAACGGATGCGGTGCTCGATGTCCTGGTCGCCCGGAATCTTCGCCTGCGCTTCGACGGGGATCGTGTTGATGTACGGGGTATTGGCGGAGAACGGCAGGTGTTCGCCGTGCATGCGCGCGAATTCGATCTGCTTTTCGATCAGGTAGTGCGCGCGGCCGGTGCCCACGGAGGAGATCACGCCATCGAGCGACTCGAGCCATTCGACGGTTTCTTGCGGGTCGTCGTCATGTTCGGCGGCGACATATTTCATCACTTCGTTCGGTACAGCGGACATTCTCGTCTCCTGGGTCCTGGAATGTGAGGATCGCTCTCGTGCAGACGACGCGACGCGACCGGCTGCGGGCAAGCTCCGACGGATTGTAATGAGCGTGCCCGGCCGCGCGCAACAAAATTTTCGAATTATGAGATCTTTTCTCGTAATGCGGAATATTGCTGCGCTGCACCCATGCGGCGGGCCTCTGCGGCCTGCGGCGCGGGCACAAATTCGTTTCCGTTCAACATATCGGGTATCGGTTTTCCCTGTATTGCGCTGCGCTACAATCCTGCCATGTTGACCGATCGGCTTTTCGCACGCTCGGCGCGACCGTCGGGCCCGCCGGCGGAGTCGCAGCCGTCCCGCTGGCACCACGGACCGTGGTGGTCCAATTCCTATTTGCTGACGCCGCTGCTGTCGATCCTCGTGTTCCTCGTGGTGATGAGCCTCATTCTATGGAGCCTCAACCGCCGCGAACAGCAGCAGCAGGAAGACACTTTGTTCCGTAACGTCGCGTGGGCGCAGCAGCAGATCCGCCTGTCGATGACGGGCGCGCAGGAACAGCTGCAGGCGCTGTCGCGCGATCTCGCGTCCGGCCGCCTCGACCAGAACGCGTTCCAGATGGCCGTCGCGGACGTGATGCAGACACATCCGGAAATCCTCTATCTGAACTGGTACACCGCGCCCGGCGTGCAGCGCTGGCCGACCGTGCATCCGCCGCTGCTCGGCCAGCGGCTCGCGAAGCCCGGCGACGCGCAGATGCAGGACGCGGTGCGCGGCGCATACGACGAGGCGCGCAGCACGCGCCGCCAGGCGTATTCGCCGCTGATCTACGACGATTTCGGCAACGGCTTCATCACGCTGCAGACGCCCGTGATGCGCGGCGACCGCGAATATCTCGGCTCGATCGCCGCGGTGTTCTCCGTCGAAGGGATCCTGAAGCACGACATCCCGCAGGAGCTGTCGTCGAAGTACAAGATCTCGATCACCGACTCGAACAACCGCGAGCTGTCGTCGACGTCGACGCGCCCGCGCCTGCCGCGCGATTCCCACTACGATCTGCCGCTCGACCCGCCCGGCCAGGGGCTGACCGTGCGCGTGTACGCGTTCCCGCAGCTCACGAACCTGACGAACAACACGCTCGTGTGGCTCGTGGCCGGCCTGTCGTGCTTCGTGCTGTGGAGCCTCTGGAGCCTGTGGAAGCACACGCGCCAGCGCTTCGAGGCGCAGCAGGCGCTGTACGCGGAAGCGTTCTTCCGCCGCGCGATGGAGAACTCGGTGCTGATCGGCATGCGCGTGCTCGACATGCACGGCCGCATCACGCACGTGAACCCGGCGTTCTGCCGGATGACCGGCTGGGACGAGAGCGACCTCGTCGGCAAGGTCGCGCCGTTTCCGTACTGGCCGCGCGATTCATACCCGGAAATGCAGCGCCAGCTCGACATGACGCTGCGCGGCAAGGCGCCGAGCTCGGGCTTCGAGCTGCGCGTGCGGCGCAAGAACGGCACGCTGTTCCATGCGCGCCTGTACGTGTCGCCGCTGATCGACAGCTCGGGGCGCCAGACCGGCTGGATGTCGTCGATGACCGACATCACCGAGCCGAAGCGCGCGCGCGAGGAACTCGCGGCCGCGCACGAACGCTTCACGACGGTGCTCGAAAGCCTCGACGCCGCGGTGTCGGTGCTCGCTGCCGACGAAGCCGAGCTGCTGTTCGCGAACCGCTACTACCGCCACCTGTTCGGCATTCGCCCGGACGGCCATCTGGAGCTGTCGGGCGGCGGCTTCGACCGTGCGCAGGCGTCGTCCGACTCGATCGACATGGTCGACGCGTTCGCCGGCCTGCCGGCCGCCGCGCTGACAAGCAGCACCGCCGACGCGCAGGAGGTGTACGTCGAGAGCATCCAGAAGTGGTTCGAGGTGCGCCGCCAGTACATCCAGTGGGTGGATGGCCACCTCGCGCAGATGCAGATCGCGACCGACATCACGACCCGCAAGAAGGCGCAGGAACTCGCGCACCAGCAGGAAGAGAAGCTGCAGTTCACGAGCCGATTGATGACGATGGGTGAAATGGCGTCGTCGATTGCTCACGAACTGAATCAGCCGCTCGCCGCGATCAACAACTACTGCTCGGGCACGCTCGCGCTCGTGAAGAGCGGCCGCGGCACGCCCGAGACGCTGCAGCCCGCGCTCGAGAAGACCGCGCAGCAGGCGCTGCGCGCAGGGATGATCGTCAAGCGGATCCGCGAATTCGTGAAGCGCAGCGAGCCGAAGCGCCAGCCGGCGCGGGTCGCGGACATCGTCGCCGACGCGGTCGGGCTCGCCGAAATCGAGGCCAGGAAGCGCAGAATCCGGATCGTCACGGAAATCCTCGCAAGAATGCCTATTATTTATGTCGACCCCGTGCTGATCGAGCAGGTGCTCGTGAACCTGATGAAGAACGCGGCCGAGGCGATGGCGGACGTGAAGCCGGCGTCGGCGGACGGCGTGATCCGCGTCGTCGCCGACATCGATGCGGGTTTCGTCGACATCCGCGTGATCGACCAGGGTCCGGGCGTCGACGAAGCGACCGCCGAACGCCTGTTCGAACCGTTTTACAGCACCAAGTCCGACGGCATGGGCATGGGGCTGAACATCTGCCGTTCGATCATCGAATCGCATCGGGGGCGTCTGTGGGTAGTGAACAATGTCGAACCGGACGGCCGCATTTCCGGCGCGACGTTCCACTGCAGCCTGCCCATTGGGGAACCCGCTGATCTCCGCCAAGGGGGGGCGCGAGGCATCGGCATCACATACCGTTACGGGAGAACTATGAATAGCCCTGTCACCACCACTCAGGAAACCGTCTTCGTCGTCGACGACGACGAGGCCGTACGGGACTCGCTGCGCTGGCTGCTGGAGGCGAACGGCTATCGCGTGCAATGCTTCTCGAGTGCCGAGCAGTTCCTCGATGCGTATCAGCCGGCGCAGCAGGCCGGCCAGATCGCGTGCCTGATCCTCGACGTGCGGATGTCGGGCATGAGCGGCCTCGAATTGCAGGAACGCCTGATCGCCGACAACGCCGCACTGCCGATCATCTTCGTCACCGGCCACGGCGACGTGCCGATGGCCGTGTCGACGATGAAAAAGGGTGCGATGGACTTTATCGAGAAACCGTTCGACGAAGCCGAGCTGCGCAAGCTCGTCGAGCGGATGCTCGACAAGGCCCGAAGCGAAAGCAAGAGCGTCCAGGAACAGCGCGCCGCGAGCGAACGCCTGTCGAAGCTGACCGCGCGCGAGCAGCAGGTGCTCGAACGGATCATCGCCGGCCGCCTGAACAAGCAGATCGCCGACGATCTCGGGATCAGCATCAAGACGGTCGAAGCGCACCGCGCGAACATCATGGAAAAGCTCAACGTCAACACGGTCGCCGATCTGCTGCGCCTCGCGCTGTCGAAGAAGCAGGCCTGAACGTCGCGCGCGGCCGCGGGGCGCCCTGCCCGGCCGGCCGCGTCAGCGCACTGCCGCGCCGCGCGATGCGGCCCACTCGCGCGGCCCAGCCCGGCGCTTCTCTCCCGGAGCGCCGGCACCGCGTCCATGACGCTTTCCTTGTATTCGCTGTCGGACGACGGCAGGCGACCGGTATAATTGCGTGCTTTGCTGCGGCGTTTCGTGCGCCGCACGCCCGCATTCCAACTTCCCGGCAGGACCACCACCATGACAGCCCTCCTCATCGACGGCAACGCCCTCTCGAAGACCTTGCGCGCGCAGGCCGCCGAACGCGCCGCCGCCCTGACCGCACGCGGCCACCAGCCCGGTCTCGCGGTGATTCTCGTCGGCGCGAACCCGGCGAGCGAAGTCTACGTGCGCAACAAGATCAAGGCGTGCGAGGACAACGGCTTCTTCTCGCAGAAGGACGCGTACCCGGACACGCTGTCGGAAGCCGACCTGCTCGCGCGCATCGACGAACTCAACCGCGACCCGAAAATCCACGGCATCCTGGTCCAGTTGCCGCTGCCCGCGCACATCGACAGCCACAAGGTGATCGAGGCGATCGCACCGGAGAAGGACGTCGACGGCTTCCACGTCGCGAACGCCGGCGCGCTGATGACGGGCAAACCGCTGTTCCGCCCGTGCACGCCGTACGGCGTGATGAAGATGTTCGAAGCGCACGACATTCCGCTGCAGGGCGCGAACGCGGTCGTGATCGGCCGCTCGAACATCGTCGGCAAGCCGATGGCGATGCTGCTGCTCGAAGCCGGCGCGACCGTGACGATCTGCCACAGCAAGACACGCGACCTCGCCGCGCACACGCGCCAGGCCGACATCGTGGTCGCAGCGGTCGGCAAGCGGAACATCCTGACGGCCGACATGGTCAAGCCCGGCGCGACGGTGATCGACGTCGGGATGAACCGCGACGACGCGGGCAAGCTGTGCGGCGACGTCGACTTCGCGGGTGTGAAGGAAGTGGCCGGCCACATCACGCCGGTGCCGGGCGGCGTCGGCCCGATGACGATCACGATGCTGCTGATCAACACGATCGAAGCGGCCGAGCGCGCCGCCGCGGGAGCCTGAGCGAGCCAAGCGGCACGCAGGCACCCGACCCATCGAGCCGGCGCACGTTCGTGCGCCGGCGCCCCGCCGGCCGTTATCGCACGTTATCGCGGCCGCGTCGCAACGCTGTCATACCATCACTCCCCGCGCCGCATTCCACCCGTATCCGACCCCACGCCGGGCGCGTCCAATCGCGCCGTTAGAAACTAACGATTGGAAAGCGCACGATGCGCCCCAATAATGTCGGTATCGGGCGTCGCTGCATCGCGCCCCACCCTTTTCACCCCGGTTCATCCGGCAACAGACAGGGAGTCTTAATGTCCGCCAGCGCCAATACCAATCCGCTCCTCGATTTTTCCGGCCTGCCCCGCTTCGGCGAGATTCGTCCGGAACACGTGACGCCCGCGCTCGATACGCTGCTCGATGCCGCCAACCGCGCGGTCGAGACGGCGAGCGCGCCCGCGACGCCGGCGACCTGGGCCGCGATCGTCGAGACGGTCGAGCAGGCAACGGAGCCGCTCGGGCGCGCATGGGGCGTCGTCGGCCATCTGAACGCGGTCGCCGATACGCCGGAGCTGCGCGCCGCATACGGCGAGAACCTGCCGCGCGTGACCGAATTCTGGTCGAGCGTCGGCCAGAACCTCGCGCTGTACGAGAAGTACAAGGCGATCGCCGCGAGCGCCGAATACGCGACGCTGTCCGCCGAGCGCAAGAAGATCCTCGACAACGCGCTGCGCGATTTCCGGCTGTCCGGCGCCGAGCTGCCCGAAGACCAGAAGCCGCGCTTCGCGGAACTGCAGGAGCAGCAGGCCGCGCTGTCGAAGGCGTTCTCCGACCACGTGCTCGACGCGACCAACGCGTACGCGTATTTCGCGCACGACGAAGCGGAACTCGCCGGCCTGCCGGGCGACGCGATCGAAGCGGCGCGCGAGGCCGCGCAGAAGGACGGCAAAGAAGGCTGGAAATTCACGCTGCACTTCCCGTCCTATTTCCCGGTGCTGCAGTACGCGGAGAACCGCAAGATGCGCGAGACGCTGTACCGCGCGTATGCGACGCGCGCATCGGAACTCGGGCCGCAGTACGGCGGCGGCAAAGCCGAGTGGGACAACACGGCGATCGTTGCGGATGAGCTGAAGCTGCGCCGCGAAGAGGCGCAGATGCTCGGCTACCGCAACTTCGCCGAAGTGTCGCTCGCGCCGAAGATGGCCGAATCGCCGCAGCAGGTGATCGCGTTCCTCGAGGATCTCGCGACGCGCGCGCGCCCGCATGCGGAGAAGGATTGGGACGAACTGCGCGCGTTCGCTGGAAAGGAACTCGGGCTCGCCGAGCTCGCACCGTGGGACGTCGCGTTCGCGGCCGAGCGGCTGCGCCAGCAGCGCTACGCGTTCTCGGAAAACGAGGTCAAGCAGTATTTCCCGGAACCGGCCGTGCTGAAGGGCCTGTTCACCGTCACCGAAACGCTGTTCGGCGTGCGGATCAGGCCGGACGACGCGCCCGTGTGGCACAAGGACGTGCGCTTTTTCCGCGTCGAGAACCGCGACGGCTCGCTCGTCGCGCAGTTCTATCTCGATCTGTATGCCCGCGAAGGCAAGCGCGGCGGCGCGTGGATGGATGACGCGCGTGCGCGCGCGAAGCGCGGCGGCACCGTGCAGACGCCGGTCGCGTACCTGACGTGCAACTTCTCGGCGCCGGTCGGCGGCAAGCCGGCGTGCTTCACGCACGATGAAGTCATCACGCTGTTCCATGAATTCGGCCACGGGCTGCATCACATGCTCACGCGCGTCGACGAGCTCGGCGTGTCGGGCATCAACGGCGTCGAATGGGATGCGGTCGAGCTGCCGTCGCAGTTCATGGAGAACTTCTGCTGGGAATGGGACGTGCTGTCGTCGATGTCGTCGCACGTCGATACGGGTGCGTCGCTGCCGCGCGAGCTGTTCGACAAGATGATCGCCGCGAAGAACTTCCAGAGCGGGCTCGGCACGCTGCGCCAGATCGTGTTCTCGATGTTCGACATGCTGCTGCACGTCGACTTCGATCCGGCCGGCGCGACCGGCGTGAACGCGTTCGCGCGCGAGATCAACGAACGCTATCACGTGATCCCGCAAGCCGCGTTCTCGCGCTGGCCGAACACGTTCAGCCACATCTTCGCGGGCGGCTATGCGGCCGGCTACTACAGCTACAAGTGGGCCGAGGTGCTGTCGGCCGACGCGTACGCGGCGTTCGAGGAAGCGGCCGCTGCCAGCGGCAGCGTGCTCGACGCGGCGACCGGCACGCGCTATCGCCGCGAGATCCTAGAAGTCGGCGGCAGCCGCCCGGCGATGGATTCGTTCAAGGCGTTCCGCGGCCGCGAGCCGAACATCGACGCGCTGCTGCGCCACAACGGGATGGCCTCGCCCGCGCATTGAGCGCGCGGCCCGGTTCGTCCGGCTTGCATCGGCAGGCACCGCTTCGGCGGTGCCTTTTTCATGGCGCCGGCGTTTCGTCGCCGGCTTCGGCCGCACTGCCTCGCTCGTTCGTGCCGCCCGCGTGCCCGGAAACGTCCACGTGATCGGCTTCGTCGTCGAACAGCGAGAACTGCCCGTGACGCTCGGCGGTATCCTCGTCGATGCGCACGCCGACGCCAAGCAGCCGCACCGCCTGCGCGCGCCGCTGCAGCCCCTTCGCGAGCAGCGTGACGGCCGTCTGCGCATTCGTCGCGTCGGCCACGCATTCGACCGTCGTGCGCTGGAAATCGGCGAAGCGGATCTTCACGTACAGCTTGCGGATCGACCGAGCCGCACCCGCGCGCGCGATCCGCGCATCGAGCTGCACGACGAGGCGGCGAATCTCGTCCGCGCATTGTTCGAGCGTCGTCAGATCGGTCACGTAGGTCGTCTCGACGCTGACCGACTTGCGCTCCTGATCGGCCTGCACCGGCCGCTCGTCGATCCCGCGCGCGAGCTGGTAAAGCCGCCGGCCGAACGCGCCGAACTCGCGATGCAGGTCGATCAGCGACCAGTCGCGCAACTGCGCGCAGGTCTGGATCCCGAGCCGGTCGAGCCGCGTGGCCGTCACCTTGCCGACGCCGTGCAGCTTGCGCACCGGCAGCGCCGCGACGAACGCGTCGACTTCGTGCGGGCGCACGACGAACAGGCCGTCGGGCTTGTTCCAGTCGGACGCGATCTTCGCGATGAACTTGTTCGGCGCGACGCCGGCCGACACCGTCACGCCGACCGTGTCGTACACGCGCTGGCGGATCTCGCGCGCAATCAGCGTCGCACTGCCCTGGCATAGTTGCGAACCGGTGACGTCGAGGTAGGCCTCATCGAGCGACAGCGGCTCGACGTCGTGCGTGTAGTCGCGATAGATCGCCATGATCTGCCGCGACGCCGCGCGGTACTTGTCCATCGCGGACGGCAGGATCAGCAGGTCCGGACACTTGCGCATCGCCAGCGCCGACGACATCGCCGAATGCACGCCATAGCGCCGTGCCTCGTAGTTGCAGGTCGCGATCACGCCGCGCTGGTCGGGCCGGCCGCCAACCGCGAGCGGCCGGTTGCGCAGCGACGGGTCGTCGCGCATCTCCACCGACGCGTAAAAGCAGTCGCAGTCGCAATGGATGATCTTGCGCACGCGCGGCGGCGCGTCGCCGGGCGGCGGCGCGTGCGAATCGGCAGGCGGGATGGTGGTCGGGCTCACGGTGCCGATACTGTACAAAAACACAGTGGCCGTTTCAACTGCCGCGTACTCGGCCATGCTGCCATCGCCGGACACCGCCACGCCGCCGCCCGCCGAGCCGTTCCGGCCACGTGCTCACGGCAGCGCCGTACCGGCCGGCTTCGCGCGGATCGTACCGCCGCGCGCACGGGCCGGCACCTATACTCGTCCGTCACGACATACGAAACGCAAGGGTGACGGATGAAGACGATCGGACTGATCGGCGGGATGAGCTGGGAATCGTCGGCCGAGTACTACCGGATGATCAATCGCCATTCCAAGGCGCTGCATGGCGGCCATCACAACGCGAAGAGCGTGCTCGTCACGGTGGATTTCGCGGAGATCGAAGCGCTGCAGCGTGCGCACGACTGGGTCGCGCTGGGCGAACGGATGGCGGATGCCGCACGTCGACTCGAAGCGGCCGGCGCCGATCTCGTGGTCCTGACGACCAACACGATGCACCGCGTGTGCGGTGCGATCGAGGCGGCGGTGTCGCTGCCGTTCCTGCACATCGCCGATCCGACCGGCGCCGCGCTGCGCGGCGCGGGGGTCGAGCGCGTCGCGCTGCTCGGCACGCGCTACACGATGGAGCTGCCGTTCTATGCGGAGCGGCTGCGCGAGAAGTTCGGCCTCGACGTGCTCGTGCCGGACGAACGCGGGCGCGACGACGTGCACCGGATCATCTACGACGAGCTTTGCCACGGCGTCATCTCGGCGGAGTCGCGTGCGACGTATGGGTCAATCATCGACGAACTGGCGACGCGCGGTGCGCAGGCCGTGATCCTCGGCTGCACGGAAATCACGCTGCTGATCGGCGCGGACGACTCGCCGCTGCCGGTATTCGATACGACCGCGCTGCACGCGAAGGCGGCCGTCGAGTGGGCTGCGCGCTGAACGACGCGCGCCGTCGCGGATCGACAATCGCGGCCTGATCGCATCGCCGCATTGTTTCGTGCGGCGGGATTCACTCTCTACTGGGCCAATCAGTTGTCGTCGCAACATGGCGGACATACGATCTACACCGGCATCCAGCCGCGCACGCAAAGCAGCAACATGGTGATCTTCCGCGCGTTCGGCAGCGGCACGGCGCCGACGGCGGTTCCGGAACGTCGCGCTCGATCGGCTACCCGTGGAAAACCGGCCACGCCTATCGATTGCAGGTGACCGTGAAGCAGGCCAATCGCGGCGACGGGCGCTCGACCGTCGACGGCTTCATCACCGACGTCGCCACCGGCGCGACGACGCCGACCGGCAGCATTGCCGTGCCGGCCGACTGAGGCGGCCTGTCGAGTTCCGCTTATCTGTTCGACGAGTACTTTCCGTTCAACGCTGCAAAGGACCCGATACAGCGGCCATGTATGCCGGATGCGCGCTACATGACGTCGCTGCCGCATTTCTATCTAAAGGATGTCGGCTACCCGACGACCGAGCGATCGATCCAGCTGAATACGGACAAGGACAAGTGCGCGGTGCTGTCGGGCGCGCCGAACGCGCGGGCCACGCTGGTCAACACGGCGACCTATCTGGTCGAGAACGGCTTCCTGCCGGGGAGCCCCGGCACGCCGAAACGAAATAACCCGCGGGCGCGGAAAACAAAAAACCCGGCATGAAGCCGGGTTCTTGTCGACGAAGCGCGCATCGGTCAGTTGCGCTGCACATCGTCTGGTGTGCTTGGTTGCGGGGGTAGGATTTGAACCTACGACCTTCGGGTTATGAGCCCGACGAGCTGCCAGACTGCTCCACCCCGCGTCAGAGAAATAAATTATAGGGTGAGGGAGCACTCACGTCAATACCTTTGTCACAATTTCTTCGAGCGTCCGCGCGACACCCGATGCATCGCGCCTGCTTCGCATCGCGCGTCGCACGCGTTCGCGCCCCGTGCTCGCGGTAAGATGGCGGCCTTCGCATCCACCCCGCACGCACTCCCGTTCATGAAAATCGCCACCTGGAACGTCAACTCGCTCAACGTCCGCAAGCAGCACGTGCTCGACTGGCTCGCGCAAAGCCGCGCCGACGTGCTGTGCCTGCAGGAGCTGAAGCTGCCGGACGAGAAGTATCCGCGCGCCGATCTCGAGGCCATCGGCTACCGCAGCTGGTTCACGGGTCAGAAGACCTACAACGGCGTCGCGATCCTCGCGCGCGACACGCTCACCGTCGACGAATCGGACGTCGTGCGCAACATCCCGGGCTTCGACGATCCGCAGCAGCGGCTGGTCGCCGTGACGGTCGAAGGCGTGCGCATCGTGTCCGCGTATTTTCCGAACGGCCAGGCGCTCGACTCCGACAAGTTCGTCTACAAGATGCAATGGCTCGACGCACTGCAAGCGTGGCTCGCCGCCGAGATGCAGCGCTATCCGAAGCTCGCGTTGCTCGGCGACTTCAACATCGCGCCGGAAGACCGCGACGTGCACGACCCGGCGAAATGGGTCGGCCAGAATCTCGTGTCGCCGCAGGAGCGCGCCCACTTCGCGAAGCTGATCGAGCTCGGCTTCGTCGATGCGTTCCGCCGCTTCGAGCAGCCCGAGAAGACCTTCACGTGGTGGGACTACCGGATGTTCGCGTTCCGCCGCAACGCCGGGCTGCGCATCGACCACGTGCTGTTGTCGCCAGCGCTCGCCGACACGTGCACGTCGTGCGAGGTCGACCGCGTGCCGCGCACGTGGGAGCAGCCGTCCGACCACACGCCGGTCGTCGCGGTCGTCAGCTAAACCCGCCCCGCCCACGCGCGCTCACGCCCGCGCTCACCTGCGCGCGGACGCCGGCCCGAGATGGGCCCACAGGAAACCGAACTCCGCCGCATCCGATTCGGCGCGTTCGAGATCGTCGGCGCTGCCGTGACCGCCGTCGGTGTTCTCCCAGTACCACACCCGTTCGTGGCCGAGCGCGTGCATGCGCGCGGCCATCTTGCGCGCATGCGCGGGATGCACGCGATCGTCGCGCGTCGACGTGGTCAGCAGCAGCGGCGGATAGACGACGCCTTCGCGCACGCGGTGATACGGCGAATAGGCGGCCAGCGCCGCGCCCTCGCGCGCATCGTCCGGATCGCCGTACTCGTCGAGCCACGCGGCTCCCGCATGGAGCTTCGGATAGCGCTGCATGTCGAGCAGCGGCACGCGGCACAGCACCGCACCGAACAGCTCGGGACGCTGCACCATGCACGCGGCGACCAGCAGCCCGCCGTTGCTGCCGCCTTCGATACCGAGCTGCGCAGCCGTCGTCACGCCGGTGCGGATCAGATCCTCGGCCACCGCGATGAAATCGTCGAACGAGCGCTGCCGATGCTCGCGCTGCGCATCGACGTGCCAGCCCGGCCCGTATTCGCCGCCGCCGCGGATGTGCGCGAACGCCGCGACGCCGCCGCGCTCCAGCCATCCGATGCCGAGTGCGTCGCTGTAGCCCGGCAGGTTCGGAATCGCGAAGCCGCCGTAGCCCGACAGCAGGCATGGCCGCGCGACGCGGCGCGTGCCGCCGGGCTGATCCGCCTCGTCGAGCGCATCGCGCGGCCCGATCAGCGTGTACGGCACGATCGTGCCGTCGCGCGAGCGCACATTCGCGCGGCGCACCACGAGCCCGTCCGCGGCGAAGCGCACCGGCGGCCGGTCGAGCAATACGCGGCGCGACGGCGCATCGGCCGCGCGATCGCCCAGATCGGCGAGCCAGCATTCGGGCGGATCGAGATAGGTATCGATGTCCACGTAGACGTCGTCGTTCAGCGTCGACTCGACCGGCTCGACGTCGATCTGCGCATCGCCCGGCCACTCGAACGGCCGCGCGTCCCACGTCCATGCGCCATCTTCGGCCCGGCGCGGCTGCCACAGCATCGTGCGGTTGTGCACGTCGTCGAGCCAGCTCGCGATCAGCATCGTGCGCGTGTGCGTCCACGTGCACGCGGACGTCGAAGGCCGCGGCTCGAACAGCGTCGTGAACGCGCGCGACCCGGCGAGGAACGCCTGCTCGCGGATCGCGAGCAGCGAACCACCGGCGTGACGCACGCCGCCGCAGTCCCAGTCGAGTCGCGGCTCGAGCACGAGCCACCCTTCCCAGAAGCCGACCTCGACGTGCGTCGGCACGTCGTAGCGCACCCACTCGCCCGCTTCGTTCAGCCAGTACGCGTGCGCATCGAAGAAATCGACGCTGCGCCACGCGACGTGGCGGCCGTCGATCGGATCGAACCACGCGCCCGCGCTGATGTCGTCGGGTTCGCCGCGAAACACGACCGGCGCGTCGGCGAGCGGCGTCCCACGCACCCAGCGGCGCGCGTCGTACGGATAGCCGGCCGCGGTCGCATGCGCTTCGCCGCGATCCCAGCTCACATACACGGTATCGCGATCGATCCAGCCAATCGTGTGATGCCCGGGTTCGTCGATCGTGAACCCGCCGTCGACGAAGCGGCGCTCCACCAGATCGAATTCGCGCACGACGACGGCGTCGGCGCCGCCCGGCGACAGCGACAGCAACGCACGGTCGCCGTCCGGATACAGGATCGCGTCCTGCTCGAAGACCCACGATTCGCGTTCCTGCGCACCGAGCGCGTCGACGTCGAGCAGCGTTTCCCACTCGGGCCGGCCGGCCCGCCAGTCGTTCCAGCGTGCGCGGCGCCACAGCCCCTTCGGATGGAGATCGTCCTGCCACAGGTCGTACGCCCAGTCGCGCCAGCGGGTCGGAATCACCGGACGCTCGCGCGGCAGGTACGCGTGCGCGAGCCGCGCGGCGAGCGCGCGATACGCATCGTCGTCGCGCAGCGCCGCACGCGTACGCGCGTTCTGCGCGTCGACCCACGCGCGGGCGCGCTTGCTGTCGAGCGATTCGAGGAAGCGGAACGGATCGGCCGCGGCGGGCCAGCGGAAGGAATCGGACATGACGGAAGTGCGCGTGACGGCAAACCGCGATTATGTCCGATCGCGGCATGCGCGATGCACGCGCATGCCGCGATAGTGGCTTACGGCTCCAGGTGCAGTTCCTGGATCTTGCGCGTAATGGTGTTGCGGCCGATGCCGAGCCGCTCCGCCGCCTCGACCTTGCGGCCGCGCGTGAAGTCGAGCGCCTCGCGGATCACGGCCGCCTCGAAGCGGCGCGCGAGTTCGTCCATCACGTCGGCGGAATTCTCGCGCAGCAGCCGCGCGACTTCGGTGCGCAGTCCGTTTTCCCACATCGGATAGCCGGCCGGCGCACCGTTCGGCGCGGCCGCGACCGACGACGTCAGCGGCGCCGACCCGGCCGCCGGCTGCACGCGCATCGCGTCGCCTGCGCCGCCGCTGCCGTTCACCGCGCCGCCTGCATCCGCGCCATCGGCCGGCGCCGTCACCGGCGCGCCGGTCGGCACGAGATCGGGCGGGAGATCCTTGATCTCGACCGTCTGCGCGGGCGCCATCACGGTCAGCCAGTTCGCGAGGTTCTCGAGCTGCCGCACGTTGCCGGGAAACGGCAGCGACGTCAGGTACGCGAGCGCCTCGTCGGACACGCGCTTCGGCTCGACGCCGAGATCGCGCGCGCTCTTCTGCAGGAAGTGGCGCGTGAGCAGCGCGATGTCCTCGCTGCGCTCGCGCAGCGGCGGCAGCCGCAGCCGGATCACGTTGAGACGGTGGTAAAGATCCTCGCGGAACAGCCCCTGCCGCACGCGCGCCTCGAGATTCTGGTGCGTCGCGGCGATCACGCGCACGTTCGCGCGCAGCGGATTGTGGCCGCCGACCCGATAGAACTGCCCGTCCGACAGCACGCGCAACAGGCGCGTCTGCAGATCGAACGGCATGTCGCCGATTTCGTCGAGGAACAGCGTGCCGTTCTCGGCCTGCTCGAAGCGGCCCTGGCGCGCCGTCTGCGCGCCGGTGAACGCGCCGCGCTCGTGGCCGAACAGTTCGGATTCGAGCAGGTCCTTCGGAATCGCCGCGGTATTCAGCGCGATGAACGGGCCGTTCGCGCGCGGGCTGTGACGATGCAGCGCGCGCGCGACCAGCTCCTTGCCGGTGCCCGACTCGCCCGTGATCAGCACGGTTGCGGCCGAGTGCGACAGCCGGCCGATCGCACGGAACATGTCCTGCATCGCAGGCGCCTGGCCGAGCATCTCGGGCGCTTCGGCCACGCGCTCGTCCTGCGGCGCGCCGCCGCGCAGGCTTTCCTCGACCGCGCGGCGGATCAGCTCGACGGCCTTGTCGACGTCGAACGGCTTCGCGAGATATTCGAACGCGCCGCCCTGGAACGCCGCGACGGCGCTGTCGAGATCGGAGAACGCCGTCATGATGATGACGGGCAACCCCGGCAGCCGCTCGTGCATCGCCTGCAGCAGCTCGAGGCCGGAGCCGCCCGGCATCCGGATGTCGGACACGAGCACCTGCGGCGTCTCGTGGTCGAGCGCGGCCAGCGCGTCGCGCACGTTCGCGAAGCTCTTGGTCGCGAAGCTGTCGCGGGCGAGCGCCTTTTCGAGCACCCAGCGGATCGATTGGTCGTCGTCTACTATCCAGATCGGCTTCATAGGTCGGTCAGATATTGGTGAATCCGGTGAATCGTCATGCCGCCGCTCAATGGTCGAGCGGCAGCAGGATCTGAAATTCGGTACGTCCAGGCCGGCTCTCGACCTCGATCATCCCGTCGTGCTGCTGCACGAACGTCTGCGCGAGCGTGAGACCGAGGCCGCTGCCGTCGTCGCGCCCGGACACGAGCGGATAGAAGATCCGGTCGCGGATTTCCTCCGGAATGCCGGGGCCGTTGTCGACGATGTGCAAGTCCAGTGCCAGCTTGTACAGGCGCTTCGCGATCGTCACCTTGCGCGCGACGCGCGTGCGCAATTCGATCTTCGCGTCGCCCTGCGCGATCCGTTCGCGCAGCGCCTGCGCGGCATTGCGCACGATGTTCAGCAGCGCCTGGATCAGTTGCTCCTTGTCGCCGCGCAGGTCCGGCACGCTGACGTCGTAGTCGCGCTCGATCGTGAGGCCGCGCGGAAATTCCGCGAGCATCACCGCGCGCACGCGTTCGCACACTTCATGAATGTTCACGTCGCCGACGATGTGCGGATGCCGGTGCGGCTCCAGCAGCCGGTCGACGAGCGTCTGCAGGCGGTCGGACTCCTTGATGATCACCTGCGTGTATTCGCGCAACTCGCCGCGTTCGCGCTCGCTCAGTTCGAATTCGAGCAGCTGGGCTGCGCCGCGAATGCCGCCGAGCGGGTTCTTGATCTCGTGCGCGAGGTTGCGGATCAGTTGTTTGTTGACCGCGGTCAGGTCGTGGATGCGCTCCTCGCGATCGGTGCGGGACTGCCGCTCGTTCTCGAACAGTTCGACCAGCACGAAATCGGGGGCCGTCTCGAGGAAGCCGACGATCGCGTGCACGTGCAGCGCCTCGCGGCCGGGCCGGTCGAGCACGGTGTCGAGATGCGTCGCGTGAAAGCGCTCCTGGCCGATCGCGGTGATCGTCGACGCGAGTTCGTTCGCGTTCGGGAAAATCTCGCCCCACGGCCGTTGCGCGAGCTGCCGGCGCGAAATGTCGAGCATTGCCTCCGCGGACGGGTTCGCGAACGCGATCCTGAGCGTCTTGCGGTCGAGCACGAGCACGACGGTCGGCAGTGCTTCCAGCCCCGCAAGCAGGCCCGAGCGTGCGAGCCGCTCGTCGTCCGTCAGTCGCTCGGGCTGCCCCGTTTTCGCCTTGATCAGATTCTTCAGAGCCATCGTGCGTGTCGTCGCGCCTCACCGGGCCGGAAAATGGAAAATTTTCGGAACAAAAAAGGGACGGCTGGGCGCCGTCCCCTTTCAGACTCCGCAGTTCCCGCCGCAAGCCGCGCGACGGGAACGAACCGGCATGACGGCGCTGGATGAAAGCGCCATCGCCGATTACAGCGAGTAGTACATCTCGAACTCGATCGGATGCGTCGTCATGCGGAACTTCGCCAGCTCCTGCTCCTTCAGCGCGAGGTACGCGTCGATCATGCCGTCGGTGAACACGCCACCGCGCGTCAGGAACTCGCGATCCTTGTCGAGCGCTTCCAGCGCCTGGTCGAGGCCTGCGCAGACGGTCGGGATCTTCGCATCCTCTTCCGGCGGCAGGTCGTACAGGTTCTTGTCCGCTGCTTCGCCCGGATGGATCTTGTTCTGCACGCCGTCGAGACCGGCCATCATCAGCGCGGTGAAGCACAGGTACGGGTTCGCCATCGGGTCCGGGAAGCGCGTTTCGATACGGCGGCCCTTCGGGTTCGACACGTGCGGGATGCGGATCGACGCGGAACGGTTGCGTGCCGAGTACGCGAGCTTCACCGGTGCCTCGAAGTGCGGGACCAGACGCTTGTACGAGTTCGTCGTCGGGTTCGTGATCGCGTTCAGCGCGCGAGCGTGCTTGATGATGCCGCCGATGTAGAACAGCGCGAATTCCGACAGGCCGGCGTAGCCGTTGCCCGCGAACAGGTTCTGGCCGTCCTTCCAGATCGACTGGTGAACGTGCATGCCCGAACCGTTGTCGCCGACGACCGGCTTCGGCATGAACGTCGCCGTCTTGCCGTACGAGTGCGCGACGTTATGGATGATGTACTTCGACCATTGCGTCCAGTCCGCGCGTTGCACGAGCGTCGAGAACTTCGTGCCGATTTCGTTCTGGCCCTGGCCCGCCACTTCGTGGTGGTGCACTTCGACCGGGATGCCGAGCTGTTCGAGCAGCAGGCACATTTCCGAACGCATGTCCTGGAACGTGTCGACCGGTGCGACCGGGAAGTAGCCGCCCTTCGTGCCCGGACGGTGGCCGGTGTTGCCGCCTTCGAATTCCTTGCCTGCCGACCACGGCGCTTCTTCCGAATTGATCTTCACGAAGCAGCCCGACATGTCCGTGTTCCACTGGACCGAGTCGAAAATGAAGAATTCCGGCTCCGGACCGAAGTAGGCGGTGTCGCCCAGGCCCGTGCTCTTCAGGTACGCTTCGCCGCGCTTCGCGAGCGAACGCGGGTCGCGCTCGTAGCCCTTGCCGTCGGCCGGCTCGACCACGTCGCAGGTCAGCACCAGCGTCGACTCTTCGTAGAACGGGTCGACGAACGCCGCGTTCGGATCCGGCATGAGCAGCATGTCCGACGCCTCGATGCCCTTCCAGCCGGCGATCGACGAACCGTCGAATGCATGGCCGTTCTCGAACTTGTCTTCGTCAAACGCCGAAACCGGCACCGACACGTGCTGTTCCTTGCCGCGCGTATCCGTGAAGCGGAAATCGACGAACTTGACGTCCTCGTCCTTCACGAGCTGCATGACGTCGGCGACGGTTTTACTCATAACCTCTTCTCCTGATTGAACAATTCCGGCGGACTGGGAACCGCCTCGTTTCTCGAGCTGCCCGGAGTCTGGCTTTGGCGCAGCGCGCCCCGGGTCGACCGAATTCTATATAGCAGCTTCCGTGCCAACCATCGCAAAACCGACGCGAATCGCGTCGGCCCGCGCCGCAGCGGGGCTTCGCTGCGCGATTCCGGGGCCGCGCACCGCATCGGTGGCTGCCCGCGGGCACCGATATGGTGCAGTTACGCCAATGCGCCGCGTCGGCCGTTCCATTGTGGTGCATTCCGGACATTCTGCACGCTTTTGGTGAACGCGTGCGCGGTGCGCGCCCGTCCGGGCACGCGGGCATCCGCGCGGCGCCGCGCTAGAATGTTCGTTTGACCGATACGGAGACCTCCTGCCATGAGTACGCTCGACCAGCTTTACGCGAAGGCCGAAGAACGCCGCGCCCAAGGCGCACTCGACTATGCCGGCGCGCTGCTGCCGGTAGAGGCATTCGAGCTGCTGCAGCTCGACCCGTCGGCACGCCTCGTCGACGTGCGCACGCGCGCCGAGCTCGACTGGATCGGCCGCCCGCTCGTCGGCGACGGCCAGTATCTGCACATCGAATGGACGCGTTACCCGGGCGGCGTGCCGAATGCCGAATTCATCAACGAACTGAAGGCGGCCGTGCCCACCGATACGCCGATCCTGTTCCTGTGCCGCAGCGCGGCCCGCTCGAAGCTCGCCGCGGTCGCATCGGCGCAGGCCGGCTTCACGAAGGCGTTCGATCTGCTCGAAGGCTTCGAAGGCGGCAAGGACGCCGAAGGCCACCGGAAAACGGTCGACGGCTGGTGCTTCCGGAAACTGCCGTGGATCGGCGCCTGACGGCGCGTCCGCTCGGTCACGCCCGCTTGCTACATCGTCGAGCCGGGCGATGACATCCCGATGACGGGCCGCATTGCGCGGCCCGTGGTCGTTGTGCGGCCTGCTGCGGCCCGCATCGGCGAACGATGCGCGCGACGCTCACGCGCGTCGCGTGTCCGGTTCGACGACGTCGCCGCCGAGCAGATGCACGCCTTCGCGCAGCTTCACGAACGCGGCCGCGACGGCCTCCGGCTCGCCCTTCACGCCGAGGTCGATATGCCGGCGCGCGTAGATGCCGCCGCGCTCGGCGTCGCCGACGCTCGGCAGGCTGAACACGCGCACGCCCGGAAAATCGCGCTCGATCTTCTCCATCAGCGGCGTGAGCGTCGATTCGGGCAGCTCGAACACGTACAGCGAGCGCTCCGCGTGCGGCGTCGCGTGGTGCAGATGCCGGTACTTCGTGTCCAGCACCCATTCGATCATCGGCCACGCCATCACCGGGAAGCCCGGCACGAAATGGAGATCGCCGACCGAGAAGCCCGGAATCCGGTTGTAGCCGTTCGGGATGATGGTCGCGCCCGCGGGAAACACGCCCATGTTGAAGCGGTGCTGGTTTTCCGGCGACTCGAAGTCGACCGGCGTGGCCGGATCGGCGTGCATCTCGCGGATGCGCTCCGCAATCAGCGCCTTCGCTTCCGGATGCAGCTGGAGCGGCACGCCGAGCGCAGCGGCCGCGCACTGGCGCGTGTGGTCGTCCGGCGTCGCGCCGATGCCGCCGGTGGAAAACACGATGTCGCCGGACGCGATCGCGCGCGCGAGCGTCACGGTGATGCGCGCCGGATCGTCGCGGACGTATTCGGCCCAGTCGAGCGCGAGGCCGCGCGCGCCGAGCAGCTCGATGACCTTCGCCAGATGCTTGTCCTGCCGGCGGCCCGAAAGGATTTCGTCGCCGATGATGATGATGCCGATGCTCATGCCTGCCCCATGTCGATTGCGGTGGCGCGCGAGCTCGCGCGCAGGTCGTCGAGCGCGCGCAGGCAATAGTGCCCGAACCACAGCGCCGAGAAAACGAGGATGAAAGCGTAAACCCAGATCATCGCCGCTGCCACGAACGGAAACAGCACCATCATCCAGACCGACGATACCCACACGAAGGTCGGCACGGTGCCGAGCAGCCCGGTCGCGATCCCGATCGCGATCAGCGGCCAGCGATGCTGCCGCACGAGCGCGCGGCGCTCGTCGCGGCTCGCGTGCTGCGCGAGCGCGTCGTAGGTCATCACGCGGTACGTGAGCCAGCCCCAGATCACCGGCGGCAGCAGCGCGAAGAAGGGCGGGATCAGCCACAGCGGGATCGTGACGACGAGCAGCACGACGCCGACGATCGCCGCGCCGAGCGAATTGAACACGCTGCCGAAGAACGTGCCGCCCCGCTTCGCCTCGAGCGCGGCGAACTGACGGTTCGACAGATGCTTGATCACGACCGGCATCGAGATCGTCGCGATCAGCAGCAGCACGGTCAGCACGATCAGCGGAATCGCGAGCGACACGACGACGAACGGCGCGACGACCGCATGCAACTGCGACATCCCGATCGCGTCGAATGCGCGATACAGCGCGGCGGTCAGCACGAACCCGTCGAGCGCGCCGCGCGCGACGTCGATCAGCGTCTGCCACGAGAACCACAGCACGACGCCCCACAGCAGCGCCGACACGACGAACGGCATCAGCGTGAGCCACAGCATGCGCGGGTGCAGCGCGCTGGCGAACGCCCGGGCGAAGGAGCGCAGCAAATCGTTCATGCGAACCTGTATCGACGAAGAAAAACGGGGAAAGGATAAACCACACGGCCCGCGTGCGCCAAAGCGCAGGCGGGCCGTGTCGGAAAGCCGTTCAACGGGAACGTAAGACGGCGTCAGGCCGACGCCGCGCCGCGCTTCGCCGGCACGAGGCGCCGGAAGATCCGCACGAACGCGAGGCCGTGCTGCGCCCAGAAGCCGTCGCCGTAGGACACGCCTTCGACCTGCTCGCGGATGCCGGTCGGCTCGACCGTGCGGTTCCACGACGCGGTGCCGAACATCATGTCCCACCACGGGAACAGCACGCCGAAGTTGCAGCCGTACTTGGTGCCTTCGTGGCCGTAGCCGACCGCATGGTGGCGCCGGTGGAAGGTCGGGCTCACGAGCAGGCGCTCGCCGAGCCGGCCGTACGACAGCCGCGCATTCGTATGCTGGATGCTCTGCAGGAAGTTGGTGAGTGCGGTCAGCACGACGAACTGCGACGGCGTCACGCCGATCACGAGCGCGATCGCCGCGAAGAAGCACGACTGGATCAGGTCGTCGAGCAGGTGATTGCGGTCGTCGCACCACAGCGACATCTGGCGCTGGCTGTGATGCACCGCGTGCAGCTCCCACCAGACGCCGAACTTGTGCTGCCAGCGGTGATACCAGTAGCCGGCGAAATCGAGCACGACGAGGTAGATCGCGAACGCGACGATCGGCTGCGACGTCACGCCCGGCCACAGATAGTCGAGGTTGAAGTTCGACACGCCGTGCAGGCGCAGCCACGCCTGGAAGCGGTCGAACACCGGCTGCAGCGCGAAGAAGAAGAACAGCGTGTAGATGCCGAGCTTCGAGATCGCCGTATAGATCACGTCGACCCGCACCGCGCGGCGGTTCTTCCACCGCTCGACCGGCGCGAGCGCCTCGAGCGGGCGCAGCAGCGCGAACATCAGCACCATCTGCAGCGCGCCGATGATCACCCAGTACAGCGCGTCGTAGGTGTCCTCGTCATAGTCCATCAGGTTGAACTTGAAGAGGAGCGGCTGCACGACGTCGACGTACAGCCAGGTCTGGATGTCCGACACGAACGCATCGATCAGGTGCAGCATCATCCGCCTCCGCCCGTCACGCGCCGTTCGCAGCCTTCCACGGCGCGCGGTCGTAGAAGTAGATCCCGTGCGGCGAGCGGCCGACGGCGATCGTCTGCACCAGCTTGCGCGATGCGAGGTCGATGATACCGACCTTCTTCGCGAAGCGGAACGTCACCCACAGCGTCTTCTTGTCGGCGGACAGCTCCATGTCGTCGGGGCCCGGCAGCAGGCCGGTGATGTCGCCGACGTTGGTGAGTGTGTTCTCGTCGATGATGCTGATCGTGTTCGCGACCCGGTTCGTGACCGCGACGTGCGTGCCGTCGGCGAGCGAGCGGAAGTTGTGCGCGCCCTTGCCCGTGTAGATCTGCTTGACGACCTTCTGGTTGCGCCAGTCGACCACCGCGACGTAATCCGCGCCGGTCATCCCGACGAGCAGGAACTTGTCGTCCGGCGTGAGCCACAGGCCCGCCGGCACCTTGCCGACCTTCATCTTCCACTTGACCGTCTGCGTCGGCAGATCGATCGCCGCGATCTCGCCGGACACCTGCAGCGACACGAGCAGTGTCTTGCTGTCCTTCGTGAACGCGAGGTGGCTCGGCATCACCGCGAGCGGCACGCGCTTCGCGAGGTGCAGGTCATGCCCGTCGTAGCTGTAGAGGTCCACGCGGTCGAGCCGCAGCCCGGCTGCCGCGAACCACTTGCGGTCGGGCGAGAAGCCGAGCTGGTACGGATCGTCGATCCCTTCGAGGGTGCGCTGCAGCTTGCCCGTCTTCGGGTCGAGGAACATCAGGCTGTTCGAGACCGAATTCGCGACGATCAGCGACGAATTGTCGGGCGTCGCCATCAGGTGGTGCGGTTCCTTGCCGGTCGGCATCGTGGAAACGACCTCGCGGGACTGCTGGTCGATCAGGGAAAGCGTCGCTTCGGCCGAGTTGAGGACGATCACGTTGTTCGCGTGTGCGGCGGGCGCCAGCACGGCGGCGGCCAGCGCAAGCGTGCGGCCGAAGGAAAGGAAAGTGCGCATGAAGACTCACGTCGTGGAACAGCAGTCATTGTAGAACGTTCGGCGGGCCCCTCCGGTTGACCCAGGCCGGTGTTGCGCCACTTCGCCGCACGCCGCGGCGGCCGGGCGGCGGGGGCCAGAGCCCTGCGCCGCCGCGGGCCGGGACGACCGCCAACCTAGCGCTGCATCGACTCCCAGACCTTGTGCAGACGCTTGACAGAGACCGGCATCGGCGTGCGCAGTTCCTGCGCGAACAGCGAAATCCGCAATTCCTCGAGCAGCCAGCGGAATTCCGCGAGGCGCGGGTCCGCGACGCCGCCGCGCTGCGACACCGCGCGCTGGTATTGCTGGACGAGCGGCAGCAGTTCGGCGGACTGCTTCGCGTCGCGCGCCGGGTCGGCCTTCAGCTTGTCGATCCTCAGCGCGATGCCCTTCAGGTAGCGCGGGAAATGTGCAAGCTGCGCGTAAGGCGTGTCGATCACGAAGCGCTTGCCGACCAGCGCGGCCAGTTGCTGCTGCAGGTCCGCATGCGCGTGCGCGAACGGCTTCGCCTGCGCGAGCTTCTTCACGAGCCCCGCGTATTCCGCGAGGATCTGGCCGACGAGCCGCGCGATCTCCTGCGCGAGCAGGTTCAGGCGGCTGCGGCCCTCGTCGCGGCGCGCGTGGAAGCTTGCGTCGTCGTCGGGCAGCGGGTCCTGCAGGCATGCGCGGTCGAGCGCCGTGTCGATCAGCTGGTCGCGCAACTCGTCCTGCGTGCCGAGCGACATGTACTGCATCGCCATTTCGCGCAGCCCCGGCAGGTTCTTCTCCAGAAACTTGATCGGCTCCTTCAGTTGCAGCGCGAACAACCGGCGCAAGCCGGCGCGATGAATCCGCGCGGCTTCCTCCGGCGAGTCGAACACCTCGACGTCGCAGTGCGTGCCGCGATCGACGAGCGCCGGATAGCCGTACAGCGTCTGGCCACGCCGGCGGATTTCCAGCAGCTCCGGGAGCTTGCCGAAGTTCCACGTCGTCAGGTTTTCGTACAGCGCGGTCGCACCGGGTTCCGCCGCGGCGCCCGTGTGCGGGGCCGCGCCCTTGCCCGCCTTGCCGCCCTTCGCCGGCGCACCCGCCACCGCAGCCGGCGCCGGCACATCGGCCGCTCCCGCTTTTGCGTCCGTTTCGCCGCCGGGCGCGATCGTCGACGCCGCCGCGATCTTCTGGAACTGCTGCTGTGCCTGCGCGCCGAGCTCCTGGCGCAGCTGCGCGAGATTGCGCCCCATCGCGAGCTGGCGGCCGTGCTCGTCGATCACCTTGAAGTTCATGAACAAGTGCGCGGGCAGCGTCTCGAGCTTGAAATCGGCCGTCTTCATCGCGACCTGCGTCTCGCCGCGCACGTCGGCGATCAACGCGTCGACGAGGCCGCCCGCGCCGAAGCGCTCGCGGCCCGTGCGCTCGACGAAGCCGGCCGCGTACTCGGGCAGCGGCACGCAATGGCGGCGCAGCTTCTGCGGCAGCGACTTCAGCAGCAGTTGCACCTTCTCCTTCAGCATCCCCGGCACGAGCCATTCGCAGCGCCGCGCGTCGACCTGGTTCAGCGCGAACAGCGGCACCGCGAGCGTCACGCCGTCGCGCGGCGTGCCGGGCTCGAAATGGTACGTGAGCGCCATCTCGACGCCGGCCATCGTCGCGCGCTTCGGGAACAGCTCCGTCGTCACGCCGGCCGCCTCGTGGCGCATCAGGTCGTCGCGCGACAGGTACAGCAGCCGAGCCTTGTCCTCGGGCTGGCCGCCCTTCTTCACCTCGTCGCGATACCAGCGTTCGAACGCGGCGCCCGTGTGGATGCCGTCCGGAATCGCGTGGTCGTAGTACGCGTAGATCAGCTCGTCGTCGACCAGAACGTCCTGCCGGCGCGACTTGTGCTCGAGCTGCTCGATGTCGGCGAGCAGCTTGCGGTTGTGCGCGAAGAACGGCAGCTTCGTGTCGAACTCGCCTTCGACCAGCGCGCCGCGGATGAACAGTTCGCGCGCGCGCGCCGGATCCTGCTTGCCGAATGCGACACGGCGCCGGTTGTAGATCGGCAGCCCGTACAGCGTCGCGCGCTCGAACGCGCTGACCTGCGCGGGACGCTTCTCCCAATGCGGCTCCGACAGCGATTTCTTCAGCAGATGCGCGCCGATCTTCTCGACCCACTCCGGCTCGATCTTCGCGAGGCAGCGCGCGTACAGCCGGCTCGTCTCGACGAGCTCGGCCGCCATCACCCAGCGGCCGGCCTTCTTCGCGAGCACGGAGCCCGGCCACAGGTAGAACTTGATCCCGCGTGCGCCGAGGTAGTGCGGATCGTCGTCCGCTTTCATGCCGATGTTGCCGAGCAGGCCGGTCAACAGGGCCAGATGAATCTGCTCGTACGTGGCCTCGACTTCGTTGAGCCGCCAGCCGTGCTCGCGCACGACCGTCAGCAGTTGCGAATGGACGTCGCGCCATTCGCGCAGCCGCAAGTGCGACAGGAAGTTCTGCCGGCACGCGTCGATCAGCTGGCGATTCGACTTCTTGTGCGCGACGGCTTCTTCGAACCATGACCAGATCTTCAGCCACTGCAGGAATTCGGAACGTTCGTCCGCAAACCGGCGGTGCGCCTGATCGGCCTGCTCCTGTGCGTCGATCGGGCGATCGCGCGGGTCCTGCACGGATAGCGCGCTTGCGATGATCAGCACCTCGCGCAGCGACTGCTGGTCGCGCGCGGCGAGAATCATCCGGCCGACGCGCGGGTCGAGCGGCAGCCGCGCGAGCTCGCGGCCGAGCGGCGTCAGCGCGTTGTCGTCGTCGACCGCGCCGAGCTCGTTGAGCAGCTGATAGCCGTCCGCGATCGCGCGGCCGGGCGGCGGCTCGAGGAACGGGAACGATTCGATCGCGGTCAGGTGCAGCGACTTCATCCGCAGGATCACCGACGCGAGCGACGAGCGCAGGATTTCCGGATCGGTGAAGCGCGCACGCGCCTGGTAGTCGCTTTCGTCGTACAAGCGGATGCACACGCCGTCGGCGACGCGGCCGCAGCGGCCCGCACGCTGGTTCGCGGCGGCCTGCGAGATCGACTCGACCTGCAGCTGCTCGACCTTGTTCCGGTACGAATAGCGCTTCACCCGGGCAAGGCCGGTGTCGACGACGTAGCGGATGCCCGGCACCGTCAGCGACGTTTCGGCCACGTTGGTCGCGAGCACGATGCGACGCGCGTTCGACGCCTTGAATACCTTGTCCTGATCGGCCGCCGACAGCCGCGCGAACAGCGGCAGGATCTCGGTGTGCGGCGGATGGTGCTTGCGCAGCGCCTCGGCCGCCTCGCGGATCTCGCGCTCGCCCGGCAGGAACACCAGCACGTCGCCGGGGCCTTCGCGGCACAGCTCGTCGACCGCGTCGACGATCGCATCCATCAGGTCGCGTTCGGCCTCGCGCGCGGTCTTCACGCGGTCGCGGCCGCCCGTGCCTTCGGCGTTCTTCACCGCCGGACGATCCTCGGCGACCGGGCGGTAGCGCATCTCGACCGGATACAGCCGCCCGCTCACCTCGATGACGGGCGCCGGACGTTCGTCGGTGCCGAAATGGCGCGCGAAGCGGTCGGCGTCGATCGTCGCGGACGTGACGATCAGCTTCAGGTCCGGCCGCCTCGGCAGAATCTCCTTCAGGTAGCCGAGCAGGAAGTCGATGTTCAGGCTGCGCTCGTGCGCCTCGTCGATGATCAGCGTGTCGTACGCCTTCAGCAGCGGATCGGTCTGCGTCTCGGCGAGCAGGATGCCGTCCGTCATCAGCTTCACGGACGCGCCCGGCGCGAGATTGTCGGTGAAGCGCACCTTGTAGCCGACCACTTCGCCGAACGGCGTGCCGAGCTCCTCGGCGATGCGCCGGCCGGTCGACGACGCGGCGAGCCGCCGCGGCTGCGTATGGCCGATCAGGCCCGTGCCGCCGGCGCCGAGGCCGCGGCCGAGATCGAGACAGATCTTCGGCAACTGCGTGGTCTTGCCCGAACCCGTTTCGCCGCAAACGATCACGACCTGGTGAGCGGCGATCGCGCGGGCGATCTCGTCACGCTTGCCGGACACCGGCAGGCTTTCGGGGTACGTGATCGGCGGGACGGGGTTCGGCGCGACGGTCGCGCGCGCCGGACGCTCGCGCCGCG
>NZ_CABVPL010000069.1 GCF_902499045.1 Burkholderia latens | reverse complement strand
GCCCGGCTTGCCGCTCCAGCCGCCGCCATTGCCGCCGCCGTAGCTGCGGCCGCCGTTGCCGCCGTAACCGCCGCCCGGCTTGCCGCCGAAACGACGACCGCCGTTACCGCCGCCCGGACGGCCGCGGCCGCCGGCGCGTTCGTTGCGCGGGGGCGCCTTGCGCGGCTCGAAACCTTCGATCACGTTGACCGGCAGCGGCGAACGCACGAAGCGTTCGATGCGCTTGAGCGCGCCTTGTTCGGCGTGGTGCACGAGGCTCACCGCGGTGCCCGAACGGCCGGCCCGGCCGGTACGGCCGATACGGTGCACGTAGTCTTCCGCGAACTTCGGCAGATCATAGTTGAACACGTGCGTGATGCCCGGGATGTCGATGCCGCGGGCCGCGACGTCGGTCGCGACCAGCACGCGCACGCGGCGCTCGCGCAGCGCACGGATCGTGCGGTTGCGCGCACCTTGCGGCAGATCGCCGTGCAGCGCGGCCGACTGGAAGCCGGCGTCGGCGAGGCGGCCGGCGAGCTGGTCGGCGTCGATCTTGGTCGCCGTGAAGATGATCGCCTGGTCGAGCGCGTCGTCGCGCAGCAGGTGATCGAGCAGGCGGTCCTTGTGGTCGCGGTCGTCGACGTAGTGCACCGTCTGCGCGATATTCGCGCGCGATTCGATCTTCGCGGTGATCTCGATGCGCTCCGGATCCTTCAGCAGGCGGCTCGTCAGCGAACCGATCTTGCCGTCGAGCGTCGCCGAGAACAGCATCGTCTGGCGCGACTCGGGCGTCGCGGCGACGATCGTCTCGATGTCGTCGATGAAGCCCATGTCGAGCATGCGGTCGGCTTCGTCGAGCACGAGCATCTTCAGCTCGGACAGGTCGATGCGGCCGCGCTCGAGGTGATCGAGCAGACGGCCCGGCGTGGCGACCAGGATCTCGGGGTTCTTCGCGAGCAGCATCAGCTGCTGGCCGTAGGCGACGCCGCCGAGGATGCTGACCGTGCGCAGGCGCTTCAGGTGCTTGCCGTACGTCGACGCGGCCGTGGTGACCTGCATCGCGAGTTCGCGGGTCGGCGTCAGCACGAGCAGGCCCGGGCGCGCGACGGGTTGCGGGCGGCGCGCGCGGCGATCGCCCTGGTTCGGTTCACGCGGCGCCCGCGGTTGCTGCGCCTGCGCCTTTTGCAGCTGCGCGAAACGCTCGATCGCGGGCAGCATGAATGCGGCGGTCTTGCCCGAGCCGGTCGGGCTCGACACCAGCAGGTCGCGGCCGGCGATGCCGGCCGGAATCGCGCGCTGCTGGACCGGCGTCGGCTTGGCGTAGCCGGCGGCCTGCAGCGCGGAGACGATCTCCGGCGACAGCCCGAGCGACGCGAAAGTCGGCTCGTCCGACGCCGGTTCGGCCGCGGCCGGTGCGGCGGCGTCGAGACCGAGTGCCTGGTCGGCGATCGCGTTGAGCGGGCTGGTGTTGATGCTCGAAGTCATAACAATCCTTGAAACACAGTGGGTGAAACGTCGGCGCCAATCGCGCATACCCAAGTCGTCGGATTCAGCGAGCAAATCGGGAAACGGGTGCAATCCGCCGAACCTTCGGCGGATGAGGCATTAGAAGCTGTTTTGGGTGCGGCGCGCTTCTGGAGCGGGGCCGCCAGCCTAGTTGACGACCGCGAGGGTCGAAGCAGGAGGGGACAGGTTCTAAACCGGATTGGAGCTTAACGCTACGAGGCGTCGGGCCGGAACGGCTTGCGAGCCGAGCGCGGAGGTGACGCAGCGAGCATTATAAAGAGATTTGCTGCGCTGCGCCACTGATTTGATTGCTTGTTGCGGCGGCAGGCGCGCTCAGGACGCCGCGCCGTTCTTCAGCGATTCGACGAGTTCGATGTACTGCTGCTTCGCCGCATCCTGCGACGTGCCCTTCAGTGCTTCCCACGCGTCGTACTTGTACTTGCCGACGATGTCGGTGAAGCCCGGCTTGTCGCCGTGCGCGTCGCCATCGGTCGCTTGCTTGAAGAGCGCATACAGGCGCAGCAGGGTCAGGTTGCCCGGTCGCTCCGTCAGTTGCTTGACGTCCACCTGGGCCTGGTCGAAGCGGGCTGCGAGTTCGCTCATCGTGTGTCTCCGTAAGGGTTTCAGATCGGCCGATCTTAACAAGGGGCGCGCCGCGCGGGGTCGAGCGATCCTTCCAAACCGCGCGCCGGGCGGCGCGTGCATCGCGATCGGGGCCGATCGCCCGTCGGAGCGGGGCGCCGCATTACAATGTCGGCCATGACGCAAACAGTGCTCCTCGCCATCGATACGTCGACCGAATACTGCTCGGTCGCGCTGCTGCGCTCGGCTTCGGCCGATGACGCCGTTTCCACCCCGCAAACCTGGGTCCGCCACGAGCTGACCGGCGCCGTGTCGAGCACGCGCGTGCTGCCGGCGATCCAGGAACTCTTCGCCGAATCGGGTCTCGCGTTCGCCGACTGCGATGCGATCGCGTTCGGCGCCGGTCCCGGCTCGTTCACCGGACTGCGTACCGCGACCGGCATCACGCAAGGTCTCGCGTTCGGGCGCGGGCTGCCGGTCGTGCCGATCGGCACGCTGCTCGCGTGCGCCGAGCATGCGCGGCTGCGCGCGCCCGGCACCACGCGCGTGCTGGCCGCGCTCGACGCGCGGATGGACGAAGCGTACTGGGCCGACTTCGCGTGGGACGACGACACGGGCGACTGGCGCACGCTGCATCCTGCGTCGCTCGATGCGCCGGGCGCCGTCGGCGTGCCCGACGCGCCGTTCACGCTCGCCGGCAATGCGGCGGCCGCGTTCGGCGCGCAATTGCCGGCGGCGGCGGCGGCGGCCGTGATCGACGGCGAAGCGCTGCCGCATGCGCTGGCGGTTGCGCACGCGGCGCTGCGTGCGTTCCGGGCCGGCCGTACGGTGCCGGCCGATCAGGCCGCGCCCGAATACGTGCGCGACAAGGTCGCGCAGACGACCGCGGAGCGCGTCGCGGCACGCGCCGCGCAGACGGGCGGAGCCAAAGGATGACGGGCGTATTGTTGAGCGACCGTTATTTGTCGCCGATGACCGACGCCGATCTCGACGAAGTCGTCGCGATCGAGCAGGTCGCGTACGAGTTTCCGTGGAGCCGCGGTAACTTCGAGGATTCGCTGCGCAATGGTTATTTCGGCGTATGCCTGCGCCACGTGACGGGCGCGCTCGTCGGCTATTGCGTGCTGATGCCGGTGATCGACGAAATGCACCTGCTGAATCTGTGCGTCGCGCCGGCCGCCCAGCAGTCCGGCGCGGGGCTCGCGCTGCTGCGTGAAGCGGTGCGCATCTCGCGCGCGGAACGGCTCGACGGCGTGCTGCTGGAGGTGCGGCCGTCCAATCCGCGCGCGATTCATCTGTACGAGCGCTTCGGCTTCGTGACGATCGGCCGGCGCAAGAATTACTATCCGGCGCGGCATCGGAGCCGGGAGGACGCGATCGTGATGCGTCTGACGCTGAACAAGGACGAAGGGGATGCGCATGGCGTGGGCTGAAGCAGCGCTCGAAGAACTGGGGCTCGCGCAGATCTGGGTGCGGCGCGGGCAGCATGCGCAGCACGGTGAAGCCGCGCAGGCGCAGGTTGCGACATCGGGCGTGGCCGACGATGGGCCGGCCGTTGCGGCCGCAACTGGCGCTGCGGCACCGCAAACGACGGCGGACCGGCTGCACGACGTGCAGCCGCCTGCACGCGAGGTGCCGCGTAACGACACGCCGCCGGCTGGCGCGGCGGCGCGTGCTACGGCACCCGCCGGCGAAGCCGGCAGCGCGGCCGCACGCAGCGCGATGGACGACGATCGTGCGTCCGCCGGCGCCGCGGACGACGTCCCGCCGCTCACCGAAGACGATTTCGCGTGGTTCGACGCGGCGGCGCCGGGCGATCCGTTGCCGCCCGCCGAATCGCGTCCTGCCGCGACGCCGGTCGCGATGCTCGACTGGGATGCGCTCGCCGCGCGCGTGGCCGGCTGCACGAGCTGCCGCCTGTGCGAGAAGCGCACCAATACCGTGTTCGGCGTCGGCGATCGCGAGGCGGACTGGATGCTGATCGGCGAGGCGCCGGGCGAGCACGAGGACAAGCAGGGCGAGCCGTTCGTCGGCCAGGCCGGCAAGCTGCTCGACAACATGCTGCAGTCGCTGGCGCTCAAGCGCGGCGACAACGTCTACATCGCGAACGTGATCAAGTGCCGGCCGCCCGGCAACCGCAATCCGGAACCCGACGAGGTCGCGCGCTGCGAGCCGTATCTGCAGCGCCAGGTCGCGCTCGTGAAGCCGAAGCTGATCGTCGCGCTCGGCCGCTTCGCCGCGCAGACGCTGCTGAAGACGGATTCGAGCATCGCGTCGCTGCGCGGCCGCGTGCACACGTACGAAGGCGTGCCGGTGATCGTCACCTACCACCCGGCGTACCTGCTGCGCAGCCTGCAGGACAAGTCGAAGGCGTGGGCCGACCTGTGCCTCGCGCGCGACACGTTTCTGCGGGCGGCGGACGCCGGCGCGAACGGGCCGGCCGGGCCATGACCCGCGGCGCGGCGCTCGCGTTCGTCGATACGCTGCGCGACGCCGCGGTTCGCGATCTCGGCTGGCTTCTCGCGAGTCCGAGCCTGCTCGCCGCGGCGCCCGGCGCGCCGCTTGCGCATCCGTGGTCCGATGCGGTCGAACGGGTGGCCGTCGAGGCGTGGCTCGTCGCACTCGATGCCGCGCCCGAGCCGCTGCACCGCGCGCTCGACGGAGTGAGGCCGGTGCGGCTCGGCCGCTACGCCGAATGTCTGCTCGAATATTTCCTCACGCACGGGCCGTCGCTGCGGCTCGTCGCCGCGAACCTGCCGCTGCGCAGCAACGGCAAGACGCTCGGCGAAGTCGATTTCCTCGTCGATGCGCCCGGCGGACGGCGCCTGCATTGGGAACTCGCCGTGAAGTGCTATCTGTGCGCGCCGGTGGCCGGCGGCGCGTCGCTGGCAGACTTCGTCGGCCCGAACCTCGTCGACCGGCTCGACCGCAAGCGCAGCCGCTTGCTCGACCATCAGCTGCGGCTCAGCGATCGTCACGGGTTTGCGCTGCTCGGCTACGGCGCGCCGTCCGATGCGCAGATGTTCGTGCGCGGCTGGCTGTTCTATCCGCACGGCGCGGCGCTGCCGCCGGTGTCCGCGGAAATCGCCGCCGATCACCCGCGCGGCTTCTGGCTCACGCACGCGCAGTGGCCGGACTGGGCTGCCGCGCAGCCTGACGGCGCAGCGTGGAACGTGCTGCCGCGGCTGGCGTGGCTCGCGCCGCGGCGGGCGGGCGCCGAAGCCGCGCCCGAACCGCTCGCGCATTCGCCGACGCTGCCGCCAGTATTGACCGCGCGGCAGGCGCCCGCGCTGATCGGCGTGCATCGCCGGCACGACGACGGCGTATGGCGGGAGATCGCGCGCGGCTTCATCGTGCCGGACGACTGGCCGGCACGCGCGCAGGCGTTCGCCGCGCAGGACCGCTGAGCGCGCGTCAGCCGGCGCTCACCACCAGCGATGGAAGTGATGGACGGGCCCGACGCCGCGGCCGACGTCGAGCTTGCCGCTCGCGGCGATCGCGCCGGTGAGGTACGCCTTCGCTTCGCGAACCGCGCTGTCGAGATCGGGCCGCTGCGGCAGCAGCGCGGCGATCGCCGACGACAGCGTGCAGCCGGTGCCGTGCGTATTGCGGACCGGCACGCGCGCGCCGTCCAGCCGCACCGTGTGCGCCGCATCGACGAGCCAGTCGGGGCTGGCGCCCGCATCGGGCAGGTGGCCGCCTTTCATCAGCACGGCGCGTGCGCCCGTCTTCAGCAGCGCGCGGCCTTGCCGCACCATGTCGTCTTCGGTGGTTGCGTGCGCATCGCCGAGCAGGGCGGCCGCCTCGGGCAGGTTCGGCGTGACGACGGTCGCGAGCGGCAGCAGCGCGTCGCGCAACGCGTCGACCGCATCGGGCGCGAGCAGCGCATGCGCGCTCTTCGAGATCATCACGGTATCGAGCACGACGAAGCGCGGCGCGTAACGCCGCAGCGCGTCGGCCACCGCGTGCACGATCGCCGCGTTCGCGAGCATGCCGATCTTGACCGCGTCGATGCGGATGTCGTCGAACACCGCGTCGAGTTGCGCGGTCACGAACGCGGCGTCCGGCGCGTGCACGCCGGTCACGCCGCGGGTGTTCTGCGCGGTCAGCGCGGTGATCACGCTCGCACCGTACGCGCCGAGCGCGGAGAAGGTCTTGAGGTCGGCCTGGATGCCTGCGCCGCCGCCCGAATCGGAGCCGGCGATCGTCAGGACGTTGGGAATCGGGTGCGTCATGATGGCAGTGCGCCGGTTCGAAGACCGGCGCCGGCGGACGGAAGCGAAAGGAAACGCAAGTGTAGCGTCAGTGGCGCGATTCGCCGATCAGTGCGACCGAGTCGAACTGCCGCTGGTTCGCCTGGTGACGGCGCATCACGAGCCACATCGTCAGGCACACGAACGTGCCGAACAGCACGATCACGACGCCGACCGGCACGTCGAGCCAGACCAGCACTGCATAGAGGCACAGCATCACGAGCACCGACAGGTTCTCGTTGAAGTTCTGCACCGCGATCGAGTGGCCGGCCGACAGCAGCACGTGGCCGCGATGCTGCAGCAGCGCATTCATCGGAACCACGAAGTAGCCGGACAGTGCGCCGACGCAGATCAGGAAGATGTACGCGACGATCAGGTACACGGGCACGCGCAGGTGGCCGAAGTGCACGGCCCAGTGCGCCGGGAACAGATCGCGCGTGTAGAACGCCATCAGCATGACCGCGATGCCCATGATGATGCCGACGGGCAGCACGGTGAGCGACTTCTTCAGCGGAATCCGTGCGGCGGCGGCGATCGCGCCGGCCGCGACGCCGACCGCGACCACCGCCTGCAGGATCGCGCCTTCGGACAGCGACATGTTGAGCGACACCTCGGCCCACTTCAGCACGATGAATTGCAGCGTCGCGCCGGCGCCCCAGAACAGCGTCGTGACCGCGAGCGAGATCTGGCCGAGCTTGTCGCGCCAGAGCACCATGAAGCAGTCGGCGAAATCGGTGAGCAGCTTGACCGGGCCGCGTTCCTGCTTCGGATAGCGCGCCCCGGTATCGGGAATCCGCAGGTTGAAGATTGCGGCGACCACGTAGATCGCCATGATGATCGCCATCGCGGCTTCGGCCGGCGTGCCGATCCATGACGGCGTGTGCGCGATCACGTGCGACGCGATGTGCGGGCTGATCAGCGCGCCGCCGAGCACGGTGCCGAGGATGATCGAGCTGACGGTCGTGCCTTCGATCCAGCCGTTCGCGGCGACGAGCCGGTCGGCCGGCAGCAGCTCGGTCAGGATCCCGTATTTCGCGGGCGAATAGGCGGCGGCGCCGAACCCGACGATCCCGTACGCGATCAGCGGATGCGCGCCGAACAGCATGATCAGGCAGCCGGCGACCTTGATCGTGTTGGTGATGAACATCACGCGGCCCTTCGGACGCGAATCGGCGAACGCACCGACATACGCCGCGAGCACCACATAGGACAACACGAAGAACAGCTTGAGCAGCGGTGTCATCCAGTTGGGGGCGTGGAGGTCTTTCAGCAGGGCGATGGCGGCGATGAGAAGCGCATTGTCGGCCAACGACGAGAAAAACTGCGCGGCCATGATGGTGTAAAAACCTTTTTTCATCTGATGCGATGCTTTCGTCGCTGCGGCAGGGCCGCGTAGGCCGCCTGGTATGCGATCGGCTTATTCCGTTCGAAATGGGTTGTGCGCACGGCTTTATAACACGAAAATACGGCAATTCGGACTAGCAAGATTCCCCGATCGTTCCGCAAATTGTCGGCTTCGGTGCTCAAAAGGCGCGGTAAGCTGATGATTCGCAAGCGTCTTTACGTAAATTTCCCATGCCGCGCCCGATCTCCGCCACCATCCATACCGCCGCTCTCGCGAACAATCTCTCCGTCGTCCGCCGCTTTGCCGGCCCGTCCAAGGTCTGGGCGGTCGTCAAGGCGAACGCGTACGGCCACGGTCTCGCGCGCGTGTTTCCGGGCTTGCGCGGCACCGACGGCTTCGGCCTGCTCGACCTCGACGAGGCGGTGAAGCTGCGCGAGCTGGGCTGGGCCGGCCCGATCCTGCTGCTCGAAGGATTCTTCCGCTCGACCGACATCGACGTGATCGACCGCTACAGCCTGACGACCACCGTCCACAACGACGAGCAGATGCGGATGCTGGAGACGGCGCGGCTGTCCAAGCCCGTCAACGTGCAGCTGAAGATGAACAGCGGGATGAACCGGCTCGGTTATACGCCGGAAAAATACCGTGCCGCGTGGGAGCGCGCCCGTGCGTGCCCGGGCATCGGCCAGATCACGTTGATGACCCATTTTTCGGATGCCGACAACGAGCGCGGCGTCGCCGAGCAACTCGCGACGTTCGAGCGCGGCGCGGAAAACATCGCCGGCGCACGCAGTCTCGCGAATTCGGCCGCCGTGCTGTGGCATCCGGACACGTACTTCGACTGGGTGCGGCCGGGGATCGTGCTGTACGGTGCGTCGCCGTCGGGTGTGTCGGCCGATATCGCCGACACGGGGCTGAAGCCGGCGATGACGCTCGCGTCCGAGCTGATCGCGGTGCAGACCATCGCGAAGGGGCAGGCGATCGGCTATGGCTCGACGTTTCTGGCGCAAACGCAGATGCGGATCGGCGTCGTCGCGTGCGGCTACGCGGACGGCTATCCGCGCGTCGCGCCCGAGGGCACGCCGGTGATCGTCGATGGCATCCGCACGCGGATCGTCGGCCGCGTGTCGATGGACATGATCACCGTGGACCTGACCCCGTGCCCGCAGGCGGGGGTCGGTGCGCGGGTCGAGCTGTGGGGCAATGCGCTGCCGATCGACGACGTCGCGCGGCATTGCGGGACGATCGGCTATGAACTGATGTGCGCGGTCGCCGCCCGCGTGCCGGTGCGCGCGGAATAAGGGCAGCACGCGTGGCCAAACAGAAAACCGTCTACGTCTGCAGCGAGTGCGGCGGACAAACCCCGAAGTGGCAGGGCCAGTGCCCGTCGTGCCAGGCCTGGAACACGCTCGTCGAATCGGTCGCCGAGTCGCCGGCCGCCCATCGCTTCCAGTCGCTCGCGAAGCGCGCGCCCGTGCAGCGCCTCGTCGACATCGAGGCGGCCGACGTGCCGCGCTTCTCGACCGGCATCGGCGAATTCGATCGCGTGCTCGGCGGCGGGCTGGTGCCGGGTGGCGTCGTGCTGATCGGCGGCGATCCGGGCATCGGCAAGTCGACGCTGCTGCTGCAGTCGCTCGCCGACATCGCGAGCGTGCGGCGCGCGCTCTATATCAGCGGCGAGGAATCGGCCGCGCAGATCGCGTTGCGCGCGCAACGGCTCGCGCTGCTCGACGGCGGCGCGCCGGCGGCCGAACTGAAGCTGCTCGCCGAAATCCAGCTCGAGAAGATCCAGGCGGCGATCGACGCCGAACGGCCGGACGTCGCCGTGATCGACTCGATCCAGACCGTCTATTCCGACGCGCTGACGTCGGCGCCGGGCTCGGTCGCGCAGGTGCGCGAGTGCGCGGCGCAGCTCACGCGTATCGCGAAGCAGTCGGGCACCGCGATCATCATGGTCGGGCACGTGACGAAGGAGGGCAACCTTGCGGGCCCGCGCGTGCTCGAGCACATCGTCGACACGGTGCTGTACTTCGAAGGCGACACGCATTCGTCGTTCCGGCTCGTGCGCGCGTTCAAGAACCGCTTCGGCGCGGTCAACGAACTGGGCGTGTTCGCGATGACCGAGCGCGGGCTGCGCGGTGTCGCCAACCCGTCCGCGCTGTTCCTGTCGCAGCACGAGCAGGTCGTGCCGGGATCGTGCGTGCTGGTCACGCAGGAAGGCACGCGCCCGCTGCTCGTCGAAATCCAGGCGCTCGTCGATACGGCCCACGTGCCGAATCCGCGCCGGCTCGCGGTCGGTCTCGAGCAGAACCGGCTCGCGATGCTGCTCGCAGTGCTGCACCGGCACGCGGGCATCGCGTGTTTCGACCAGGACGTGTTCCTGAACGCGGTTGGCGGCGTGAAGATCACCGAACCGGCCGCCGACCTCGCGGTGCTGCTCGCGATCCATTCGTCGATGCGCAACAAGGCGCTGCCGAAGGGGCTGATCGTGTTCGGCGAAGTGGGGCTGGCGGGCGAGATCCGGCCGTCGCCGCGCGGCCAGGAGCGGCTGCGCGAGGCCGCGAAGCTCGGTTTCACGGCCGCGCTGATCCCGAAGGCGAATGCGCCGAAGCAGCTGATCGAAGGGCTGAACGTGATGGCCGTCGAGCGGCTCGAGCAGGCGATCGACCGCGTGCGCGATCTCGAGTGACCGTGGGCGGCCGGCTGTACGGTGCGCCGGCCACCGGTGTTCTGTCGCGTAATGGGTTGTAAAGAATATGTAGGCTGCTGTAACCCGCCGGACATCGCTTTTCCCTATCCTTTGCCGGATTGTCGAACCGCGCAATGCGAAGGGAACCTATGTTGAAACATTATGGGGAAACGCCGGGCGGACGCCTTTACAACCTGCGCGGCTGCCGCGTATCCGAGCCGATCGTCCAGCCGTGGGGCGGCGGATGCCGGATCGTCGAATGGATCGACGACGAAGGGCGTCTCGCGCGCCGCGTCGTGTCCGAGGACGTCACGGAAGCCGAGGTCGTCGCGGTAATCCGGCGGCCGACCGAAGGGCGGCGTCACCTGATGGGCGACGACGAGCAGATGCCGCGCGATACGTTGCCGCGACGCTGAGTGAATCGCGCGGCTGTCGCAGGCCGAAGCAGCAACGACAAGGAGGCCGGGCCAGCGCGTCCGGCCTCGTCGTTTCAGGGCCCGTGTCACCCGGCGCGGCCGCGCCGCCTGTAGTCGCTGACGCACCGGCGGGCGCCGCATCGCCGATCGCGCACCGGCCGAGACGGTGCGCGCGCCGAGATCAGCCGATCTGCTCGAGTTCTTCGTGCACCGCGAGCCAGTCGGCCTCGACCGTTTCGAGCCGCGCATTGACCTCGCCCAGCTTGCGGATCGCTTCGGTCAGTTCCGTCTTGCGCGCGGCGTCGTAGCTCGCCGGATCGGCGACGAACGCATCGAGGCGCGCCTTCTCCGCGTGCAGCGTTTCCATCTCCTTTTCGAGCTTCGTGATGCGGTTCTGCAGCGGTTTCTTCAACTGCGACAGCCGCTGACGCTCCTCGGCAGCCTGACGCTTCTGGTCCTTGCGATTCACGCCCGGATCGGCGCCCGCCGCCGCGCTGTCGGCCTTCGCGGCCGCTCGCTGCTCGGCTGCATGCTGCAGCAGCCAGTCGCGGTAGTCGTCGAGGTCGCCGTCGAACGGCTGCAGACGATGCTTCGCGACGAGCATGAACTGATCGGTGGTCGCGCGCAGCAGGTGGCGATCGTGCGACACGAGGATCAGCGTGCCTTCGAATTGCGCGAGCGCCATCGTCAGCGCGTGACGCGTCTCGAGGTCGAGGTGGTTGGTCGGTTCGTCGAGCAGCAGCAGGTTCGGCTTCTGCCAGATGATCAGCGCGAGCGCGAGCCGCGCTTTCTCGCCGCCGGAGAACGGGCCGACGGGGCTCGTCGCCATGTCGCCGGAGAAGTTGAAGCCGCCGAGGAAGTCGCGCAGTTCCTGTTCGCGCGTGTCGGGTGCGAGCCGCGCGAGATGCGCGAGCGGCGAATCGTCCTCGCGCAGCGTTTCGAGCTGATGCTGCGCGAAATAGCCGATCGTCAGCCCCTTGCCGTCGCGCACGTGCCCCGACAGCGGCGCGAGCGTGCCGGCCAGCGTCTTGATCAGCGTCGACTTGCCCTGGCCGTTCGCGCCGAGCAGGCCGATGCGCTGCCCGTTCTGGATCGACAGCGTGACGCGCTCGACGATCGGGATCTCGGCGCCGTCGTCGGCATGGTAGCCGCAGCGCACGTCTTCCATCACCATCATCGGGTTCGGCGCGGCGTCGGGCGTGCGGAATTCGAACGTGAACGGCGACGCGATGTGCGCCGGCGCGATCAGCTCCATCTTCTCGAGCGCCTTCATCCGGCTCTGCGCCTGCTTGGCCTTGGTCGCCTTGGCCTTGAAGCGGTCGACGAAGCTCTGCAGATGCTCGATCGTCTTCTGCTGCTTTTCGTATGCGCTTTGCTGCAGCGCCAGTTGCTGCGCACGCAGCACCTCGAACTGCGAGTAGTTGCCGCCGTAGCGCTTCACCTGGCGGTTTTCCAGATGCAGCGTGACGTTGCAGATCGAGTCGAGGAATTCGCGGTCGTGCGAGATCACGACCAGCGTGCCGGCGTAGCGGTGCAGCCAGTCTTCGAGCCAGACGATCGCGTCGAGGTCGAGGTGGTTGGTCGGCTCGTCGAGCAGCAGCAGGTCGGAGCGGCACATCAGCGCCTGCGCGAGGTTCAGGCGCATGCGCCAGCCGCCGGAGAAGCTCGCGACCGATTCGCGCGTCTGCGCGAGCGTGAAGCCGAGGCCGAGCAGCAGCGCTTCCGCGCGCGCCGGCGCGGTATAGCCGTCGGCGTCGGCGAATGCCGCGTGCGCGTCGGCTTCGGCCGCACCGTCATGCGCGGCCGACGCGGCGGCGATGCGCGCCTCGATCTCGCGCAGCGCGGTGTCGCCGTCGAGCGTGTAGTCGAGCGCCGAGCGGTCGACGGCAGGCGTTTCCTGCGACACGTGGGCGATCCGCCACGACGGCGGCATCGAGAAATCGCCTCCGTCGGAATGCAGCTCGCCGCGCAGGACCGAGAACAGCGTCGATTTGCCGGCGCCGTTCGCGCCGATCAGGCCGGCCTTCTCGCCGGGATTGAGCACGAACGAGGCCGATTCGAACAACGGCTTGGTGCCGCGCGCAAGGCTGAACTGATTGAAACGGATCACGGCGGGAATGACTGGCCAAAACCGCTATTCTAGACTGCGCGCGGGTCGCGCCGGAGATCGGCCGTTCGGCATATCCCGCAACGGCGCGATTTCGCCTAGACTCCACGTCGATCCGGTTTCGTAAAAGGAGTGCCCGATGTCCACCCTGTATTCGTTCAGCGCCGACACGCTCGCCGGCCAGCCGGTGTCGCTCGACACGTATCGCGGCAAGGTGCTGCTGATCGTCAACACCGCGAGCGAGTGTGGCTTCACGCCGCAGTATGCGGGCCTGCAGAAGCTGTACGACCACTACGCAGCGCGCGGCTTCGTCGTGCTCGGCTTCCCGTGCAACCAGTTCGGCAAGCAGGAGCCGGGCGATGCCACGCAGATCGGTGCGTTCTGCGAGCGCAACTATGGCGTCACGTTCCCGATGTTCGCGAAGATCGACGTGAAGGGCGAGCACGCGCATCCGCTGTACCGCTACCTGACCGACGAGGCGCCCGGCATCCTCGGCCTGAAGGCGATCAAGTGGAACTTCACGAAATTCCTGATCGACCGTGACGGGCGGATCGTCAAGCGCTATGCGCCGTCGACGAAGCCCGAGGACATCGCCGCGGATATCGACAAGCTGCTCTGAGCGTTTGAAGCGGCGAGCGGGCTGACGGGGCGGACGTGCCGGATGTGCCGCGCCTGCGTCGCCAGGCAGCAGCGTATCCAGGCGTGCGGCACCGGGGCAGGCCGCGCGCGGCTGGCGCCGGCCCTACAGGATCGGCGCGAACAGGCGCGCGACGTGCATCGCGATGCGCCGCCACGCCGCCGAGTGCCGATACTCGTTCGCATCGACCTCGTAGGCCTCGGCGAAGTCGGCTTCGAGCATCGCTTCGACCTCGTCGGCGAACGCGCGGTCGACGGTCAGCACCATGATCTCGAAGTTGAGGCGGAACGAGCGATTGTCGAGATTCGCGCTGCCGACCGCGGCGGCGCTGCGGTCGATCAGCACGACTTTCTGGTGCAGGAAGCCGGGCCGGTAGCGGAACACCTTGACGCCCGCGTCGACGAGGTCGCGCGCATAGAGCTTCGACGCCTCGAACACGACGTAGTGGTCGCGCCGGCTCGGGATCAGGATGCGCACGTCGACGCCGCGCATTACCGCGAGCTTCAGCGCGGCGATCACCGCTTCGTCGGGCACGAGATACGGCGTCGTGATCCACACCCGTTCGCGCGCCGCGTTGATCGCCTCGACGAAGAACAGCGAGCCGGTTTCCTGTTTGTCGGCCGGCCCCATCGGCACCGCGAGGCAATGCATCGCGTCGTCGGGCAGCGCCGCAGGCGGGGCGGCGAGCGGCGGCAGCGTCTGCGTCGCCCAGTGCCAGTCTTCGGCGAACACGTACTGGATGCTGGCGACCACCGGGCCGCGGATTTCGATATGGGTGTCGCGCCACGGCGACAGCCGCCGGTTCGCACCGAGATACTCGACGCCGATGTTGTGTCCGCCGACGAACGCGCGATTGCCGTCGACGACGACGATCTTGCGATGGTTGCGGAAGTTCAGCTGGAAGCGGTTGACGAACTTGCGGTGGGTCGCGAACGGCGTGACCTCGACGCCGCCGCGGCGCAGCGTGTCGACGTAGCTGCGCGGCAGGTCGAAACTGCCGATGCTGTCGTACAGCACGTAACAGCGCACGCCGGCCGCCGCGCGCGCAAGCAGCGCGTCGCTCAGCATCTGGCCGAGCGCGTCGTCGCGCACGATGAAGAACTGGACGATCACGTAATCGCGTGCGGCGTCGATCGCCGACAGGATCGCCGAGAAGGTCGCATCGCCGTTCACGAGCGTGCGCACCGCATTGCCGCCGACGAACGGCATGCCGCCGAGCCGCGTCAGCGCGCGAACGGCCGCACGGCCGATCGCGTCGGTGGCCGGCCCGTCCGTTGCGGCCGTCTCGAGCCACGGCGCGCGCGGCGTGTGCGTGCGCAACGCCTTCGTTTCCTGGCGCCGTGCGTCGACGTAACCGGAGAACTTGCTGCGGCCAAGGAACAGATAGGGGATGAGCGTCAGGTACGGCATGGCCGCGAGCGACACGGCCCATGCGATCGCGCCTTGCGACGTGCGTGTGTTCATGACCGCGTGAAACGCCGCGACGATCCCGAGCACGTGGATGGCCAGGATCAGGGTGCCGAGATGTAGCCAGTCGAGGGTCATGGGCGCGTGACGGACTCCTGAAGTCATGCGGCGCGGCGGCCGCTCACGCGCATCTTACCGAACCGTGCGAGGCAGCGGTGTGCCGTGCCGCACGGTTCGGTTGTCGCGCGCCGTTCAGGCCTTGCGCGGCAGGTCGGACGCCTGGATCAGGAACACGGTGTCGTCGCCCGCGCTGGTGGGCAGCCACGTGAGTTCGAGGCCGCCGAACGCGGCCTCGACGTGCTCGCGCTCGTTGCCGATCTCGACGACGAGCACGCCGTCGTCGTGCAGCCATTTGTGCGCTTGCGCGATGATTCGCCGCACGATGTCCATCCCGTCGTCGCCGCCGGCGAGTGCCATCTCGGGCTCGTGCCGGTACTCGGGCGGCAGCGCCGCCATCGATGCCGCGTTCACGTACGGCGGGTTCGTGAGGATCACGTCGTAGCGTGCGTCGGGTTCCGCGCGGAACGCGGGCAGCGGCGCGTACAGATCGCCGCGGTGCAGCGTGATGCGATCGTCGAGGCCGTAGTCGCGCACGTTGATCGCAGCGACTTCGAGCGCCTTGTCCGACAAGTCGACCGCGTCGATCTCGGCGTTCGGGAACGCGCTGGCCGCGAGGATCGCGAGGCAGCCCGAGCCGGTGCACAGCTCGAGCACCGCGCCGACTTGCTCGGGGTCGGCGACATACGGCTGCAGCCCGTCGTCGAGCAGCTCGCCGATGAACGAGCGCGGCACGATCACGCGCTCGTCGACGTAGAAGCGGTGGCCGTGCATCCACGCTTCATGCGTGAGATAAGCGGCCGGCACGCGCTCCGTCGCGCGTCGTTCGATCACCGCGAGCACGGCCGCGATTTCGTCGGGCAGCAGGCGCGCATCGAGGAACGGCTCGAGCGTGTCGAGCGGCAGGTCGAGCGTGTGCAGCACGAGGTACGCGGCTTCGTCGTACGCATTGTCCGAGCCGTGGCCGAACGCGAGCTTCGCCTTCGAGAAACGCGTGACCGCGTAGCGCAGCAGGTCGCGAACAGTTGCAAAAGGTGTCGTCATGCGAGGCTCCGTCAGGCGATCAGTTGTTCGAGCACGCCGCGATACACGTTCTTCAGCGGGTCGATGAAGCGCAATTCGATGTGTTCGTCGATCTTGTGGATGCTGCCGTTCGGCGGGCCGAACTCGATCACCTGCGGGCAGATGCGCGCGATGAAGCGCCCGTCGGACGTGCCGCCCGTCGTCGACAACTCGGTCGTGAGGCCGGTCTCCGCGCGGATCGCGTTCTCGAGCGCGCTCGACAGCTCGCCGCGCGGCGTAAGGAACGGCAGGCCGCTCACCGACCACTTCAGCGAGTACTCGAGGCCGTGCTTGTCGAGGATCGCATGCACGCGTGCCTGCAGGCCCTCGACGGTGCTCGCCGTCGAAAAGCGGAAGTTGAACATGAGATCCGCGTGGCCGGGGATCACGTTGGTCGCGCCGGTGCCCGCGTGCAGGTTCGACACCTGCCACGTGGTCGGCGGGAAGTATTCGTTGCCTTCGTCCCACTGTTCGGCGGCGAGTTCGGCGAGCGCCGGCGCGAGCAGGTGGATCGGGTTCTTCGCGAGGTGCGGATACGCAATGTGGCCCTGCACGCCCTTGACGATCAGTTCGCCCGACATCGAGCCGCGGCGGCCGTTCTTCACGACGTCGCCGAGTTCGGCGGTCGACGTCGGCTCGCCGACGATGCAGTAGTCGACACGTTCGCCGCGCGCTTCGAGCAGCTCGACGACCTTCACGGTGCCGTCGGTGGCCGGGCCTTCCTCGTCGCTCGTGATCAGGAACGCGATCGCGCCGCGGTGGCCGGGATGGGCGGCGACGAACTCCTCGGACGCGACGACGAACGCCGCGAGCGACGTCTTCATGTCGGCCGCGCCGCGGCCGTACAGCTTGCCGTCGCGATGCGCGGGAACGAACGGCGGCGACGTCCACTGCTCGAGCGGACCGGTCGGCACGACGTCGGTATGGCCCGCGAACGCGAGCAGCTTGCCGTCACGGCCGTCGGTGCCGCGCTTGACGGCCCACAGGTTGGTCACGCCGTGCGACGCGATGGTCTCGCATTCGAAGCCGAGCGCGGCAAGGCGCTCGGTCATGATCTGCTGGCAGTGCTGGTCGTCGGGTGTGACGGACGCGCGCGCGATCAGCTGTTCGGTAAGGGCTAGGGTGGCGGACATGGTTCGGACCACTTTCGATAAAAAATGCCGGCGCGGGGGCCGGCAGCGATGAGACGTCGGGCGCAGCGCGGGCGCAGCGCGCGCGGCCCTAGGCGGCAAACAGCGCCGCGTACTGGTCGGCGGCGAAGCCGAGCGATTTCACGCGGCCGTTGACGACGAGCACCGGGCGCTTGATGACCGACGGCTTGTGGATCATCAGCGCGACCGCGCCGGACTTCGTTTCCGCGGCCGCCTTCATCGCGTCGTCCAGGCCGCGCCACGTCGTGCCGCGCTTGTTCACGAGCGCGTCGAGCGACACGTCCTTCAGCCAGTCCTCGACGAGCGGTGCGCTGACGCCGAGCTTCTTGAAGTCGTGGAACTCGAACTCGACGCCGTGCTCGTCGAGCCACACGCGGGCTTTCTTCACGGTGTCGCAGTTCGGGATCCCGTAGACGACCACGGTGCGCGGCTTGGCCATCAGTCGCCTCGCAGCAGCTCGTTCAGGCCGACCTTCGCGCGGGTCTTTGCGTCGACCTTCTTCACGATCACCGCGCAGTACAGGCTGTGCGAGCCGTCCTTCGACGGCAGGTTGCCGGCGACGACGACCGAGCCGGCCGGGATGCGGCCATAGCTGACTTCGCCGGTTTCGCGATCGTAGATCTTCGTGCTCTGGCCGAGGTACACGCCCATCGAGATCACCGAGTTCTCCTCGACGATCACGCCTTCGACAACTTCCGAGCGCGCGCCGATGAAGCAGTTGTCTTCGATGATGACCGGGTTCGCCTGCAGCGGCTCGAGCACGCCGCCGATGCCGACGCCGCCCGACAGGTGCACGTTCTTGCCGATCTGCGCGCACGAGCCGACCGTCGCCCACGTGTCGACCATCGTGCCTTCGTCGACGTACGCGCCGATGTTGGTGTACGACGGCATCAGCACGACGTTCTTCGCGATGAACGAGCCGCGGCGCGCGATGGCCGGCGGCACGACGCGGAAGCCGCCCGCGGCGAAGTCTTCGGCCGTGTAGTTCGCGAACTTCGATGGCACCTTGTCGTAGAACTGCGAGTAGCCGCCGGCCGGCATCGGCGCGTTGTCCTCCAGGCGGAACGACAGCAGCACGGCCTTCTTCAGCCACTGGTGCACGGTCCAGTTGCCGTCGATCTTCTCGGCGACGCGCAGCGCACCTTTGTCGAGCTGCTCGATCGCGTGAGCGACGGCTTCGCGGACTTCGGCGGGCGCGGCCTTCGGCGACAGCTCGGCGCGGTTTTCCCAGGCGGTATCGATGATTTGCTGAAGTTGTTGCGACATGTTCGTTTTCGCAGGAGGTGAATGGAATTGATCGGGATGGACGTCTTACCGCGCGAGTGAGCGGCAGAAGTCGACGATGCGTTGCGCGCCCTCGACGCATTCGGGGGTGCCCGCGACGAGCGCGATCCGGATGAAATCGCGGCCCGGATTCGTGCCGTGCGCGTCGCGCGCGAGGTACGAGCCGGGCAGAACCGTCACATTATAGTCGGCGTACAGGCGGCGGGCGAACTCGGTGTCCGACAGGCCGGTGCGCGCGACGTTGGCCCACAGGTAGAACGCGGCGTCGGGCAGCTTCACGTCGATCACGCCGGCGAGCATCGGCGTGACCGTGTTGAACTTCTGCAGATACAGCGCGCGGTTCTCGCGCACGTGCGCCTCGTCGTTCCACGCGGCGATGCTCGCGTGCTGCCACACCGGCGACAGCGCGGCGCCGTGGTACGTGCGGTACAGCAGGAATTTCTTCAGCAGCGCGGCGTCGCCGGCGACGAAGCCGGAGCGCATGCCGGGCACGTTCGAGCGCTTCGACAGGCTCGACAGCATCACGAGCCGCTCGAAGCCGCGGCCGAGGCGGTGCGCGGCCTCGAGGCCGCCCAGCGGCGGCGCCGCTTCGTCGAAGTAGATCTCCGAATAGCACTCGTCGGACGCGATCACGAAGCCGTGGCGATCCGACAGCGCGAACAGCTCGCGCCAGTCGTCGAGCGTCAGCACGGCGCCGGTCGGGTTGCCCGGCGAGCACACGTACAGCAGCTGCGTGCGCGCCCACACTTCGTCGGGCACGGCCGCGTAGTCGCACGCGTAGTTGCGCGCTGGGTCGCTGTTCGCGAAATAGGGTTCGGCACCGGCCAGGAGCGCCGCGCCTTCGTAAATTTGATAGAAAGGATTCGGACAGAGTACGATCGCTTTCTTGCCGTCCGCGCGCGGGCTCGCGTCGATCACCGTCTGCGCGAGCGAGAACAGCGCCTCGCGGGAGCCCGACACCGGCAGCACCTGCGTGGCCGGATCGATCGCCGGCAGCCCGTAGCGGCGTTCGAGCCACTGCGCGACCGACGTGCGCAGCGCGTCCGAGCCGGCCGTGGCCGGGTACGACGCGAGGCCGTCGAGCGCGGCCACCACGGCGTCGCGGATCAGCGCGGGCGTCGGGTGCTTGGGCTCGCCGATGCCGAAGCTGATCGGTTTCAGGCCCGCGGCGGGCGTCACGTCCTTGAACAGGGCGCGCAGCTTTTCGAAGGGATAGGGCTGGAGCGAGTCGAGTCGAGGGTTCACGGGCGAAGCGGCCATCGCGGCCGGTTGGAGCGAAAGGGGCGGCGCAGCTGCCGCACGGCTGCGAACGGGCGCCGGGCGCGCTGTTCGCAACGGACGATTATAGCGTGATGCAATGCGGTCACGGCCCGCCGGAACGGCGGCCGGGCCGGTCGAACAAAGGGTATCGAATCAAATGAACAACGCGGTACGCGGCAGCCTGCCGACGCTGGCCATCCTGGTCGGCGCGTCGGTATGGGGCCTGATCTGGTATCCGCTGCGGATCCTCGCGTCGCTCGGCCTGACCGGCACGCTTGCCAGCGCGCTGACGAGCGCCGTCGCGTTCGTGTTCGTGATCGTCGTGCGGCACCGCACGATCGCGACGCTGCGCTGGCACTGGGTGCTGCCGGGCATCGCGATCACGGCCGGCGTGACCAACCTCGGCTTCGTGTGGGGCACGATCCACGGCGAAGTGCTGCGCGTGATGCTGCTGTTCTATCTGACGCCGGCATGGACGGCGATCTACGCGCACTTCCTGCTGCGCGAGCGGCTGAGCTGGGCCGGCGCCGGCCTCGCGGCGCTGTCGATCGGCGGCGCGATGCTGATGCTGTGGTCGCCGAAGCTCGGTGTGCCGCTGCCGGCCAATCCCGCCGAATGGGCGGGCCTCGCGGCGGGCCTGAGTTTCGCGATGAGCAACGTGCTCGTGATCAAGGCGAGCCGCGAGTTGCCGGAGATGCGCGCCGAGATGCGCACCGCGACGCTGTTCGGCGGCGCGGCGGTGTTCGGCGCGATCGCGTCGCTGGTCGAGGGGCTGCCGGCCGCGCCGGCAGGCGCGGACCTCGGTCCCGCCGCGCTGATCGTCGTCGCGATCGGCGTGACGATGGCCGCGAACAACCTGCTCGTGCAGTACGGGCTCGCGCGCGTGCCGGCGAACCGCGCGTCGATCATCATGCTGTTCGAGATCGTGATCACCGCGCTGTCGGCGTGGGTGTTCGCGAACGAACTGCCCAGCGCGCGCGAGTGGGCGGGCGGCGTGTGCATCGTGCTGGCGACGCTGCTGTCGAGCCGGGTTCATCGGGCCGCGCCCGCATCGGGCAAACCCGGCGGCGGGCGGGACGGCGCACGCGCGATGGTATGATTGAAGCCGTTTGCGGGGCCCAACGCTTCAGATGCGCGCGGCCCCGCTTTTGAATTCCGGGGCGCACCGCGCGCACGGGCCGTCCGGCTCCGCGCGGCGCGTCCCCGTCCGTTTCACACCTTCTTCACATCCGATACCGCCGTGCGTCTGAGCTCGATCAAACTCGCTGGCTTCAAATCCTTCGTCGATCCCACGCATTTCCAGGTTCCGGGCCAGCTAGTCGGCGTGGTGGGCCCGAACGGGTGCGGCAAGTCCAACATCATCGACGCCGTGCGCTGGGTGCTCGGCGAGTCGCGTGCGTCCGAGCTGCGCGGCGAGTCGATGCAGGACGTGATCTTCAACGGCTCGACCGCACGCAAACCCGGCAGCCGGGCGAGCGTGGAGCTGATCTTCGACAACTCCGACGGCCGCGCGGCCGGACAGTGGGGCCAGTACGGCGAGATCGCCGTGAAGCGGGTGCTCACGCGCGACGGCACGTCGAGCTACTACATCAACAACCTGCCGGCGCGCCGCCGCGACATCCAGGACATCTTCCTCGGCACGGGCCTCGGGCCGCGTGCGTACGCGATCATCGGGCAGGGGATGATCGCGCGGATCATCGAGGCGAAGCCGGAAGAGCTGCGCGTGTTCCTCGAGGAAGCCGCAGGCGTGTCGAAGTACAAGGAGCGCCGCCGCGAGACCGAGAACCGCCTGCACGACACGCGCGAGAACCTGACGCGCGTCGAGGACATCGTCCGCGAGCTCGGCGCGAACCTCGAGAAGCTCGAGGCGCAGGCCGTCGTCGCGACCAAGTACAAGGAACTCGTCGCCGACGGCGAGGAGAAGCAGCGTCTGTTGTGGCTGCTGCGCAAGAACGAGGCCGCGGGCGAGCAGCAGAAACAGCAGCGCGCGATCGAGCAGGCCCAGATCGACCTCGACGCGCAGACGGCGAAGCTGCGCGAAGTCGAGGCGCAGCTCGAGACGCTGCGCGTCGCGCATTACTCGGCGAGCGACGCGATGCAGGGCGCGCAGGGCGCACTCTACGAAGCGAACGCGGAAGTGAGCCGCCTCGAGGCCGAGATCAAGTTCATCGTCGAATCGCGCAACCGCGTGCAGGCGCAGATCGCCGCGCTGAACGCGCAGCGCGAGCAATGGCGCGCTCAGGCCGAGAAAGCGCAGGACGAGCTCGAGGAAGCCGAAGAGGCGCGTGCGATTGCCGACGAGAAGGCCGCGCTCGCCGAGGACAACGCCGCCGCGAAGCACGACGCGCTGCCGGCGCTCGAAGCGAAATGGCGCGATGCGCAGGCGCAGCTCAACGACGAGCGCGCGCGGATCGCGCAGACCGAACAGTCGCTGAAGCTCGAGGCCGCGCACCAGCGCAACGCCGACCAGCAGCTCCAGCAACTTCAGCAGCGCCACGAGCGCCTGAAGGCCGAGGCGGGCGGGCTCGACGCGCCGGACGAAGCGCAGCTCGAGGAGTTGCGCATGCAGCTCGCCGAGCAGGAAGAGATTCTCGCGGAAGCGCAGGCACGTCTTGGCGATGCCCAGGAGGCGCTGCCGCGCCTTGACGGCGAGCGCCGGGCCGCGCAGGAGCGCGTGCAGGCGGAAAGCGCGCAGATTCACCAGCTCGAGGCGCGGCTGGCTGCGCTCAAGCAGCTGCAGGAGAACGTGCAGACCGAAGGCAAGATCCAGCCGTGGCTCGACAAGCACGAGCTCGGCGCGCTGCCGCGTCTGTGGAAGAAGCTGCACGTCGAAGCCGGCTGGGAAGCGGCGCTCGAAGCCGTGCTGCGCGAGCGCCTCGCCGCGCTCGAAGTGTCGAATCTCGACTGGGTGAAGGCGTTCGCGACCGATGCGCCGCCCGCGAAGCTCGCGTTCTACGCGCCGCCGCCGGCCGGTGAAGCGCCGGCCGCACCCGCCGGCCTGCGCCCGGTGCTGTCGCTCGTGCGCATCGACGACGCGGGTATCCGTGCGGTGCTGAACGACTGGCTGGGCAACGTGTACGTTGCCGACGACGTCGCGCAGGCGCTCGCGACGCGCGCGCAACTGCCCGCGGGCGGCGCGTTCGTCGTCAAGGCAGGCCATATCGTCACGCGCGTCGGCGTGCAGCTGTACGCAGCCGATTCGGAGCAGGCCGGGATGCTGGCTCGCCAGCAGGAAATCGAAAACCTGACGCGCCAGGTGCGCGCACAGGCGCTGCTCGCCGACGACGCGCGCACGGCCGCCGTGCGCGCGGAAGCCGCGCACACGCAGGCCACGCAGGCGCTCGGCGACTTGCGCGCGCAGGCCGAACGCGCGACGCAGCGCGTGCATGCGCTGCAGATGGACGTGCTGAAGCTCGCGCAGGCGCACGAGCGTTACACGCAGCGCAGCACGCAGATCCGCGAGGAGCTCGAGGAAATCGGCGCGCAGATCGACGAGCAGCGCGCAGTGCGCGCGGAATCGGAAGCGAACTTCGAGCGTTTCGACGGCGAGCTCGCGGAGCTGCAGGCGCGCTTCGAGGACAACCAGCTCGCGTTCGAGGCGCTCGACGAATCGCTGACGCAGGCGCGCCAGGAAGCGCGCGACCTCGAGCGCGCTGCGAACGACGCGCGCTTCGCCGCGCGCAACGCGGTCACGCGGATCGACGAACTGAAGCGCAGCATCCAGGTCGCGCACGAGCAGAGCGAGCGCGTCGCCGCGTCGCTGGAAGACGCGCGCGCCGAGCTCGAAACGATCAACGAGCAGACCGCGCACACGGGCCTGCAGGATGCGCTCGAAATTCGCGCGGTGAAGGAGGAAGCGCTGCAGGCAGCGCGGATCGAACTCGACGACCTGACCGCGAAGCTGCGCGCGTCCGACGAGCAGCGTCTCGTCGCCGAGCGTTCGCTGCAGCCGCTGCGCGACCGCATCACCGAGCTGCAGCTGAAGGAGCAGGCCGCGCGCCTGGCCGTCGAGCAGTTCGCCGAACAGCTCGCGGCCGCGGAAGTCGACGAGGAAGCGCTGCGCGCCAAGCTGACGCCGGATCTGAAGCCGTCGTACCTGCAAGGCGAGGTCACGCGCCTGAACAACGCGATCAACGCGCTCGGCCCGGTGAACATGGCCGCGCTCGACGAGCTGAAGGCCGCGAGCGAGCGCAAGGTGTTCCTCGATGCGCAGTCCGCCGACCTGACCGACGCGATCACGACGCTCGAGGACGCGATCCACAAGATTGACCAGGAAACCCGCACGCTGCTGCAGGGCACGTTCGACGAAGTCAACCGTCACTTCAGCGATCTGTTCCCGCGCCTGTTTGGCGGCGGTCAGGCGAAGCTGATCATGACGGGCGACGAAATCCTCGACGCGGGCGTGCAGGTGATGGCGCAGCCGCCGGGCAAGAAGAACGCGACCATCCATTTGCTGTCGGGTGGTGAAAAGGCGCTGACCGCGACCGCGCTGGTGTTCGCGATGTTCCAGCTGAACCCGGCACCGTTCTGTCTGCTCGACGAGGTCGACGCGCCGCTCGACGACGCGAACACCGAGCGTTTCGCGAACCTGGTGCGCGCGATGTCCGACAAGACGCAGTTCCTGTTCATCTCGCACAACAAGATCGCGATGGAGATGGCGCAGCAGCTGATCGGCGTGACGATGCAGGAGCAGGGCGTGTCGCGGATCGTCGCGGTGGACATGGAAACCGCCGCGGGTTTTGCCCAGAATTGACGTTTGACGAAACCGGACCGCGTTCGCGCGGCGCATGGGCGCCCGTTCGCGGTTCCGACGACAAAGAATTGCTGATGGAGCATGCATGGACGAGTTGACACTCGGTTTGATCGGCGCCGGCGCCGTCGTGGTGGGTGGCGTCGTGGTCTACAACGCATGGCAGGGCGCAAAGGTGCGGCGCAGGATGCCGCGTCCGATGCCGGAAGAGGCGGCCGACGCGATGAATCGTCCCGAGCGCGACGACGAGCTGCCGTTCATCGAGCCGGTGCGCCAGCCTGTGCGTCGGGAAGCCGCGGCGTCGGCACCGGCTGCCGCCGCGGGTGCGTCCGCCGAAGCCGCGCGTGTCGAGCCGACCTTCGGCGGCGCAGCGTCAAGCGGTGCGGCGCCCGCGGACACGCCGGCCGATCTGCAGGCCGAGGCCACCGACACCGACACGCCGTCGGAGTCTGCCGAGTCGGCCGGGCAGGCCGTCGATGAAGGTGCGGTCGCGGCCACGCAGGAAGCGCCGGCCGCGGACGCGGCGAACGAGCCGGCCGAACCCGTGCTACCGGCCGCGACCACGATTTCGTCGGCACCGCCGGCGATCGTCGACCGCCGGATCGACTGCATCGTGCCGATCCGCCTGGGCGCGCCGCTGCCGGGCGACAAGATCCTGCCGGTCGCGCAGCGGCTGCGCCGCGCGGGCAGCAAGCCCGTGCATATCGAAGGCAAGCCGGAAGGCGGCCAGTGGGAGCTGCTGCAGAACGGCGTGCGCTATGAAGAGCTGCGCGCGGCCGCGCAGCTCGCGAACCGCAGCGGCGCGCTGAACGAACTGGAATTCTCCGAGTTCGTCACGGGCGTCCAGCAGTTCGCCGACGCAATCGACGGCGCACCGGAATTTCCGGACATGATGGAGACGGTCGCGATGGCGCGCGAGCTCGACGGCTTCGCCGCGCAGTGCGACGCGCAGCTGTCGATCAACGTGATGTCGGATGGCGCGCCGTGGTCCGCGAACTACGTGCAGGCCGTCGCTTCGCAGGACGGGCTGCTGCTGTCGCGCGACGGCACGCGGTTCGTGAAGCTCGACGCGAAGCAGAACCCGGTGTTCATGCTGCAGTTCGGCGATACGAATTTCCTGCGCGACGACCTCACGTACAAGGGCGGCAACATGATCACGCTGATCCTCGACGTGCCGGTCGCCGAAGAGGACATCCTGCCGTTCCGGCTGATGTGCGACTACGCAAAGTCGCTGTCCGAGCGAATCGGTGCGCGGGTCGTCGACGATTCTCGCCGGCCGCTGCCGGAATCGACGCTCGTCGCGATCGATCAGCAACTGATGAAGCTGTACGCGAAGCTCGAGGAAGCCGGCATCCCGGCCGGTTCGCCGGTCACGCGCCGGCTCTTCAGCCAGTAACGCGTCCCGCGTGCGGCGGCCCGCGCTGCCGCCGCACGCCGCTGCTGCAGTGCACACACGCCGCGTGCATGCGTTGCAGCGGGCCGGCGCGGCACGCATCGTGCCCCCGCCGCGGCGTCAAACTGAGATAATCGAACATCCGATTTTCCAGAACGAATCTGCCGCCAGCATGGCCCGAACCCAAGCCGAACCGCCAGCCAGCCAGCCCGATGCGCGCGCCGCGTGGCTGCGCGACCAACTCGAGCGGGCGAACTACGCCTATTACGTGCTCGACCAGCCGGACCTGCCCGACGCCGAATACGACCGGTTGTTCGGCGAGCTGCAGCAACTTGAAGCCGATCATCCCGAACTCGTGACGCCCGATTCGCCGACGCAGCGCGTCGGCGGCGAAGTCGCGAGCGGCTTCACGCCGGTCGTCCACGACGCGCCGATGCTGTCGCTGAACAACGGCTTCGCCGACGACGACATCGTCGCGTTCGACAAGCGCGTCGCCGATGCGCTCGCGAAGGCCACCGATCTCGCCGGCTCGGTGACGGACCCTGTCGAATACGCGTGCGAGCTGAAGTTCGACGGGCTCGCGATCTCGCTGCGCTACGAGCGCGGCGTGTTCGTGCAGGCCGCGACGCGCGGCGACGGCACGACCGGCGAAGACGTGACCGAGAACGTCCGCACGATCCGCTCGATCCCGCTGAAGCTGAAGGGCGCACACGTGCCGGCCGTGCTCGACGTGCGCGGCGAGGTGCTGATGTTCAAGCGCGATTTCGCACGCCTGAACGAACGCCAGCGCGCGGCCGAGCAGCGCGAATTCGCGAACCCGCGCAATGCGGCGGCCGGCAGCCTGCGTCAGCTCGATCCGAAGATCACCGCGCAGCGTCCGTTGTCGTTCTTCGCGTACGGGATCGGCGTGCTCGACGGGATGCCGATACCCGACACACACAGCGCGCTGCTCGACTGGTACGAGTCGCTCGGCCTGCCGGTGAATCGCGAACGCGCGGTCGTGCACGGCGCGGACGGCTTGCTCGGCTTCTTCCGCAAGGTCGGCGAGAAGCGCGATGCGCTGCCGTACGACATCGACGGCGTCGTCTACAAGGTGAACCGGCGCGACGAACAGGACCGCCTCGGCTTCGTGTCGCGCGCGCCGCGCTTCGCGCTTGCGCACAAATTCCCCGCGCAGGAAGCGCTGACGAAGCTCGTCGCGATCGACGTGCAGGTCGGCCGCACCGGCGCGATCACGCCGGTCGCGCGGCTCGAGCCGGTGTTCGTCGGCGGCGCGACCGTGACGAACGCGACGCTGCACAACGAGGATGAAGTGCGCCGCAAGGACATCCGGATCGGCGACACGGTGATCGTGCGGCGCGCGGGCGACGTGATTCCGGAAGTGGTCGGCGCGCTGCTGGACCGCCGTCCGGCCGATGCGGCCGAGTTCGTGATGCCGACCGAGTGCCCGGTGTGCGGCTCGAAGATCGAGCGCCTGCCCGACGAGGCGATCGCGCGCTGCACGGGCGGCCTGTTCTGTCCGGCGCAGCGCAAGCAGGCGTTGTGGCACTTCGCGCAGCGCCGCGCGCTCGACATCGACGGGCTCGGCGAGAAGATCATCGATCAGCTCGTCGAACTGAATCTCGTGCGCACACCGGCCGACCTGTTCAATCTCGGCTTCGCGACGCTCGCGGAGCTCGACCGGTTCGCGGAGAAATCCGCGCAGAACCTGCTCGACTCGCTCGAGAAGGCGAAGCACACGACGCTCGCACGCTTCATCTACGGGCTCGGCATCCGTCATGTCGGCGAATCGACCGCGAAGGATCTCGCGAAGCATTTCGGGTCGCTGGACCCGATCATGGACGCGTCGATCGACGAACTGCTCGAAGTGAACGACGTCGGGCCGATCGTCGCCGAGTCGATTCACCAGTTCTTCGCGGAAGAGCACAACCGCACGGTGATCGAGCAGTTGCGCGCGCCCGGCAAGGTCACGTGGCCGGAAGGGCCGCCCGCGCCGAAGGCGCCGCAGGGCGTGCTGGCCGGCAAGACGGTCGTGCTGACGGGCACGCTGCCGAACCTCACGCGCGACGCGGCGAAGGAGATGCTCGAAGCGGCGGGCGCGAAGGTCGCCGGGTCGGTATCGAAGAAGACGGATTACGTGGTCGCGGGCGCCGAAGCGGGCAGCAAGCTCGCGAAGGCCGAGGAACTCGGCATCCCCGTACTGGACGAAGACGGACTGCATCAACTCCTGGAGGGCAATACGCCATGATTCGCGAGATCCTGAAGATGGGCGACCCGCGCCTGCTCGAAATCGCCAAGCCGGTCGAGCGGTTCGACACGCCCGACCTGCACGAGATCGTCGCGGACATGTTCGAGACGATGCACCACGCGAACGGGGCGGGGCTCGCCGCGCCGCAGATCGGCATCGGGCTGCAGATCATCATCTTCGGCTTCGGCAGCAACAACCGCTATCCGGACGCGCCGCCCGTGCCCGAGACCGTGCTGATCAACCCGAAGCTCGAATACATGCCGCCGGACATGGAAGAAGGCTGGGAAGGCTGCCTGTCGGTGCCGGGCATGCGCGGGGTCGTGAGCCGCTATGCGAAGGTGCGCTACAGCGGCTACGACCAGTTCGGCGCGAAGATCGACCGCGTCGCCGAGGGCTTCCACGCGCGGGTCGTCCAGCACGAATACGATCACCTGATCGGCAAGCTGTATCCGATGCGGATCACCGACTTCACGCGGTTCGGCTTCACCGAGGTGCTGTTCCCCGGCCTCGATCCGGCCAGCGACGACTGACGGGCCGGCACGCGGCGGCGCGGTGCGCCGTGCTGCGTGTCGTCGTCGCGCCGGAAATGAAAAAGCCCGCTTGCGCGGGCTTTTTCATTGCGCGGCACGTGCCGGCGATCAGAACGACTCGTCGGCCGACAGATAGCGCCATTGCCCTTGCGGCAGCGCGCCGAGCATCACGCGGCCCATCCGCACGCGCTTCAGGCCGATCACTTCGAGACCGACGAGTTCGCACATGCGGCGGATCTGGCGCTTCTTGCCTTCGCGCAGCACGAAGCGCAGCTGCTCGCCGTTCTGCCAGCTGACCATTGCAGGCTTCAGCGGCACGCCGTCGAGCTCGAGGCCGTGGCGCAGTTTCGCGAGCGATTCGGCCGGGAAGTGCTGGTCGATGTCGATCAGACGTTCGCCGAAGCGCACTCGTACCAGGTATTCCTTGTCGATGTCCGACTGCTCGCCGATCAGTTGCTTCGCGATCACGCCGTTCTGCGTGAGCACGAGCAGGCCGGTCGAGTCGATGTCGAGCCGGCCGGCCGGCGCGAGCGCGTGCAGGTGCTGCGGCGAGAAGCGAACGCCGGAGCGGTCGCCGCTCCACTGGTTCGCGCGCGTGATCAGCACCGATGCGGGTTCGTAGCCGTCTTCGGCCTGGCCGGACACGTAACCGACCGGCTTGTGCAGCAGGATCGTCACTTGCGCGGCTTGCGCGGCGCTCGCGCGCTCGTCGATCTCGATCTTCTGGTCGGGGCGGACCTTCGTGCCGAGCGTGTCGATGCGTTCGCCGTCCACGAGTACCCAACCCTTTTCGATCCATTCGTCGGCTTCGCGGCGCGAGCACAGGCCGAGCTCGGACATCCGCTTCGACAGGCGCATCAACCCGGTTTCGTCGCCGTGATCGACGTCGGCGGCGCGGCGCTTGACCGGCTGCGCGGTCTTCAGCGCGGTGCCGGTCGAGCGGCGCTCGGTGCTGCTGCGTTCGCCGAAGCCGCGCTTCGCGCCTGCGCCGGCCGGCTTGTCGCGATAGGGTGCGCGTGCGCCGCCTTCGCCGGCTGCGCGGCGCGGGCGCGCATCGTCGTCGCTGCGACGTGCGGGGCGATCGGACGGCGTGCGGCGTTCGCCGAAGCTGCGCTTCGCGTCTCCGCCTGCTGCCTTGTCGCGATAGGGTGCGCGTGCGCCGCCTTCGCTGGCTGCGCGGCGCGGGCGCGCATCGTCGTCGCTGCGACGTGCGGGGCGATCGGACGACGTGCGGCGTTCGCCGAAGCTGCGCTTCGCGCCTTCGCCTGCCGCCTTGTCGCGATACGGTGCGCGTGCGCCGCCTTCGCCTGCTGTGCGGCGCGGGCGCGCATCGTCGTCGCTGCGACGTGCGGGGCGATCGGACGGCGTGCGGCGTTCGCCGAAGCTGCGCT
>NZ_CABVPL010000068.1 GCF_902499045.1 Burkholderia latens | reverse complement strand
CGGGCGCCGCGCCGCCGGCGAGCGGGCGCGCGTACGCGCTCGCGACGGCGCGGAATCCGGCTCGACGCCGGCCCCGGCCGCCCGCGCCGCGTACAATAGTGGACTTTTGCACGTCCTCACCCGCCTTATGTCCTCGCCCACCCTGTACGAATTCTTCGCTCCCTGCCCGCGCGGCCTCGAAGCGGCGCTTGCCGCCGAGCTGGCCGAGATCGCCGGCCGTCACCTGGACGGCGCGCCGTTCACCGCGGGCGCGCAGGTGCCGGGCGGCGTGCATTTCCGCGGCGGCTGGGCCGCCGGCATGGCCGCGAATCTCCATTCGCGCATCGCGAGCCGGATCCTGCTGAAGATCGCGCACCGCGCGTACCGCAACGAACAGGACGTCTACGCGCTCGCGCTCGAGCAGCCGTGGGAACGCTGGTTCGCGTCGACGCAGACATTGCGCGTCGACATCACCGCGATCAAGTCGCCGCTGAAAAGCCTCGAATTCGCGACGCTGCGCGTGAAGGACGCGATCTGCGACCGGATGCGCGACAAGACCGGCGCGCGGCCGAGCATCGACACCGGCGCGCCGGACGTGCGCGTGTTCGCGTTTCTGACGGCCACCGAGTGCACGCTGTACCTCGATACGTCGGGTGAGCCGCTGTTCAAGCGCGGCTGGCGTCTCGACAAGGGCGCGGCGCCGCTGCGCGAGAACCTCGCGGCCGGCATCCTGCGGCTGACCGGCTGGACGCCCGGCACGCCGCTGTACGACCCGATGTGCGGCAGCGGCACGTTCCTCGCGGAAGCCGCGCAGATCGCGCTCGGCGTCGCGCCGGGCGTCGAGCGCCGGTTCGGCTTCGAAAAACTCAAGCAGTACGACATCACCGCGTGGCAGGGCCTGAAGGTCGCGGCGCTCGACGCGAAGCGCGCGGCGCGCGGCAAGCGCGATTCGCTCGGCGTGTACGGCAGCGACATCTCGGGCGACATGCTCGAGAAGGCGCGCGCGAACCTCGAGCGCGCGGGCGTGCCGTCCGTATGGCTCAAGCAGGTCGACGCGCGCGGGATGACGCCGCCGTGCGACGGCCCCGGCATCCTCCTCGCGAACCCGCCGTACGGCGAGCGGATCGAAGTGCGCGGCCGCAGCGCGCGCGGCGAGGTGCGCGAGACGGGCCGCAACCGCGGCAACGACGACGCGTTCCGCCGCACGCACACCGACGCGCCGGACAGCGAGTTCTTCAACGCGCTCGGCGATGCGCTCAAGCAGCGCTTCACGGGCTGGCAGGCGTTCCTGCTGACGTCCGACCGGTCGCTGCCGGGCCAGCTGCGCCTGCGCGAATCGGCGAAGACGCCGCTGTTCAACGGCGCGCTCGAATGCCGGCTGTTCCGCTTCGACCTGATTGCCGGCAGCGTGAAGGCACGCCCGGCCGCGCAGGAAGGCGACGCGTGACGCGCCGACACCGCGCGAACGCCGCCGCGGCCGCTGCGGCCGCCTGCTGACACCCCCGACGACGCCCGGCACCCGCCGGGCGTCTTGCTTTGCGCGGCACCGATGCACGCGGGGCCGCGTCCGCTTCCGCGATCCGCGCCGGTGCGCGCCGCCGCGCAGGCGCACGCCGGCGGTCCCCGCCGAACACTCCCGACGACGCCGACGCAGCCTTTTGTCAGCACCGCGATCACTACTGACAGCACGCTGTCAGCAGCCCCCGCTCACACTGCAATCCCGGCGCAATGCAAGGCTGGTTTCCATCAAAAAGAACCTGAACAACAAGGAGCTCGTCATGACGTCCGCAACTGCAACCGCAACCCTCGAGCGCGCGATCGCGTGGTTCGACATCCCGTCCCTCGATTTCGACCGGGCGATCCGTTTCTACGAAACCGTGCTGCAGACCACGCTGCAGCGCGAAGTCATCGGCGGCGTGCCGATGGCGATGTTCGATCACGAAGCATCGAGCACCGGCGGCAGCATCGTGTTCGATCCACAGCAGATGAAGCCGAGCGCGAACGGCGTGCTCGTGTACCTGAACGCCGGCGAATCGGTCGTCGCGGCGCTCGAGCGCGCGAAACGCGCGGGCGGCATCGTGCAGGGCTCGGTCGTCGAGCTGCCGAACAACTACGGCTACATCGGCTATCTGATCGACACCGAAGGCAACCGCGTCGGGCTGCACGCGCCGAAATGCCACTGAGCGCGTCCGCGATCCGCCCGGCGCGGCGCTATCATCGCGAAGTCCCCGTAGCCGTTGGAGTCGAGGTGCAGCCATGACGCGCCGTGCCGACCGTTTGTTCCAGATCGCCGAGCTGTTGCGCGGGCGCCGTCTCACGACCGCGCAGCAGCTCGCAGACTGGCTGTCGGTGTCGCCGCGCACCGTCTATCGCGACGTGCGCGACCTGCAGTTGTCGGGCGTGCCGATCGAAGGCGAAGCCGGCATCGGTTACCGGCTGAATCGCAATGCGAGCCTGCCGCCGCTGACGTTTACGGCGGAGGAACTCGCGGCGCTCGCGGTCGGCGCGCGCATGCTCGAAACCTGGGGCGGTGCGCGCTTCGCGGGTGGTGCGCGTTCGGCGCTCGCGAAGATCGCATCGGCGATGCCGGCCGACAAGCGCACGGCGCTCGACCGGCTGCCGGTGTTCGCGCCGTCGTTCCATATCGACGAGACGTTCTGCGCGAAGGTCGACGCGATCCACCAGGCGGTCGACACGCGCCACATCGTCAGCTTCGACTACCGCGACCGGCTCGGTGCGCACACGAAGCGCCGCGTGTGGCCGCTCGGGCTCGTCTACTGGGGCGGGCGCTGGACGATCGGCGCGTGGTGCGAGCTGCGCGGCGACTTCCGCACGTTCGACATCGCGCGGATGGGCGACATCACCGTGCACGAACAGTTTCCGGACATGGAAGGCCGCCGGATCGCCGACTACATGCGGATCGCCGAAGCGCCGATGCGCTGACGCGGCGCGGCGGCTCGCTGAATGCCGTTCTGCCATTCGCGACCTCGCCGCCCCGCCGCCGCTACGTGGCCGCCCTGCCACGTGGCCGCTCCGCTACCTGACTATCCCGCCGCGATCCGCATGCCGACGCGGCCGCGCCCGTCATGCGCCGAACACCACCGGTCGCTTCGGCCGATCGTCGACGTGCAGCAACAGCACGTCCGCACGCGCATAGTGGCCCACGACGTCGAAGTCGTAACGCGCACGCACGAGTTCGCCGGTGTCGATGCGAGCGCTCGCCGATTTCCTCGCGTGCGATCACGTGCTCGTGTCGTCCGGCGGCGTGATCGGGATCGTCGACGAGGCGCTCGCCGCGCTCGGCCACAAGCGGCGCGTCGCGGCGTCGACCACGCACTTCGCGGCGCTGCCGTACCTGCTCGCCGGCTCCGCGCGGTGTCGACGATTCCGTCGCACGCGGCACGTGCGATCGCGCACGCGACGTCGCTGCGGGCGCTCGCGTGCCCGTCGAGCTGCCGCGCTATCCGGTCGAGATCGGCTGGCGGACGAGCGCGCAGCGCGATCCGGCCATCGCGTGCGCGTGCGCGGCACGCTCGGCGACTGTGTCGCGACGATCGTCGCGCCATAAAAAGGGGCGGATATGGCGAGTCGGCCAGGGTCGGATTCGTCCAACGAGACGGCCGGCAGCGTCGGGGCGCAACCGGTAAAATGCCGAACCATGAAACCCGAAATCTGGACCCCGCATGTGACCGTCGCGGCGCTCGTCGAGCGCGCAGGCCGCTTTCTCGTGATCGAGGAAGAGACCTCGACGGGCCTGCGCATCAATCAGCCGGCCGGCCATCTCGAGGCCGGCGAGACGCTCGCCGACGCCGTGATCCGCGAGACGCTCGAGGAAACCGCGCATCCGTTTACGCCCGACGCGCTCGTCGGCGTCTATCTCGCGCATTACGACCGGCCGGGCAGCGCCGGCGCGACGTACCTGCGCTTCACGTTCTGCGGCACGGCCGGCGAGCCGCTGCCGGACCACGTGCTCGACGACGGCATCGTCCGCACGCTGTGGATGAGCGCCGACGAACTGCGTGCGTGCACCGAGCGCCACCGCTCGCCCGCGGTGATGCGCTGCGTCGACGACTATCTCGCCGGGCGGCGCATTCCGCTCGATTTCGTGCATACGCATTCGGTCGCGCCGCGTCCGGAAGCATTCGACCGTCAGGCGGTAGGCAAATGAGCAAGCGCCGTGTAGTGGTGGGCATGTCGGGCGGCGTCGATTCGTCGGTGACCGCGTGGCTGCTGAAGGAACAGGGCTACGACGTGGTCGGCCTGTTCATGAAGAACTGGGAAGACGACGACGACGGCGAATACTGCTCGACGCGCCAGGACTGGATCGACGTCGTATCGGTCGCCGACCTGATCGGCATCGACGTCGAAGCAGTGAATTTCGCGGCCGAATACAAGGACCGCGTGTTCGCCGAGTTCCTGCGCGAATACTCGGCCGGCCGCACGCCGAACCCGGACGTGCTGTGCAACGCCGAGATCAAGTTCAAGGCGTTCCTCGACCACGCGATGTCGCTCGACGCGGAAATGATCGCGACCGGCCACTACGCGCGCGTGCGCGAGCGCGACGGCCGCTTCGAGCTGCTGAAGGCATTCGATCATACGAAAGACCAGTCGTACTTCCTGCACCGGCTGAATCAGGCGCAGCTGTCGAAGACGATGTTCCCGCTCGGCGAGATCCCGAAGACGAAGGTGCGCGAGATCGCCGCGCAGATCGGCCTGCCGAATGCGAAGAAGAAGGATTCGACCGGCATCTGCTTCATCGGCGAGCGGCCGTTCCGCGATTTCCTGAACCGCTATCTTCCGACGAAACCCGGCCCGATGAAGACGCCCGACGGCAAGGTGGTCGGCGAGCACATCGGCCTCGCGTTCTACACGTTCGGCCAGCGCAAGGGCATCGGCCTCGGCGGCAGCAAGGACGGCAACGGCGATCCATGGTTCGTCGCCGCGAAGGACATCGCGTCCAACACGCTGTACGTCGTGCAGGGCCACGACCATCCTTGGCTGCTGTCGCGCGAGCTCGTCGCCGGCAACGTCAGCTGGGTCGCAGGCGAGCCGCCGGCCGAAGGCTTCACGTGCGGCGCGAAAACGCGCTACCGGCAGGCCGACGCGGCATGCACGTTCGGCCGCGCCGCGGCAGCCGGCCCGACAGGCGAAGCGCGCTTCTCGCTCGTGTTCGGTGACGCGCAATGGGCGGTCACGCCGGGCCAGTCGGCCGTGCTGTACGACGGCGAGGTCTGTCTGGGCGGCGGCATCATCGAATCGGCGGCCACCGGCGAGCCCGGTCAGCCGGCGCCGGCGGGCCGCGCACCGGCGCTCGCCGAAGCACGCTGACATCCATTCGGTTTAGACTTGCGGCACGCCGCGCCCGGCGGAACACGATTCCGTCGCGGCCGACGTGCCGCCTTCGCAGCGTACGCATGGCGGTATCTCAAGGTTCTTACGGAGTCCCCCATGCTTTCCAGACGCTACCTCGCGATGTGGTGTGCCGTGCTGTTGCTCGTTGCGGCAGCCGCACTCGCGTCGGTCCACATTCTTTCCTGGCTGTGGATCATCATCCCCGTCGCCCTCGTCGCACTCGGCCTGTACGACCTGAACCAGGACCGTCACGCGATCCTGCGCAATTACCCGCTCTGGGGCCACTTCCGCTTCCTGTTCGAATTCATCCGCCCGGAGATCCGCCAGTATTTCGTCGAGGACGACACCGACGAGAAACCGTTCTCGCGCGCGCAGCGCAGCCTCGTCTACCAGCGCGCGAAGAACGTCGCGGACAATCGCCCGTACGGCACCGAACTGAACGTGAAGGCCGTCGCGCATGAATGGATCAGCCATTCGCTCGCGCCGACGAAGCTGCCGAATCACGACTTCCGCATCCGGGTCGGCGCGAGCCGCGCGCAGCCGTACGACATCTCGATCTTCAACATCTCGGCGATGAGCTTCGGCTCGCTGTCCGCGAACGCGATCCGCTCGCTGAACCTGGGCGCGAAGAAAGGCGGGTTCGCGCACGACACCGGCGAAGGCTCGCTGTCGAAGTACCACCGCGAGCACGGCGGCGACATCATCTGGGAAATCGCGTCCGGCTACTTCGGCTGCCGCAACGACGACGGCACGTTCAATCCGGACAAGTTCGCGAAGCAGGCCGCCGATCCGCAGGTCAAGATGATCGAGATCAAGCTGTCGCAAGGCGCGAAGCCGGGCCACGGCGGCGTGCTGCCGGCCGCGAAGATCACGCCAGAGATCGCCGAGACGCGCGGCGTGCCGATGGGCAAGGATTGCATCTCGCCCGCGACCCACTCCGAATTCTCGACGCCGCGCGGGTTGCTCGAATTCGTCGAGCGGCTGCGCACGCTGTCGGGCGGCAAGCCGACCGGCTTCAAGCTGTGCATCGGCCATCCGTGGGAATTCTTCGGGATCGCGAAGGCGATGATCGAGACGGGGATCGTGCCGGACTTCATCGTCGTCGACGGCGCGGAAGGCGGCACCGGCGCGGCCCCGCTCGAATTCACCGACCACGTCGGCGTGCCGCTGCAGGAAGGGCTGCTGCTGGTGCACAACACGCTCGTCGGGATCGGCGTGCGCGACCGCGTGAAGATCGGCGCGAGCGGCAAGATCATCACCGCATTCGACATCGCGCGCACGCTCGCGATCGGTGCGGACTGGGTGAACTCGGCGCGCGGCTTCATGTTCGCGGTCGGCTGCATCCAGGCGCAGCATTGCCACACCGACCGCTGCCCGACCGGCGTCGCGACGCAGGATCCGGTGCGCCAGCGCGCGATCGTCGTGCCGGACAAGGCCGAGCGCGTGTACAACTTCCATCGCAACACGCTGCATGCGCTGCAGGAACTCGTGCAGGCGGCCGGCCTCGGCCATCCGTCCGAGCTGCGCGCGCATCACATCGTCCAGCGCGTCGCGCCGCACGAGGTGCGGCTGATGTCGCAGTTGCTGAAGTATCTGAAGCCCGGCGCGCTGCTCGACGGCCAGACCTGCGGCTATACGTTGTACGACAAGTGGTGGCCGATCGCGCGCAGCGATTCGTTCGTGCTCGGCGAGACCGTTTACGCGTCGATCGACTGACGCGCGACGCATCGCTCGCGCAGCCGCACTGCCGTCCGGCGCGGTTCGCCAAAAAGAAAAGCGCCCCGCGGGGCGCTTTTCTTTCGTCTGCTCAATATGAGCCGGTCAGCCTTGCGGCAGCGTGTCGGCGAAACTCTGCCGCTGCGACAGCTTCACGAAATGCTTGTCGAGGTTCGGATGGCGGTCGCGCCAGTTGAGTTCGGGCATCCGGAAGTCGAGATAGCCGAGCGCGCAGCCGAGCGCGATGTCGGCGAGCGTGTAATGATTACCGACGCACCACGTCTTGCCGCCGAGGCCCTGCGACATCGCGACGAGCGCGTCGTCGATCTTGCGCTGCTGGCGCGCGATCCAGCTCGCGCTGCGCTGCCCTTCTTCCCGCAGCGTGTGTTCGAGACGGATGGCGACGGCCGCATCGAGCACGCCGTCGCCGAGCGCTTCCCAGCAGCGCACTTCGACGCGCTCGCGCCCCGACGGCGGAATCAGCTTGCCGACCGGCGACAGCGTGTCGACGTATTCGCAGATCACGCGGGAATCGAACACCGCCGCACCATCCTCCATCACGAGACACGGGACCTTGCCGAGCGGATTCGACGCCTGAATGTTCGTCTCCGGCGCCCACACGTTCTCGAGCTCCAGCTTGTAGTCGATCTTCTTTTCAGCAAGCACGATCCGCGCCTTGCGGACGTACGGGCTGCTGAGCGAACCGATTAATTTCATCATCTGCCTTTTCAAGGGAACTGCCGCGAGTATACGTTGTCGCCGATCATAACCGGCTGGCACGGCCGGGTAGAAAATCGTCCGTCCGGCCTGTGGATGGTTTGCAACAGCTGCCGCCGAGGCCCGTCGGGCGGGGCTCGCGGCGATGCCGCTCACGCGCCGCGTCCGGCGGCGCTACAATCGCACGAATGAATGCGCCCCTCGATACCGCCATCGCCGTCGACGTCTACCGCCAGCGCCGCGAACGCGTGCTTGCCGCACTGCGCGCCGCCGGCGGCGGCGTCGCCATCGTCCCCACCGCGCCGGAACTGCTGCGCAACCGCGATACGGCATTCCCGTACCGGCATGACAGCTACTTCCATTACCTGACGGGCTTCACCGAGCCGGATGCCGTGCTCGTACTGAACGCCGCCGGCTCGCACGGCGCGCCGGAATCGATCCTGTTCTGCCGCGCGAAGAACGCCGATCGCGAGATCTGGGAAGGCTTCCACTACGGGCCCGAGGCCGCGCGCGACGCGTTCGGCTTCGACGCGGCGTACGCAGTCGACGTGATCGACACCGAGATGCCCCGCCTGCTCGCCGATGCGGGCACAGTCCACTACCGGTTCGGCGCATCGGCGGAGTTCGACCGCCAGCTCGCCGGCTGGCTCGATGCGGTGCGCGCGCAGGCGCGCACGGGCGTCGCCGCGCCGGACGCGATGCTCGACCTCACGCCGCTGCTCGACGACATGCGGCTCGTGAAGGACGAACACGAACTCGCGATCATGATGCGCGCCGCGCACATCTCCGCGCTCGCACATCGCCGCGCGATGCAGGTGTGCCGCCCCGGCATCCGCGAATACGAGCTCGAGGCCGAGCTGCTGTACACGTTCCGCAAGCACGGCGCGCAGGCGCCCGCTTATGGGTCGATCGTCGCGGCCGGCGCGAACGCTTGCGTGCTGCACTACCCGGCCGGCAACGCGGCCGCGCAGGACGGCGACCTGATCCTGATCGACGCCGCGTGCGAACTCGACGGCTACGCGTCGGACATCACGCGCACGTTCCCGGCCAACGGGCGCTTCTCGGCTGCGCAGCGCGCGCTGTACGACATCGTGCTCGCCGCGCAGCAGGCCGCGATCGACGCGACGCGCGCGGGCGTGCCGTTCGAAGCGCCGCACGACGCAGCCGTGCGCGTGCTCGCGCAGGGCCTGCTCGACACCGGCATCATTCCGAAGACGCGCTTCGCGAGCGTCGACGACGTGATCGCGGAGCGTGCGTACGCGCGCTTCTACATGCACCGCACCGGCCACTGGCTCGGGATGGACGTGCACGATTGCGGCGACTACCGCGAGCGGCTCGCCGCGCGCGACGCGAACGGCGCGCTGCCGTGGCGCACGCTGAAACCCGGCATGACGCTCACCGTCGAACCGGGCCTGTACGTGCGCGCGGCCGACGACGTGCCGCCCGAATACTGGAACATCGGCATCCGCATCGAGGACGACGCGATCGTGCGCGAGCACGGTTGCGAACTGATCACGCGCGACGTGCCCGTCGCGGCCGCCGAGATCGAGGCGCTGATGCGCGCGGGCGCGGCCGGCGCGTGAGCATGCGGCGGGCTGCCGTGAGCCGTAGGCCTTCGGCCTTCGGGCGGCGACGGCGCTCTTCGGCCGCCGGCCCGTGCGTTGTCGTGCGCCATTGACCCGCAGTTGACCCGCAGTTGACCGTTACCCCGTTTCACGAACACTGATGACGACCGCTTCCTCCCCGGCCACGCCGGACTACGACCTCGCCATCGTCGGCGCGGGCCCCGTCGGGCTCGCGCTCGCCGGCTGGCTGGCGCGACGCAGCGCGACCCGGCACGCATCGATCGCGCTGCTCGACGCGCGCGAGCCGGCCGCGAGCGTGAACGATCCGCGCGCGATCGCGGTGTCGCACGGCAGCCGCGTGTTGCTCGACACGCTCGCGTGGCCCGCCGACGCGACACCGATCGAACACATCCACGTATCGCAGCGCGGCCATTTCGGCCGCACGCTGATCGACCGCGACGAACACGACCTCGCCGCGCTCGGCTACGTCGTGCGTTACGGCTCGATCGTGCAGGCGCTCGCGAACGCGGTGCGCGGCACGCGTGTCGACTGGCTCACGTCGACGACCGCACGCGCCCCGCAACAGGACGGCGACGGGGTCACGCTGACGCTCGACGGCCCGCAAGGCGAACGCCCGCTGCGCGCGCGCATCGTCATCAACGCCGAGGGCGGGCTGTTCCACGAACAGCACGCCGATACGGGCAAGCATCGCCGCGACTACGGCCAGACCGCGATCGTCGGCACGGTCACGGTGTCGGCGCCGCGCCCGAACGTCGCATGGGAGCGCTTCACGCACGAAGGCCCGCTCGCGCTGCTGCCGCTCGGCGGCCCGCGTCAGGCCGAGTATTCGCTCGTGTGGTGCTGCGCACCCGACGAGGCCGCACGTCGCGCGGCGCTGCCCGACGATGCGTTCCTGCGCGAACTCGGCGCGGCCTTCGGCGAGCGGATGGGCCGGTTCGTCGCGATCGCGGGGCGCGCGTCGTTCCCGCTCGGGCTGACCGCTGCGCAAACGCTCGTCAACGGGCGCGTCGCGATCGTCGGCAACGCCGCGCAAACCCTGCATCCCGTCGCCGGTCAGGGGCTCAACCTCGGGCTGCGCGATGCGCATACGCTCGTCGACGCGCTGTCGACGCAAGGCTTCGAAGCGACCGCGCTCGCGACCTTCAACGCGCGCCGCGCACTCGACCGGCGCTTCACGATCGGCGCGACCGACACGCTCGCGCGCCTGTTCACGATCGATGCGGGGCCGCTTCCGCTGCTGCGCGGCGCGGCGCTTACCGCGCTCGAATTCGTGCCGCCGCTGAAGAAGGCGATCGCGCGCCAGATGATGTTCGGCCAGCGCAACTGACGCGGGGCACACCGCAGATGGCGCGCAGCCGCGCCACGCAAACCGGGTCAAATCGGCGGGGCATGGGAATACGGTAAAATGCGCGTTTTCCCTTCGCCCTTTTTTGCCCGCGACGCCCGGCGCTCGCGGGCGGTGCCATTGCGATGCCCGTTATCGGCCCTCACGTTTTGCGTAACAACCTGTTCGTCGCCCCGATGGCCGGGGTGACGGATCGTCCGTTCCGCCAGCTGTGCAAGCGGCTGGGGGCCGGATACGCGGTGTCCGAGATGGTCGCGTCCAATGCGCAGCTGTGGAAAAGCGCGAAGACGATGCGGCGCGCGAACCACGAAGGCGAAGTCGAGCCGATCGCGGTGCAGATCGCCGGCGCCGACCCGGCGATGATGGCCGAAGCGGCCCGCTACAACGTCGACAACGGCGCGCAGATCATCGACATCAACATGGGCTGCCCGGCGAAGAAGGTCTGCAACGTCGCGGCCGGCTCCGCGCTGCTGCAGAACGAGCCGCTCGTGCAGCGGATCGTCGAGGCCGTCGTCGCGGCGGTCGGCACGGGGCCCGATGCGGTGCCCGTCACGCTGAAGATCCGCACCGGCTGGGATCGCGAGCACAAGAACGCGATCACGGTCGCGCGCCTGGCCGAGGCGGCCGGCATCTCGATGCTGACCGTGCACGGCCGAACGCGCGCCGACCTCTACCGCGGCGACGCGGAATACGACACCATTGCGGCCGTGAAGGCGGCCGTGCGCATCCCGGTCGTCGCGAACGGCGACATCACGTCGCCCGCGAAAGCGAAGGCCGTGCTCGACGCAACCGGCGCCGACGCACTGATGATCGGTCGCGCCGCGCAAGGCCGGCCGTGGCTGTTCCGCGAAATCGGTCATTTCCTGCAAACCGGCGAGCTGCTGCCCCCGCCGCGGATCGACGAGATCCAGCACGTGATGAACGAGCACCTGGAAGACCACTACGCGTTCTACGGCGAATTCACCGGAGTCCGTACTGCGCGCAAGCACATCGGCTGGTACACTCGCGGCCTTTCCGGTGCCAACGCGTTCCGGCACAGGATGAACACGCTCGATTCCACCCGCGAGCAGCTCGCCGCCGTCAATGCCTTCTTCGAGGCGCAAAAGGCGCTGTCGGACCATCTCGTCTACGTCGACGACGAAGCGGAAAACGGCCAGGGCGAGTCGGACGACCATAACCAGTTAGCAGCATGAGCAAGCACAACATCGAACAATGTGTCCGCGAGAGCCTGGACGTGTATTTCCGGGATCTAGACGGCTCCAATCCGCACGACGTCTATGAAATGGTGATGTCCTGCGTCGAAAAGCCGATGCTCGAGGTCGTGCTCGTACAGGCCGGCGGCAACCAGTCGCTCGCCGCCGAGTACCTCGGCATCAATCGCAACACGCTGCGCAAGAAGCTGCAGCAGCACGGCCTGCTGTAGGCGGCCGTCCCGTCCCCGTTTCCCTGGCTATTGGTGGTTCCATCATGATCAAGCAAGCGCTCATTTCCGTTTCCGACAAGACCGGCATCGTCGACTTCGCGAAGTCGCTGTCCGACCTCGGCGTCAAGCTGCTGTCGACCGGCGGCACCGCGAAACTCCTCGCCGACGCCGGCCTGCCCGTGACCGAAGTGGCCGATTACACGGGCTTTCCGGAAATGCTCGATGGGCGCGTGAAGACGCTGCACCCGAAGGTGCACGGCGGCATCCTCGCCCGCCGCGACCTGCCCGAGCACATGCAGGCGCTGGAGCAGCACGGCATCCCGACGATCGACCTGCTGGTCGTGAACCTGTATCCGTTCGTCGCGACGATCGCGAAGGACGACTGCACGCTCGCCGACGCGATCGAGAACATCGACATCGGCGGCCCGACGATGCTGCGCTCGGCCGCGAAAAACCACCGCGACGTGACGGTCGTCGTCGATCCGGCCGACTACGCGGTCGTGCTCGACGAAATGAAGGCGAACGGCAACGCGATCGGCTACGCGACCAACTTCCGCCTCGCGACCAAGGTGTTCGCGCACACCGCGCAATACGACGGCGCGATCACGAACTACCTGACGAGCCTGACCGACGAGCTGCAGCACGCGTCGCGCAACGCATACCCGGCCACGCTGAACCTGGCGTTCGACAAGGTGCAGGACCTGCGCTACGGCGAGAACCCGCACCAGAGCGCAGCGTTCTACCGCGACCTCGCGGCGCCGGCCGGCGCACTGGCGAACTACCGCCAGCTGCAGGGCAAGGAACTGTCGTACAACAACATCGCCGATTCCGACGCGGCGTGGGAATGCGTGAAGACGTTCGACGCGCCGGCCTGCGTGATCATCAAGCATGCGAACCCGTGCGGCGTCGCGGTCGGCAACGATTCGGCCGACGCGTACGCGAAGGCATTCCAGACCGATCCGACGTCGGCATTCGGCGGCATCATCGCGTTCAACCGCGAAGTCGACGAGGCGGCCGCGCAGGCGGTGGCGAAGCAGTTCGTCGAAGTGCTGATCGCGCCGTCGTTCACGGACGCCGCGAAGCAGGTGTTCGCCGCGAAGCAGAACGTGCGTCTGCTCGAAATCGCGTTGGGTGATGGCCACAACGCATTCGATCTGAAGCGCGTCGGCGGCGGCCTGCTCGTGCAGTCGCTCGATTCGAAGAACGTGCAGCCGAGCGAGCTGCGCGTCGTCACGAAGCGCCAGCCGACCGCGAAGGAAATGGACGACCTGCTGTTCGCATGGCGCGTCGCGAAGTACGTGAAGTCGAACGCGATCGTGTTCTGCGGCAACGGCATGACGCTCGGCGTCGGCGCAGGCCAGATGAGCCGCGTCGATTCCGCGCGCATCGCGAGCATCAAGGCGCAGAACGCCGGCCTCACGCTCGCCGGCTCGGCGGTCGCGTCGGATGCGTTCTTCCCGTTCCGCGACGGCCTCGACGTCGTCGTCGCGGCGGGCGCGACCTGCGTGATCCAGCCGGGCGGCTCGATGCGCGACGACGAAGTGATCGCGGCAGCCGACGAGCACGGCATCGCGATGATCCTGACGGGCGTGCGCCACTTCCGTCACTGATCGCACGCGGCCCGCGCGGCGGCTGCACGCAAACCCGGCGGTATCGCATCCGCCGGGTTTTTTATTGCGCGGCGCGTTCGTGCGCGGCCGTCCGGCCGGTACGGCGCACCGTTCGTTGTAGTATCGCTGCATCACGTTTTTCTCCTCACACATGCGAATTCTCGGCATCGACCCTGGCCTGCGCGTCACCGGCTTCGGCGTCATCGACGTCAGCGGCCACCGGCTCGCCTATGTCGCGAGCGGCGTGATCCGCACGCCCGCGGCCGATCTGGCCACCCGGCTCGGCACGATCTTCCAGGGCGTGTCGACGCTCGTGCGCGAACATGCGCCGGACCAGGCCGCGATCGAGCAGGTGTTCGTCAACGTGAACCCGCAGTCGACGCTGCTGCTCGGCCAGGCACGCGGCGCCGCGATCTGCGGGCTCGTCGCGGGCGGGTTGCCGGTGGCCGAATACACCGCGCTGCAACTGAAGCAGGCCGTCGTCGGCTACGGCCGTGCGACCAAGTCGCAGATGCAGGAGATGGTCACGCGGTTGCTCAATCTCACCGGCCAGCCCGGCAGCGACGCGGCCGACGCGCTCGGCATGGCGATCTGCCATGCGCACAGCGGCAATACGCTCGGCACGATCAGCGGACTCGCGCCGGCGCTCGCGAAGAAGGGGCTGCGCGTGCGGCGCGGACGGCTCGTCGGCTGACGCGGCGGCTCGCCCGCCTGACGGCCATCCCATCGGCATCGCGCCGCACCTGCGCTACACTCGCGCTTTCTCCCTCGCATCCCGCCTTCCATGATCGGTCGCATCGCCGGCATCCTGCTCGAAAAGAACCCGCCTCACCTGCTCGTCGACTGCAACGGCGTCGGCTACGAAATCGACGTGCCGATGAGCACCTTCTACAACCTGCCGCAAACTGGCGAGCGCGTCGTACTGCTCACGCAGCAGATCGTGCGCGAGGACGCGCACCTGCTGTACGGCTTCCTGACGCCGCAGGAACGCACGACCTTCCGCGAACTGCTGAAGATCACCGGCATCGGCGCGCGCATGGCGCTCGCCGTGCTGTCGGGCATGAGCGTGCAGGAGCTCGCGCAGGCCGTGACGATGCAGGACGCCGCGCGCCTCACGCGCCTGCCCGGCATCGGCAAGAAGACCGCCGAGCGCCTGCTGCTCGAGCTGAAGGGCAAGCTCGGCGCGGACCTCGGCGCGCTCGCCGGCGCCGCGTCGCCGTCCGACCAGGCGACCGACATCCTCAACGCGCTCGTCGCGCTCGGCTATTCCGAAAAGGAAGGCCTCGCCGCGATCAAGAACGTGCCGGCCGGCACCGGCGTGTCGGAGGGCATCAAGCTCGCACTCAAGGCGCTGTCGAAGGTGTAACGGCCACCGGAGCGGGTTGTCGAAGCCAGTGTCGCGCTACCGTGCGGTGCGCGCCAGTCGGCCGTTCGGCCAGTTCGGCCGCGCGACGGTGCGCGGTACAATGGCCGCATGATTGAAACCGACAAACTCGCCGCCGAGCGGATCATCGCCGCCACGCCCGCCTCGTCGCACGAGGAGGTGTTCGAACGCGCGCTGCGGCCGCGCCAGCTCGACGACTACGTTGGCCAGGAAAAGGTTCGCGGCCAGCTCGAGATCTTCATCGAGGCCGCGAAGCGCCGCTCCGAGCCGCTCGACCACGTGCTGCTGTTCGGGCCGCCGGGCCTCGGCAAGACGACCCTCGCGCACATCATCGCTCGCGAAATGGGCGTGAACCTGCGCCAGACGTCGGGCCCCGTGCTCGAACGCGCGGGCGATCTCGCCGCGCTGCTGACCAACCTCGAAGCGAACGACGTGCTGTTCATCGACGAGATCCATCGGCTGTCGCCGGTCGTCGAGGAAATCCTGTATCCGGCGCTCGAGGATTACCAGATCGACATCATGATCGGCGAGGGGCCGGCCGCGCGCAGCGTGAAGCTCGACCTGCAGCCGTTCACGCTGGTCGGCGCGACCACGCGCGCGGGGATGCTGACCAATCCGCTGCGCGACCGCTTCGGGATCGTCGCGCGCCTCGAGTTCTACGATGCCGATCAACTGTCGCGCATCGTGCGCCGCTCCGCGTCGCTGCTGAACGCACAGATCGATCCGAACGGCGCGCTGGAGATCGCGAAGCGCTCGCGCGGCACGCCGCGGATCGCGAACCGGCTGCTGCGCCGCGTGCGCGACTATGCGGAAGTGAAGGCCGACGGCCAGATCACCGCGGCCGTCGCCGATGCCGCGCTCGCGATGCTCGATGTCGATCCGGTCGGCTTCGACCTGATGGACCGCAAGCTGCTGGAGGCGATCCTGCACAAGTTCGACGGCGGCCCGGTCGGCATCGACAACCTCGCGGCGGCGATCGGCGAGGAGCGCGACACGATCGAGGACGTGCTCGAACCATATCTGATCCAGCAGGGCTTCCTGCAGCGCACGCCACGCGGGCGTGTCGCGACGCTGCTCACGTATCGCCACTTCGGGCTCGCCGCGCCCGCCGCCGGCGACACCGAACCCGGCATGTGGGATACCCCTGACGGGAAGTGAACTGCTGCCCGCACGAAGCCAGCCATGACCACGCCGCCCAGCTCACGCCCCGCCGCTCCAGCACCGGGCCCGCGCTGGGCGGAGCCGATCCGCAAGCGGCTCGTGGCCGGCATCACGCACCTGACGGCAGGTGGCGGCGGTCCGTCGATCGATCTGTCGTCGCCGCCGGGCGACCCGGGCCTGTTCGGCCCCGACGCGGTCTGCTGGCGCGTGCATGCCGATTTCACGTCGATGATGACGGGCGGCATCGCCGCGCTGCTGCTGCAGGCGCTCCATCCGCTCGCGCTCGCGGGCGTCTGGGATCATTCGTCGTTTCGCACGGACATCCTCGGCCGCCTGCGGCGCACGGCCACGTTCATCACGGGCACGACGTTCGGCAGCCGCGCGGACGCACTGGCGCTGATCGAGCGCGTGAAAGCGATTCACGCGCGCATCGCGGGCACCGCGCCCGACGGGCGGCCATACCGGGCCGACGATCCGGCGTTGCTGACCTGGGTGCATGTCGCGGAAGTATCGAGCTTCCTCGCCGCGCATTTGCGCTATGTAAATCCGTCGTTGCCGGGCGAACTGCAGGACCGCTACTACGCCGAAACGGCACTGATCGCCGAGTTGCTCGGCGCCGCGGACGTTCCGCGCTCGCGTGCCGAGGTAGCAGCGTATCTCGCGCGAATGCAGCCCGAACTCGCGGCCGGGCCGCGCACCTTCGACGTGATGGACATCCTGATGAATGCGCCGGTTGCATCGCCCGCGCTGCGTCCGGCCGCGTCACTGATGATGCATGCGGGAATCGACCTGCTCCCGCGCTGGGCGCAACGGATGCTCGGCGTATCGACGTTCGCGCCGCTGCGGCGCGCGGTGGTCCGGCCCGGCGTCCGGGCAGTCGCGCCGGTGCTGCGCTGGGCGCTCGTCAATGGCGCGTCGAAACGCGCACGCCGCCGCGCGGCCGCAACACCGACCGACGGCACCCCGCCCGGCTGACGGCGCTTCAGATCATGCGCTTGTAACAGGCTGGCGGGCTCGCTCGTACGCACGGCCGCAAGACTGCCGATCCCGCCCGCCCCGCGACCCGCGCGGCACTCTGCTCGCCCGATATCCGCGACGCGCACGCCCGCGCGACGAGATCAGAGCACCTTGCGATACCCGTCGTCGTCGCTTGCGGTATCGAGATGCGACACGTCGGCCCACCGCACGACGTGCGCGCGGCCGTCGACGTAATCGACCACGTTGATGCTCGTGTTGAGCAGTTGATAGCTGCGCGGCGCGGCCAGGTCGAGGCCGTTCGCAAAGCGATAGACGCAGTCGAGCACGCCGCCGTGGGCGACGCAGGCGATGCGGCCACCCGGATGCGCGGCGACGATCGGCTCGAGCGCATGCAGCACGCGGTGATAGAACTCGCGCTGCGACTCGCCGCCGTCAGGCGCGAAACCCGGGTCGCGCGTCTGCCAGGCGGCATAGGCATCCGGGAACAACGTCTCGATCTCGGTGCTGTCATGCCCCTGGAACACGCCGTACGAACGTTCGCGCAGCCCCTCGCGCAACTTCAGCGGCAGCCCGAGCGCATCGGCGAACGGTTGCGCGGTCTGCTGCGCGCGCATCAGATCGCTCGAATAGATCGCGTCGATCCGCTGCCCGTCCCGCGCTTCCCGCGCGAGCCGCGCGGCGAGACGCTGCGCCTGCGCGAGCCCCGTGTCGGCCAGCGGAATGTCGATATGGCCCTGGATCCGTTTGATACGGTTCCAGGCCGTCTCGCCATGGCGAATGAACAGGATCTGCGTGGTGGCCATCGCGGCGCGTCTCCGGGAAAGAATCAGGGCCGATCAGGGCCGCACTTGCAGCCAGAACGTCACGGGGCCGTCGTTGACGAGCGACACCTGCATGTCGGCGCCGAACTCGCCGGTCTCGACGACCGGATGGCGCGCGCGAGCAGCCGCGACGAAATAGTCGAACAGGCGCGCGCCTTCGTCGGGCGGCGCGGCCGGCGTGAAGCTCGGCCGCAGCCCGCTGTTGGTATCGGCCGCGAGCGTGAATTGCGACACGAGCAGCAGGCCGCCGGCGCCGCCCGCGCCGTCGATGTTCGACACCGGCAGATTCATCTTGCCGGCCGCGTCGCTGAATACGCGATAGCCGAGCACCTTCGCGAGCAGCTTGTCGGCCGCGGCCTCGGTGTCGCCGCGCTCCGCGCAGACGAGCGCGAGCAGGCCCGGACCGATCTCACCCGTCGTGCGGTCGCCGACACGCACGTCGGCGCGCTTCACGCGCTGGATCAGCGCGATCATGCGGTCAGCGTGACGCGCGCGAAGCGGCGCTTGCCGACCTGGACGACGAACTCGCCGGCCTCGACCTTCAGGCCCTTGTCGGACACCGTCGCGCCGTCGATCTTCACGCCGCCCTGCTCGATGTTGCGCAGCGCTTCGCTCGTCGACGGCACGAGCCCCGCCTGCTTCAGCAGCTGGCCGATCGCGAGCGGTGCGCCCGCGAGCGTGACCGACGGGATATCGTCGGGCACGCCGCCCTTCGCGCGGTGGTTGAAGTCCTCGAGCGCACGCTCGGCATCGGCCTGCGAGTGGAAGCGCGCGACGATTTCCTGCGCAAGCAGCACCTTGAAGTCGCGCGGATTGCGGCCGCCTTCGGCGTCGCGCTTGAAGCCCGCGATTTCTTCCATGCTGCGGAACGACAGCAGTTCGAAGTAACGCCACATCAGCGTGTCCGAGATGCTCATCAGCTTGCCGAACATGTCGGTCGGCTTCTCGCTGATGCCGACGTAGTTGCCCTTCGACTTCGACATCTTCTCGACGCCGTCGAGCCCTTCGAGCAGCGGCATCGTCAGGATGCACTGCTGTTCCTGGCCGTACTGCTTCTGCAGTTCGCGGCCGACCAGCAGGTTGAACTTCTGGTCGGTGCCGCCGAGCTCGAGGTCGGCGTTCAGCGCGACCGAGTCGTAGCCCTGCATCAGCGGGTACAGGAATTCGTGGATCGAGATCGGCACGCCGCTCTGGAAGCGCTTCGTGAAGTCCTCGCGCTCGAGAATCCGCGCGACGGTGTAACGCGACGCGAGCTTGATCATCCCGTCGGCGCCGAGCGGCATCGACCATTCGCTGTTGTAGCGGATCTCGGTCTTGTCGCGGTCGAGCACCAGCGCGGCCTGCTCGAAGTAGGTCTTCGCGTTCGACTCGATCTGCTCGCGCGTGAGCGGCGGGCGCGTCGCGTTGCGGCCCGACGGATCGCCGATCAGCGACGTGAAATCGCCGATCAGGAAAATCACCGTGTGGCCGAGGTCCTGCAGCTGACGCATCTTGTTCAGCACGACCGTATGGCCGATGTGGATGTCGGGCGCGGTCGGATCGAGGCCGAGCTTGATGCGCAGCGGCGTGCCGGTGGCGGCGCTGCGCGCGAGCTTCTGCGCGAATTCTTCCTCGATCAGCAGCTCGTCGACGCCGCGCTTCGTGACGGCAAGCGCATGGCGGACTTCGTCGGTGATCGGGAAAACAGGCTTGGAACTGGGTTCGGTGCTCATCGGTGCCGGGGAAGAATGTCGCAAAGACAGGGATTTTCCCATAACTTGCGCGTGCATCGCTTAACGACGCGCCAGGTTGCGCGGATAATCGGGCGCAAGGCGCGCGGCACCGGCCCGCGCCCCATGATCGAGGAGAATCCAACGTGCCGCAACGACATCCGCAACCCGCCCATCCGGCCGACGGCATCTACTTCGGGCTGATGTCGGGCACCAGCATGGACGGCGTCGACGGCGTCGCCGTGCGTTTCGAGACCGGCAAGGCGCCCGTCGTGCTCGCGGAAGCGTTCGTCGGCTTCGCGCAGTCGCTGCGCGACGCGCTGTTCGCGCTGCAGCAGCCCGGCGACGACGAGATCGACCGCGAATCGGTCGCGGCGAACGCGCTCGTCGCGCGCTACGCGGTGTGCTGCCACGAGCTGCAGCGCACGGCCGGGCTGTCGCGCGACGACATCCGCGCGATCGGCGTGCACGGCCAGACGGTGCGGCACCGCCCCGAGCGCGGCTACACGCGTCAGCTCAACAACCCGGCGCTGCTCGCGGAGCTCGCGCACATCGACGTGATCGCCGATTTCCGCAGCCGCGACGTCGCGGCCGGCGGCCATGGCGCACCGCTCGCGCCGGCGTTTCATGCGACGGTGTTCGGCGCCGCCGGGGAGACGCGCGTCGTCTGCAATCTCGGCGGCATCAGCAACATCACGATCCTGCCCGGCGCAGGCGGCGATGTGCGCGGCTTCGACTGCGGGCCCGCGAACGCGCTGATCGACGCGTGGGCGACGCGCCACCTCGGCAAGCCGTACGACGACGGCGGCAAGTTCGCTGCGCGCGGCACCGTGCACGCGCCGCTGCTCGACGCACTGCTCGACGAGCCGTACTTCACAGCGCCGCCGCCGAAGAGCACCGGCCGCGACCTGTTCAATCCCGCGTGGCTCGACGCGAAGCTCGCCGCGTTCACGCAGGTCGCGCCGCACGACGTGCAGGCGACGCTGACCGCGCTCACGGCCGTGTCGGTTGCCCGCGAAATCGCGCAGCATGCGCCGGATTGCCGCGCCGTGTTCGTCTGCGGCGGCGGCGCGCGCAATCCGGTGCTGCTGGCCGCGCTGAAGGATGCGCTGCACCAAGCCGGCGTGCCGGCAACGGTCGACACGACCGCCGCGCTCGGCGTGCCGCCGCAACAGGTGGAGGCGCTCGCGTTCGCGTGGCTCGCGTACCGCTTCACCGCGCGCCAGCCCGGCAATCTCGCGAGCGTGACGGGTGCGGCGGGCGAACGCGTGCTCGGCGCGCTCTATCCGCGCTGAACGCCGTGACAGACCGACGCATGCGGTGACGCCGCGCACAGGCATAAAAAAACGGGGCATGCAGCCCCGTTTTTCATTCCGGCGAACCGGGCAGGATCCGTCGTGCGCTCAGACCGAGAACGACGAGCCACACCCGCAGGTGGTCGTGGCGTTCGGGTTCTTGATCACGAACTGGGCGCCGTTGAGGTCGTCCTTGTAGTCGATCTCGGCGCCGACCAGGTACTGGTAGCTCATCGAGTCGATCAGGAGTTGGACGCCGTTCTTGTTCATCACGGTGTCGTCCTCGTTGACTTCCTCGTCAAACGTGAAGCCATACTGGAAGCCCGAGCAGCCGCCGCCTTGCACGAACACGCGCAGCTTCAGGTCGGGATTGCCCTCTTCGTCGATCAGTTGCTTGACCTTGTCGGCCGCGGCGTCGGTGAAGACGAACGGTACCGGCATTTCGGCCGTCGTTGCTGCGGATTCGGTAACAGCGTTCATGCGAACTCTCCAAAAAGCTTTAGCCGCTATTGTAGGGCCGATCAGAAGATCGTGCTGATGTCCATGAAATCAATAGGTTCTTGTTGATTTCAATCCAGCAGGCTGCCCGCGGGCGCCGCCGCGCGGGCATAAAAAAACCGCCAGCGCGAAAGCTGGCGGTTTTTCGGGCGGACGCCACCCGAAGGCGGCGCGGCCATGAAGCGGAATTAACGCTTCGAGAACTGCTTTGCGCGACGTGCCTTGCGCAGACCAACCTTCTTACGCTCGACTTCACGTGCATCGCGCGTGACGAAGCCTGCGTTGGACAGCGACGGCTTCAGCGTCGCATCGTAGTCGATCAGCGCGCGGGTGATGCCGTGACGCACTGCGCCTGCCTGACCCGTTTCGCCGCCGCCGTTGACGTTGACCTTGATGTCGAACGTCTGGCCGTGGTTCGTGAGTTCCAGCGGCTGACGCACGATCATCAGCGACGTTTCGCGCGAGAAGTAGTCAGCGATGGGCTTGCCGTTGACGATGATGTCGCCCTTGCCAGCCTTGATGAAGACACGAGCGACTGCGCTCTTGCGGCGGCCCGTACCGTAGTTCCAGTTACCGATCATGTGGGCTCCCGTTAGATCTCGAGCGCCTTCGGCTGTTGAGCCGAGTGCGGATGCGTGGCTTCTGCGTAGACCTTCAGCTTCTTGATCATCGCGTAGCCGAGCGGGCCCTTCGGCAGCATGCCCTTGACCGCCTTCTCGAGCGCACGGCCCGGGAAGCGTTCCTGCATCTTGCCGAACGTCGTTTCATAGATACCGCCCGGGTAGCCCGAGTGACGGTAGTACTTCTTGTCCAGAGTCTTGTTGCCCGTGACCTTCAACTTGCTCGCGTTGATGATGATGATGAAATCACCAGTGTCGACGTGCGGGGTGAACTCAGGCTTGTGCTTGCCGCGCAGACGGCGTGCCACTTCGCTGGCAACACGGCCGAGAACCTTGTCCGTCGCGTCAATCACGTACCATTCGCGCGTCACCTCATGGGCTTTTGCGGAAAACGTCTTCATGATCGATCCAAAAAAAATGCTTTGCCCGATGTGTTCTTCCTGCTTGTCTGAGTGCGCTTCGAGGCGCGGTGCAGGCTCTCCCTGTTCTTTTTCCGTGGGCATGAATGCGGAAAAGCCCTGAATTATAAAGGAAATGCCGGGCTGCGGTCAAAGAGAATCCATGTCCCGCACCGCCGGCGCCCGAAATGGGCCAAAATTCGGTCGTGCCCCATCACGCCAGGCGAACCGAGCGCCCGCGGAGGCACCCATCGACGCGGCACCTGACCTTGCCGCGCCCGATCGGCGACATCCGAGAAAACGACCGACAAGCATGATGAAACAACGACTTACGCCCTTTCTTGCGGCCGCGCTGTTGGCCGCCGCGGCACCCGCAGCCGCGCGGGCCGGCTGCGACGCGAAGCTCGAGGCCCTCGACGCACGCATCGCCGACGCGCGCAGCACCCATGCCGAGGATCGCATCGCCCGGCTGCGCGCGGTGCGCGAGCGCGTACGCCACTTCTGCGCACGCGGGCACGGACACGCATCCGCCACTCAGGCTTCGTCACCGGCGTCGCGTTCCAGCGACGCGCCGGCCGCCACGGCACCGGCCGCCGCGACATCGCAGCCTGCCGCACGGCAGCCTGCGTAGTTCGCATCGATGAAGGTTAGCGGTGCGCGCGAACCGCGCGCCGATACTTGCACTGGACGAAAAAAAGCCCGAACGGCTGGTTCGGGCTTAATCCACCTTAGGAGGAGGGTGGAGGAGACATTCGGAGGTTGCCGCAGCGCGACAACCAATGGAACTCATTATACGAATGGGTTGCCGATTTCACAAGAAAATTTGCATTGCGAAATCGAACACCACAATGCGGGATTTTCTGAAAACCGCCCACCACTCCGAATTTCCCGTTTGAAATCAATGGACTGGAACGCAACGTCGCAGCAGCGATCCACCCCGCCTAGAGTAAAACCCCTAATGCCGACAGGGATGTGACCTGCCCCGCCCTGGCCGGCGGCATGGCCGCCGCAGCGGCGTTTCGCTTCGTGCAGCGCATCAGCCGACCGTTGCGCCGCGGGCTACAATGCCGGATCGAATCCGAATCAGGCAACGCTGGAGTGCAAGCATGGAATGCAAAGTAAGCTGGATGGGTCAGGACGGCATGGCGTTTTCGGCCGAGACCGGAAGCGGCCACCTCGTCACGATGGACGGCGCGCCGGAAGGCGGCGGTCATAATCTCGCGCCGCGCCCGATGGAAATGGTGCTGCTCGGCACCGGCGGCTGCACCGCGTACGACGTCGTGCTGATCCTGAAGAAGAGCCGCCAGGAAGTCACCGGCTGCTCGGTCACGCTGAAGGCCGAACGCGCAAGCGAAGACCCGAAGGTCTTCACCAAGGTCCACTTCCACTTCACCGTCACGGGCCGCAACCTGAACCCGGCCACGGTCGAGCGTGCGATCAACCTGTCGCACGACAAGTACTGCTCCGCATCGATCATGATCGCGAAGACGGCCGAGCTCACGCACTCGTTCGACATCGTCGCGTCCTGAACGCACGGCGGCCGTGCATGAAAAAAGGGCCGGCGCGCCTCGCGGAGCGCCGGCCCTTTCGCATTCGAGCGGCAAAGCTGGCCGATAAGCCGGATTCTGTGCACGCCGCACACCGAAGCGTGCAGCGCGTGGCAGTCATTCCTCTAGGCGCGCCATTGCTGACGCGCTCAAGCTTCCTACCCGCAGACGAGACGGGGGCCCCGTCCTGCATCCGAAAATGCGCGCCTGCCTACTTGGAATTGCTCCGGGTGGAGGTTACCGTGCCGGCGAACGTCGCCGTCGCCGCGGTGCGCTCTTACCGCACCGTTTCACCCTTACCTGATCCCGGCTTGCGCCGGGCCATCGGCGGTTTGCTTTCTGTTGCCCTGTTCCGCGTGTCGCCACGGATGGCCGTTAGCCATCACCCTGCCCTGTGGAGTCCGGACTTTCCTCGCCCCCGCCTGCCCGAAGGCGGCGAGGCCGCGACTGCCTGGCCCGCTTTGCGACGCGCATTCTAGCACTGCGCGCCGCCGGCCGCAGAGCGGGTGCGGCGGCCGCTGCGGAACACTGCCGGATCGTCATAGAACGCCGGCGCCGCATTGTCGTCGCACCAGCCCGGCACGCCGAGCACCGGCAGCGGCGCGAAATCACGGCTCGTCAGCTCGCGCGTCGCGAGTTCGCCGGCGATCCGCGCGTCGAGATGTGCGGCCCGCTGCGCGTCGGGCCACGAGAAATAATCGTCGCTCACTTCGACGATCCACGTGTGTGCGGTGCAGGACTTGTAAGGCGCGACAAGCTTCTCGAGCAGCGCATGGCCGACGAGCCGCGCCTCGCAGCGCGTGCCCCACGCGCCGCGCGCGGCCACCAGAAGCCGTTGCCAGCTGAAGCCGCGCAGCGCGTCGGCGAGCGTGCGGTCGGCCGTCACGAACAGCGCGGCGTTTTCGTCGAACAGCGTCAGCGCATCGCGCAGCGTGCCGCGCACGGGCCCGACGCCGCCTGCCGCGTCGATCGCCGCGGCCTGGCGCGCGTTCAGCGCGGCCTTGATGCGCGGATACGCGAACCAGACGAGCGCATTGAAGAAGTCGTGAAGATTGTGGCGGGTCGGCACGCAGCCCGTCTCGGCGATGTGGGTTTCGTACGCGATGCCGGCCGGCAGCTCGGCCTGCGGCACGAACCGCAGCGGCCGGCCGCGGCCGCTTGCGCGCGCGCCGCCACGCAGCGCGTCGTTCAGCGCATCGAGCAGCGCGGGCTCGCCCGCGAACGCGGCTGCCTGCAGCGGCCGCCCGTACGCGGCATAAGGCGCGAGCCACGGCGCGGACCAGTCGATCCGCGCGAACGCCGCCGCCCCGCCGCCGTCCGTCCGGCCGGCGCCGCGCGGCGGCGAGCCAGTCATGCGAACTTCCAGCCGATCGTTTCGCCGGCGCGCAGCGGCACGACCGGCGTATCGCCCGCGAACACTTCGCGCGGCAGTTCCCAGGTCTCGCGACGCAGCGTGATCGTCTCGGTGCTGTGCGGCAGCCCGTAGAAATCGGCGCCGAAGCGGCTCGCGAAATTCTCCAGCTTGTCGAGCGCGCCGGCCTGGTCGAATGCTTCTGCGTACAGTTCGAGCGCGTGCAGCGCCGTGTAGCAGCCCGCGCAGCCGCATGCGGTTTCCTTCGCGCCGCGCGCGTGCGGCGCGCTGTCGGTGCCGAGGAAGAAGCGCGGGTTGCCCGACGTCGCGGCTTCGACGAGCGCGACGCGGTGCGTCTCGCGCTTCAGCACCGGCAGGCAGTAGTAATGCGGACGGATCCCGCCGACGAACAGCGCGTTGCGGCTGTACAGCATGTGCTGCGGCGTGATCGTCGCGCCGAGCAGGCCCGGCGCCGCGTCGGCGTCGCGCACGTAGTCGGCCGCATCCTTCGTCGTGATGTGCTCGAACACGACCTTCAGGCCCGGGAAATCGCGGCGCAGCGGCGTCATCACGCGGTCGATGAACACCTTCTCGCGATCGAACATGTCGACCGCCGGGTCCGTCACCTCGCCGTGCACGAGCAGCGGCATGCCGGTTTCCTGCATCGCCTCGAGCGTCTTCGCGCACTTCGCGAGATCGCTGACGCCGTGGTCGGAATTCGTCGTCGCGCCGGCCGGATACAGCTTCACGCCGTGCACGAAGCCGCTGTCGCGCGCGCGGCGGATTTCGTCGGGCGCCGTGTTGTCGGTCAGGTACAGCGTCATCAGCGGCTCGAACGCCATGCCCGCCGGCAGCGCGGCGAGGATCCGCTCGCGATACGCTTGCGCGTGCGCGGTGGTCGTGACGGGCGGCTTCAGGTTCGGCATCACGATCGCGCGGGCGAACTGGCGCGCGGTGTGCGGCAGCACCGCGGCCAGCATGTCGCCGTCGCGCAGGTGCAGATGCAGGTCGTCGGGACGGGCGAGCGTGAGCGTCGCCGGAGAGGAAGCGTTCGAGGCAGTCATAGGAGGCGTCGTGAGGAACGGGCCGGCCATCGGCGGGGCCGGAACGCACGTGCGCGGGCCGACTGACGGCAAACCGCAACACGGGGCCTTCGGCTGGCGGAATCCGCTTTTTACCGCTCAAGGCTCGGTGATATGCTAGAAGCCACATTGTACCGGGTTCACCCGGTTGATTACCCAGCTTCCGCGCCCCGCCCCAAGTAAAATGTGCCAACTCCTAGGAATGAACTGCGCCGCACCGACGGACGTCACATTCTCCTTCACGGGTTTCGCGGCCCGGGGCGGCCTCACCGATCACCATGCCGACGGCTGGGGAATCGCGTTCTTCGAGGACAAGGCCTGCCGTCTCTTCATCGATCACCAGGCATCGGCCACGTCGCCGATCGCCGAAATGGTGAAGCGCTATCCGATCAAGTCGAAGAACACGATCGCACACATCCGCAAGGCCACGCAGGGTCACATCCTGCTCGAGAACAGCCACCCGTTCATGCGCGAGCTGTGGGGGCGGCACTGGATCTTCGCGCATAACGGCGATCTGCAGGACTACGAACCCGATCTCGACGACAGCGTCTACCATCCGGTCGGCACCACCGACAGCGAGAAAGCGTTCTGCGTGCTGATGCAGGGGCTGCGCGAAGCGTTCCCCGGCGCGCAGCCGCCGTTGCCGGAGCTGTTCGAGCGGGTCGGCGAACTCACGCGCGAGATCACCGATCACGGCGTGTTCAACTTCCTGATGTCGAATGGCCAGGCGCTGTTCGCGCACTGCTCGACACGGCTGCACTACCTCGTGCGCCGCTGGCCGTTCTCGACCGCGCATCTGGTCGACGAAGACCTGTCGATCGACTTCGCGAAATACACGACGCCCGAGGATCGCGTCGCGGTGATCGCCACGCAGCCGCTGACCGACAACGAAGTCTGGACCTCGTTCGAACCGGGCGAGTTGATCATGTTCCAGTGCGGCGACGTCGCCGCGCGCATGCAGATTCCGGTGCCCGAGCGCGTGCTCGAGAAGCTGCGCAATCCGGCGCTCGACGCATCGGCGTCCGCGCCGTGCGCGGGCGCGCGCCGGGAAGCGCTCGCGGCAGCCGCCGGCGACGACGCCGACGACGCAATCGACTTCTGAGCGGCGCGGCCGCGCCGTTTCACGCTTCGTTTTCTGTTTCCTTGCCGTCGCGATGCGATGCAGCCGTTGCCGGCGGCCGGTTGTGCGCTTGCCGCGCCGCGTCGCGTGATCCGCGCCGGCATCCGTGCGCCGAACCTCCGCGCATGGGCAGAAAATCGCGCCGCTCATCCGTCGGCAGTCCGGCTTTCGTTTCATCCGGACCACAATTACGCATCCCACATCGAACCCGCACAACATTCGCTTGATTTTATTAATATCCGCGCGAAAATAACGAACATGCAAATCAGACAAACGAATCAGCACGCATTCACATAATCCTGAAGCCCGATATTATCTCGGCAATCTTCCACGAACAGTGCGTCAGACCACCGAGGCGCGACATAATCCACGCCCCCCGAAAAATCCCGCCAAACCCTTTTGCAGCAAGGCCCTCAGTTCGATTGACCACACAATCCAGAAATACACAACAACGTCGGCATTATCGCCACATCCCTTATTTATTTTGATAATCATTCACCACGCCGATTAGTAGACTCGCTCCGTCCTCGGTGTAACGAATCACGATTGGCACGACGTCGGCAACGCGGCCATGGCTGCCGCACGCCCTTTTTCGCCATTTTCTCGCCGTGGAATGCGCTTTCACCGCGCCGCGGTGGAGATCACTTCAAAAAAAAGAAAGAGGGGCATGTCGTGAATCATTCATTTCGATCGATATGGAGCGAAGCCGCCGGCTGCTGGGTCGCGGTCGCAGAAACGACTCGTGCGCGCGGCAAGCGTTCGAGCCGCGAATCGCGCGCTAGCCGCCAAGCCGGCCGCCCGGCGCTGCGCGCCGCCGTGCTCGGCGCCACGCTCGGCACCGCACTGGCCGCGCTGCCGGCCGGCTTCGCGTACGCATCGGCCTGCGGCGACGGCTCGTCGGTCGCGAGCGGCGGCAGTTGCACGCCGGGCAGTTTCACTCCGACCGTCAACGACAACCTGGCAGGCGCCACGCGCGTCGCAAGCGGTGACACGGTCGGCGTGACGGGCGCATGGACGAGCCAGAACGAAGGCGACGCCGGCTACACGCGCGTCCCATTCGGCACGACGACGGTCGTGTCGGGGAATCCGGACCAGCCGCTGGTGTCGCTCGGCGGCAAGACGCAGAGCGTCAGCACGCCCGACTCGATCACCGGCACGCATACGTCGGTCGCCACGTACAGCTCGTCCGCGTTCACGGCATCGACGGCCGGCGCGACCAACGTGCCCGTCTATCGCGACGTGAACGGCGACCAGTACGTGAATACGCGGATCGGCACCGTCGATCGTTCCGGCGGCACGTTGAACGTGTCGATCGGCAACCCGGCGAACGCGCCGGCCGCGGCAGGCAACGCGATCACGCTGGCCGCGAAGCAGACCGATCTCGCATTCGCCGACGGAACGGGCTCGACGCCCAGCGTCGTCAACTGGAACGGGCGCAACCAGGTCTGGTTCACGACCGGCGACTATCTCGCAAGCGGCGGCCCCGTCGGCAACCTGCAGCTCGACGTGCCGAACTACGCAGGCACCTTCACCGCGTTCGACGGCAGCACGTGGACCGTCAGCGACGCGGCGTCGCTCGCGGCCTACAACGACTTCCTCGTGCGCTCGGTGCAGAGCGGTGCGCTCGGCTCGCAGGCCGCGTACGACAGCGCGTTCAGCCAGGCCGTCACGTTCGCGCAGCAAAACTTCCAGTACGCGAACAACGTATCCGCCGGCGACAAGAACACGCTGCCGATCGACCATCTGTCGGCGATGCACGGCACCGGCGCGAACGCGACGCTGCACATCGGCAAGGACGGCCAGATCGATTTCCGCGGCACCAATACGATCGAATCGAGCTCGGCCGTCCTCGCGGAAAACGGCGCGCACTTCGTCAACGACGGCCGCCTGTCCGGCGATTTCACGCTGGTGCGCCTGCTCACCGGCGCGAGCGGCGTCAACAACGGCGTGATCTCGTCCGGCTATGCGTCGGCGGACAACGTCGACACGAGCAGCAGCGCGCCGCCCGAGAACTTCGGGTTCCACGCGTACACCGAAGGAAACGGCGTGTACGCGAGCGGCACGGGCACGACGTTCACGAACAACGGCGTGATGAACGTCGGCGCGTGGACGCTCGACGGCAACCGCCCCGACCTGCAGAACTACGCGGCGGGCGTGACGTCGGGCGCGAGCGCGTCGAACGCCGGCACGATCAACGTCGGCGTGAATGCGACGACACTCGACAGCCAGGTGATCGGCGGCTTCGCGGCCGGCGGCAGCTTCACGAACGAGGCCGGCGGCACGATCTACCTGGGCCGCGCGGCCCAGTACGGGCCGGGTGCGGCGGCGAACGACGTCGCGCTGTCCGCGCACGCGTACGGGATCCTGCTCGGCGCGTCGGGCACCGCCGCCAACCTCGGCACGATCGTGATCGGCTCGCAGACGCAAAACGGCGCCGCGATGGCGAGCATCGGCTCGGCCTCCGGCACGCTACGCAACGCGGGTTCGATCATCGTGAACGGTGCGGCGCCGGGCACGCCGCTCGCCAACGTCGGCATGCTCGCGGCCGACACCGCGGCGACCGTGACCAACACCGGCACGATCACGCTGAACGGCGTGAACGGCATCGGCGTCATGGTGGTCGGCACCGGCTCGACCGCGACGGCCGCGACGTCGACCGGCACGATCGACGTCGCCGGCGGACTCGATCCGGCATCGGACACGCGCAATTACGGCGTGTGGGCCGAAGGGCCGCGCGCGAAGGCCACGGTCGACGGCGCGCTGAACCTGACGGGCAACGGCGCGATCGGCGTGCACGCGCGCGCGGGTGCGACCATCGACGTCGGCGCGAACGCGGTGCCGCGCTTCATGTCGGGCACGAACCAGACCGGTTTCTACGCATACGGCGCGGGATCGAAGATCAACGTCGCCGCACAGCATCTGAGCGTCGATACCGACGATTCGACGCTGTTCCGCATCGCAAGCGGTGCGGCGTATACGGGCGCATCGGCCGCCGGCACGCTGACGACCGACGTGAACGGCGCACGCGCGCGCGGCGTGCTGGCGACCGGTGCCGGCACGACGTTGTCGACCGGCGACGCCGTCTACCACGTGAACGGCGCGGACGGCATCGCGGTGGCGGTCGAAGGCGGCGCGCAAGGCGCGATCGATGCGGGCGCGACGATCGACCTGAACGCGGCCGGCGCGATCGCGGGCGTCGTGGACGGCCAGGCGCACGACCTCGCCGGCGCGAATACCGGCACGCCGGTCGCGACGACGCTGACCAACGATGCGCCGGTCACGTCGTCGACCACAGGCGTGACCGGCTTCGTCGCGCAGAACCTCGGCACGCTCGAGAACCGCAACACGGTGCTGCTGACCGGCGCCGGTTCGACCGGCGTCGTGGTCGGCGCGCTCGGCACGGTGAACAACGCGTCGAAGATCCGCGTCGCCAACGGCACGGGGGCGCTCGTGCAGGGCGCATCGGCGACGCTGACGAACGCAGGCACGATCGAAGCCGACGACGGCGTCGCGGGCGTGCACCTGACGGGCGCGGGCGCATCGGTCGCGCTGTCGGGCGCCGGCGCGGTCATCGCGAACGGCAGCGCCGACGGCGTGCTGATCGACTCGACCGTATCGGACGGCGGGATCGCGGCCAGCGCGACGTCAATCGCCGTGGGCGGCGCCGGCAAGGGCATCGACAACCTCGGCACGAACGCGACGATCGTGCTGGCGGGCACGCAGATCGGCACGACCGGCAACGGCGCCGACGCGCTGTCGTCGACGGGCGCCGGCGCGCGCATCGCGGCCGACGCGGCGAGCGTCGTGCGTACCGCCGGCGACGACGCCCGCGGCTTCTTCGTGACGGGCGCGGCTTCGACGCTTGCGCTCGACGGCACGACCGTCGCGACGACGGGCGCCGGCGCGCACGCGATCGTCGCGGGCAGCGGCGCGACCGCGCTGCTGTCGGGCGCGAAGCTCT
>NZ_CABVPL010000067.1 GCF_902499045.1 Burkholderia latens | reverse complement strand
CGGCCGTCGCGGCGGTCGGGCCGGTCGGCTTCATCGGCCTGATGGCGCCGCACGTCGCGACGATGCTCGGCGCGCGCCGGCACCGCACGCGCATGTGGCTCGCGGCCGCATGCGGCGCGCTGATTCTCGGCTTCGCCGACCTCGCAGCCCGCACGGCCGTCGCGCCGCGTGAGGTGCCGGCCGGCGTGCTGACGGCGCTGATCGGCGCGCCATACCTGCTCGGGCTGCTGATCGTCGAGGGGCGCCGCGCGCGGCGCGCGGGACGATGACGCCGGCGCTCGACGGCGCACGCGCGACGCGCTTCTCGGCGTTCGCGCCCGAGCCGTTCGCCGGGTATCTCGACGCCGTATGGCTCGGCATGCCGGACGACGCGCACGCGCCGGGCCGCATCGTCGTGCCGGTCGGCGCGCTGCCCGATCATCGCGACGCGATGCTCGACGCGATGGTCCGCCACTACGGCGGCGATCCGGGGCGGCATGCGCGCGCGCTGATGTCGCAATGGAGCAAGTACTACTTCGGCCGCGCGGCGCCCGCCGGCGTGGTCGCCGCGCTCACGCTCGGCCGGCCGCTCGACATGGCGCCGACGCGCACGTTCGTCGCACTCGACGACGGGATGCCGGCCGCGCTGTATTTCGCGCGCGACGCGCTCGGCGCACCGTGCGACGAACCCGCGCCGCGCTATGCGGGGCTCGTCGCGCATCTCGGCGCGGTGATCGATCTGCTCGCGGCGCTGGGCCGCGTGACGCCGCGCGTGCTGTGGAGCAACGCGGGCAACCTGCTCGACTATCTGCTCGGCACGTACCGCTCGCTGCCGTGCGCAGCCGATCGCGCTCGCGATGCGAGCTGGCTGTTCGGCGCGTCGTGCGTCCATGGCGAACCGAATCCGCTGCGCATGCCGGTGCGCGACGCCGTGCCGCGCTCGCCGCTGCTGCCGACGCCGTTTCGCGCGCGCCGCGTGTGCTGCCTGCGCTATGAAATTCCTGGAGAAACGCAACTGTGTGGAAGCTGCCCTCTGCTTTTGACGATGGACGACGCGGCGCTGGCCGAGCAGGACGCGATCCGCTGACGCCTCTCGTGCATGCCGGCCGCCGGCATGTGCTCGGGGCGCTCTGTGCGCTCCCCGCACTCGGCGCGGCGCTGGTCGCGCCGGCCGTCGCGGCCGCCGCCAACGCGCGTGCGGGCGACGGCAGCGCGGTTTCACCGTCGGGCCGGGCGCTTGCCGGCAACCCCGTCGTGTCGCAGGCGAGCGCGACGATGCCCGTGCGGGCGCAGCGCGTGGTCGCGCTCGACTTCATGTTCGCGGAGAGCGTGCTCGCGCTCGACATCGTACCGGCCGGCATGGCCGACACCGCGTTCTACCCTGGCTGGCTCGGCTACGAGAGCGATCGGCTCGCGCACGTGACCGACATCGGCTCGCGGCAGGAGCCGGGGCTCGAGGCGATCGCCGCGGTGAAGCCCGATCTGATCATCGGCGTCGGCTTTCGCCATGCGCCGATCTTCGCCGCGCTCGACCGGATCGCGCCGACGATCCTGTTCCAGTTCAGCCCGAACGTGTCCGAAGACGGCGTGCCCGTCACGCAACTCGACTGGATGCGGCAGATCTTCCGGACGATCGGTCACGTGACCGGGCGCGACGCACGCGCGCAAGCGGTCGAAGCGCAACTCGACGCGGGGATCGCCCGCAATGCGTCGCGGCTCGACGCGGCCGGCCGTAGCGGCGAGCGCATCGCGGTGTTGCAGGATCTCGGGCTGCCCGACCGTTACTGGGCGTATACGGGCAACAGCACGTCGGCGGGGCTTGCGCGCGCGCTCGGGCTGAACCCGTGGCCGAAGAAGCCGACGCGGGAAGGCACGCTTTACGTGACGTCCGCCGATCTGCTCACGCAGCGCGATCTCGCCGTGCTGTTCGTCACTGCGACGGGGATGGACGTGCCGCTGTCGTCGAAACTCGATTCGCCGGTGTGGCGTTTCGTGCCCGCGCTGCGCGAACACCGGATCGCGCTGATCGAGCGGAACATCTGGGGGTTCGGCGGGCCGATGTCGGCGCTGAAGCTGGCCGACGTGATGACCGATACGATGCTGAAGCTGCCGGCCGCGCGCTGAGCGATCGGGTTGGCATCGGGCGGGGCGCGGTGGCGTGGCCCGATGCCGCGTTGCGGTGATCGGCGTGTCGCAGGGAGGGTCGTTGCGCGGCATCGCAGTAGCGTCGCGCGAGCACGCCGAACCGTATTTTTCCCGTCTTCCAGCTCTTTCGACTCTCTCCGATCCTCTGAAGGATATCGGCCGCCCACGCGCCGCATTCTCAGTGCGCAGGCGGCCGCGGACGACGCGACCTTACGCGCTCAGCACATCGGCGCCATCCCGCGCGCGCAACCGCGCGGGCGTCGTATCGCTGACGATCTGCCCGTTGTCGAGTTTCAGCAGCCGGTCGGCGAGACCGAAATAGCGGTCGTCGTGCGTGATCACGATCACCGCCTTGCCGCGCGCGCGCAGTTCGGGCAGCAGCTGCTCGTAGAACACGGCCTTGAACGACGGATCCTGGTCGGCCGCCCATTCGTCGAACAGGTAGAACGGCCGGTCCTCCAGATACGCGACGACGAGCGCGAGCCGCTTGCGCTGCCCGGTCGACAGCGCGCGGTTCGAGAACGCGCCGTCGACGACCTTCACCTTGTGATCGAGCGCGAGCTTCGCGACCAGCGCGTTCGCGCGCGCGTCGGCCTGCGCGCGCGCCGGGTCGTCCGGATCGACGATGCCGAGCAACGCATCGAACAGATGGAAGTCGTTGAACACCGCGCTGAAGCGCTGCCGGTACGCGGCGCGCTCGCGCCAGCCGATCGTGCGGCCATCGACCTCGATCGTGCCTTCCTCCGGCTCGTAGAGCCCCGTCAGCACCTTCGCGAGCGTGGTCTTGCCGCTGCCGTTGCCGCCGACGATGAACACGAGCTCGCCCGGCCGGATCGTCAGGTCGATCGGCCCGATCCGGAACATCCGTTCGTCGCGTTCGTGGAAATACGCGTGCGTGACGCCGCGCAGCGTGATCGTTCCGGCGGGCGGCACGTCGGGTGCTTCGCTTGCCGGCGGCACCGTGCGCAGCGCGCCGAACTCGGCCATCACGGCTTCGATCCGGCCGAGCGACACGCGCGCTGCATTGACGGTCGGCAGGTTGTTCAGCAGCCCGTCGAGCGGCACCAGCATGAACAGGAACACGACGACGTAGCCGGCCGCGGTGTTCGCATCCGCATGCACGCCAAGCTGCGGCCAGAACGCGGCCGCGCCGAGGAACACGTAGAACAGGAAGATGATCCAGCCGACGCCGACCGCATACGCGCTGAACGCGCGGCGCCGATGGTCGCGCACTTCGCCGATCGCGGCGCCGAGCTGGCCGTCGACGAACTGGCGCGCGCGCGCGTCGTGCAGCTTCAGCTCCTTCGCGCCGGAGAACAGCGAGCCGAGATAGCCGAACAGGCGGTCCTGCGCTTGCCCGGCCGCTTCGAGCGACGCGATCGCGCGCCGGTCGCCGGTGTGGTAGCCGAGCGAGCCCGCGACGATCGCGGTCAGCGCGAGCGCGCACACGGGCCACGACAGCCACGCGAGATAGCCGAGGCAGCCGAACACGATCGAGCCGTGCATGACGAGGTTCGGCAGCGCGAAGAACAGCATCGACACGTTGGTCGCGTCGTCGGTCAGCACCGACTGCACCGGCGCGGCGCCGATCCGTTCGATGTCTCGCAGCTCGGCCGCGCCGACGCGCCGCGCGAGATGCACGCGCAGCCGCGCCATCGTGTCCTGCGACAGCCGTGCGAACAGCGTGCCCGACACGATCCGCGTGACGAGCGCGATCACCGCGCACAGCGCGAAGCGCCACGCGAGCGCCGCGTCGGCGGCGCCGGGCGTCGCGAGCGCTCGGTTCAGCGTCGCGACGAGCAGCACGCTCGCGACGCCGTTGAGCACGCACGCGATGAGCGCCAGCGCGAGCGACGCGCGGCTTTCGCGCAGCAGCGCGAGGATCAGGCGGGCCGCGGGGCGGCCGGGAGAAGCGTCGAGGGACGGCGGGGAAGAAGGCTCGTGGGCAGCGGTCATCGGCAACGTCGGTAAATGGAAGGGCAGGCAAACCCTGCGGAAACGGCAAAACTGACGCGAAAGCGGCGCGCGGGCCGGGCCCGGCTGCGGCTTTCCCATCAGATAGACGAACGGCGCGCGCAAATATTTAGCGGTGCCTTCAAAAAATGCGTCGGTTGGGACTTTGCGTGCAAAACGGTAAAAAATCGGCCGCGCCGTTCGTCACACCAGTGAAGCCGCCCAAGCGGCCCCGAGACTTGGCCGAAGCGGCCGGACCGAAGGACTTCACGCACATGACGAGTTTCCAGACTGCGTTGCACCACCGAATCCGCGAACAGGCGCGCGTTGCGCCCGACGCACCCGCGCTCGCCGCGCCTTTCCAGAACGACCTGCGCATGTCGCGCGGCGCGCTCGACGCGCGCGCGTCGCAGTTGGCCCGCCGGTTGCGGGCGGCTGGTGTCGGCGCGGAAGTGCGGGTCGGCGTCTGCGTCGAGCGCTCGTGCGAGCTCTTCGTCGCGCTCCTGGCCGTGCTGAAGGCGGGCGGCGTGTTCGTGCCGCTCGATCCGCGTCATCCCGCCGCGCGTCTGAGCTGGATCGTCCAGGATGCGCAATTGCGTCACGGAATCGCCGACGCGGCCGGCCGCGCGGCGCTCGGCGCGCCGTTCGAACACGCGTTCGACGTGACGTCGGCGGAAGGTGACGAAAGCGATGCCGCTGCCTTCGCCGGCGACGAAGATGCGCCCGTACATCCGCGCGCGGCCGCCTACATGATCTATACGTCGGGCTCGACCGGCACGCCGAAGGCGGTCGTCGTCGAGCACGGGCCGCTCGCCGCGCATTGCGACGCGCTCGCGGCCGCGCTGCCGATCGGGGGCGATGATCGCCTGCTGCATTTCGCGTCGGTCAATTTCGATGCCGCGCACGAATGCTGGCTCGCGCCGCTGGCCGTGGGCGCGAGCGTGACCATTGCGCCGCCGCAGCCGTTCGCGCCGGATGCCGCGCATGCGCTGATGGTGCGCGAGTCGGTCAACGTCGCCGCGTTTCCGCCGGCGTATCTGCGCGAATTCGCGGCGGTGGCCGCGCGCGATGGTGTGCCGCCTGCGTTGCGCGTGCTTGCGTTCGGCGGCGAAGCGCTGCCGCAGCAGGCGTTCGAGTTCGTGCGACGCACGTTCCCGTCGGTACGCCTGATCAACGGCTACGGGCCGACCGAGGCCGTGATCTCGCCGATGCTGTGGCCGGTCGAGCCGGGCGAGACGCCGGTGCTGGCCGCGGACGATGCGTATGCGTCGCTGCCGATCGGCCGCGTGATCGGCCCGCGCGTCGCGCGCATCGATCGCGACGCGCAACGCGCATCGGGCGAGACGGGCGACGGCGGCGAGCTGTTGCTCGGCGGCGCATGTATCGCACGCGGCTATCACGGCCGCCCGGCGCTGACGGCCGAACGCTTCATTCCCGATGCCGACGGCGAGCCCGGCGCGCGCGTGTACCGCACCGGCGACCTCGCGCGGCTGCGCGCCGACGGCGCATTCGACTATCTCGGCCGGCTCGACGATCAGGTGCAGGTGCGCGGCGTGCGCGTCGAGCCCGCGGAAATCGCCGCATGCCTGCGCACGCATCCGGCGGTGGCCGATGCGGCCGTGATCGCCGAAACGGGGAACGGGCCGACGCGATTGATCGCATGCGTCGCGCTGCGCGCGGCAGCCGACGATGCAGCGCTGAAGGCGCACGTGGGCGCGCAGCTGCCCGCCGCATGGCAGCCGCACCGGTTCGTGCGCTGCGACGCGCTGCCGTATACGCTGAACGGCAAGATCGACCGCGCGGCGCTGCGCGAGCGCATCGCCGCCGCGCGCGAGGGCGAACAAGCCGCGGGCGACGCGCCGCGTACGCCGGCCGAACAGCAGATCGCCGGCTTCTGGCAAACGCTGCTCGGCCTCGATACGACGCCGTCGCGCGACGATCGCTTCTTCGCGCTGGGCGCCGATTCGCTCGCCGTGATGCAGCTGCAGGCCGCGATCCGCGCCGCGCTGCGCGTGAACCTGCGCCTCGACATGCTGTTCGCCGATCCGGCGCTGGCCGAACTGGCCGCGCACGTCGATCGGGCGGAACGCGAAACCGGCGAGCCGCTGGCCGCGATTCCGGCACGCCGGGCGCCGGCCGATGCCGCGGCATCGAATGCGCCGCATGTCGATCGCGCGGCGTCGCTCGCGCAGCAACGCTTCTGGGTGCTCGCGCAAACGCGCGATGCGAGCGCCGCGTATCACATCGCCGCGCACTGGACGATCGACGGCGCGCTCGACCGCGCCGCGCTGCAACGGGCGCTCGATCACGTGATCGAGCGGCACGACGCGTGGCGCACGACGCTCGTCGACAACGACGACGGCGTCGTGATGCAGCGCATCCACGCGCATCTGCCGGTTGCGATCGCGACGGTCGACCTGCGCGACCAGCCGACGGCCGCACGCGATGCGCAAGCCGCGCGCATTGCAGAACGCGATGCGGGGGCGCCGTTCGATCTGTCGCGCGGGCCGCTGCTGCGCGCGACGCTCGTCGTGCTCGCCGACGACCGCCATCGGCTGCTGCTGACCGCGCATCACGCGATTACCGACGGCTGGAGCTCGCGCTGCGCGTTCGACGAACTGTCGGCCGCGTATTGTGCGTATGCGCAAGGGCGCGAGCCGGCGCTGCCGGCGCTGCCGATCCAGTACGCGGACTACGCGGACTGGCAGCGCGACATGCTCGCCGGCGGCGAGGGCGAGCGTCAGCTCGATTACTGGCGCGGCGCATTGCGCGACGTGCCGGGCCCGCTCGCGCTGCCGGTCGACCGCCAGCCCGGCGCGACGCGCTCGCTGCATGGCGCGCGCATGTCGGTGCGCTTGCCCGACGCGGTCGCGGCCGACGTGCGGCGTCTCGCCCGTGACGCGCAGGCGACGGTCTTCACGGTGCTGCTCGCCGCGCTCGACGCGTGGCTGTCGCGTGTGACCGGCGAAACGGACATCGTCGTCGCGGTGCCGGTCGCGCATCGCCAGCGCCCGGAAACGCGCGCGCTGCTCGGCCTGTTCCTGAACACGGTGGCGCTGCGCGTGCGCGTCGCGCCGACGCTGCCGTTCCGCGCGCTGGTCGATGCGGCACGCACGGCGGCGCTCGACGCGGTCGCGCATCAGGACGTGCCGTTCGAGCGCGTCGTCGATGCGGTGAAGCCGCCTGTGAAGCGCGGCGACGAATGGCTGCGCGTGAAGTTCGCACAGCAGTTCGACGCGCGGCACGACAGCGTGCTGCCGGGTGCGACGGCCGTCGCGACGCCCGGCCCCGATCTCGCTGCCCGCTTCGACTTCGCGCTGGACTTCACCGACGACGCGAGCGGGATCGAGCTCGTCGCCGCCTATGCAACCGACTGCATCGATGACGATACCGCGCGCGCATGGCTCGACAGCTATGCGGCACTCGTCGCGTCCGCCGCCCACGCGCCGCACTGCACGACGGCCGCGCTGAGTTGCGACGCGTCGCCGGCCACGCGCCAGCCGCGCGACGGCCGCGCGCTGCACGTCGAGCACGCCGACATCGTCGCCGCGTTCGCGCGTCAGGCGGCTGCGTATCCGCATCGGGTTGCACTCGCCGATGCGTCGGCATCGCTGACGTTCGCCGAACTCGACGACGCGTCGAACCGGATCGCGCACGCGCTCGCACTGCGCGGCGCGACGGCCGAAGCGCCGGTGATCGTCTGCGCCGAACGTTCGGTTCGCTTCGTCGTCGGTTTGCTCGGCGCGCTGAAGGCCGGTGCGCTCGCCGTGCTGCTCGATCCGGCGCAGCCGGCCGCCCGTCTGGCGGCCGCGGCCGCCGATTGCGGCGCGCGCTGGGCGCTCGTCGCCGATATGGCCGCGTGGCCGGCGGGCAGCGATGCGCAGCCGCTCGACGTCGACACGCTCGCGCAGGACGCGACGGTCGCGCATGCGGCCGGCGTGCGCGTCGCGCCGCATCCGGAGCAGGGCGCCTATCTGATCTACACGTCGGGGTCGACCGGCACGCCGAAGGGCGTCGTCGTGTCGCACGGCGCGCTGGCCGATTACGTGCAGGGCATGCTCGACGAACTCGCGTTCGCACCGGACGCGTCGTTCGCGATGGTGTCGACCGTCGCGGCCGACCTCGGCCACACGACCCTGTTCGGCGCGCTGTGCGCGGGCCGCACGCTACATTTGCTGCCGGCCGCGTGTGCGTTCGATCCGGACCTGTTCGCGGAGGAAATGCGCAGCCGCGATGTCGGCGTGCTGAAGATCGTGCCGAGCCACCTGCAGGCGCTGCTCGACGCGCGCGTGCCGGCCGACGTGCTGCCGCGCCACGCGCTCGTGACCGGCGGCGAAACGCTCACGTGGGCGCTCGTCGCGCGCATTGCCGCGCTCGCGCCGGCCTGCCGCGTGATCAACCATTACGGGCCGACCGAGGCGACCGTCGGCGCGATCGCGTGCGACACCGCATCGATCGCCGCCGGCGCGCGCGACGCCGCAAGCGGCGTGCCGCTTGGCGTGCCGCTGCCGAATGCGCGCGCGTTGGTGCTCGACGCGTTCGGCGCGTGCGTGCCCGCCGGTGCGACGGGCGAGCTGTATCTCGGCGGCCCGGGCGTCGCGCGCGGCTACCTGAACCGGCCCGCGCAGACCGCCGAGCGCTTCGTGCCCGATCCGTTCACGCCGGGCGCGCGCCTGTATCGCACCGGCGACCGTGTGCGGCTGCGCGCGGACGGCCGTCTGGCGTTCGTCGGCCGCATCGACGATCAGGTGAAGATTCGCGGCTATCGCGTCGAACCGGGCGAGGTCAGCGCGGCGGTGCGCGCGGCCGCACCGATCGCGCAGGCCGAGACGCTCGCGATCGAAACCGACGGCCGCACGCGGCTCGCGGCGTTCGTCGTGATGCGCGACGGCGCGGCCTTCGACGAAGCCGCCGTGCGCGCGGCGCTCGGCGCCACGCTGCCCGATTACATGGTGCCCGCGCAGTTCGTCGCGCTCGCGCGCCTGCCTGTCACCGCGAACGGCAAGGTCGATCGCGCGGCGCTGCGCGAGCTGGCCGTCGCGCCGGTGGCCGCGGCTGCGGGCGACGCGCCGCGCGGCGCGGTCGAAACGGCGCTCGCGGAAGTCTGGCAAGCGGTGCTGAAGGCGCCGCACGTCGGCCGCGACGACAACTTCTTCGAACTCGGCGGCGATTCGATCCTCGTGCTGCAGGTGATCGCACGCGCGCGCAAGCGCGGCGTGCGTTTCACGCCGAAGCAGCTGTTCGACAGCCCGACGGTTGCCGAACTCGCGCACGTCGCGAAGACCGACGGCGTCGCCGCCGCCGCTGCCGCGCCGGCCGCGACTGCCGAAGCGAGCGCGCCGGCCCGGCCCGCAGCGGCTGCCGGCGCGCTGCTGACACCCGCGCAGCAGCGCTTCTTCGCGCTCGACGTGCCGCATCCCGGCCACTGGAACCAGTCGGTCGCGTTCGACGTGCGCGGCCCGTTCGACGCCGATGCGTTCGCGCGTGCATTCGCTGCATTGCTGACGCATCACGACGCGTTCCGTCAGCGTTTCGCGCGCGGCGCGGACGGGAAATGGCGCGCGAACGACGCCGCCGAGCCGTACGACGCGCTGCCGTTCGTCGAAGTCGCCGCACGCGACGAAGCGGATGCGATCGCACGCTTCGACGCAGTGCAGCGCCGCCTCGATCTTGGCCGCGGGCCGCTCGCCTGCGCGTGCGCGGCGCGGCTGCCGGACGGTTCGACGCAGCTGTATCTGGCGATTCACCACGCGATCGTCGACGGCGTGTCGTGGCGCATCCTGCTCGACGACCTGGACGCCGCATATCGCGCCGCATCCGAACGCACGCCGGTGCGCCTGTCGCAGCCGGGCCTGCGCGCGGATGCGTGGGCGGCTCGCCTCGCGCGCGCTGCCACCGAGCCGGCATCGCCGTTCGCCGCCGAAGTCGCATACTGGGCCGGCATGGCGCACGGCGGCGACATCGTGCCCGATCATCCGGACGCAGCGGCGACGAACGCCGATGCGGCCGTCGTCGTGCAGACGATCGATGCGGCGCTGACCCGCGCCGCGCTCGCCGACGCGCATGCCGCGTACCGCACGCAGACGATCGAACTGCTCGCCGCCGCGCTCGCGTTGGCGCTGACCGGTGACGACGGCGCCGCATCGTGCCGCGTCGAACTCGAAGGGCACGGCCGAGAGGCACTGTTCGACGATGCGGACGCAAGCCGCACGATCGGCTGGCTGACGAGCCACTATCCGGTCACGCTGCCGGTCGAAGCCACCGCGCGCGACACGCTGTGCGCGGTCAAGGACACGCTGCGCGCGGTGCCGCACAAGGGGCTCGGCTTCGGCGTGCTCGCGCACTACGGCGACGCGGCGACGCGCGCGGCGCTGGCCGCGGTGCCGCGTCCGCGCGTCACGTTCAACTATCTCGGCCAGCTCGATGCACCGCGCGACGCGACGCTCGTGCCGCGCTTCGGCGGCACCGGCATCGAACGCGACCCGCAAGGGCCGCTCGGCAACACGCTCGCGATCCATGCATATCTCGATACCGACCGCGACGGCACGCGCACGCTGAAAGTTCACTGGGTGTACGGTGCGCCGCAGTTCGAACGCGCGACGATCGATGCGTTCGCGCAACGCTTCGCAACCGCGCTGCGCGAGCTCGCCGACGCGTGCGCGTCGCGCCTCGCGCATCGCGGCGGCGGTGCGACGCCGGGCGATTTTCCGCTCGCGCAGGCAGCCGGCCTCACGCAGGCCGCGATCGAGCGCGCGCCGCTCGACTGGCGCGCGATCGACGATGTGTATCCGCTGTCGCCGATGCAGCAGGGGATCCTGTTTCATGCGCTGTTCGCGCCCGGCCACGCGAGCTACGTGAACCAGCTCGTCGCGACCGCGACCGCGCTCGACGCCGACCGGCTCGCGGCCGCGTTCGCCGCATCGGTCGCACGCCACGACATCCTTCGCACCAGCGTGATGCCGGACGGGGCCGCGCCGCTGCAATGCGTGCATCGCCATGCGCGGATGCCGGTCGAGCAGCTCGACTGGCGCACGCGCGGCGACACGCTGGAGCGCGATTTCGACGCGTGGCTCGCGGCCGACCGCGCGCGCGGCTTCGACTGGCGCGAGCCGCCGCTGATGCGGCTCACGCTGATCCGCGTGACCGACGACGCGTGGCGCGTCGTGTGGACGCGCCACCACGTGCTGCTCGACGGCTGGAGCACCGCGCGGCTGCTCGCCGACGTGCTGCGCGACTATCGCGATCCCGATGCGGTGTCGCCGTTCGCGAGCCGCCCGGCGCTGCGCTATCGCGACTTCATCGAATGGCTCGGCACGCGCGACCGCGACGCGGACGAGCGCTTCTGGACCGAACGGCTCGCGCGCCTCGACGCGCCGACGCTGATCGCCGAGCGCGCGGCCGACCGTGCGGACGCCGAAATGGTCACGTGGCGCGCGACGATCGGCGCGGATGCGATGGCGCGCGTCGCGCAGACGGCGCGCGCGCTGAAACTGACCGTCAACACGCTGGTGCAGGGCGCGTGGGCGCTGGCGCTGCAGCGGATGACGCATCAGCCGGCCGTCGCGTTCGGCGCGACCGTCGCGGGCCGTCCCGATGCGCTCGCGGACGTCGACACGGTGCTCGGCCTCTTCATCAACACGCTGCCGGTGATCACGGCGCCCGGGCCGCAGCAGCGCGCAGCCGACTGGCTGCAGACGCTGCAGCGCGAGAACGCGGCCGCGGCCGAACATGCGCATACGCCGCTTGCGGACATCCAGCGCTGGGCGCGTGGCTCCGGCGGCGCATTGTTCGACACGCTCGTCGTGTTCGAGAACTATCCGGTCGACGCGACGGCGCGCGACGCCGATCCGCGCGCGCTCGCGCTCAGCGACGTGCGCAGCATCGAAGCGACCGATTTCGCGCTGACGCTCGTGATCGAAAGCGGCACCGAGCTGACGATCGACTACGGCTACGACACCGCGCGCGTCGACGCGCGCCAGGTCGAGACGTGGCACCGCGCGTTCGCGTGCGCGCTCGATGCGCTGGCCCGCACGCCGGACGCGCGGCTCGGCGCGCTGTCGATCGCCGACGAAGCGACGCGCGACGCACTCGCGCGTGCGCAGGACAGCGCGCGGACGTGGCCGGCCGCACAACGGCAGCCGCTGCATCTGCAATTCGCACAAGCCGTGCAAGCGACGCCCGATGCGATCGCGCTCGAGCTGGCGGACGCCGACGGCAACGTCCGGCGCGCGACCTATCGCGAACTCGACCGGGACACCACGCGCGTGGCCGCCGCATTGCGCCGGCGCGGCGTGAAGCCCGACACGCCCGTCGCGTTGTGCGTCGAGCGCTCGTTCGACATGGTGACGGCGCTCGTCGGCGTGCTGAAGGCCGGCGCCGCGTACCTGCCGGTCGATCCCGACTATCCGGCCGAGCGCATCGCGTATCTGCTGCGCGATGCGCGGCCGGCGGTCGCGATCACGCAACCGCATCTGCGCGCGCAAGTCGAGGCCGCGCTCGGCGACGACGCGACGACGCAACTGCTGACGCTCGCCGATCTGCTCGCCGACGCAGCGGACACGAGCGCCGCCGACACCGCGGCCGACATCGTCGACGACGCGCAGCTCGCGTACCTGATCTACACGTCCGGCTCGACCGGCAAGCCGAAGGGCGCCGGCAACTCGCACGGCGCGCTCGCGAACCGGATCGCGTGGATGCAGCACGCGTACCGGCTCACGCGCGACGACGTCGTGCTGCACAAGACGCCGTTCGGCTTCGACGTGTCGGTGTGGGAATTCGTGTGGCCGCTCGCGATCGGCGCGAAGCTTGCGATCGCCGCGCCGGGCGACCACCGCGACCCGGCGCGCCTCGCGGCCGCGATCCACGCGCACGGCGTGACGGTGCTGCATTTCGTGCCGTCGATGCTCGCCGCGTTCGCCGCGTATCTCGACGATTTCTCGGCGGCCGCGCAATGCGACAGCGTGCGCCTGATCGTCGCGAGCGGCGAGGCGCTCGCGCCCGAACTCGTCGCGAAGGTCGCGCGGCTGTTGCCGAACGCGACGCTCGTGAACCTGTACGGGCCGACCGAAGCCGCGATCGACGTGTCGCACTGGACCTGCGGCGCCGACGATGCGAATGCCGTCGCGGTGCCGATCGGCCATCCGATCGCGAACCTGCAACTGCACGTGCTCGACGCGGCCTGGCAGCCGGTGCCGGCCGGCGCGACAGGCGAGCTGTATCTCGCGGGCGCGGGCCTCGCGCGCGGCTACCTCGGCCGCCCGGCGCTGACCGCCGAGCGTTTCGTGCCCGATCCGTTCGTGCCAGGCGCGCGCATGTACCGCACCGGCGACCTCGCGCGTCGCCGCGCGGACGGCGCGCTCGACTATCTCGGCCGCGTCGACACGCAGGTGAAGCTGCGCGGGCAGCGGATCGAGCCCGGCGAGATCGAGGCGCTGCTGCGCGCGGCGCCGGGCGTGCACGACGCGGTCGTGATCGTGCGCGACGAACAGCTGATCGGCTATGTCGCACGCGGCGACGCGGGCCCGCTCGACCGCGCGGCTCTGCTGGACGCGCTGCGCGCGCAGTTGCCCGCATACATGGTGCCGTCGCAGCTGATCGAGCTCGACGCGCTGCCGGTCACGCCGAACGGCAAGTGCGACCGCCATGCGTTGCCGGCGCCGGTACGGGAAGCGGTCGCGGCCGCCGAACTCGCGACCGACACGGAGCGCGCGCTCGCGGCGATCTGGCAGCGCGTGCTGCACGTGGATGCGATCGGCCGCGACGACGACTTCTTCCTGCTCGGCGGCCACTCGCTGCTCGCGACGCAGGCCCATGCGCAGGCGAACCTGCACTGGGGCCTCGCGCTGCCGCTGCGCACGCTGTTCGACACCCGCACGCTCGCGCGCTGCGCCGAGGCGATCGATGCGGCGTGCGCGGCGCGCGGCGACACCGATGCGGCGAGCGCGATCGACGCGCTGCTCGGCGAACTGGAAACCCAATAAGGACGACGGATGACGAAGGCTCAACCCGACTGGCTCGCGCTCGCGACGCGTTTCGCGCAACTGCCCGACGCGCAGCGCGCGGTGTTCCTCGACAAGCTCGGTGCGGCCGGCATCGACTTTCGCGTGCTGCCGATTCCGCCGCGCACGCCGCGCAGCGACCGCGTGCCGGCGTCGTTCGCGCAGACGCGACTGTGGCTGCATGCGCGGCTGATCGATGCGCCCGGCGCATATCACATCACCGAGCGCCTTGCGCTGACGGGCCCGCTCGACGCACACGCGCTGCGGCTCGCGTGCGATGCGCTGATCGCGCGTCATGAAGCGCTGCGCACGACGTTCGACGAAGCGGACGACGGCGTCGCACAGACGATCCATCCGCCGCTGCGGTGCCCGTGGCGCGAGACCGATCTCGAAGCGCTGTCCGAAGGCGAGCGCGCCGCACGCGCGGAAAGCGTCGCGGCGGCAGACGAAGCCGACGCGTTCGATCTCGGCACCGCGCCGCTGATGCGCGCGCATCTGATCCGCTTCGACGCGACCCGTCACTGGCTTGCGCTGACCGTGCACCACATCGTGTCGGACGGCTGGTCGTCGGACGTGATGCTGTACGAGCTCGCGGCGTTCTATCGCGCTTACGCTTCGGGCGAGCCGGTGCCGCTCGCGCCGTTGCCGATCCAGTATGCGGACTACGCGCTGTGGCAGCGCCGCTGGCTCGATGCGGGCGAGCGCGAGCGGCAGCTCGCGTTCTGGCGCGAACGCGTCGATCCGCAGCGCGGCGTGATCACGCTGCCCGGTGCGGCCGCGCGGCCGGCCCGCCGCAGCGCGCGCGGCGCGCGTCACGTGTTTTCTCTCGACGCGCGCACCGGTGCGCAACTGCGCGCGTTCGCGGCCGCCGCCGGCGCGACGCCGTTCGCAGTGCTGCTCGCGGCGCTCGACACGCTGCTCGCGCGCGCGACCGGCGACGCGCGGATCTGCGTCGGCGTGCCGGCCGCGAACCGCGAGCGCGCGGAAACCGCCGGGCTGATCGGCTTCTTCGTGAACACGCTCGCGATCGACGTCGACGTGCCCGCGCACGGCGATTTCGCGGCGCTGGTCGCGCGTACGCAGCGCGCGCTCGTCGATGCGCAGATGCACCAGGACGTGCCGTTCGAACAGGTGGTCGACGCGCTCGGCGTGCCGCGCAGCGCGAGCCACCATCCGCTGTTCCAGGTGATGGCCGCATATGGCGAACGCCGCGCGCTGCCGGCGCTTGGCGCGGCAACGGCGACGTTGCTGCCGTCCGGCACGCCGTCCGCGAAATTCGATCTGACGCTTGCCGTCGAGGCGACGCCCGACGGCACGTTCGACGCCGCGTTCATCTACGCGCTCGATCTGTTCGATGCCGACGCGATCGCGCGGCTCGCCGCCCGCTTCGTCACGCTGCTCGGCGATGCGCTCGCGCGCCCGGCGTTGCCGATCGGCGATCTCGACTGGCTGCCGGCCGACGAACGTGCGCAACTGTTCGCATGGAACGCGCGGGCGGGCGCGGCCGAAGCGGAGCCGTTCGTCCCGGTGCATGCACGGATCGCCGCGCATGCGCACGCGCGGCCCGACGCACGCGGCGTCGCCGATATCGATCGCGCGCTGACGCGCGGCGAGGTCGATGCGCGCGCGGCCCGCATCGCGCGCAACCTCGTCGCGGCCGGCGTGCGGCCGGAAATGCGCGTCGGCGTCGCGCTGCAGCGCTCGGTCGACCTGCTGGTCGCGCTGATCGCGGTGCTGAAGTCGGGCGCCGCGTTCGTGCCGCTCGATCCGGCCCATCCGCGCGAGCGGCTCGCGCAGATCGTCGCGGATGCGGGGATCGCGCACGTGCTGACCGATGGCGCGAGCGCCGGATCGCTGCCCGACGTGCGCGGACTGCGCATCTGGCGTGCGGACCAGGTCGACGCGCTCGACGAAGCCGCCGGCGTCGCGCTGCCCGACGTGCTGCCCGGCCACGCCGCGTATGCGATCTACACGTCGGGTTCGACCGGCAAGCCGAAAGGCGTGATCGTCGATCATGCGGCGTTCGCGCGGCATTGCGACGCGATCGCGAAGCGCTACGGCGCAACCGAGAACGACGTGTTCCTGCTGTTCCAGTCGGTCAACTTCGACGGCGCGCACGAAGGCTGGTTTTCGCAATACCTGTCGGGCGCCGCCGTGTCGGTGACGGCCGACGTGCTGTGGCCGCCGGCGCAGACCTGCGCGATGATGATGCGCGACGGCGTGACGATGACCTACGTGCCGCCCGGCTGCGCCGCGCAGCTGGCCGAATGGGCGCTCGCGCACGGCGCGCCGCCGACGCTGCGTTCGCTGACGGTCGGCGGCGAAGCGACGTCGCGCGAGGCGTTCGCGATGCTGCGCCGCGCGATGCCGAACGTGCGCATCGTCAACGGCTATGGCCCGACCGAAACCGTGATCACGCCGACGCTGTGGATGTTCCGCCCCGGCGACGATCTCGCGAAACTCGGCGACGCCGCGTATCTGCCGATCGGCACGCTCGTCGGCGCGCGCACCGCGCATGTGCTCGATGCGCGGCTGCATCCGCTGCCGGTCGGCGTGATCGGCGAACTGTATCTGGGCGGCGAGGGGATCGGCGTCGCGCGCGGCTACCTCGATCGTCCCGCGCTGACGGCCGAGCGCTTCGTGCCCGATCCGTACGGCGCGCCGGGTGCGCGCCTGTACCGCACCGGCGATCTCGTGCGCCGCCGCGCGGATGGCGTGTTCGACTTCATCGGCCGCGTCGATCACCAGGTGAAGTTGCGCGGGCTGCGCATCGAGCTCGGCGAGATCGAGGCGCAGCTTGCCGCGCACGATGCGGTGCGCGAAGCGTGCGCGGTCGTGCACGGGCAGGGCGCGCACGCGCAACTCGTCGCGTACGTCGAATTGACCGCCGACGCCCAGGCGACCGCGCAGCCGGTCGAAGCCGCGACGCTCGACGCGCATCTGCGCCGCACGCTGCCCGACTACATGGTGCCCGCGCAACTGATCGTGCTCGATGCGCTGCCGCGTAACGCGAACAGCAAGGTCGACCGCGCGCGGCTGCCGGTGCCGGTGCGCGTCGAACGCGCGTACGAAGCGCCGCACGACGGCGACGAAGCCGCGCTGGCGGCGATCTGGCGCGACGTGCTGAACGTCGAACGCGTCGGCCGCGGCGATCACTTCTTCGAACTCGGCGGCCATTCGCTGGCCGCGGTGCGCGTCGCGACGCGCGTGGCCGAACGGCTCGGCCGCGACGTGCCGGTGCGCGCGCTGTTCGAAGCGCCGGTGCTCGCGCAGTACGCGCGCCAGGTCGCCGATGCGCCGCGCGCCGCACACGCGGGCGCCGCGGCGCCGGGCGTCGCGGTGGTCAAACCCGATGCGCACGGCGTCTGGCCGCTGTCGCCCGCGCAGCTGGGCCTGTGGTTCCTGTGGCGCGCACAGCCGGACAACGCCGCGTACAACATTCCGGTCGCGCTGCGCGTGCGCGGTCCGCTCGACGTCGATGCGCTGCGCGCGGCGTTCTCGGCTGCGGCGGTTGCGCATCCGGCGCTGCGCACCCGGCTCGTGATGCGCGACGGCGCGCTGCCCGGTCAGCGGATCGATGCGCACGTTGGTGTCGAAATCCCGGTCGTCGACCTGTCCGCGCAGTCCGATGCGCTCGCCCGCGCGGCGGCACTGACCGATGCCGATGCGCTCGCGCCGTTCGATCTCGCGGCCGATGCGCCGCTGTGGCGCGCACGCGTGCTGAAGCTCGGCGCGGACGATCACGTGCTGTCGGTCACGATTCATCACATCGTGTCGGATGGCGAATCGATCGAGCTGTGGCTCGATGCGGTGCGTGCGCGCTATGTCGCACGGGTGCGCGGCGAAGCGGCATCATCGGCATCGGCATCGGCATCGGCATCGGCATCGGCATCGGCGGGCAACGCGTCGCTCGTGCTGCCGGCACCTTGCCGCCCGACGCGTGTCGCGTACTGGCGCGACGCGCTCGCCGACCTGCCGTCGTCCGTGCTGCCGCAGCGCGCCGACGCGCCGGCCGTCCCGCAATGGCGTGCGGCGCGCATCGCGTTCGAGTTCGACGCGGCGCTGATCCGCGCTGCGCGCGACACCGCGTCGGCCGCACACGCGACGTTGCCGATGCTGCTGCACGCGGCGCTCAACACCGCGCTGTTCCGCGTGACGGGCGCGGCCGACCAGCCGGTCGGCGTGCTCGCATCGACACGCGAACTGACGGGCGACGCGGCGCACGACGCGCTCGGGCTCTTCATCAACTCGGTGGTGGTGCGCACGCGGCTCGATCCCGCGGCTCGCCGCGCGGACCTGCTCGCCCAGGTACGCGACACGGCGCTTGCCGCGTATGCGCATGCCGACGTGCCGTTCGCGGACGTCGTCGCCGCGCTGCGCGCGCCGCGTGCCGCGCAGGCCAATCCGCTGTTCCAGGTGATGTTCAACTACCTGCGCCCGACCGGCGCCGCCGCGCGCGACTGGGCCGGCCTGTCGCTCGACGCGTTCGACGATGTGCGTCATCGCGTGGTGTTCACGCTGGAGCTGGACGTCATCGAGCATCCGGACGGCCGCGTGAGCGCCGCGTTCTCGTATGCGGACGAACTGCTCGACGACCGTTTCGTCGATGCGCTCGTCGACGTCTATCACGACGAAGTCGCGCGGTTCGCCGGTGCACCGGAAGCGGCGCTCGGTACGTCCGATGCGCTGTTCGTCGCGCAAGCGGCTACACCGGCAGGCCACGCGTCGCACGCCGCCGAGTCGTCGCGCGTACCGCACACGGCGGCCGCGCTCGCCGCGTTGTGGTCGGACACGTTCGCGACGGCCGCACCCGCGCCCGATGCCGATCTGTTCGAAGCCGGCGCGAGCTCGTTCGACGTGGTGCGCTTCGTCGATGCGGCCGCCCGTGCCGGCCACGCGCTAACGGTCGCCGACGTGTTCGCGGCGCCGACGCTCGCGGCGCTCGCCACGCGTATCGACGCACCGGCCGAAGCGGAGCAGGAGGTGCGCGATGCTCGCTGAAGTGCGTCCGGACGGCTTCACGATGCTCGATACATACCGCCTCGCGTTCGCGGACGGCCTGTACGCCGTGCGCGACGGCGCGGAAATCCGCGTCGCGCAGGGCGACGGCATCGGCGCGCAGTTGCTGCGCGCGCAACTCGGCGACGACGGCGCGCTGCGCCTCGTCGCGTACAACCATCGCGCGGCGCCGGCCGACCAGCGCCGCGCGCTGCTGGCCGCGCTCGCGGCCGCGTTTTCGGACGCCGCGCGCCACGCGGCGATCCGGCTCGACCCAGCCGCGTGGCCGGCGGTCGCGCTCGACGCGCTGCGCACGAGCGGCGTGCTCGCCGACGGCGGCCTGTGCATGCGCGAAGGCTGGGCCCAGCAGGCCGATCTGTGGCGCGTCGGCACGCGGGTGCCGTGCGCGACGCTGCCGATGCTGACCGACGGCCGGCGTCATCCGCGCCGGCCGCCCGCGCCGCGCGGCGACGTGTATGCGCGCGACCTGCCGGCGCTCGGTATGCGTTTCACGCTGCGCGGCTGGCAGCCGGGCGAAGACGCCGCGCGCGTCGCGCAATGGTTCGACGAGCCGCGCGTGCGCGACGGTTGGCCGGGTGCGCAGCCCGGTGCCGGCGGCACGGGGCCCGATGCCGATCCGCACGTCACGCCGCTCGTCGGCTGCTTCGACGGCGAACCGTTCGCGTATGTCGAGGCGTACTGGCTGAAGGAAGACCCGCTTGCGCCGCACGTCGGCGCGCGCGACTACGACCGCGGGCTGCGGATGCTGGTCGGCGCGTCGCGCTGGCGTGGCCCGCACTGGGTGGCCGGCTGGCTGCCGTGCGTCGTCCATTACCTGTTTCTCGACGACCTGCGCACCGAAACGGTCGGCTGCGCGGTCCCGGCCGGCCGTGCGTGGGTCGTCGACACCCTCGCGCGGCACGGCTTCGCGCGGCAGCACCGGCTGACGCTTGCCGACGCGCAGCCGCTGTGGATGTGCACGCAGCGCGAGACGTTCTTTGCCGGCCGTCATGTTTGACGCGCCGGTTTCACCGACAAGGGAGCTGAGAGACATGCAGAGAGAAACCGTATTCGACCTGATCGGCGTCGGCTTCGGGCCGTCGAATCTGGCGCTGGCCGTGCGCCTCGCCGAGCGCGGCGGCGCACGGCCGTTCACGCACTGCTTCATCGAGCGCCAGCCGGAATTCGGCTGGCACCGCGGGATGCTGCTCGACGATTGCCGGATGCAGATCTCGTTTCTGAAGGATCTCGTGACGATGCGCGATCCGACCAGCCGCTACACGTTCATCAACTACCTGTTCGAACGCGGCCGCCTGAACGAGTTCGTGAACCTGAAGAACTTCTATCCGACTCGCGTCGAATTCCACGACTACCTGAGCTGGGTCGCCGACGCGTTCGACGAGCACGTGCATTACAGCGAGACCGTCACCGCGATCGAGGCCGTGCCCGGCGACGGCGCACACATCGACGCGCTGCGCGTGCTGTCGCGCGACGCGGCCGGCCGCGAGCGCCAGCGCGTGACGCGCGCGCTGTCGGTCGGCGTTGGCGGCACGCCGGCGGTGCCGGACGCGTTCGCCGCGCTCGGCCGCGACCGCGTGATCCATTCGTCGTCGTATCTGTCCGACATCGACCGGCTCGTCGCGTCGCCGGCCGGCGAGCGCCGCCGCGTCGCGGTGATCGGCGCGGGGCAGAGCGCGGCCGAGGTGTTCGTCGATCTCGCGCGCCGCTTCCCGCACGTCGACGCGAGCCTCGTGATGCGCGCGGGCGCGCTGAAGCCGGCCGACGACAGCCCGTTCGTCAACGAGATCTTCAGCCCGGAGTTCACCGACGTCGTCTACGCGCAGCCGCATGACGCGCGCCGCGCGTTGCTCGAGCGCTATCGCGACACCAATTACGCGGTGGTCGACCGGCCGCTGATCGAGCAGATCTACGAAATGCTGTACCTGCAGCGCATCGACGGCACGGCGCGCCACGCGCTGCTCGCGAACAGCGCGATCGAGGCCGCGGTGCGTGGCGGCGACGGCCGCATCGAGCTGACGCTGCGCGACCGGATGAACGGCGCGACGCGCGTCGAACGGTTCGACGCGCTCGTGCTCGCGACCGGCTACCGGCGCGACACGCATGCGGCGCTGCTCGAAGGGCTCGCGCCGCATCTCGGCGATGCGCTCACGCGCGGCGACGTGACGCGCGACTACCTGCTCGCGACGCCCGAGCACTTCGCGCCGCGCATCTACCTGCAAGGCTGCTGCGAAGACAGCCACGGGCTGTCCGACACGCTGCTGTCGGTGCTGGCGCGCCGCGCGGACGAAATTTGCGCGTCGCTCGAGGAAGGCATCGCGGCTGCGCATGACGACGGCGCGAGCCGCGCAGCGCACGAACAACGACATCAACACGGGGCGAGCGCAGGCCGCATGGCTTTCGCTCTTTGACAAAGGCGCGGTCGGAGACCGCATCGAAAAAGTGGAGCAGAGAAAGATGGAGTGGGCAACAGGCACGCGTGTGCGTGCGATCGCAGCCGCGGCAAGCGTGGCGTTCGGGATGGCCGCAGGGCCCGCATACGCGCAGACGGCGCCGGCCGTGAACGCGGGCGCCGCGGCGTCGGCGAGCAGCGCGCAGAACGGCGTGGCGGGCAAGGCGGCGGTGAGTGCGGGCGGCACGTCGAGCGGCGCGCAGGGCGGCCCGGCGGCCGGCACGCTGCCGGCGATCAACGTCAACGCGGGCGCGGAAGGAGACGGCACGGTCGGCCTCGTCGCGAAGCGCAGCCGCACCGGCACCAAGACCGATACGTCGATCAATGAAATCCCGCAGACGATCAACGTCGTCACCGCGCAGCAGATCGAGATGACGGGCGCGACCGACGTGAACGCGGCGCTGCGCTACGTGCCCGGCTTCTCGTCGTACGGCTCGGACAACCGCTCCGACTGGTACGCGGCGCTGCGCGGCTTCACGCCGACCGCGTACGTGAACGGCCTGCAGGTGCCGAACACGCTGAACCTGTCGAGCTGGCGCGTCGATCCGTACATGATCGACAGCATCACCGTGCTGCGCGGGCCGACGTCGGTGCTGTACGGCGCGGGCGATCCTGGCGCGATCATCGACGTGCAGACCAAGACGGCCGACGGCGAGCGCGTGCGCGAAGCCGGCGTGCAGTTCGGCAACTATGCGCGCAAGCAGCTCATGCTCGACGTCGGCGACAAGCTCGACGCGGACGGCAAGTATGCGTACCGGTTCGTCGGCGTCGCGCGCGACGGCAACGCGCTGACGGGCCCGAACAACGACCAGCGCGTCGCGCTCGCGCCGTCGTTCCGCTGGCGCCCGGACGCCGATACGTCGCTGACGCTGTCGGCGACGTATCTGCAGGACTGGGGCGACATCTCGTCGAACTTCCTGCCGGCCCAGGGCACGGTGCTGCCGAACCCGAACGGGCAGATCAGCAAGGACGTCTACGGCGGCGATCCGAATTTCAACTACTACCGCAAGAAGCAGTGGTCGCTCGGCTACCAGTTCGAGCGGAACCTGAATTCGATGTGGACATTCCGGCAGAACCTGCGCTGGATGCACCTGTCGCTCGACAACGGCTCGGTGTTCGGCGCGGGCTTCGCGGACGACAATCTGACCGACATCAACCGCTGGGCCGGCGTGTTCCAGACGAACTACAGCCGCTTCGACATCGACAACAACCTGCAGGGCCGCTTCGGCACCGGGCCGCTCGAGCACACGCTGCTGCTCGGCTTCCAGTACAACCGGCAGACCGCGACCGACAGCGAATGGCTGGCTGCCGCGCCGACGCTGAACATCTACAACCCGGTCTACACGCCGGTCACGTCGGCGGTGTTCACGCCCGACGCGACGTTCCGCACCAATACGTACACGACGATGAACACGTTCGGACTGTACGCGCAGGACCAGATCAAGTGGAACCGCTGGACGCTGACGCTCGGCGGCCGCGAGGACTGGGTCAATCAGCGGATGGACGACCGCGCGGGCGGCACGCAGTCGAAGGCCGACGTCACCGCATTCACCGGCCGCGTCGGCCTCACGTACCAGGGCGACTACGGGCTGTCGCCGTACGTCAGCTACGCGACGTCGTTCAATCCGCTGATCGGCGTGAACCTGTACGGCGGCGGCCTGCCGCAGCCGACGCGCGGCAAGCAGATCGAGGCCGGCCTGCGCTGGCAGCCGCCCGGCAAGAACATGATGCTGAGCGCGGCGATCTACCAGATCAACCAGACCAACGTGCTCACGCCGACGCCGACGAATCTCGATCCGTCCGGCACGACGTCGATCCAGACCGGCGAAGTGCGCTCGCGCGGGATCGAGCTGAACGCGACCGGCAAGCTCACGCGCAACCTGTCGCTGATCGCGTCCTACGTGTACCAGGACGTGAAGAACGTGAAGGCGAACGACGCATCGCTGAACAACTGGCCGGTCGACATTCCGCGGCCGCGCCAGATGGCGTCGCTGTGGGCCGACTGGACGTGGCACACCGGGCCGCTCACCGGCTTCGGCCTCGGCGGCGGCGTGCGCTACCAGAGCGCGTCGGCCGGTGCGGCGGACAACTCGCTGACCGTGTCGAGCTACACGCTGTTCGATGCGGGCGTGCACTACGACACGCGTAACTGGCGCTTTGCCGTGAACGGGACGAACCTGTTCAACCGCCACTACATCAGCGGTTGCCAGTCGACGAGCGTCTGCATTTTCGGTACCGACCGCACGGTGATCGCCACCGCGAAATACAACTGGTGACGCCGCGCGCCGCGGCGCGCCGGCCGGCCCGAAGGCCGGCGCGGGCGGGCCGCGGCGCCGTCGTCCGCTTTTTCCACGACGCCTCCATGCCGAAGAAAAATCTCGTCTACATCCAGTCGCTGCGCAACGGCGCGGCCGATCGCGCCGGCCAGCCGGTCGCTTACCGTGGCGGCACGCGCTACATGAAAGCGCCGCTCGAGTTCCTCGTCGAGCGCCTGAACGACTCGCCGCTCGGCGAACGCTACACGCTGCAAGGCGTGATCGTCGACGACGACGAAGGCTCGCCGGCCGACCGCGCGAAGGTCGCCGACTACGGGTTCAAGCGCACGCCAGGCAGCCCGTGGATCCTGCCCGACGGGCTGACCGTGCAGGGCCGGCCGGTCGACGACCTGTTCTGCACGATCGCGTCGACGTACCGGCGGTTGCCGCGGGACGCGCGCGAGCGTGTAACGGGCAAGCAGGCGTTCGAGCGCCGGCTGCTCGAGCGGCTGCTCGAACTCGATGCCGACGTGGTCGTGCTCGACGGGCTGCTCGTGATCCTCGACGAGCTCGTGCGTCCGGGCGCGCGCTTTCATCGCCGCATCGCGAACATCCACCCCGGCATCACCGCCGACGGCTCGCCGTACCAGCGGCGCGGCGCATGGGCGACGCTCGATGCGCTGCACGGCGCGCGCGGCGAACGGGTCGACTGGGCGAGCGGCACGACGTCGCACGTCGAGCCCGTGACGATGACGGGCGCATCGTTCCACTACGTCGACAACGGCATCGATTCCGGCGAGGTGATCTGCGACGTGCTCGACACGCCGATCGCGCCGGACGACACGATTCTCGAACTGCGCTGGAACAACTTCCAGCGCAGCCTGTTTCCGGCGCTCGAGCGGGGGCTGCACATCCTCGCCGACCGCCACGACGCGGGAGCACTGTGATGGAAGACACGCTGACGCAACCGGCAGCCACGGCGCCTACGGCAGATGTCGTAGAAGGCGACGTGAACGCGGCGCTCGACGGCGCCGCACATGCACGAACGGGCACGCACGAGCAGGCGCCGGCCGCTGCCGAGCGCACGCTCGACGCATGGCGCCCCGACGATCCGCCGGCCGCGCTGCTTGCGGAATTCGTCACGCTGTTCAACACGGACACGCGGCACGACGCGGCGACGGTGTCGCTGCCGCTCGGCGGCGCCGACGCGGCGGCCGTCGCGGCGTATGTCGCGCGGGCGGTGCGCGAAGGCGTGATCGACGGCGCGCAGGTCGCGGGCGACCGGCTGCGCGTCACCGCATCGCGCGCGACGTTCTGGCAGAACCCGCGGCCGTGGCTGAAGGCGAGCGCGTCGGGCGGGATGCCGCTGCGCTACACGATCACGAACGGCCATCGGCATCCGGTGCGGCCGCCGTCGCCGGCAGGCGAGATCTATGCGCGCTACATGCCGCAGGTCGGGATGACGTTCAGCCTGCGCACCGTCGACGTCGACGCGCATGCACAGCTGTTCAGCGACTGGATGAACCTCGATCGCGTCGCGCACTTCTGGGATCAGCGCGGCACGCTCGCCGAGCACACCGCGTATCTCGCGGAGCGGCTCGCCGATCCGCACATGCATCCGACGATCGGCTATTTCGACGACACGCCGTTCGGCTATTTCGAGTTCTACTGGGCGAAGGAGGACCGCCTCGCGCCGTTCTACGACGCGCACGACTACGATCGCGGGCTGCACCTGCTGATCGGCGACTCGCGCTTCCAGAGCGCGGGCAAGCTGCATGCGTGGTGGAGCGGGGTGCTGCACTACATGTTCGTCGACGAACCGCGCACGCAGCGCCTCGTCGGCGAGCCGCGCGTCGATCACGTGCGGCATATCGCGTACATGCACCGGCTCGGGTTCTACACGCTGAAGGAATTCGATTTCCCGCACAAGCGCGCGGCGCTCACCGTGATGGAGCGCGAGACGTTCTTCGACACTTTCCGGTTGCCGTGAACGGATGCGGCGCGAAGCGCCGGCGCGGCTGGATGATGCTTCGTGCGGCTTGCCGGGGGCGACGGGCATCGGCCCTGCGGTCGGCAGGAACGCATCGCCGATGCATGCCGTGCTCGTCACGAACAATAGTCGCGAATGCGGCCGTGTCGCGGGGGTTGTCGTTCGAAGACCGGGCAGCGTCGGCATGATGCCGTGCACGCACGATCGCATGGCCGCCGCGCCGCAGCCTGTCATCCTCGACGAGCGGGCGGATCCGCGAGGAAACCGCCGCGGAACGCGTCGAGATACCGGTCGGCGTCGCCATTGAATTCACCGGGCAACAGCGCGAACGCGCGGGCCTGCAGATCCTGCCCGAGCGTCGCGCAGGTCGCGTCGTCGGACAATAGCGCGCGGATCGCATCGTGCGTGTGCGCCGACGCGATCCGCTTCGCGTCGCGCGCAAGCAGCGCCGCCGCAGCGAGTTCGGGCTCGAAGCCGTGTTGTTCCAGCAGATCGGGCGCGACGTCCCAGATGCGTTCGCGATTGCCCGCATCGTGAAAATGCGTGAGCAGGAACAGCAGGTCGTACGCATCGCTGTTCTGGCGTGCGCGCCGGTCCTTCCACGCGAGCAGCTTCAGCAGCGCGAGCGCCGGGAGGCTCGCCACCGGCACCGTGATGCCGCCGCCGATCGACACGGCCAGCGCCGTATCGACCGCCTCCTGAAACCCCAGCACGTTCAGCACGAAGTCGCCGCCCGGCGGCCATGCGATTTCGCCGGGCGGCGTTTCGAGCGGCCCGAACGGCACCAGATCGAGTTCGGTGCGAAAGCCGGGCGAGCCGCTGTCGAACAGCAGTTTCTGCTGATGCTTCGGCGCGCGGGCGAACTGCCCGGTCGCGACGAGCGCATCGACGAGCCGTTCGTGAAACGGCCAGCTGACCGCGCACACCGCGACGTCGACGTCCCGCGTCGCGCGCACCGGACGGATGCCGTGCACGTGCCACATCAGGATGTCGCGCGCGGTCGCGCCGGCAACGACGAATGCCGCATCGAGTTGCGCGCACGCCGCGCCGACGGCCTGCAGCAGTGCGACCGCGGCCGGTTCGAGCGGCCGGCGCGCGTCGATTTCAAGCGGGCGGGCGGGCGAGGTATCGGTCATGGATGTGTTCGGCGGCGGCGAGATTGCGGCTGTCTCCGGACGACACGAGATCCGCGTAGATCAGGAGCGGCGGCACGAGCGGCACGTCCTGCTCGCGCCAGTCGAGTGCGGGCGACGGCGGCCAGAATGCTTCGAGCAGTTCGACGTCGCCGTGCTCGTCCGGGCGCAGACGCGCGTGAAGCAGCAGGCGGTTCGACGCGGCGCCGTGCGTATAGACGGTGATCGCGGCCGGCTTCAGGTCGTGCGTCAGCAGATCGGCCGCCGGTTCGCCGCCGAGCCGCGCATCGAAGGCGGCGAAATCGAAGCCGCGCCACCAGTCGGGGGCGAGCGCGGCAAACCGCCGGGCCGGCAGTTTCGCGCGCAGGCGGCTCGGGTACAGCGCGACCCATTCCTGCACGAAGCGCGGCCAGTCGGACATCAGCCGTTCGCCGTTGCGCCGCTGCGCGACGAGCCCGCGTGCGATCAGGTCGTCCATCGCGAGGTTCACCGTGCCGAGTGCGACGCCCGACACGGCGGCGATCGCGCGGTACGGTTGCGCGACGAGGCCCGGCTGCGTCGCCAGCGCGAACATCACGGCGAGCCCCTTCGGCGTCGTGGCGCGCGACGCTTGCCGGCGCGGGATGCGGGTCGGTTTCGGGCGCCCGAGAATCATCACGGTGGCCTCCGGCTGGAGCAGGCACGCGTTGCCGGCGGTATCGACGAACGGGATGCGTTCGTCGATCAGGCGGGCGGCCAGTTCGTCCGAGACGTACGGCGCGACCAGCATCAGCGGCCGCTCGCCGGGCGCGGGCCCGCTGCCGCGGCGCCGCAGCGCCGCGCGCGCATCCTGCACGGTTTCGACGCCCGCGCTCACGGCCGCCGGCAATTCGAGAGTCTGCCCGGCAATGCGGAAGCGGATCATCGCGTCGGCGTGCGCGCGGTATGCGGCCGGCACGCGTATGGGCCGGGCGTTGAAGCGCCGGGTCGCGCGTTCGAACGCGGTGCACGCTTCGTCCAGCACGTGCTGTTCCGCGATCGGAAGAGGAGCGTTGTCGGGCATCGGAGCGGGTCGCTTGTTCACTTTTCCATCAGCGTACACAAAAAATGTACAAGCGTCAAAAAATGAACAAACGTGACCAACACTTTGATCTGATGGAACTATTTTATAATCTTGAGCGGCAATCAATCGATTCCCTCCGCCAAAAAATTGCGCCCGAACTCACAGTGTCGTCCATTCCCGGCCGGCGCGGCAGTCGTCCGGACGGCTGGTCTGCGCGGTCTGCCCAATTCGTCGCGCGTCGCGGCGGCCGGCCGGCAACTCCAGGTTGCCGCCGCGACGACTTTATGTCTGTCTGGTTGCTGTCCGTCGGACTATCCTTGCCAGCACCCCCACCAGCACCCAGGAGACGACACCGTGACGCACAGCGTGATTCCCGCAGGCCTCGCCGACGAAATGATCCAGATCCGGCACCGTATTCACGCGCACCCCGAGCTGGGCTTCGAGGAATTCGCGACGAGCGACCTCGTCGCCGAGCAATTGCAGGCGTGGGGCTACACGGTGCATCGCGGGCTGGGCGGCACGGGCGTGGTCGCGCAGCTGAAGCTCGGCGACGGCGCGCAGCGCCTCGGCCTGCGCGCCGACATGGACGCGCTGCCGATCCACGAATCGACCGGTCTTCCGTACCAGAGCACGATCCCCGGCAAGATGCACGCGTGCGGCCACGACGGCCACACCGCGATGCTGCTCGCCGCCGCGAAGCACCTTGCGCGCGAACGCCGCTTTTCCGGCACGCTGAACCTGATCTTCCAGCCGGCGGAGGAAGGGCTCGGCGGCGCGAAGAAAATGCTCGACGACGGGCTGTTCGAGCAATTCCCGTGCGATGCGATCTTCGCGATGCACAACATGCCCGGTTTCCCGACCGGTAAATTCGGCTTCCTGCCTGGGCCGTTCATGGCGTCGTCGGATACCGTGATCGTCGACGTGCAAGGGCGCGGCGGCCACGGCGCGGTGCCGCACAAGGCGATCGATCCGGTCGTCGTATGCGCGCAGATCGTCATCGCGCTGCAGACGATCGTGTCGCGCAACGTGTCGCCGCTCGACATGGCGATCGTCACGGTCGGCGCGATCCATGCGGGCGACGCGCCGAACGTGATTCCCGATCGCGCGCAGATGCGCCTGTCGGTGCGCGCGCTGAAGCCGGACGTGCGCGACCTGCTCGAGACGCGCATCAACGAAGTCGTTCACGCGCAGGCGGCCGTGTTCGGCGCGACCGCGACGATCGACTACCAGCGCCGCTACCCGGTGCTCGTCAACGATGCCGAGATGACCGCGTTTGCCCGCGGTGTCGCGCGTGAGTGGGCCGGCGAAGCGAACCTGATCGACGGGATGGCGCCGCTCACCGGCAGCGAGGATTTCGCGTTCCTGCTCGAGAAGCGGCCGGGCTGCTACCTGATCATCGGCAACGGCGACGGGGAGGGCGGCTGCATGGTGCACAACCCCGGCTACGACTTCAACGACGCGGCGCTGCCGGCCGGTGCGTCGTATTGGGTGAAGCTGGCCGAGGCGTTTCTGGTGTAACGGCGGGCGCGCCCAAGGCATTCGATAGCGAGGCGTTCCTGGCCCGCATGCGGAGATCGCATGGCGGTTAAAGGTCGGCAACTTCAACTCACCCCTCTGGCCGAACGCGATCTCGAAGACATTTGGCGCTACACCGCCGAACATTGGTCGCTGGAGCAAGCAGACCACTACCACCGCGATCTGGTTGCAACCATGGAAGCGCTGGCGCGCGGCCGAAAAGTCGGTCGCGCCTGCATTGCCCGTGATGGCTATTTCCGATACGCGGCAAGCTCACACGTCGTGTTCTATCGCGAAACGGACGCGTCGTTCGATGTCATCCGCATGATGCATGAACGCATGGACATCGAGCGGCATCTGTAGACGCAAGCCGCGTGCAAGGCGGCCACGTCGAAGCGGGCTCGCAATTCCGGTGCGAAGCGCCGTTCGGCTCCGGCTGCGATCCCGCCCGAACTAGAACAGGCTCCCATCGAACAGCGCCGCCGCCGCGTCCGGATTCGACGGCCAGTACATGTGCATGTACGTCGCGACGATCGGGCCCGCGCGATACACGGCTTCGCCGCTGCCGGCGCCGCCATCGGGCCGCGCGGCGCTCGCCACCGGCGCCAGCGGCGTCTCGAGCCGCGAATAATGAAACGTATGACCGCGCATCGTCCCGGTGCGCGTGTCCAGCTGCTGCATCCCGAGCGCCGCGAACCGGCGCTGCATCGTCGCATGGCCCGGCAGCAGCCCGAGCATCGGCGTCGTCGCACCGTCCGCGTCGGCAAGCGATTCGCACAGATACACCATCCCGCCGCATTCGGCGACGATCGGCCGCCCGGCGGCCGCGTGCGCGCGAATCGACCGCGCGGTCACGGCATTCGCCGCGAGCGTCGCTGCATGCAGCTCCGGATACCCGCCGGGCAGGAACAACGCATCGCAATCGCCGGGCACGGGTTCGTCCGCGAGCGGCGAGAAGAACTGCAGTTGCGCACCGAGCGCATCCAGCAGCGCCAGATTCGCCGGATAGATGAACGAGAACGCCGCATCGCGCGCGATCGCGATCCGCCTGCCGGCGAGCGCGCGCGGCAGCGGGGCGGCAACGTCCGGTTCGGCGAACGCGACGACGGGCGGCAAGCCGGCGAGCGCCGTCTGCTCGAGCACGTCGGCCGCGCGCTCGAGCCGCGCGTCGAGGTCGGCGATGTCGGCTGGCTGGTGCAGGCCGAGATGCCGTTCCGGCAGCGCGATACCGGCATCGGCCGGCACGTGCCCGAGCCAGCGCAAGTCGCCCGGCAGCGCCTGCCGCAGCAGTTCCGCATGCCGCGGCGAGCCGACGCGGTTCGCGAGCACGCCGTGAAACGGCAGTCCCGGCCGGAACCGCGCGAGCCCGAACGCGATCGCCGCGAACGTCTGCGCCATCGCCTTCGCGGAAATCACCGCGACGACCGGCACGCCGAACGCGGCCGCGAGGTCGGCGCTGCTCGGCGTGCCGTCGAACAGCCCCATCACGCCTTCGATCAGGATCAGGTCCGCGTCGCGCGCGGCCTCGGCAAGCAGCGCGCGGCAGCCGGCTTCCCCGACCATCCCGAGGTCGAGCGCATGCACCGGTGCGCCGCTCGCGCGTTCGAGCAGCATCGGATCGAGAAAATCCGGCCCGGTCTTGAACACGCGCACGCGGCGGCCGAGCCGGCGGTGCAGCCGCGCGAGGCCCGCCGTCACCGACGTCTTGCCCTGGCCGGACGCGGGGGCGGTGACGAACAGCGCGGGGCAGGCCGGCATCGGTCAGAACTCCACGCCGGGCTGCGCCTTCACGCCCTGTTCCTTGTACGGATGCTTGACGAGCCGCATCTCGGTGACGAGGTCGGCCGCATCGATCAGCGCATCCGGCGCATGCCGGCCGGTGACGACGACGTGCACCGAAGCCGGGCGCGCGACGAGCGTCGCGAGCACTTCGTCGAGCGGCAGGTATTCGTACTTGAGCACGGTGTTCAGTTCGTCGAGGATCACCATCCGGTAGTCGCCGCTTTCGATCATCCGGCGCGCCTCGTCCCAGCCCTTGCGCGCGGTCGCGATGTCGGCGTCGCGGTTCTGCGTGTTCCACGTGTAGCCGTCGCCCATCGTCACGAAATCGCATTGCGCGACCGCGCCGAGGAAATCGCGCTCGGACGTATGCAGCGCGCCCTTGATGAACTGCACGACGCCGAGCCGCATCCCGTGGCCGAGCACGCGCACGGCCATCCCGAACGCGGCGGTGCTCTTGCCCTTGCCGTTGCCGGTGTTGACGATCAGCAGGCCCTTTTCCTGCGTGGCCGCAGCCTGCTTTTTTTCATGGCCGGCGCGGCGGCGTTCGGCCATCCGCTGATGGGATTCGGCATCGGTCTTCATTGGGAATCGTCCTGTCGAAAGCGAAACAAACGTTCAGAGCGGGCCGGCGAGCGCGACCGTCACGCCGCCCACGATGGATTTGGGGCCGAGCAGCCGGCCTGCGGGCGCCGCAAGCATCGCGCACGGCTCGGCCACGCCGGCCACGCCGAAGCGCGCGAGCGCGGCGTCCGACGGACGGCTCGCTGCAAGCGGCGCGCACTGCGCGAGCTGCGCCGCGTCGAACGCGACGAGCGG
>NZ_CABVPL010000066.1 GCF_902499045.1 Burkholderia latens | reverse complement strand
GGCCGCGGCGCTCGCCGGCTGCACGGTCGGCCCCGACTACCGGCGCCCCGCCGTCGAGACGCCGGCCACGTGGCGGCTCGATCCGGCCGATGCGTACTGGCACCCGGCCGCGCCGGCCCGCGCGCCGCTCGATCCGGCGTGGTGGACCGCATTCGGCGATGCGCAGCTCGACGCGCTCGAAGCCGACGCGCTGCGCAACAACCAGAACCTGAAGGCCGTCGCCGCGCGCTACGACCAGGCGAAGGCGACGCTCGCGTCGGCCGGCGCCGCGCAGTATCCGGCCGTCGGGCTGAACGCGAGCGGCCAGCGCTTCAAGATCTCCGGCGACCGGCCGCAGACCAATTACGCGACGAAGAGCATGTCGACCGTGCAGAACGAGATCCAGGTCGGCGCGAGCGTCAGTTATGAACTCGACCTGTTCGGCCGCGTACGGCGCAACGTCGAAGCCGCGCAGGCCAGCTCCGAGCAGGCGCGCGACGATTTCGCGAACGCCCGCCTGGTGCTGACCGCCGACCTCGCATCGAGCTATTTCACGCTGCGCGAGCTCGACACCGAGATCGACGTCGTCAGGCGCTCGATCGACCTGCAGCAAAAGGCGCTCGACTACGTGAGCACGCGCCACGATCTCGGCGCGGTGTCCGGTCTCGACCTGCTGCAGCAACGCGCGCAGCTCGACGCGACGCGCACGCAGGCGCAGTTGCTGATGCAGCAGCGCGCGCAGGTCGAAACCGCGATCGCGACGCTGGTCGGCACGCCGGCGCCCGCGTTCTCGCTGCCGCCGCGCGTGGTGCCGATCAACGCGCCCGCGTTGCCGGCCGGCATGCCGAGCGACCTGCTGCAGCGGCGGCCCGACGTCGCATCGGCCGAGCGCGCGATGGCCGCCGCGAACGCGCAGATCGGCGTCGCCCGCGCCGCGTATTTCCCGCGCATCGCGCTGTCGCCCGACATCGGCTGGGATGCGACGCGCTTCTCCGGGCTGTTCACCGTGCCGGCGCTGCTGTGGTCGGTCGGCGCGTCGGTCAGCCAGCCGCTGTTCCAGGGCGGCAAGCTGAAGGCCGGCGTCGACTTCGCGCAGGCCGGCTACGTGGCCGCGCAGGCCAGCTACCGGCAGACCGTGCTCACCGCATTCCAGGAGGTGCAAAATGCGGTGACGGGCCTGTCGGTGCTCGCGCAGGCCGCGCAGCAGGCTTCCGCGGCCGTCGACGATGCGCGCAAGCTCGTGTCGCTCGCGCAGGACCGCTACGCGGGCGGCCTGACGCCGTTCATCGACGTGCTGACGGCCCAGCAGCAGTTGCTGACGAGCGAGCGCCAGGCCGTGCAGATCCAGGGCCAGCGCGCGGCGCTCGTCGTGTTTCTCGCGAAGGCGCTCGGCGGCGGCTGGGACGGCGGCGCTGCGCCGACCGACGTCGCCGCAGCCGGCCCGCAGCCCGCCGCGAGCGTCGGCCCCTAACCCGGTTACGCACACACGCCTATGAAAGTCCTGATCGTCGAAGACGAACCGAAAGTCGTCGAATACCTGAAGAGCGGCCTGACCGAGGAAGGCTGGGTCGTCGATACCGCGCTCGACGGCGAGGACGGCGCATGGAAGGCCGTCGAATTCGATTACGACGTCGTCGTGCTCGACGTGATGCTGCCGAAGCTCGACGGCTTCGGCGTGCTGCGCGCGTTGCGCGCGCAGAAGCAGACGCCCGTGATCATGCTGACCGCGCGCGACCGCGTCGACGATCGCGTGCGCGGCTTGCGCGGCGGCGCCGACGACTATCTGACCAAGCCGTTCTCGTTCCTCGAACTGATCGAGCGGCTGCGTGCGCTGACTCGCCGCGCGCGCGTGCAGGAATCGACGCTGATCTCGATCGGCGACCTGCGCGTGGACCTGATCGGCCGCCGCGCGACCCGCGACGGCACGCGCCTCGACCTGACCGCGCAGGAATTCCAGTTGCTCGGCGTGCTCGCGCGGCGCAGCGGAGAGGTGCTGTCGAAGACGACGATCGCCGAACTCGTGTGGGACGTGAACTTCGACAGCAACGCGAACGTCGTCGAGACGGCGATCAAGCGCCTGCGCGCGAAGCTCGACGGCCCGTTCCCGGAGAAGCTGCTGCACACGATCCGCGGGATGGGCTACGTGCTCGAGGCGCGCGACGACGGCGACGTGGAGCGGCACGGATGAAACACTCGATCACCCTGCGCCTGTCGGCGATGTTCGGCATCGTGTCGCTGCTCGTGTTCACGCTGGTCGGCTGCGGGCTCTTCGTGATGATGGAGCGCCAGCTGCTCGCCGAGCTGCGCGCGACGATCGACACGCGGGCGAAGGTCGCGCAGATGATCGTGTCGCACGCGACGACGGCCGTGCGCGGCCGCCTGATGCAGGAAAAGCTCGCCGACCTCGAACCGCCCGACGGCTCGACACGCTACCAGATCGACAGCCCCGACGCAGATTTCCGCTTCGGCCATCCGGTCGACGGCGTGCCCGTCGGCAAACCGTTCGGTGCGTTCCAGCAGTACGCGCTCAACAACAGCAGCTACGACGTGATGACGAAGACCGTCGCGATCGCGGGCAGCGGCGAGCGCCCCGACGTGAAGCTGATCGTCGCGTCGTCGTGCGAGCGCACGCAACGGATGCTGCGCCGTTTCGCGTGGACGCTCGCGGCGCTGATCGCGACGGCGACCGTGCTCACGCTGCTGCTGAGCCGCGCGGTCGCCCGCTTCGGGCTCGCGCCGCTCGATCGGCTGTCGCAGGACGCGGCGGCGATCAGCGCGACCAATCGCCGCCAGCGGCTGCACACCGACGCGCTGCCGACCGAGCTTCGCGACCTCGCCGCGTCGTTCAACGGCGCGCTCGAGCGCATCCAGCAAACCTACGCGCGGCTCGAGGCGTTCAATGCGGACGTCGCGCACGAGTTGCGCACGCCGATCAGCATCCTGATCGGCCAGACGCAGGTCGCGCTGACGAGCCGCGACCGCTCGGTCGACCGGATGCGCCAGACGCTGCAGTCGAACCTCGAGGAATTCGAGCGGCTGCGCGTGATCATCAACGACATGCTGTTCCTGTCGCGCAGCGATCGCGGCGAACGCGCGACCGACCTGAAGCACGTGTCGCTCGCCGACGAAGTGCGGCGCATGCTCGATTTCCTCGAAATCCCGCTCGACGAGGCGCAACTGCGTGCCGAACTGCACGGCGACGCGCGTGCGGCCGTCGACCCTTCGCTGTTCCGCCGCGCGATGACGAACCTGCTGATCAACGCGATCCAGCATTCGGCGCCCGGCGCGACGCTGAACGTGACGATCACGCGCCGCGACACGCTCGTCGACGTGTCGGTCGCGAACCCCGGCGAGCCGATCGACCCCGTGCAGCGCTCGCATGTGTTCGAGCGCTTCTACCGGCTCGAGGAAGCGCGTGCCAACAGCAAGGAGAACCACGGGCTCGGGCTGTCGATCGTCAAGGCCGTCGCGGAAATGCATGGCGGCAGCGTGTTCGTCGCATGCTCGGGCGGGATCAATACGTTCGGCTTCTCGGTGTCGACGCAACCGGGCAGCGGCGGCCCGCTGCGCGCGAACGAGGCCGGCGGTCCGCCGCCGCTGCGACCGGCGCCGGCGCCGCGCGCCTTGCACTGACGGCGGCCGTGCCGCCGAGGGCAGTTTTCTTCAATACGGGCACGCGCTGCGTCTTTAGTCTCGATGCGACTTTGACTATCGCATGGAGGCATTTGATGAGCATGCTGGTTTCGATGGCCGCGTTCGCGCTGGCGTCGTCGATCACACCCGGTCCCGTCAACATCGTCGCGCTGAGTTCGGGCGCGCGCCACGGTCTCGGCGCAAGCCTGCGCTATGTGGCCGGCGCGACGCTCGGCTTCGTCGCGCTGTTCCTGCTGATCGGCCTCGGGCTGCACGCGGTGCTCGCGCGCTGGCCGATGCTGACCACGGCCACCCAATGGTCGGGGATCGCGTTCCTGCTGTACCTTGCGCTGCGGCTCGCGCTCGACGACGGGCAGTTGTCGGCGGTTCAGGACGATCCGGCGGCGCCGAAGATCGCCGGCCCGTCGGCGGCGGCCGGTGCGGCGATGCAATGGCTGAATCCGAAAGCGTGGCTCGCGTGCGTAGCCGCAATGGGCGCGTATGCGGCCGACGGCGATCGCGCGCAGGTGTGGCAGTTCGCGGCGCTGTATCTGGTGATCTGCTTCGCGTCGATCGCGTGCTGGGCGTATGCCGGTGCGTCGCTGCGGCACCGGCTTGCAAATGCGCGGCGGATGCGGTTGTTCAACCGCGCGATGGCGCTGCTGCTTGCGGGCAGCGCGCTTTATCTGCTCGATATTTAGGCGCGTTGCGGGGAAGTGTGGTGTTGCGGCACGTGCGGCCGGCAGACTGTGATGCAACGCGCCGGCCTGCATGAGGGTTGCGGGTTGCGGGTTGCGTGCGGCACCGCTCCGCCCTTTCCCCCGCTCAGTTGGCCGCGCTTCGATACTGCCCCGGCGTCGCGGCCGCGATGCGCCGGAACGCGCGCTGGAAATGCGCCTGGTCCGCGAAGCCGGCATCGAGCGCGACGTCGGCGATCGGCCGGCCGCGGCGCAACTCCGCGCGGCCGTACTGCACGCGCCGATCGATCAGAAACGCATGCGGCGTCATCCCGTAACGCGCGTTGAACGCGCGAATCAGATACGACGGCGACAGGTCGGCCGCCGCGCAGATCGCATCGAGCGTGACCGCGTCGCGGCAATGGGCGGCAATGTAGTCGGCCGCGCGCGCGAGCTTCGCGTTGTCGGCGCCGCGCCGCGTATCGTCCGGCAACGCGCGATCGAGCGCACCGTGCAGCCGCGTGAAGAATTCGACGGCCGCGCTTTCCTTGCCGAGCGGATCGACGCGCGGCGCGACCAGCGTCCGGTAAAAGCGGCCGAACTGCGCGAACAGGTCGCGGCGTTCCGTCAACTTCGGCGAAAACCCGTGAAAGTCGCGATTCGGATCGCGCCCCAGCGAATGCTGCAGCCGTGCGAGCCACGGCACGTCCACGTAGACCATCCGGTACGCCCACGCGTCGTGGCCGTACGGGTTGCACGCATGCACCTGCTCCGGATCGATGATCACGAGCACGCCGCGCCCGACGTGTTCCTTCGTCGTGCCGTTCAGATAGGTGCTCGTGCCGCCGACGATCGCGCCGACCGAAAACGTGTCGTGCGTGTGCTTCGCGTAGCAGATCGCGCGCCCGTCGTCGACGGTGCGCGCCTCGATGAACGGGAGCGCGGCGTCGCGCCAGAATGGCGACGGCACGGTAACGGTATGGGCAGAACGGCTCACGCGACAGGCTCCCGGGAGGACAGCGAACGCACACCGTACAAGACTGCGCGGCGCGATGCAACCGCGAGCCGACGCTTCGCGGCCGAATCGCCTAAGCTTTGAATTCCGGCCGCCGCGGCACGCGCGGCGGGTTTCCGTCCCCCTCTTGAACCGGTACGCTCATGCACATCGATCTGACAGGCAAGACTGCGGTCGTCACCGCTTCCACCGCCGGCATCGGGCTGGCAATCGCCGAAGGGCTCGCGCGTGCGGGTGCTCGCGTCGTCATCAACGGGCGCAGCGACCAATCAATCGAATCCGCACGCGCGCAGCTGCGCGCCGCGGTGCCCGACGCGGACATCGACGGCGTCGCCGCCGACTTGTCCGATGCCGCCGGCGCCGCGCGCATCGCGCAGCACACGCGTGACGCCGACATCCTCGTGAACAACGCGGGCATCTACGGGCTGAAAGCCTTCTTCGACATCGACGACGCCGAATGGGAACATTATTTCCAGATGAACGTGATGTCCGGCGTGCGTCTCGCGCGGCATTACCTGAAGGGAATGCTCGCGCGCAATACGGGACGCATCGTGTTCATTTCATCGGAATCGGGCCTGAACATCCCGGTCGACATGATTCACTACGGGTTCACGAAAACCGCGCAGTTGTCGATCGCGCGCGGCCTTGCGAAGCTCGCGGCCGGCACGAACGTGACGGTCAATTCGGTGCTGCCGGGGCCGACGATGTCGGAAGGTGTGCGCGAGATGCTGAAGGCGCAGGCCGACGAAACGGGTCGCAGCATCGACGACGTTGCAGTGGAATTCGTGCGTAGCGAGCGTTCGAGCTCGATCATCCAGCGGCCGGCGACGACGGACGAAGTCGCGAACCTGGTCGTGTACGTGTGCTCGCCGCAGGCATCGGCGACGACGGGCGCGGCGTTGCGCGTGGACGGCGGCGTGGTCGATACGATCGCGTGACGGCAACGTGACACGCTCGCGCGGCGCGCCGCCCTGCTATCGCGACGCGCTCTTGCCCGCCTGAAGCGCACCCTTGCGATCGGCGTCGATGCAGGTATCGAAGCCGTGCTGCGTGACGGCGCCGGCGTTGTCGAACACGACGAAGAAAGCGCGATGTTCGTTGCCGTGCTCGATGAAGTAGTTGTAGCAGACGCCGCTGCCGTTGCGGACCATCCAGACGCTGCGCGGGTTGCCGCCGGCGCGGACGACGTCGGCGCGCGTCGCGCCGTGCCGCGACGCGGCCCGCGCGAGCGGCGTGCGCGAATACGAGAACGGCAGCCACGAATCGAACCACGCACAGCCGTGCAACATCAGGCAGCTGACGGCCACGGACAGCGTCGCTGCGGGACGGGACATCGGAATCAATCGCATGCTCGGGGAAATCTGCTGCGCCATGCCGGCGTAATCGAAAGCCCCATGCTACTCGACCTTTGGGTCCGGATCGAAAAGAAATGTAGAGACTTGTATCCGATGTGCCGCGCGCCGCGGCCCGGCGCGCGCCCAATCGTCACGAATCGTTGCAACGCCGGGCCGGTCAGCGCACGCGGCCGCGCGCCGGCGCCGATGCGTCGAATCGGCCCGACGAAGCGCATCGTCATGCGACCCATTCCGCCCACAGCATCGTCAGCACGGTCATCAGCGCGGGACCGACGAACAGCCCGATCAGCCCGAACGTCTCGGCGCCGCCGAGGATCCCGAACAGCACGAGCAGGAACGGCAAGCGGGTCGAACTGCCGATCAGCACCGGCCGCACGAAATGCTCGGCGACGAACACGACCACGACGCCGATCGCCAGCACGACGACGGCCCACGCGGTCGCCCCTTGCACGAACAGCCACAGCGCCGCGCCGCAGAACACGATCGGCGCGCAGAACGGCAGCATCGCCGCGACGGCCGTGACGAGGCCGAGCAGCGCCGAATGCGGCACGCCGGCCAGCGCATACGCGACGCCGAGAATCGCGCCTTCGCCGAGCCCGACGACGACGAGCCCGGTCACCGTTCCGTACACGGCCGCGACCATCCGCTCGATCAGTTCGCCGCCACCGGGGCCGAACGCGCGCCGCGCGCCGTGCTGCAACGCGCCCGACAACTTGTGGCCGGCCCGGATGATCACGAACAGCGTGACGAGCATGAAGCCGAACTCGAACAGCGCATGCGCGAGCTTCGAGCCGAACTGCCGGCCGAACGCGATGAACTTCTCGCCGCTCGCGCCATGCATTGCCGTACCCGCGTGCAGCGGATGACCGAGATTGGCCTGCCACCATTCGGTGATCTGTGCGGCGCCGTAAGGCAGGCGGTTGATCACGTCCGGCAGCGCAATCCCGTTGTCCTGGATCGAATGCAGCCAGATACGCAGGTCGTGCGCCTGCGCGATCGCCTGCCCGAGCGCGATCGCGACCGGCAGCACGACGAGCAGCGAAACGCCCGCGGTGATCACGGTCGCGATCAGCGTCGGACGGTTACGAAACCAGCGATCCGATTCGAAGCGTTTCAACAGCGGCCACAGCGCGATCGCGATCACGCAGGCCCATGCAATCGCCGGAAGGAAATCGCGGATCACCCACAGCGCAAGCACCAGCAGCGCAGCGTACAGCACGGCGCGGGCGATCTGCTGTGCGCGCGGCCGCGCGGCGGAATCGGAAGACGGCGGGACGTGTGTGCCCATGGCACCTCTGTCGAAATGAAAAATGGCGGTTCGCGCAGGCCGGAAGCCTGATCGAACCGCCATTCTATCCATCGATCCCGCACCGGCATGCGCACCGCATGCCAAGCATTGTCAAATGCGCGCCGTGCAGGCCGCGGGGCCGCACGGCGCGACGCGCGCTCAGGCAGCCTTGTCGGCGACGCGGTAGCGTTCGAGCCAGTGCGCGTACGGCGCGGGCAGCGTCCACGACGGACGCCCGACGCCGAGTTGCTTGGCCGCGTAGTACGGCCAGTGCGGGTCGGCCAGATGCGCTCGGCCGACCATCACGAGGTCGAGCTGCTGCTCGGCCACGACGCGATTGGCGAGTTGCGGCGTGTCGATTCCCCACGCGGACGACACCGGCAGGCCGGCCTCGCGGCGCACACGCTCGGCAATCGGCGCGAGGAACGCCGGCCCCCACGGAATCTGCGCATTCGGCGTCGAGAAGCCGACCGACACGCTCAGCATGTCGAGCCCTTCCTGCTTCATCCGCCGCGTGAGCGCGATCGACTCGGCGAGCGTTTCCTCATCGCGGCCGTCGTATTCGATTACGCCGAGGCGCGCGGTCAGCGGCAGATGCTCGGGCCATACCTGACGAACGGCCTTCAGCGTGTCGACGAGGAAGCGGCCGCGGTTTTCGGCCGAGCCGCCGTATTCGTCGTCGCGCTGGTTCGCGTGCACCGAGAAGAAGCTCTGGCCGAGATAGCCGTGCGCGAAGTGCAGCTCGAGCCATTCGAAACCGAGATCGCGCGCGCGCTTTGCCGCCGCGACGAAGTCGGCCTGCACACGGGCGATGTCGTCGCGCGTCATCGCGCGCGGCGTCTTCGGCAAATGCGCGCCGAACGGGATCGCCGACGGCGCGATGGTCTGCCAGCCGCGCGGATCGCCTTCGGGGATATGGTCGTCGCCTTCCCACGGACGATTCGCGCTCGCCTTGCGGCCCGCATGCGCGATCTGGATGCCCGGCACCGCGCCGGCCGCCTTGATCGCCGCGACCGACGGCGCGAACGCTTCCGCCTGCGCATCGGTCCACAGCCCGGCACAGCCCGGCGTGATACGGCCTTCCGGCGACACGGCCGTCGCCTCGGCGATCACGAGGCCCGCGCCGCCGCGCGCGATGCCGGCCAGATGCACGTGATGCCAGTCGTTGACGACGCCGTCCTCGGCGACGTACTGGCACATCGGCGGCACCGCGATACGGTTGCGCAACGTGACGTCCTTGAGTTTGAACGGTTCGAACAGGGCAGACATCCACCACTCCTTTTCTTGGTTCTTCGAAACGACTGGAGAGCCGCCGTGCGGTGTGCACGACGGAACGATCGGGGCCGCCGCCCGGCGCATCGAGCCCGGCGGCGGAAACGGCCTGACGCCGGTGATACCGGCGCCGCGGCAGTCTTACTGACGGCCGAGCTTCGCGAGCAGCGCCTCGGCCGCGGGCGCCGACGATGCGGGGTTCTGCCCCGTGATCAGCAGCCCGTCGGTGACGACATGCGGCGCCCAGTCGGCGCTGCGCTCGAACTGCGCACCGTTGGTCTTCAGCATGTCCTCGACGAGGAACGGCACGACTTCCGTCAGCTCGACGGCCGCTTCCTCGCTGTTGGTGAAACCGGTCACGCGCTTGCCGCGCACGACCGACTCGCCGGTTTCCGGATCCTTCACGTGGCGCAGCACGCCGGGCGCATGGCATACGGTGGCGACCGGCTTGCCGGCCGACAGCGCGCGCTCGATCAGGCCGATCGAATGCAGATCCTCGGCAAGATCCCACAGCGGGCCGTGGCCGCCCGGGTAGAACACCGCGTCGTAGTCGTCGATCGACACGTCGGCCAGCTTGCGCGTCGCGGCGAGCTCGGCCTTGGCCGCCGGATCCGCGTCGAAGCGGCGCGTCGCGTCGGTTTGCGCGGCCGGATCGCTGCTTTTCGGGTCGAGCGGCGGCTGGCCGCCCTTCGGCGACGCGAGCGTGAGCTCGACGCCCGCATCCTTGAACGCGTAGTACGGCGCGGCCAGTTCCTCGAGCCAGAAGCCGGTTTTCTTGCCGGTGTCGCCGAGCGTGTCGTGCGAGGTCAGAACAACCAGAATCTTCATGATCGGACACTCCTTCGAAATGGGGGAACGCGGCCGCGTCGCGGCGGCGGCGCGCCTGCCCGTTAGGCCGCACGCACACGCCAACGTGCGGCATCCACCGAAAAAATTGATCGAGTCTATTAGACCAGTCGTCTAGAAACCGGCTCGAAAAAATGACGGCGTCCCGCCACGGTCAGCGTCGCGGCGCGATCTGGCATTTTCGCGTCCGGGCTGCGCAGGGTCGGAACGGCGTCGCATTCACGAAACCGGATGATAGCCGCGAATTAGACCGGTCGTCTAGAAGCATCCCTGCGACTGTCATGGCTTTGGCGCCCGCACACAGGCGCCCGCTCTGCCGCCGCCCGCCCGCGCCGCGCCCGCCGCCGCGCAGCTACCCGTGAAGCGGCCCGTCCGTATCGCCGGCGTCGATCACCGGCGTCTCCAATCGCTGGCCGTGCACGCCGTCCGCGAGCAGGCCGAGCATCAGCTCCGCCAGCGCCCGTCCCGTCGCGTGGCCGGTCGGCTGCACCACGGCCGTCACCCGATGCGGATGCGCGACGTCCGGCGGCACGCCGTCATAGACGATCAGCGACATCTCCTTCCCCAACTGCACGCCGCCGTCGATCAGCGCCCGAAATGCGCCGCCGCCCGCGATGTTGTTGTCGACGAGCAGCGCGGTCGGCCGTTCAGCCAGCGCGAGCAGCGCCTGCGCGCCCTGCTGCCCGCCGTCGCGCGTGAACGCGCATTCGACGAGCAGCGCCGGATCGGGCGCGATGCCGGCTTCACGCAGCGCCGCGAGATAGCCCGCGCGCCGCTGCATCGCGAAGTTAAGCGACAGCGGCGCGCTGATCATCGCGATCCGGCGATGGCCGAAGCCGATCAGGCGCCGCACCGCATCGCGCGCGCCCGCCTCGTTGTCGAAGTCGAACCACGCATACGGCCCGGCGGCCTGCGTGCGGCCATATGCGACGTACGGAAACGCGTTCGACCGCAGATATGCGAGCCGCGGATCGTCGACCAGCGTGCGCGCGACGATCAGCCCGTCGACCAGCTTGCCGTCGACGAGCCGCCGGTACGTGTCGAGCTCGGCGTTCGGCCGCGCGGACGCGATGATGAAGTCGAGATTGCGCTCGGCAAGCCGCTCGGTGATGCCGGCGACGACTTCGCCGAAGCGCGGATCGCCGAGATCGCCGGCGCCGAACGGATAGACGATGCCGATCGTGTCGGCACGCCCCGTCGCGAGCCGGCGCGCGGTCGGATCGGCGACATAGCCGAGTTCGCGCGCGGCCTTCATCACGCGCTCGCGCGTTGCGTCGCTCACGTCGTCATAGCCGTTCAGCGCGCGGCTGACGGTCGTGCGCGACAGCCCCAGCGCGTCCGACAGCGCCTTCAGATTCACCTTCACGTCGCTCCTCGCGTTGTGCATCCCATCCGGCCGAATCGCTCGACACGCGGCAATTATTTCCGAATGGCAGTTATTACCGTCAAATATTTATCTTTTGACGTCCAAACCGGTTTGAAATAGCATCCAAACCGGTTTGGACATCGATGCCGCCGTAGCCGTTCCCTTTCACCGTCAACGGAAGACAACGCCGACATGACCTACTTTCCCTTTTACCGCGCGAGCGCGGCCAAACGTTTGCTGTTCGCCGGCGCCGCAGTGGCCGCATTCGCGTCGGTTTCGCACGCGCAGACCGCCGGCGCGCCCGCGCCCACGCCGCACACGCAGCAGGCCTACGATCCCGAAGGCAACTTCACGATGCGCTGGACCCGCGCCGACATCCGCCAGATCGTCGCGCAATCGCACACCGCCGGCGCCGACAAGAACTCCCTGCCGCAAGCGTTGACGATGCCGGACATCCCGCAGGATTTCCCGCTGATCAACCCGAACGTGTGGGTGTGGGACACGTGGCCGCTCGCCGACCTGCGCGCGAACCAGCTCAGCTACAAGGGCTGGGAGGTGATCTTCTCGCTCACAGCCGATCCGCACGCGGGCTACACGTTCGACGACCGTCACGTCCACGCGCGCATCGGCTTCTTCTACCGCCGTGCCGGCGTGCCCGCGTCGCAGCGGCCCGCGAACGGCGGCTGGACCTGGGGCGGCCATCTGTTCCCGGACGGCGCGAGCGTCAAGGTGTTCGGCACGTCGCCGATGACCAACAACGCCGAATGGTCGGGCTCCGCACGGCTCACGAACGGCGACAACGTGAGCCTCTACTACACCGCGACGTCGTTCAACCGCTCCGCGCCCGGCGGCGCCGACATCACGCCGCCGCAGGCGATCATCACGCGCGCCGACGGTCACATCCACGCAGACGACAAGCACGTGTGGTTCACCGGCTTCGACGATCACAAGGCGCTGCTGCAGCCGGACGGCAACTACTACCAGACGGGCCAGCAGAACACCTACTTCTCGTTCCGCGATCCGTTCGTGTTCACGGATCCCGCGCATCCGGGCAAGACCTACATGGTGTTCGAAGGCAATACCGGCGGCCAGCGCGGCGCGCGCACGTGCACCGAAGCCGACCTCGGCTATGCGCCGAACGACCCGTACCGGGAAGACCTCAACGCGGTGATGAACTCGGGCGCAGTGTATCAAAAGGCCAATGTCGGTCTGGCCGTCGCGACGAACCCGCAGCTGACCGAATGGAAGTTCCTGCCGCCGATCCTGTCGGCGAACTGCGTCGACGACCAGACCGAGCGGCCGCAGATCTACCTGAAGGACGGCAAGTACTACCTGTTCACGATCAGCCACCGCACGACGATGGCCGCGGGCGTCGACGGGCCGGACGGCGTGTACGGCTTCGTCGGCAACGGCATCCGCAGCGACTTCCTGCCGCTGAACGGCGGCAGCGGGCTCGTGCTCGGCAATCCGACCGACTTCTCCGCGCCGGCCGGCGCGCCGTACGCGCAGGATCCGAACCAGAATCCGCGCGAATTCCAGTCGTACTCGCACTACGTGATGCCGGGCGGGCTCGTCGAGTCGTTCATCGATGCGATCGGCCCGCGCCGCGGCGGCACGCTCGCGCCGACGGTGAAGGTCAACATCAACGGCACATCGACGTCGGTCGACCGCGTCTATGGCCGCGGCGGCCTCGGCGGCTACGGCGACATCCCGTCGAACCTGCCGGCCACCGGCGCCGGCCACAACGACGGCGGCCCGGGCACCCGGCCGTAACGATCGGGGCTGCATAGTCGGGCCCGTTGCGCAGGTGCGCATCGCGCGTGTCGCGTGCGCGCCTGCTTTTTTCCGTTTCTCACGCGCGCATGTCGCCGTTTCCGGCGGCAAGCGCGCGGCTTCCACTCGCGCGAGGAGCAGCACGATTTGCGCATGACATCGACGTTTTCCCGCTTTTCCTTCCGGCTCGCCGGGCTGTCGCTGCTGTGTGCAGCCGGCATGCAGACCGCGCACGCGTCCTGCACCGCGCCGCCGGCGGCCGGCACGCCGCAATGGCGCCCCGCGCTGCACTACACGCCGCAACGCAACTGGATGAACGATCCGAACGGCCTCGTGTACGAACACGGCCGCTATCACCTGTTCTATCAGTACAACCCGCTCGGCAACGACTGGGGCAACATGTCGTGGGGCCACGCGACCAGCACCGACCTCGTCCACTGGCGCGAGCAGCCGGTCGCGATGCGCGCGAACGCGACGGAGGAAATCTTCTCCGGCTCGATCGTCGCCGATACGCGCAACACGTCCGGTCTCGGCGCGCCGGGCGAAACGCCGCTCGTCGCGCTTTATACGAGCGTCTACAAGGCCGGCTCCGGCCACCCACCGGGCACGCAGGCGCAATCGCTCGCGTACAGTCTCGACCACGGCGCGACGTGGCAGCCCTATGCGCACAATCCGGTGCTGACGCTCGATCCGGAATCGAAGCAGTTCCGCGACCCGAAGGTGTCGTGGTATGCGCCGGGGCGCTACTGGCTGATGACGACCGTCGTCGCCGACGCGCACGTCGTGAAGCTCTACCGCTCCGACGACCTGATCCACTGGTCGTTCCTCAGCGACTTCACGCTGCCGGACGTCCCGCATGCGGGCGCGCTGTGGGAAATGCCCGACCTCGTGCCGCTGCCCGTCGACGACGATCCGCGGCACGTCAAATGGGTGATGATCGTGAACGTGAACCCGTGGTCGATCGCCGGCGGGTCCGGCGCGATGTATTTCGTCGGCGACTTCGACGGCCGCACGTTCGTCCCGGACCACGTCGCACCGGCCGGATCCGATTCCGCACAGTTCTACTGGGTCGATCATGGCGCCGATTTCTATGCGGCCGGCACGTTCTCCGGTGCGCCGGGCGCGCGGCCGGTCGCGATCGCGTGGATGAGCAACTGGGACTACGCGGCGAACGTGCCGACCGCGCCATGGCGCGGCGCCGCGACGTTGCCGCGCGAACTCGCGCTGAAGACGGTCGGCGGCAAACCGAAACTGGTCGTGACGCCGGCTGCCGCGTTCGACGCGTGGGCCGACCGGCTGCCCGCGGCGCATGAAGCCGATCTGACGGTCGATTCCGCCACGCGCGTTTTGCCGGCCGCCACGCGCGGCGTCGTGCAGCGCATCACCGTGACGCTCGAGCCGGGGCGCGCGGCCCGCGCCGGATTGATCGTCCGCGGCTCGGCGGACGGCGCGATCGGCACGCGGATCGCGTACGACACGGCAAAACGCACGCTGACGCTCGATCGCTCGCATTCGGGCGCCACGGATTTCGACGGCAGGTTCAGCCGCGAACACATCGTCGAGCTGCCGCTCGAGCATGGACGGCTGCAGCTCGAAATCGTCGTCGATCGCGGTTCGGTCGAAGTGTTCGCGAACGGCGGCCGCACGGTGCTGACGGACCTGATTTTTCCGCCGCCCAATGCCGGTCGCGTCGCCGTATTCGCCGAGCATGGGAGCGCGACGTTCTCGGGGCTCACGGTCACGCAGCTCGACGGCGGCGCTCGCGACGTCTGTGCTTCGCAATAGTGCGACGCCGACGCCATCGCACGACGACGCTGCATCGCCCGGCGTCAACGTCGGTCGATGCAGCCGTGCCGGATCCGCGCTTTCACGCCCTCACGCCTTCACGCTCAGAGCAAGCCCATCCCGCCCGACGCGATGATTTCCGCGCCGACGATGAACGCGGATTCGGGCGCGCTCAGGTGCAGCACCGTCGACGCGATTTCGTCCGGCGTGCCGAACCGGCCGATCGGCACGAGGCCCTTGATCTTGTCGGCGGTCGCATCGAGCGCCGCCGCATCGAGGCCGAGCTTGCCGTACAGCGGCGTCTGCACCGGGCCGGGGCTCACCACGTTCACGCGCACGCCGTTCGGCAGCAGTTCGGTCGACAGCGTCTTCGCGAACGAATTGACGGCCGCCTTGCTCGCCGCATAGACGGACGAGCCCGGCATCCCGATGTGCGCGTTGATCGAGCCGTTGATCACGATCGAAGCGCCGCGGTTCAGCAGCGGCACCAGTGCCTGGATCTGGAAGTACGCGCCCTTCACGTTGGTGTTGAACACGAGATCCCACAACGCTTCGTCGCTGTCCGCGAACGGCGCGAGCTTCGCGACGCCCGCATTGACGAACACGGCGTCGAGCCGCGCGCCGGATGCCGCGATCGCGTCGGCGAGCGCCCGCGCCGACGCGACGCTGCCGGCCTCGTTGCGGATCGCGAGCGCCCCGCCGCCGAGCGTGTCGCGGGCCGCCGCGAGCGTCTGCTCGTCGCGGCCGGTGATGATGACGCGCGCGCCTTCCGCCGCGAATGCCCGCGCGGCCGCCAGGCCGATGCCGCTGTTGCCGCCCGTGACGAGCACCGTCTTTCCTTCGAAGCGTTGCATGATGTTCTCCTTGAACCGGTGAGTTGACCGTGAACACAGGATGCGCGTCGGTCGCCGCGCTGCCGTACGACGGGCGCGGCGGACTCGTTCGAAATCTTCGAACGTGTTTGGCGGAGCGCGGCTGCCGGTTGCGTGCGCTGCCCGCTCAGCCCGACACGTCGATCCCGTCGAGCAGCCGCCGCGCGAGGCGCGGCTCGCGCAACTGCTCCAGCCACCATTGCAGCGCACGGCCGTCACGCTCGCCGCGCCACGCGACATACAACACGTTCGGCTCGCGCGGATCGGCCGTTTCCTTCTCCACCAGTTCGCCGCGCGCCAGCAGCGACGCGACGCGGCGGCGCGGCACCCAGCCGACGCCGAGCGCGTCGCGCTGCGCGAGGATCTTCGCGCGCATCGACGGCACCGCGAGCACCGGCTGGCCGCCGAGCAGCCCGTATGCACGGCCGGCGGCCCGCCGCGACGAATCGGCGACGACGACCGCGCGATGCGCGCCGATCGCGTCGCGGGTCAGCGGCCCGGCCGCCGACGCGAGCGGATGACGCGGCGACACCGCGAACGCCCATTCCATCGCGCCGAGCTCGAACCATTTGAAGCCCGGAATCGCCGGCGGCTCGTTGGTCGCGCCGACGACCAGATCGGCGCGGCCGTCGCGCAACGCTTCCCACGTGCCGCCGAGCACCTCGTGCGTGAAGCGCAGCGACACGCCGGAATCGAGCGCATCGAACGCGCGAATGACCGGCAGCAGCGTGTCGAACTCGAGCACCTCGTCGCTGACGATCCACAGCCGGTCCTCCCAGCCGCTCGCGACCTGCCGCACGCGCTGCGCGAGCCGCGCGACGTCCAGCGCGATGCGCGACGCCTCGTCCGTCAGCAACCGGCCGGCAGGCGTCAACTGCAGCCGGTAGCCGCGCCGGTCGAACAGCAGCGCGTCGAAGCGCGTTTCGAGCTGCCGCGCGGCGTGCGACACCGTCGACGGCGCCTTGCCGAGCCGCGCGGCGGCGCGCGACAGGCTGCCGGTGGCGCGGATCGCATCGAGCAGCGCGAGTTCGTCTTCGGACAGCATGGCGGCACTCCGGTCGGGGGTTGGGGGGATCGTAAGGCAGCGGCGCGCGGCGGTCCAATCGAATGGCGCTGCCGCCGCGTGGAATTTGACGTGCAGATCGGCGGCATCCCGGAAAAAGGGCTTCCTCATCGAATCGACGCCGCTCGCCGGCAATCCCCCGCACGGCCCACCACGCGGATCCCTGCAGGGCGAACCGGGGCGCGTGTTGCGCCTCGGTCAACCGTGCTTCAGAGTTCCGGTATGCTCATCGACATCGAATTCCGTTTGTTGAGGTAGCCACCGCGATGGACATCGCGATTCGCATCGAAGGCCGTCACGACCTGACCGGACAGATCTTCCGGCAACTGCGCGCCGCGATCGTCGATGGGCGGCTCGAAGGCGGCGCCCGGCTGCCGTCGACGCGCGATCTCGCGAAGCAGCTCGGCGTGTCGCGCAAGACGACGCTCGACGCGTTCGAGCGCCTCGTCGCCGAGGGCTACCTGACCACGCGCGCCGGCGATGGCACGTTCGTCGCCGGCGGTCTCGCGCGCGTGCCGCACGCGGCGCGGTCGGCGCCATCGCTCGTCGACGACACGCCGCCCGTCCACGCGGTCGACGCACGCGCACTGTGGAACGAGCTGCCCGATGCGCTCGCGATGCCCGCGCCGCACGATGCGCCCGCGTTCGATTTTCGCGGCGGCGTGACCGACAAGACGCTGTTCCCGTTCGACGCGTGGCGGCGCTGCCTGCATCACGCGTTGCGCCAGCAGGCTCGCGGCCCCGGCCAGTATCACGCCCCGGCCGGTGATCCGCAGCTGCGCGGCGCGATCGCGCGCTACGTCGCGTTCAGCCGCGCGGTCGCGTGCGGCTGGGACGACGTGCTCGTCACACAGGGCGCGCAACAGGCGCTCGACCTGATCGCACGCGTGGTCGTGCGGCCGGGCGACGTCGTCGCGGTCGAGAATCCCGGCTACCCGCCGGCACGCGCGGCGTTCGCGTCGCTCGGCGCGACGGTAATCGGCGTGCCGGTCGACGCGCACGGCCTCGTCATCGAACGGCTGCCCGACGAAGCGCGCCTCGTCTACGTGACGCCGTCGCACCAGTTCCCGCTCGGGATGCCGATGTCGCTGGACCGGCGCATCGCACTGCTCGAATGGGCGCAGCGCCGCCGCGCGGTGATCATCGAGGACGACTACGACGGCGAATTCCGCTTCGAGGGCCGGCCGGTGGAATCGCTGAAGAGCCTCGACCGTACGGGCCTCGTCGCGTACGTCGGCACGTTCTCGAAGACGATCTTTCCGGAACTGCGGATCGGCTACGCGATACCGCCGCGCGCGTTGCGCGGCGCGCTCGCGAAGGCGAAGCAGATCGTCGACTGGCACACCTGCACGCTGACGCAGGCCGCACTCGCGCGTTTCATGCTCGAAGGCGATTTCGCTCGGCACCTGCGGCGTGTGCAGAAGCATTACGATGCGCGCCGCAAGATGCTGCTCGCGCATCTACGCGGCGGCCTCGCACCGTGGTTCGACACGATCGCGCCGACCGCCGGCATCCACCTCGCCGCGCACCTGAAGCCGGGGCTCGACGAAGCCGCGCTGATTCGCGCGGCCCGCGCGCATGGCATCGGCCTGTACGGGATCTCGGCGTTTCACGTCGGTTCGACCGTCCGTGCCGGGTTGCTGTTCGGCTATGGCGGAATCGACGCGCTGCGCATCGACACCGCGCTCGCGAAACTGGCCGCGCTGCTCGATGCGGGCCTTCCCGCCGGTTCGTCGCTGGTTACCTGAATTTTCCCGAAATTGGCCATTCAAGCAGTCCAGTCGGATGCTTAAAGTGGGTCCTGTCGCGCCGCCGTGCGCACCAACCGGAACGAGGACCACGCCATGCAACCGCGCCTGAACTTCTATTCCGCCAGCCCGAACGCGATCAAGGTGATGCGCAACGCCGAGGAATTCCTCGCGAAGAGCTCGATCGAGAAGCCGCTCGCCGAACTCGTCCGGTTGCGCGCGTCGCAGATCAACGGCTGCGCGTTCTGCGTCGACATGCACACCGCCGATGCACGCAAGGGCGGCGAGACCGACCGCCGTCTCGCGACCGTCGTCGCGTGGCGCGAAACGCCGTTCTTCACCGAACGCGAACGCGCGGCGCTCGAATGGACTGAGGCGCTGACGCTCATCGCCGACAACCACGTGCCCGATGCCGTGTGGGAAGCGGTGAAGCCCCACTTCAGCGACGAAGAGCTGTTCGACCTATCGCTGCTGATCGCGACGATCAACGCGTGGAACCGCTTCGCGATCGCATTCCGCAAGATGCCCGAGTAAGGACGCGACGATGATGCGCGCCCGCTCCACGCTCTGCCGCGCGCTGGCGTGCGCGCCGCTCGCGCTCGGCGCCGCGCTGCCGGCGGCAGCCGATGCGCACGACGCCGGTGGCAACGTGCACGCGATCATGCGGCAGCCCGTGCCCGAGGCGCCCGGCAAGCTCGCCGTCGTCGCGACGGTCGACTATGCGCCCGGCCAGGCGTCCGAGCCGCACCGGCACCTCGGCTCGGTGTTCGCGGTCGTGTCGAAGGGGCAAGTGCTGTCGCAGGTGAACGGCGGCCCCGTGCGCCGCTATCGTGCCGGCGAAGGCTGGTACGAGCCGCCCGGCTCGCGCCACCAGGTGTCGCGCAATGCGAGCGCGACCGAGCCCGCGCAACTCGTCGTGTTCGGGCTCACGGGCGAACACGATCCGCTGAAGTCCGCGGTCGATCAGTAACGATGCGTGAGCAGCGCGTACCGTGACGGGGTACGCGCCCGCGTTGCAGCGCCCGTGCCGTGCGGCTGCCTGAACGGCCGCGCGCGGCGGCTCCGCTTCGGATTCCCCACTAGCCGCTCGCGACATTCGGCCTCGCGGGGCTGGGACGACGCATTCCGCCGACCAGTGACGAACGGGACGGCTCCGCGGCTGTGGAGCCCCGCCTCGCCGCTCCGCAGCGAAACCCGTAGACATCCATCAGGAATGCAAAGCGAGCCGCCCATGAAAAAACCGGCCCGAAGGCCGGTTCTTGGGTACCACATGCCGTAAGCGGCGCTCGCGCGCCGCGCGACATCAGAAGCGGTGGATCAGGCCGACGCCGAGGCCGATCTGGTTCTGCTTCGAACCTGCGCCGACGCCATCGCCGATCGACGTGGTCGCTGCGATGACCGACGCGCCGTTGAGCGTGTTGCCGCTCGCGTGCTGGTACGCCTCAACTGCGTACAGGCCCGTGCGCTTCGACAGGCTGTAGTACTGCGACAGCGTGACCTGATGGTACTTGGCCGAGCTCGAGATGCCGTTCGACTCGGTCGCACGCGTGTACGAGTAGCCTGCCGCGAAGTCCCACTGAGCCGATGCCTTCCAGTGCAGCACGGCGCCAGCCGTGTTGAAGATCGCCGTGTTGCGGAACGACGAGCCCACGCCCGGGATGTACTGAACGTTCGAGTACGACGCCGAAATGTCCCACGACGGCGTGAACTGGTAGCCGGCCGTCACTGCGACGCGCTGTTGCGACTGCGCCGTCTTGTAGCCGTTGTTGATCGACGACACGGCCTGTTCCGCACCGTTGCCGCTCGCGTCCAGACCGTTCTGCGCGGTCGAGTTCGCGCCCCACACACCGCCGCCGAGCGTCGAGTTGTTGATGCGCTGATAGCCGACGGCGATGCCTGCCGGGCCGTTCAGGTACTGGATCGCCGCGCTCCACGTCGAGCCGCGGTTCGTCGCGCCTGCGACACCGCCGAACGAGTACGAACCGCCGACCGTGAAGCCGTAGAACTTCGGCGACATGTAGACGAGCGAGTTGTTCGCGCGGTAGCTCGTATCCAGCGAATCGATATCGCCCGGGTGTGCGCCGTAGTAACCGGTCAGCCAAGTCGTCGGGCTGTACGGCGACAGCAGCGTGTAGTACGCGGTGTACTGGCGGCCGGCCGTCAGCGTACCGTACGTGGCGTTGGTCAGACCGACCCATGCCTGGCGCGTGAAGATGCCGTTGGTCCACTGCGACGAGCCGTTAGCCGTGTTGACGCCGGCTTCCAACTGGAAAATCGCCTTCGTGCCGCCGCCCAGATCTTCGCTGCCCTTCAGGCCGAAGCGGCTGCCAGCCCACACGCCGGTGGACATCTGCACCTTCGAGTGACCACCCGTCGTTGCGCCGACTGCAGACGAATTGTTCTGCCAGGCGATACCGTTGTCGACGATACCGTACAGGGTCACGCTGCTCTGGGCGTGGGCGGCGGTAGCGGCTGCGAGACCGACTGCCGTCATGGCGAAAGCGACGCGCTTTTTCATTGATTCTCCGTCCTCAAAGAATGATTTCTTTTCTGGTGTGGTTTTATGACTGACACATGTGCGAGTACATGCCGGTGCGATTCTGACGGATTACCAACCGTTTCCCAATATGCGCAGTCGGTCATCGTATGATCGACGCAACGCAGGGGTTCACCAAACGGTTACAAGACACCTGAAAACGCTTACGCGGCGGGCGTCTCCGGCATTTCCCGGTGAAAACCCTAGCTTTACATTTTTACTGGTGCATCACGACCGCCCGATGTCGTCAGACGCCTTCGGCACGAACCTTCTTACGAGTGCGTGTCGGCGGCGGGTGCCGCGGTTCACGCCGCCGCGCAGGATCGCCGACATTCATGACACCCACGTTTCGGGGAACGAAATCGTGAAAACGTTTCAGTACCTGTGGCGGGAATCGGACAGAAGCGGCCCCCGAACGCAGGCCGAAGGGCAAGCGGCGAAGCCGGCGCCTGTCGCGCCGGCATCGTTCGGCGCGACTCGGCGCACGGCCGGTTACGCAATCCGCACGTTCACCGCGTCGATCAATGCGCTCATCCGCGCACGGATCGCCGCGTTCGAGCCGACGAGCGCGAGCGACGACGCCATGATTCCGTAGATACGCTTGCGCGGCACCTTCGCGGGCCGGGCCGGATCCAGCCATGCGTCGTGGCCTGCAAGCAGTTCGAGGGTTTCCAGCCCGATCATGATCGGCCACAGGCATGCGAGCCGCAGCCGTACGAAGCGGCGCGGAATCGCGAGCGTGTACCGGCACGCATCGCGATATTGATCGAGCGCCACGCGCAGCAGGTCGGCCAGCACGCCGCGCGCGCGCGCCGACGCGTCCGGCGACATCAGCTCGGCAACGCTGACCCTGTGTGCGGCCAGCACGTCGTCCGGCAGGTAGCAGCGGCCGATCCGAAGATCCTTCGCGCAGTCGCGCAGGATGTTGGTCATCTGCAGCGCCTTGCCGAAGCGGATGCCCTTGTCCCGCATGTCGGCGAGGTCCCAGCCGCGCGCGGCCCGCGTATGCACGCCCGTCATGTCGGTCCAGAACTCGCCGACGCAGCCGGCGACCAGATACGTGTAGCGATCGAGCACGTCGCGGGTCGGCAGCGACGCGACCTGCCCCGACTGTTCGTCCGGGAACGTGCGCAGGTCGAATTCCATTCCCGACGTCAGCGTCGCGACAACCTTGCGGATCGACGCGCGGTCCGCTTCCGGCTGCGCGCGCAGCAGCGCGAGCATCGGTTCCATCGAGCCGAGCAGCACGTGCTCGTGCGAATCCGTCTGCATCCGCGTGACGTCCTCGAGCGCGCGCGACAGCGCCGCGCCGTCGCCCAGCCGCTCGATCTCGTCGCGCAGGTCGGTCAGCAGCGCCGCACGGCGATCGGGCGCCACGAGCGCCGTGTCGGCGATCGTGTCGGCCGCGCGCGCGAGCAGGTAGGCCAGGCCGACCGGGTCGCGCATGCCGTCGGGCAGCACGCGCAGCGTCAGGTAGAAGGAGCGGGAAACGTTCTTCAGCAGGTCGCCGAGCAGGTACGCGGAATCGGTATGAGTCGTCATGGGTCGGTAAAAATCGGCCGGCGCGGCCCCGGCGCACACGGGCGCCGGGCGCCCGCGCCGGCCCGCGAGTCGCCGCCTCGCCGTGCGCGGGCGGGCGTCGGCCCGGCGCGGCGATGCAAAAGTCCCGCAAGTTTAGTGCATCCGCCGCGCCGGCTCCCGGCGAGGGGCCGGATCGTGCCGGAGCACCGCGGCGCGCGGCGGCCGGTCGCGCGCGGTGGCACGCTTGCACACCAAAACGAAACGGAAAGGCATCGGTAATACATATGTAATGATCGAGTGCGACGATCCCGTCCCGTTCGATCCCGTCCGGCTGCCTTCCGCGCGCGCGCCGCCGGGTCGCGCGCCCTTTCACCGACTTCCGTTCGAAGGTTCACCGACATGCTCTTCACGCGTCCGAGCGCCCTGCGCTGCATCCCATTTGCCTGTGCCGGCGCCGTCCTGCTTGCCGCCTGCGGCGGCGACGATGTCAAGGCGACCGATCCCACGCAGCCGATCGCCGCGAAGGTCCAGGTGGTCGGCCATCGCGGCGCGAGCGCGCTGCGCCCCGAGCACACGCTCGCGTCGTACCGCAAGGCGATCGAGGACGGCGCCGACGTGATCGAGCCGGACCTCGTCGCGACCCGCGACGGCGTGCTCGTCGCGCGCCACGAGAACGAAATCTCGGGCACGACGAACGTAGCGACGCTGCCGCAGTTCGCGAGCCGCAAGGCGACCAAGACGATCGACGGCACGCAGCTGACCGGCTGGTTCACCGAGGACTTCACGCTCGCCGAGCTGAAGACGCTGCGGGCGCGCGAGCGCATTCCGCAGATCCGCCCGGCGAACACCGCGTACAACGATCAGTTCGAGATCCCGACTTTCGACGAGATCGTCGCGCTCGCGAAACAGATGTCCGCGCAGACCGGCCGCACGATCCACCTGTATCCGGAAACCAAGCATCCAACCTACTTCCAGTCGATCGGCCTGCCGCTCGAGGATCGTCTCGTCGACGCGCTGCTGAAGGATCCGTACACGGCGCGCACGGCGACCGTCTACATCCAGTCGTTCGAAGTCGCGAACCTGAAGACGATCCGCAACCGGATCAAGTCGAGCCAGCCGAACTGGAAGCTCGTGCAGTTGATGGACGAAGCCGGCCAGCGGCCGTACGACTTCGTGAAGGCGAACGACCAGCGCACCTACGGCGACCTGTCGACGCGCGACGGAATGCGCGAGATCGCGTCCTATGCGAACGGCGTCGGCCCGTACAAGACGTCGATCATCGCGGTGGCCGCGGACGGCACGCTGCAGCAGCCGACGCAGTACGTGCGCTATGCGCACGAGGCTGGCCTCGTCGTGCATCCGTACACGTTCCGGCCGGAGAACAACTTCCTGCCCGCGTCGCTGACGGACGGCGGCACGCCGGCCACGCGCAATACCGCCGGCTCGGTGCGAGAGATCCACGCGTACCTGCGCGCGGGAATCGACGGCTTCTTCACCGACGATCCGGCCGTGAGCCGCACGGCCGTGGATACGTTCAAGCGCTAACGCGCCGAACGTGCGGCAACCGGCACGCGGCACATGTCAAGGCGTGCGCGCGCCGGTTGCCGCGCCCGGCTCCTCAGATCACGCGGAAGTGATGCGTGCCGTCGCGCTTCAGCTGATCGACCAGCCCGTATTCCCAGTCGAGATACGCCTGCATCGCGGCGGCCGCATTGTCGGTGCCTTCGTACGGCCGGCGGTAGCGGTCGATACGCGGCGACGCCAGACGCGTGTCGCCATGCTCGAGCGGCAATCCCGCGTCGATCCACGCGGCCGTGCCGCCCGCCAGCACCGCGACCGCGGCCGAAGCCGGCAGCAGCGCACGCGCGTCGTCCGCGGCGAACCGCGCGAGCAGGCTCGAGCCGCACGTGAACACGTAGCGCCGCGCCGGCGGGATCGCCGCGAGCGCGTCGCGCAACTGCGCGCGCACGGCGAACCACGCGCCGGGGATATGCCGCTTCACGTAGTTCGCGCTCGCCGTCACGTCGACGATCGCGATGTCGCCCGCCGCGGCTTCCGTCAGCCAGCCCGCGAGCGTCGCGGGCGACACCTCCGCCACCTGCGGCGCCGGCGGCACGTCGCGCGGCGGCTGGCCGCGCTCGGTAAACGCGGCCACGCCGGCCGGCTCGACCACGCGCACGTCCCAGCCCATTTGCGCGAGCCACGATGCGGTCATGTCCGCGCGCACGCCGTCGTCGTCGGCGAGCACGATCCGCGCGCCGCGCACGGCCGCGTGATGGTCGGTCTCCTGCACGAGCTGGCCGCCCGGCGTGCTCAGGAAGCCCGGCAGATGTCCGGCCTCGTATTCCTCCGGCGTGCGCACGTCGAAGCGGTACAGCGTGCGGCCCGGCTCTTCCAGCGTGGCGACGTCCTCGAGCGCGATGCGCGGCACGCCCGCGCGCTCGGCCACCGCGCGTGCGGCGCGGCGCGCGTCGTCGCGCTGCGCGGGTTCGATGTCGTCCGGAAAACGTCGCGTGGCGCCGTGCTCGAGCGTCTGGCCTGCGAGCGTCCAGCCGATCGTCCCGTTGCGCAGCGCGGCGACCGGGTTCGGCAGCCCCGCGTTGATCAGCGATTGCGTGCCGATGATGCTGCGCGTGCGGCCCGCGCAATTCACGACGACCTGCGTGGCCGGATTCGGCGCGAGCGCGCGCACGCGCAGCACGAGCTCCGCGCCCGGCACGCTCGTCGACGTCGGGATGTTCATCGTCTGGTATTCGTCGAAGCGGCGCGCATCGACGATCACCACGTCGGCCTTCGCGTCGATCAGCGCCTGCACTTCCTGCGCGGACAACGACGGCGTATGGCGCTCGGCCTCGACCCATTCGCCGAACGCCTTGCTCGGCACGTTCACGTCGATGAACAGCTCGCCGCCCGCGGCGAGCCAGCCGGCGAGGCCGCCGTCGAGCAGCCGCACGTCGGTATAGCCGAGCCGCGCGAGCTTCTCTGCCGCGCGCGGCGCGAGATCCTCGCCGCCTGCGTCGCCGAACACGACGACCGGCGTGTCGCGGCGCGGAATGCGCGTCCACGCGTCGAGTTCGAGCTTCGACAGCGGGAAGTTGGCGGCCCACAGCGGATGGCCCTGCGCGTACGGATCTTCCTCGCGCACGTCGATCAGCGCGATTTCGTCGCGGGCCAGCAGGCGCGCGCGGACGTCCTGGTACGACGCGACGGGGAAACGGGAAGTGGAATCAACGGATTGCGTCACGATGGCTCTGTCGGATTCGGTTGAGGTCGTTGAAAAAAAGTGAACGGTCGATCTTGAAGGTCTGCGGCCCGGCGCCGGCCACGACGGCCGAGCACGCCGAGCGCCCAGCGCGTCGGTCATGCGTTCGAATAGCCGGACACGAACGGTTTCACGGTGCCGTCGTCGAGGAATACCGCGCGCTCGACCTTGCCGATGTTCGCGCCGTACACGTGGATGCTGATCGACACCTGGTCCGCGAACGCGTTGGTCACGCGATGGACGTCGCCGATGCGCGGCGACACGGCCTCGACGTCGCCCGGCCGCAGCCGCACCGCGTCGCCCGAGGGCACCGGCTTGCCTGCCGCGTCGAACCGGTACGGCTGCGACAACTCGCCGCCGCGCAACATGCCGATCAGCCCCCACACCGTGTGGTTGTGGATCGGCGTCGTCTGGCCCGGCCCCCACACGAAGCTGACGACGGAAAACCGTTCGTCGGGATCGAGATACAGCAGGTATTGGCGGTAGCGCTCGGGATCGGGCTGCGCGAACGCGTCGGGCAGCCAGTCGTCGCGCGCGACGAGCGCCGCGAGCAGCGCCCCGCCCTCGTCGAGGATGCGCGCCTCGTTCGCGCCGGACGCGAGCAACGCGCCGAGGCCGTCGACGAACGGACGCAGCGGCGTCTGCTGCAACGAAAGCGTACTCATCGGCGGTCTCCTCGAATATGATGCCGAATATGATGGATCGTCATGATGCACCCGAAATACCATGCAGAACAAACATGAAAATTAGCGATATCGACGCTTTTGCAGCGGTCGTCCGCTGCCAGAGCCTGAGCCAGGCCGCGGCCGAGCTCGGGATGACGCAGCCCGCGATCACGCGGCGCGTACAGAATCTCGAGGAAGCGCTCGGCGTGACGCTGCTCGACCGCAACACGAAGCCGCCGCGCCCGACCGACATCGGCCGTCAGGTGTTCGAGCAGTGCCGCGCAATCCTGCGCGAAGTCGATGCGCTGCGCGAGCTGACGGCCGGCCAGCGGCCGCCCGAAGGCGCATTCCGCATCGGCCTCACGCAAGGGCTCGGCGAGCCGATGCTGCCCGGCCTGATCGCGCGGCTCGACGCGCAATGGCCCGCGCTCGCGACGCAGGTCACGACCGCGTGGGGCGGCGTGCTCGTCGAGCGCGTCGCGCGTCGGGAGCTCGACGCGGCGCTCGTGTTCCTCGCCCGCGAAATGGTGCTGCCGCCGCAAGTCGAAGGCGTGCGGCTGCTGGCCACGCGGCTCGTCGCGGTCGGCCGCAAGGGCGACTGGCCGCGCCGCAGCTACCGGCTCGCCGACTGTCACGCGCGCGGCTGGGTGCTCAATCCGGACGGCTGCGGCTTCCGCGCGGGCCTGCGCCGCGCACTCGACGCACAGGGGCTGCCGATGCCCGTCACGCTCGATACGCATGGCCGCGACCTGCAATTGCAGAGCGTCGCGAACGGATTCGGGCTCGGGCTGATGCCGCTGCCGCTGCTCGAAGGCAGCCCGCTGCGCGACGCGCTCGACATCGTGCCGCTCGCCGATTTCAAGCCGCAGATCGATCTGTGGCTGCTGCACCGGCAGGATGCCGCGCGCTTCGCGGCGCCGCTCGCGGCCGTCGCCGCGCATGCGCGTGCCGCGTTCGCGCTGCCCGCGGATGCCGGCGAACACGACGAGGCCGCTTGATCCGGACGGGCGCCGCGTGAACGGCATCACGCCGCTGGTACCGACTGTCACGCCGCCCTGCTCATGCATCGTTTCGACCGGATCCGCGCGCATCGGGCGATGTCCGGCCCGCGTCCGCGTCCGCGGCATTCGCCGCGCTCGCGGTTCGCGCCGGCGTGGTGCGTAACGTCGACTCTGCGTCCGCATCGGCGTTCGCGCTGCTGCTCCGTGCCGCCGCCGCAGCGTCGAGCGCCGCGCGGCCCGCTGCGACCGCGATCGCATCGTCCTGCGGCGTATGCACGCGGCCGCACAGCACGTCGCGATAGTGACGTTCCAGCGGATTGTGGCGGCTCAGCCCGTGATTGCCCGACAGCTTCAACGCCTGCTCGACGGTGCGGATCGCGTTCTCCGTCACGGTTCGCTTGACGAGGCCGCTCGTCGTCACGGCCGGTGCGTCGCCCGCATCGGTGCGCGCGATGTGATCGTCGAGCAGCACGTGATTCGCATGCAGCCACCCTTCGATCTCGCCGACCGCTTCCTGCACGCGCGGCAGCGTCGCGAGCGACGCACCGAGCCCGCTCGGCGCACGCGTCGTCGCGAAATCGAGCAGCCAGTCGCGCGACGCGCGCGCGACCGCATCGTAGAGACTGCCGAGCAGCGCGACCATCCACGCGTGCTGGTCGGCCTGCGCGTCGGCATCCGCATGGCTCGCGGCCGATACGGCCCACGCAGCGGGCGCGCGCACGTCCACCGCGTGATCGGCGGGCAGCCACACGTCGTCGAACACGACCTCGTGGCTGCCCGACGCGCGCAAGCCAAGATGATTCCAGCTTTCGATCACGCGGATGCGCACGTCGTCAGCCACATCGCGCCGCACGACGAACACGCCGACGCGCGGCTCGCGCTCGTCGGTACGCGCCCACACCGCCAGCCAGCGCAGCGCCGGAATGCCGGTGCTGTACAGCTTGTGGCCGGACAGCCGCCAGCCGTCGTCGTCGCGGCGCGCGATCGTGTCGGGCAGGCCGCCGCGCGAAGGCGAGCCGAGCGCCGGTTCGACGCGCAGCGCGTTGATCAGCGCCCCTTCCTCGACCGCACTCCGGAACACCGCGCGCCGCACCGGCTCCGGCCAGCGGTTGTCCGCGCGGCCGAGCGCGCGATGCTGCAGATACGTCATCGTCAGCACCAGCGCGGTCGCAGGATCGGCACGCGCGATCGCGGCCACGATCCGGCTCGCCTGGGCGAGCGTCGCGCCCGCGCCGCCGTGCTCGCGCGGCACGACCTGCGCGATCAGCCCGGCGCGATGCAGCCGCGCGAAGTTCTCGTGCGGGAAACGGCCGTCGACGTCGTTGCGAGCCGCGTCGGCCGCGAGTTCGGGCGCGAGACGCTCGAGCAGCGCGGCGACGCGAGCATCGTCGGCGGGCAGGTGGCGCAGCGACGACTGCGACGAGGAAGCGGCAAGGCTGGCGGACATCGGTACGGATTCCCTCGGTGACTGGATGGCTCGGTAAAACGTCGTGGCGGCGAACGATCGGCGGATGACGCGGCGGCTCGCAGGAGCCGGCGGCGATGGCCGCGGATACGCGGGCATGCACGGACTGCGAGCACACTCGAACGTATCCGGATGCGGGAGCGGGACACGAACGTCGGATCGCGTACCGATCCGGGCCCTCCATCGCAGCGCGGACGCGCCAAACGCTCCCGATACGCAGCCGCATCCCTGCGGTTCATCCGATCGCGAACCCACAGCGTATGCGTACCGCGCACGCGCCCAAACCATGCAAATCTGATATTCAATTCGGGATTGATTATTTCCGTTCCGCATGATCCCGGCGGTAATCTGCGCTGCATCCCCGCCCCGGCCGGCCATCGCTGGCCGCGCCGGGCCGTCCTTGCATCGGAGACCCAGATGAGCGTCGAATTCATCGGCATGATCCAGAGCCAGAAGCAGTCGGAAATCCATCCGCCCGCCGGCCCCGTCGTCGACCCCGACTACGTGCGCGACTTCGCCCGCGCCCACGAAACGGCCGGCTTCGACCGGATCCTCGTCCCGCATCATTCGACGGGCCCGTCCGCGACGCTGACGATCGCGTTCGCAGCCGCCGCGACCGAGCGCATCCACTTCATGCTCGCGCATCGTCCGGGTTTCACCGCGCCGACGCTCGCTGCGCGGCAGATCGCGACGCTCGACCAGTTCAGCCGCGGCCGGCTCGCCGTGCACTTCATCTCCGGCGGCTCGGACAGCGAACAGCAGCGCGACGGCGACTTTCTCGACCACGACGCGCGCTACGCCCGCACCGACGAATACCTCGGCATCCTGCGGCGCATCTGGACCGAAGCGCAGCCGTTCGATCACGACGGCGCGCATTACCGCTTCAAGCAGGGTTTTTCGGAAGTGAAGCCGTTCCAGCAGCCGCACGTGCCGATCTACTTCGGCGGCGCATCGGAAGCGGCGCTTCAGGTGGCCGGCAAGCACGCGGACGTCTATGCGCTGTGGGGCGAATCGCTCGACCAGGTGCGCGACCTGACCACGCGCGTGCGCGCCGAAGCCGCGAAGCATGGCCGGCAGGTGCGCTTCTCCGTGTCGTTCCGGCCGATCCTCGCCGCGACCGAAGACGAAGCGTGGGCACGCGCGCACCGGATCCTCGATGAAACGCGCCGGCTGCGCGAAGCGGCCGGTCTCGGCGCCGGCGGCCCGCAGCAGAGCGAAGGCGCGCGGCGCCTGCTCGCCGCGGCCGAACGCGGCTCGCGCGTCGACAAGCGGCTGTGGACCGAGATCGCGAAACTCACCGGCGCGCGCTCGAATTCGACCGCGCTGGTCGGCACGCCCGAACAGGTCGCCGACGCGCTGCTCGACTACTACGACCTCGGCGTGACGACGTTCCTGATCCGCGGCTTCGATCCGCTCGAAGATGCGATCGACTACGGCCGCGAACTGATCCCGCGTGTGCGCAGCGCCGTCGCGGCACGCGACGCGGCGCGCCGCGCCGCCTGACGCAAACGGAGCCGCGATCCATGTCCGCCGTCCTGTCCTCTTCGCCGCCCGTGCGCACCGCGTCGGGCCTCGTGCTCGCCGGCACGCCGCGCCAGCATTTCTGGTTCGATCCGCCCGCGCCGCGCATCGACGTCGCCGCCGAACGCCGCCACCGGCAGGAGCGGCTCGCAGCCGCGTTCCGGCTGTTCGCGCGCTACGGCTTCGCATCGGGCCTCGCCGGCCACATCACCGCGCGCGATCCCGAGCTGCCCGATCACTTCTGGGTGAATCCGCTCGGCGTGCATTTCTCGCAGATCAAGGTGTCGGACCTGCTGCTCGTCAACGCGCGCGGCGAGACCGCGATCGGCAACCGGCCGCTGAACAAGGCCGCGTTCGCGATCCATGCGGCGATTCACGACGCGCACCCGCACATCGTCGCGGCCGCGCATACGCATTCGACCTACGGCAAGGCGTGGTCGACGCTGGGCCGCCCGCTCGATCCGCTGACGCAGGATGCGTGCGTGTTCTACGAGGACCACGCGCTCTTCGGCGACTTCACCGGAATGGTCGTCGACACGAGCGAAGGCGCACGGATCGCGGACGCGCTCGCGAAGCCCGACGGCAGCACGCATAAAGGCGTGATCCTGAAGAACCACGGGATCCTGACGGCCGGCCCGACCGTCGAGGCAGCCGCGTGGTGGTACATCGCGCTCGACAACGCCGCGCACACGCAGCTGCTGGCCGAAGCGGCCGGCACGCCGCAACCGATCGATCACGCGACCGCACAACACACGCACGGGCAGATCGGCGGCCCCGAAGGGGCGCTGCACGCATTCGACAGCCTGTTCGCGCGCGTCGTCGCCGACGAACCCGACCTGCTCGACTGAGCGCCCTGCCGCACGACCGGAACACCGGAGACCACACGATGACCGAAACCACCGCACCCGCGCCGACCGGCGCCCATGACGACACGCGCCGCCGGCTGCTGCGCGCGGCCGGCGCCGCCGCGCTCGCCGTGCCGGCGATCACGCTCGGCCGCAAGGCGTGGTCCGCGCCGCCGCTGAAGAAGCTCACGTTCGCGTGGAACCAGAATGCGTTCTGCCTGACGCCGATCGTCGTCGCGCAGGAGAACGGCTTCTTCGAGAAGAACGGGCTGAAGGTCGAGCTGATCAACTACAGCGGGTCGACCGACCAGCTGCTCGAATCGATCGCGACCGGCAAGGCCGATGCGGCGGTCGGGATGATCCATCGCTGGCTGAAACCGCTCGAAGCGGGCTTCGACGTGAAGATCATCGGCAGCTCGCACGGCGGCTGCGTGCGGCTGCTCGGCTCGAAGACGGCCGGCGTCACGACGCTGCAGGCGCTGAAGGGCAAGACGGTCGGCGTCAGCGATCTCGCCGCGCCCGGCAAGCACTTCTTCTCGATCCTGCTCGCGAAGAACGGCATCGACCCCGAGCGCGACATCACGTGGCGGCAGTATCCGGCCGACCTGCTCGGCGTCGCGGTCGACAAGGGCGAGATCCAGGCGATCGCCGACGGCGACCCGAACCTGTACCTGCTCGAAAAGCGCAGCAACGGCGCGTATACCGAACTCGCGACGAACCTGTCCGGCGAATACGCGCGCAAGGTGTGCTGCGTGATCGGCGCGCGCGGCGACCTCGTGCGCAACGACCGGCCGGCGGCCGCCGCGCTCGCGCGCTCGATCGTGCAGGCCACCGAGTACACGCACGACAACCCGAACGAAGCCGCGAAGGCGTTCGCGAAGTATTCGCCGAAGATCAATCCGGAAGACCTGCGCAAGCTGTACGCAACGCTGACCTACACGCACCATCCGACCAACGTCGACCTGCAGCAGGAAATCGCGTTCTATGCGGACGATTTCCGCCGGATCAGCGTGCTGAAGAAGAGCACCGACCCGCAGCGCTTCGCGCAGCAGGTCTATGCGAACGTGCTGGGGTGACGCGATGTCGACGATCGAACACGCGTCCGCTGCGCGCAGTGCATCGGCGCCGGCCGGCGCCGCCACCGTAACCGCCGGCGCTACCGCTGCGCCGCGTGCCGCGTGCGCGGCTTGCGACGCGACGCGCGCGGCCGAAGCGCGCCGCGCGCGTACCTGGCCGACCGGCATCGCCGCGGCGCTCGCA
>NZ_CABVPL010000065.1 GCF_902499045.1 Burkholderia latens | reverse complement strand
GTCGCGTCGCTGTCGACTTCCACGTCGACGGGCCTGTCGTCGGCGAACAGCTCGATCAGCTCGCTCTCCACGTCGACTTCGACTGGCATCAACTCGTTGTCGACAGGCCTCAGTTCGACCGACAGCTCGGTCGCGTCACTGTCGACTTCGACGTCGACTGGGCTGTCGTCAGCCAACAGCTCGATCAGCTCGCTGTCCACATCGACTTCGACTGGCCTGTCGTCGGCCAACAGCTCGATCAGCTCGCTCTCCACGTCGACCTCGACTGGCATCAACTCGTTGTCGACGGGCCTCAGCTCGACCGACAGCTCGGTCGCGTCGCTGTCGACTTCCACGTCGACGGGCCTGTCGTCGGCGAACAGCTCGATCAGCTCGCTCTCCACGTCGACGTCAACGGGCATCAGCTCCCTGTCGACCGGCCTCAGCTCCACCGATAGCTCGGTGGCGTCACTGTCGACGTCGACGTCGACCGGCCTGTCGTCGGCTACCAGCTCGATCGGTTCGCTCTCCACCGGACTGAGCTCGACCAACAGTTCGGTCGCCTCGCTGTCGACTTCCACATCGACGGGCCTGTCGTCGGCCAATAGCTCGATCAGCTCGCTCTCCACGTCGACGTCAACGGGCATCAGCTCCCTGTCGACCGGCCTCAGCTCCACCGATAGCTCGGTGGCGTCGCTGTCGACTTCCACGTCGACCGGCCTGTCGTCGGCTACCAGCTCGATCGGTTCGCTGTCCACGTCGACCTCGACGGGCATCAGCTCCCTGTCCACCGGCCTCAGCTCGACCGACAGCTCGGTCGCCTCGCTGTCGACCTCGACGTCGACTGGCCTGTCGTCGGCCACCAGCTCGATCGGTTCGCTGTCCACCTCGACCTCGACGGGTATCAACTCGTTGTCGACGGGCCTTAGCTCCACCGACAGCTCTGTCGCGTCGCTGTCGACCTCGACTTCGACCGGTCTCTCGTCGGCCACCAGCTCGATCGGTTCGCTGTCCACCTCGACCTCGACGGGTATCAACTCGTTGTCGACGGGCCTTAGCTCCACCGACAGCTCTGTCGCGTCGCTGTCGACCTCGACGTCGACCGGCCTGTCGTCGGCCACCAGTTCGATCGGTTCGCTGTCCACCTCGACCTCGACGGGCATCAGCTCGTTGTCGACGGGCCTCAGCTCGACCGACAGCTCGGTCGCATCGCTGTCGACTTCCACGTCGACCGGCCTGTCGTCGGCTACCAGCTCGATCAGTTCGCTGTCCACCTCGACCTCGACGGGCATCAGCTCCCTGTCGACCGGCCTCAGCTCGACCGACAGCTCGGTCGCGTCGCTGTCGACTTCGACATCGACCGGTCTCTCGTCGGCCACCAGCTCGATCGGATCGCTGTCCACCGGCCTGAGCTCGACCAACAGTTCCCTCACGTCGCTGTCCACGTCGACCGCAAGCAGCGTCACGTCGCTGTCCACGGGCCTGAGCTCGACCAACAGCTCGGTCGCTTCGCTGTCGACCTCGACGTCGACCGGTCTCTCGTCCGCGACGAGTTCGATCAGCTCGCTGTCGACCTCGACCTCGACCGGTCTGTCGTCGGCCACCAGCTCGATCAGCTCCCTGTCGACGTCGACCTCGACCGGTCTGTCGACGGCGGCCAGCACGATCCTGTCGCTGTCGACGTCAACGTCGACGGGCCTGTCGTCGGCCACGAGCTCGATCACGTCGCTGTCCACGTCGACGTCGACCGCGATCGAAGCCGCGAAGACGCACTACTACAGCGTCAACGACAACGGCACGCAGCAGGGGAACTACGCGAACGACGGCGCAACGGGCGTGAACGCGCTCGCAGCCGGCGTGAACGCCAGCGCGGCCGGCGCCAGCAGCGTGGCGGTCGGCGACGGCTCGAACGCTCAAACGGCCGGCGCAGTCGCGATCGGCCAGAACGCAGCGGCCACGGGCGGCAAAGCGGTGTCGATCGGCTCCGGCAACACCGCGAGCGGCGACGGCGCGGTGGCGATCGGCGATCCGAGCGTTGCAACGGGCACGGGCGCGGTGGCGATGGGCGCGAACGACACGGCGACCGGCACTGGCGCAGTGGCGCTCGGCAACGCGAACACGGCAACCGGCAACGCCGCGCTGGCACTCGGCAGCACGAGCCAGGCCACCGCGGACAACACGATCGCGCTCGGCAATCAGGCGACGGCCAGCGCGATCGGCGCGCAGGCCTACGGCTCGAATGCGAAGGCCACGGCAACCGACGCCCTCGCGTTCGGCTCGAACGCGACCGCCAACATCGCGAACTCGATCGCCCTCGGCGCGAACTCGGTCACGAGCAACGCGGTCGCCACGTCGAGCGCGACGATCGGCGGCACCACCTACTTCTTCGCGGGCAGCTCGCCGGTGGGCGTGGTCAGCGTCGGCGACGCAGCCACCGGCGCCACGCGCCAGATCACGAACGTGTCGGCCGGCCAGATCTCGGCCACGAGCACGGACGCGATCAACGGCAGCCAGCTCCACGCGACGAACCAGGCGATCACGAGCCTGTCCACGTCGACCGCGTCGAACATCGCGTCGCTGTCGACCGGCATCGGTTCGCTGTCCACGGGTCTCAGCTCGACCAACAGCGCGCTGACGTCGCTGTCCACGTCGACGTCGACGGCAATCGGTTCGCTGTCGACCGGCCTGAGCTCGACGAACAGCAACCTCACGTCGCTGTCCACGTCGACGTCGGCGGGCATCGGCTCGCTGTCGACCGGCCTGAGCACGACGAACAGCACGGTTGCGTCGCTGTCGACGGGCGTGACGAACCTCGGCGACCAGGTGAACCAGCTGGCGACCACGGTCAACAACAACACGACCCGCACGGCAAACAACAACGGGATCGCCGCGGACATGAACGGCACCGGCAACGACAAGCCGGTCGTCACGGCCGGCTCGAACTCGGTGGCGATCGGTGCGGCGTCGAACGACGGCGGTCGCTCGAACGTGGTGTCGGTGGGCAACGACCAGCAGCAGCGCCAGATCACCAACGTCGCGCCGGGTACGCAAGGCACCGACGCGGTAAACGTGAATCAGCTGACGCAGGTGCAGACGACGCTGTCGACGGCATTGTCGGGCCAGCAGGCGCAGATCAACTCGCTGGGTTCGCAACTGCAGCAGACCGATCAGATGGCGAAGCAGGGTATCGCGGCCGTCGGCGCGATGGCGTCGATCCCGCAACTCGATCGCGACGCGAACTTCGGGATGGGTGTCGGCACGTCGACCTTCCTCGGCCAGAAGGCGATGGCGGTCAACATGCAGGCGCGCATCACCGAGAACCTGAAGGCATCGATCAACGGCGGCTTCAGCGGCGGTCAGAAGGTGATCGGCGCCGGCGTGCTGTACCAGTGGAAGTAATCCGTCGCGCCGCCACGCCGCCCGGCCCGCAAGTCGGCCGGCGCGCGGCACGGCGGCAGGACGAGCGCGCCGCCGCACCGCGCGGCGCGCTTCAGTCAACCCAAGCTTTGAGGACGTAACCGTGAACAAACTCGCTCTGGCGCTCGCGTTTTCCGCGATGGGCCTCGCCGCGTGCTCGACCGCATCGGGCCCGACCTTCAGCGCATCCGAACTGCAGCCGCGCGACGGCGTGCGCACGTTCCAGGTGGACTGCCACGGCCTGCTGTCGGGCCCGCAGACCTGCATGAAAGCCGCGCGCAAGATCTGCGGCGATCAGCCGGTGCGCGTCGCCGACACGGCCCGCGCACTGCGCGACGGCTCGGATCCTGCGACGCTCGTGTTCCAGTGCGGCGCCGCGCCGGCCGAAGCGGCTCCCGCAGCCGCGGCGCCGGCACCGGCCCCCGCCGCGGTCGAACACGTGAGCCTCGCGGGCGACGCACTGTTCGCGACCGGCCAGGCCACACTGACGCCTGCCGCGCGCACGTCGCTCGACAAGCTGCTCGGCGAACGCGAGGACCGCACGTATACACAGGTGACGATCACCGGCCATACGGACTCGGTCGGCAGCGACGCGTCGAACCTCGCACTGTCGAAGCGCCGAGCGCAGACCGTCGCCGCCTACCTGAAGGCGCACGGGCTGAACGCGCAAAGCGTGTCGGTGACGGGCCGAGGCAGCGCCGACCCGATCGCGTCCAACGCGACGGCCGAAGGCCGCGCGAGCAACCGCCGCGTCGAAATCTCGCTGCAGCGCTGAGCCCGCCGTCGCGCGCGGCGCACGCGCACGACGGCCCTGTCCATCCGGGCGCTCGACGCGCTCGCGACGGACCGCCGAGCCGCGCGGCAGGCTTCGCCGTCGCGCGCCACGCCCGCGCCGGCCGGTATGTCAAAGTTCGTCATGCCCCTCCACAAACCGGCGGCTTCCGTGCCACAATCGCCGCAGACAGTTGCCGGGGCGTTCCTCACGCGTCGCGCGCCGTGCCAGTCGCGCCCGGCGACACATCGGAATCCGGCGACCGCTCCGCGCTCCACGCCGCTCGACTCGTATGCGAGCATGCGCGGGCGCGAACGCAACCACGACAATCCACGGCGCGCCGTTCCGGGGCCGGGGCGCTCGACGCCACCGCCGAACGCACGACGCCGCAGAGGAAACCAACCGGTGACGGACATCGATCAAGCCGCCTCGGGCGGCACCCGAACGCAACGGCCGGCCGTCGGCATCTCGCTGTTTGCGCGTGGCGGCCAGGCGATCTGGGAAAACGGCATCCACCAGAACATCGCGTACCTCGCGATGATGCTGAAACGCTCGGATCGCGTCGGCCCTGTCTATTTCCTGAATGGCGGCGACGCGAACGCGCTGCCGTCCGGCCTCGAACTCGACGGCCTCGACGTACCGCTCGTGAAGCCCGCCGACGTCACGCACGAACTCGACGTCGTGATCGAGATGGGCGCGCAGTTGCCGGTCGAATGGATGCGCCATGTGAAGGCGCTCGGCACGAAGCTCGTCGCGTGCTTCGTCGGCCATACTTACAGCGGCCTCGCCGAGACGCCGATCTTCGGCAAGCCGTCGGGACACATCTTCAACGGCACGCAGTTCGACGAAGTATGGGTGCTCGAGAAGTCGCAGAAAATCGACGTGCCGCTGTTGCGCACGCTCACGCGCGCGCCGGTCCATACGATTCCGCATCTGTGGTCGCCGTACTTCCTCGATCGCCGCATCGCCGCGCTCGCGAACGAAGGCGTGACGTTCGGCTATCAGCCGGGCCGCCGCCCGTGGCGCCTCGCGACGCTGGAGCCGAACATCTCGGTCGTGAAGTCCTGCCACTATCCGATGCTCGTGTGCGACGCGTTCTTCCGCGCGCATCCGGATGCGGTGCAGCATCTGTTCGTCGTCAATGCGATGCACATGAAGGCGCATCCGACTTTCGTGCACTTCGCGCACAGCCTCGACCTGGTGCGCCAGCACAAGGCGACGTTCGAACCGCGCCTCGAACTGCCGGGCTTCATGGCGCGCCATGCGGATGCCGTGGTGTCGCATCACTGGGAGAATCCGCAGAACTACCTCTATTACGACGTGCTGTACGGCGGCTATCCGCTGGTCCACAACTCGACGCTGCTCGGCGACGCCGGCTACTACTACCCGGATTTCGATGCGGTCGCGGGCGCCCGCGCACTGCACCACGCGTGGCTGCATCACGACGAGCAACTCGACGACTATCGCGCGAAAGCGCGCCGGCTGCTGCAGTCGGTCTCGATCGACAACCCCGCGAACCTGAACGCGTTCGTCGCGCGCCTGGTCGCCTGAACCGGAGCACACGCATGTCGGACTCCAATGCCCGTCAAGCGCGCGGCGACGGCAAGCGCCTCGTCGTCGGCGTATCGCTGTTCGTGCGCGGCGCCGGCCAGTCGCTGTGGGAAAACGGCATCTTCCAGAACTGCCTGCTGCTGATCCTGCTGCTGCGCCAGTCGCCGCTCGTCGCCGATGCCGTGATGGTGAACGGCGGCGAGCAGGTTGCCGATCCGCAGATGATGCTCGGCGAATGGAACGTGCCGCTGCTGTCGATGGACGAAGCGCTGCAACGCTGCGACGTGCTGATCGAAATGAGCGCGCAGTTCGGCGCGGACTACCTGCGCGCGTTCCGCGAGCGCGGCGGCAAGGTCGTCACGATGCGGGTCGGCAACGACTACGTGATCGACATCGAGCGCGCGATGTTCGACAAGCCATCGGGCTTCCTGTTCTCGGGCGCGCCGTACGACGCGGTGTGGACGATTCCGGAATTCGAGCGCTCGTGCCTGCACTATTACCAGACGGGCCTGCGCGCGCCGGTCACGATCGTTCCGCACATCTGGCATCCGATGCTGTTCGACAAGGCGCGCGCGACGCTCGGCGCAGGCTTGTCGTTCGGCTATCAGCCCGGCAAGCCGCGCTGGCGCGTGACGATGTTCGAGCCGAACATCTGCATGGTGAAGACGAGCATCATTCCGATGCTCGTGACCGAGGAAGCGTATCGCGCGAAGCCCGGCTTCCTCGAGTTCGTGCGCGTATGCAACACGCTGCACCTGAAGGAACACGCGACGTTCGTTCACTTCGCGAAGAGCCTCGACATCGTGAACCACGGGATCACGACGTTCGAAAGCCGCTACGCGGTGTACGAGTTCATGGCCGCGTACGGCGATGCGGTGGTGTCGCACACGTGGGAAAACGCGCAGAACTATCTGTACTACGAGCTGCTGTACGGCGACTATCCGCTGATCCACAACTCGCCGTTCCTCGGCAAGGCCGGGTATTTCTACCCGGACTTCGACTGCCAGGCCGGCGGCCGCGCGCTGCTGAAGGCGTTTGCCGAGCACGACGCGAACCTCGACGCATACCGCGAGCAATCGAAGCACGTGCTCGACTCGGTCAGCATCTACAACGCCGACAACGTCGCCGCGTATTCCGACGCGATCGCGTCGCTCTATCGCGACGCATGACCCGCCGCCCGCTCCGGACCACGACATGAACGCACACCCGAGCCTCTCCCGCACGAAATGGCTGATCGGCTGCGCCGTCGCCGCGGTGTCGATCGGCGCGCACGCGCAAGCCGGCGGCGAATCGGCGGACGCGCTGCTGCACGACGCCGATGCGGTCTTCAAGCAACTCGACACCGGCCAATACCGCGACGTGTGGACCGATTCCGCCGCATTCGTGAAGGCGCGCATCAAGCAGGACCAGTTCGCGGCCGACATGCAGCGCGCGCGGCAGTCGGTCGGCACGATCCGCCATCGCGGCTGGGCGCAGATCACGCGGATCCGCTACACGAACACCACGGGACTGCCCGACGGCCTCTATGCGAACCTCGACTACGCGACGACGCTCGCCAGCGGCGCGATCGTCTACGAGAAGCTGAGCTTTCGGCTCGAAGACGACGGACGCTGGCACATGACCGGCTACGTGCCGCGCCAGTCGCAGAACGGCACGCCGTGAGCCGCGCACCGTCCGCCCGGAGCACCCGATGAAGATCAATGTCGCGATTACGATGAACGTGCAGCGCGACGCGGCGCAGTCGATCTGGTACAACGGCGCGAACCAGCACTGCGTGTACCTGTACATGTTGCTGAAGCGCTCGCCGCTGATCGGCGAAGTCTGGCTCGCGCACGACGACGGCATCGCCGAGTATCCGCGCGCGCTGATGATGGATGCGTTCGGCGATGCGCTGCGGCCGCTGTCGGCGATCGTTCACCAGACCGACCTGCTGATCGAGATGAACGCGTTCATCGACCCGTCGCACGCGGACGCGGTGCGCGGGCGCGGCGGCAAGTGCGTGTCGTACCGCTTCGGCAACGATTACGTGATCGCCGTCGAGACGATCAACTTCGAGAAGAACGACTGGCGGCCGAACCCTCACCGCGTGCAGTTCGACGAGATCTGGACCAATCCGCAGCACATGCACACGTGCGCGGCCTACTTCAAAGCGGTGTATCGCGCGCCGGTGATCGAGCTGCCGCACATCTGGTCGCCGTATTTCATCGAACGCAGCCTCGACGCCGATCCCGAACTGAAGGCGCGCTTCGGCTACCGCAATCACGGCCGGGCGAAGCGGATCGCGTTCTTCGAACCGAACCTGAACGTCGTGAAGAGCTCGATCGTGCCGATGCTGGCCGCGAACGCGTGCTACGTCGAACACCCGGAGCTCGTCGAGCACGTGTACATGACGAACACGTTCGACAAGAAGGAAAACGCCGCCTTCAAGCACCTCGCGCTCGGGCTCGAGATGGTGCGCGACGGCAAGGCGACGGCCGACGTGCGCGCGCCGTTCGTCGCGTGGGCCGCGCATCACACCGACATCGTCGTGTCGCATCACTGGGAAAACGGCCTGAACTACCTGCTGTACGACGCGCTGTACGGCAACTACCCGCTCGTGCACAACTCGCCGTTCCTGCGCGACGTCGGCTACTACTACGCGGACTTCGAGATCTTCGACGCGGCGCGTGCCATCGCGACCGCCGCGCAGACGCACGACGCGCACCTCGACGACTACGCGGCGGCGTCCCGCCGCTGCCTGCAGCAGGTCGATGCGCTCGCCGACCACAACGTCCGTGCGTACTCGGAGCAGATCCAGCGCCTGTTTGCCGCGCGCGCGCTCGGCTGAGCGCGGCCGCCGGCCTGTCGCTGATCAAGGGCACCGTTCGGGATTTCATCGCGATCGATTCGATCCGCGGCCTGTTTGCGCTCGATCGGCACAGCGCTCGACAGGCCGACGCGCAGATCAAGACGGGCCGGCTTTCCGCGAGATACGGGCGCGACGCCTTCGTGGCGACGACCCCGCGCGCTATGCGGCCACGCGCCGGCCGCGCCGCTCGGCAAACATGCGGCCATGCCGCCTGCCGATGCGCGCAAGCCTCGCGAAACAGCGGGCCGCCGCGGGGCCGACCGCGTCCGCTTGCTGCGCGAGGCTGCCCGCGACGCCGCATGCGATCGCCGAATCGTCGCCGCACGCGCCCGCGAACGCACCGGCGAAGTAGTGTCGCGCCGCGCGCTCACGACCATCGGCATCGAGCGGCTTCATCCGGTAGATCAGTTGCGACACGTGGGTCAGGCCGTCGAGAAAAGGCGCGACGTCGATCGGCGCATCGAGCGCATCGGCGCCTTCGGCCGGGTCCGAACCGACCTCCCGCAACACGTCGGCCAGTTCGGCGATCGCAACGAGTTCGCGCTCGCCGGCCGCTTGCGTGTCCGTTCCGTGCCTCGCCTTCACCTTCGTCGCCGCCATGCCCCCGCCCCTTTACGATCCGTTGCCCGATGCCGGCGCGCCAGGCGCGCGGTGGCTCCATGCGGCGTCACCCCACGTCACGCAGCCGCCGGCGGCCGGCATGGAAAACGAATGCCCTGCGCCCATGCGACGCCGGAATCCACGATCATCTGCCGGTCGACCTCGTTCTCCACGCCTTCGACGACGACGTGCCGCGCGCTTTCGTGCGCGAACGCGATCAGCCGGCGAAACTGGTAGCGCCCGATCGCGTTGCGCTTGATCAGCGACAGGACCGACCTGTCGAGCTTCACGATGTCGGGGTTGCCGATCACCAGGTTGTTCAGCGCGCTGAAGCCGACACCGAAATCGTCGATCGCGACGCGGCATCCGGCCTGCCGAAAGCGATTCACGAACGACCGCCCCGCGACCGGGTTCAGCGGCCCCGCCTCGGTGATCTCGACGACGAGCCGCGCAGCCACCGACGGCTCGCGCTCGAGCCGCCTGAAGATCGGCAACCACGCGTCGTCGACGACCGCGCTCGCCGCCGCGATGTTGCAGCCGTACACGGCCTTCGGATCGGCGCGCAGCGCGTCGATCGTCCGGCCGACCACGAGCCGGTCGAACCAGCGCATCAGCCCGAGCGACTCGAGCCGCGGCAGGAATGCAACCGGCGGCAACGCGTCGTGCGAGCCCCAGCGCAACCGCGCGAGGCATTCGTGATACAGCACACCGCCCGACAGATCGGCGCGGCAGACCGGCTCGCGCGCAAAGCCGAGCCGGCTTTCGACGAAACTGCGTACCGACGCAAGGTCGGGGTGATCGTCGGGTGCGCCGAACACGAGATCGATCTCGCTCCGGTTCGCTACCCTGTTCGCCTCCAGGCGAGGTTCGACCGCATTCATCCGGCGCTCCGGCAAATGTCGGGCCGCCGTCGACGGCCCGCACTCTCGATACTCGTGGAGCGAGCCGACCACGACGCGCGCCACTGCCTACCCGGCCCAACCTCTTGTTTCGATCTTTTCCGGGAGCGTACTTTTCATTTCGTCGCGCCGTCAAATCCGATATTGTCAACGATATTCAAACACGATAAATACATCACGCATGCGCGCCGGCGACTGTGCGACAGGTTACATAAAACCGCCGACGATTTTGCCGCGGAAAGCGTTTGCTCGAGGCGCTCAAACAGGCGCAATCGGATCGATTTACCCGCAAGAGCCGTTTCATGATCGCCCGTTTGTTTTTTCGTCCGACAAATAGCGATTCGCGAATTCGCGTCGGCTGTCGGCCGCCTGGATTCTCCGCGTGAACCGGGCGCTCCCTACGGGAATCGGGTTCCCGCCCGGCATTCGATCCTTGCAGACTTCAATTTCGCCGTTTCAAACGATATTGCGAATATCCCGACATTAATCAGACCAAGACCAAATCGATAATATCGATCCAATTATATGACACTTGTCGATTGAAAGATGTTTAACAATCTTTTCGACTTGTTAACCTCTAAAATAATTTCCGACGGACTTCCCTCGGAGCCGTCAAATTCGTGCCTTCAAAAACCGTCGAATTTCCCCGGTTCGGCGGTTTCTTTTTTAACGGCATGCTTTCTTCATACATTGACTGATGGCACGGACGACGACAGGCCGCGCAATCTCACGCAGCCGTCGCGCCGATCAGATTGGCGAGCAGCGCGTCGTACTCGGCGACGAGCGCCGGATTCGCCGACGTATAGCGGCCGAGAATCTCGCGCTGGCGCCGCGTGTACCCTTCCCAGTCGTCGTCGTGCGTGTGCAGCGCGTGCAGCAGCGCGTCCGCGCCCTTCTGCACGTCGTTGTCCGGATAGTAGTAGCCGAGATCGGGCGCGAGGCTCGCGTTGTGCACGAGCGGATAGCCCTGCCAGCACACGTCGAAATAGAAGTAGTTGAGCGGGTTCGACCATTGATGCGACACGACGATGTCGGTCAATTCCGCCAGGAACAGCGGCGTATCGAAACGGCCGACGAAGCTCGCCTTGCCGGCGCGCACGATGTCGAGGTAGTTCATCAGCATCACGAACTCGGGGCTGTCGTGCGCGAGACGATCGGCATTCGTCACGTGCGTGAAGCAGATCGCATCGGGGTCGCGCCGGTACGCTTCATCGATGATCAGCATCGGATACACGCAGAACTTCACGACGTTGTGATTCGGCTCCATCACCGTGAGCCGCTTGCCCGGCTCGCTGCGCGGCCGGTACTCGCCGTGCTCGGGGAGCGACGCCGCGCGCTCGCGGAGAAACATCGGATCCCACACGAACGGCACGACGCGCCCCGGGCAGCGGCGCAGCGACTGCAGGAACGGCAGCGACGACGGCGCGATCTGCGGAATCGCCCATACCTCGTCGTAGCCGCGGTTGATGAACAGCGAATCCCACAGCCGCCGTCCGAACAGCATCGATTCCATCGCGTTGATGTACTCGACGCCGCAGCAATAGCTGACGATCTTCGCGCCGCGCGCCTTCAGGTAGGCCGTCTGCGCGCCGTCGATCTGGCCGCCGAGCTCGATCAGCACGTCGAGCGCATCCTTCATGTCGGCGAACGCGCGCGTGTCGTATACGGTGCGATCCCATGGCAGCGCGTCGGTCAGAGGCACGTCGGTCGTGTTGACCAGCGTCACGCGGTAGCCGTGCGGCGACGCCATCAGCAGCTTCGCGAGGAACAGCGCATTCTGCTTGATTCCGTTGATCCACAGGCTTTCGTCGGGGGCGCGCAGTCCGATCGTGATACCGATGCGCAGGCCGGTCAGGACAAGAGACGTCATCGTCGGCGGGATGAGAGAGTGAATGGACGCAGTGTAGCGCGCGGCACGCAGGCGCGCGCAATCCGCCAGTCTAGCGGAGCACGCGCGAACGGACTGTCATGGAACGTCATGCGCGGAACGGAACGCATGCCGCACGCGATTCGCCATCCGCGCGGCACGACGCCACACGATGGCGATCGGCGAGGCGGCCGCAAACGACAAGGCCGGCGTCGCGCCGCAAGACGCCACGCCGGCCCGTGCGCGGCAAATCCGCCGCTTACTGTTCCGCCATCACCAGCAGTTGCGCGCCATCCGCGACCTGATCGCCGACGCCGTACAGCACTTCCGCGACCACACCCGCGCCCGGCGCGCCGATCGTGTGCTCCATCTTCATCGCTTCCATCACGATCAGCGGCGTGCCGGCGTCGACCTTCTGACCGGGCTCGACCAGCACCGCGATCACCTTGCCGGGCATCGGCGCGGTCAGGCGGCCGCCGCCATGCTCCGCGTCGCCCGCGTGCGCAAGCACGTTGCGCCACTCGAACGTCTCGGCCACGCCCTGCGTGAACACGTGGAAACTGTCGCCGTCCGCATACACGCGTCCGCTGCTGCGCACGCCGCCGAGCGTCACGTCGAAGTCGAGCGGCGTCGCGCCGCGCGTCCACGCGAACGACTGCGCGGCCGCATCGCCGGTGGCGACGCGCGTGTTGACGCCATCGTCCTCATACGTGACGGTCACATCCGCTTCGCGATCCGGCGCATGCCATTCGAGCGTGCGGCGATAGCCGCCGTTCAGCCGCCAATCCGGCAGCGCGCACCACGGCGACGCGCCCTGGCGCGCGGCCGCATCGCGCTCACGCGCGAGAAGCGCCGCGCAGGCCAGCGCGAGCGTCGCGCGCGGCGGCTGTTGCGGCGCGAACAACGCGTCGTGGTTGCGCTCGATCAGGCCCGTGTCGAGATCGGCGATCGCGAACGGATGGCTGGTGACGATCCGCTGCAGGAACGCGGCATTGGTATGCAGGCCGACCACCTCGCAAGCCTGCAGCGCGCGCAGCATCCGGCCGAGCGCTTCCGCGCGGTCCGCGCCGTGCACGATCAGCTTCGCGATCATCGGATCGTAGAACGGCGTGATCGCATCGCCTTCGCGTACGCCGCTGTCGACGCGCACCGGCGCGCCGATCGCGAACTCGACGCCGTCCGGCAGCCGCAGATGCTTCAGCGTGCCGGTGGACGGCAGGAAGCCGCGCGCCGGATTCTCCGCGTAAAGCCGCGCCTCGATCGCATGCCCGTGCACGCGCAGCTCGTCCTGCTTCAGCGGCAGCGGCTCGCCCGCCGCGACGCGCAGTTGCCACTCGACGAGATCGAGCCCCGTGACCATCTCGGTGACCGGATGCTCGACCTGCAGGCGGGTGTTCATCTCCATGAAGTAGAACGCTTCGCCCGTCATGATGAATTCGACGGTGCCCGCGCCGACGTAATTCACCGCGCGCGCGGCCGCGACGGCTGCTTCGCCCATCGCCTGGCGCACGTCCGGATGCAGGCCCGGCGCCGGCGCTTCCTCGAGCACCTTCTGGTGACGGCGCTGCACCGAGCAGTCGCGATCGAACAGGTACACGGTGTTGCCGTGCGTATCGCCGAACACCTGCACTTCGACGTGACGCGGACGCGTCAGGTATTTCTCGATCAGCACGCGGTCGTTGCCGAAGCTGCTCGCGGCCTCGCGCTGGCACGACGCCAGCGCCGCGAGGAAGTCCTCGGAGCGCTCGACCACGCGCATGCCCTTGCCGCCGCCGCCCGCGCTCGCCTTCAGCAGCACCGGGTAGCCGATCCGGTCGGCTTCGCGATGCAGGTTGTGCGCGTCCTGGTCGTCGCCGTGATAGCCGGGCACGAGCGGCACCGCGGCCGCGTGCATCAGCGCCTTCGCGGCCGCCTTCGAGCCCATCGCCGAGATCGCGTTGACCGGCGGCCCGATGAACACGATGCCGGCCTCTTCGCACGCATGCGCGAAATCCTCGTTCTCCGACAGGAAGCCGTAGCCGGGGTGGATGGCCTGCGCGCCGGCCGCGCGCGCGGCGTCGATGATGCGGTCGATGCGCAGATAGCTGTCCGCGGCGGCCGAGCCGCCGATGTGCACGGCTTCGTCGCAGGCGGCGACGTGCTTCGCGTTCGCGTCCGCGTCGGAATAGACGGCGACGCTCGCGATCCCGAGACGTTTGCACGTCGCGGCGACGCGGCAGGCGATTTCGCCGCGGTTGGCGATCAGAATCTTGTCGAACATGGCTTCGATGTCGTCCGGAAAGTTAGAGGCACGCCGTCATTCACGCCACGAAGGCGTGCGTTTCTCGAGGAAGGACGCGATCCCTTCGCGCGCTTCCGCGCCGGCGCGGGTGCGCGCGATCCAGTCGGCGGTCTGCTCGATCAGCGTCGCGTCGAGCGGCCGGCCGGCGACGTCGGCAACGAGCCGCTTGCACGCGCGCACCGCGGCGGGGCCGTTCGCGACGAGCGTCGCGGCCAGCTTCGCGACCGTGTCGTCGAGCGCATCGGCCGGCACCGCGTCGTGAATGAAGCCGAGCGAGGCCGCCCGCGCGCTGTCGAACACCTCGGCCGTCGTGAAGTAGCGGCGCGCCGCGCGCTCGCCCATCGCACGCACGACGTACGGCGCGATCGTCGCGGGAATCAGCCCGAGCCGCGCCTCCGACAGGCAGAACTTCGCGCCGTCGGCGGCGATCGCGATATCGGCCGCCGCGACCAGCCCCACGCCGCCCGCATACGCGTCGCCGTGCACGCGCGCGATCACCGGCTTGCCGCAGCGATGGATCGCCTCGAGCATCCGCGCGAGCTTGCGCGCGTCGGCGCGGTTCTCGTCGTCCGAGTAACCGGCCATCTTCTTCATCCAGTTCAGGTCCGCGCCCGCGCAGAACGCCGCGCCTTCCGCGGCGAGCACGACCGCGCGCACGCCTTCGTGCGCGTCGAGCCACTCGAACGCGGTGGTCAGCTCGGCGATCGTCGTCTCGTTGAAGGCATTGCGCACGTCGGGCCGCGCGAGCGTGACGGTCGCCACGCGGCCGGCTTCGCTCACCTTGATCGTTTCGTATCGCATCGGTCAGTCCTCCCGGCCGTTACATGCGGAACACGCCGAAGCGCGTGTCTTCGATCGGCGCGTTCATCGACGCGGCAAGCCCGAGCCCGAGCACGTCGCGCGTCTGCGCCGGATCGATCACGCCGTCGTCCCACAAGCGCGCGCTCGCGTAATACGGATGCCCCTGGCGCTCGTACTGGTCGCGAATCGGCTGCTTGAACGCATCTTCGTCGTCGGCCGACCACGTGCCGCCCTTCGCCTCGATGCCGTCGCGGCGCACCGTCGCGAGCACCGACGCGGCCTGTTCGCCGCCCATCACCGAGATCCGCGCATTCGGCCACATCCACAGGAAGCGCGGACCGAACGCGCGGCCGCACATCCCGTAGTTGCCGGCGCCGAACGAGCCGCCGATGATCACCGTGAACTTCGGCACCTTCGCATTCGACACGGCCGTGACCATCTTCGCGCCGTGGCGCGCGATGCCTTCGTTCTCGTACTTGCGGCCGACCATGAAGCCCGTGATGTTCTGCAGGAACACGAGCGGAATCTTGCGCTGGCAGCACAGCTCGATGAAGTGCGCGCCCTTCACCGCCGATTCGGAAAACAGAATGCCGTTGTTCGCGACGATCCCGACCGGATGCCCCCAGATGTGCGCGAAGCCCGTAACGAGCGTCGTGCCGAAGCGCGCCTTGAATTCGTCGAACTCCGAATCGTCGACGATGCGCGCAATCACCTCGCGCACGTCGAACGGCTTGCGCGTGTCGACCGGAATCACGCCGTACAGGCTCTTCGCGTCGTAGCGCGGCGGCTTCGGCTCGCGCAGCGCCACCGGCGACGCGATCTTCGGCGCGAGATGACTGACGATGTTGCGCGCGATCGACAGCGCGTGCGAATCGTTCTGCGCGAGATGGTCGGCCACGCCGGACAGGCGCGTGTGCACGTCGCCGCCGCCGAGATCCTCGGCGCTCACTTCCTCGCCGGTCGCGGCCTTCACGAGCGGCGGCCCGCCGAGGAAAATCGTGCCCTGGTTCTTCACGATGATCGACTCGTCGCTCATCGCCGGCACATATGCGCCGCCGGCCGTGCACGAGCCCATCACGACCGCGATCTGCGCGATCCCCGCGGCCGACATCGTTGCCTGGTTGTAGAAGATGCGTCCGAAGTGGTCGCGATCAGGAAACACGTCGTCCTGGTTCGGCAGGTTCGCGCCGCCCGAGTCGACGAGATACACGCACGGCAGCCGGTTTTCCGCGGCGATTTCCTGCGCGCGCACGTGCTTCTTCACGGTCATCGGGTAGTAGGTGCCGCCCTTGACCGTCGCGTCGTTGCACACGATCACGCATTCGCGGCCGGCAATGCGGCCGATCCCGGTGATCACGCCCGCGCCCGGCGCGTCGTCGTTGTACATGCCGTTCGCCGCGAGCTGCGAGAACTCGAGGAACGGCGCGCCGGGATCGAGCAGTTGCGCGATCCGGTCGCGCGGCAGCAGCTTGCCGCGCGCGAGGTGCTTGTCGCGCGCGGCCTGGCCGCCGCCTTGCGCGAGCTGTTCGATCTTCGCGCGCAGGTCGGCGACGACCGCCTCCAGCGCCGCGGCGTTCGCGCGGAAGTCTTCCGAACGCGGGTTCAGTTTCGATTCGATGATCGGCATCGACGGGGCTCCGTTCGCGTGACGTGGGGCGTTACATCGTTTCCGCGAACAGCTCGCGGCCGATCAGCATCCGGCGGATCTCGCTCGTGCCGGCGCCGATCTCGTAGAGCTTCGCATCGCGCCACAGGCGGCCGACCGGGTATTCGTTGATGTAGCCGTTGCCGCCGAGGATCTGGATCGCCTCGCCGGCCATCCACGTCGCCTTCTCGGCCGTGTAGAGAATCACCCCCGCGCAGTCCTTGCGCACCTGGCGGATATGGTCGCTGCCCGCCGAGTCCAGGTGGCGGCCGACCGCGTACAGATACGCGCGGCATGCCTGGAACGTGGTGTACATGTCGGCGACCTTGCCCTGGATCAGCTGGAACTCGCCGATCGCCTGACCGAACTGCTTGCGGTCGTGAATATACGGAACCACCGCGTCGAGACACGCGGCCATGATGCCCGTCGGGCCGCCCGACAGCACCGCGCGTTCGTAGTCGAGGCCGCTCATCAGCACCTTCACGCCGCCGTTGAGCTGGCCGAGAATGTTTTCTTCCGGCACTTCGACGTCCTGGAACACGAGCTCGCCCGTGTGCGACCCGCGCATGCCGAGCTTGTCGAGCTTCTGCGCGACCGAGAAGCCCTTCATCCCCTTCTCGACGATGAACGCGGTGATGCCGCGCGGGCCGGCGTCGATGTCCGTCTTCGCGTAGACGACGAGCGTGTCGCAGTCGGGGCCGTTGGTGATCCACATCTTCGTGCCGTTGAGCACGTAATGGTCGCCGCGCTTGTCCGCGCGCAGCTTCATGCTGACGACGTCGGAACCCGCGTTCGGCTCGCTCATCGCAAGCGCGCCGATATGCTCGCCCGACACGAGCTTCGGCAGGTATTTCTGCTTTTGCGCGTCGGTGCCGTTGCGGTGGATCTGATTCACGCACAGGTTCGAATGCGCGCCGTACGACAGGCCGATCGACGCCGACGCGCGCGAGATCTCCTCCATCGCGACCATGTGCGCGGTGTAGCCCATGTTCGCGCCGCCGTATTCCTCGGACACGGTCATGCCCAGCACGCCGAGATCGCCGAACTTCTTCCACAGATCCATCGGGAACTGGTCGGTGCGGTCGACCTCCGCCGCGCGCGGCGTGATTTCCTTCGCCGCAAACGTCGCGACGGCGTCGCGCAGCATCTCGATGTCTTCACCGAGCATGAATTGCACGCCGGGCAGGTTGATCATGTCTCCTCCGTCTCCAGAAAGTGGGTTGCACGCACCGATTTCTGAGTTTCGCTCAAATCGGATCAATGCGTCGATTCATCAAGCCAATGTAGCGGAAATTTCGCACAGTTTCGCGCGTCGCCAGGTTTGGCGTCAATAGTTTTTTGAGTGTTACTCAGATATGATGTCGGCATAACAGCCGCTCCCGCCGACACCATGACCGCCACCGCCAAAGCCGACCGCGCCGACCCGTCGCGCGCACCCGCCGGGCGCAAGTCCCAGCAGCGCGTACAGGACATCCTGCGCGCCGGTCGCGAAGTGTTCGCCGAAAAGGGTTACGAACATGCGACGGCCGCCGAGATCGCGCAGCGCGTCGGCGTGTCGGAAGCGACGGTGTTCAGTTATTTCCGCGGCAAGCGCGAGCTGTGCGCGCGCGTGATCGCCGACTGGTACGACGAAATCATCGCCGCGTTCGAGCACGGGATGCCGGTGGAGGCGTCGGTGCAGCAGCAGTTCGCGTTCATCGTGCGCACGCACCTGCGGCTGATGCTGGTGAACGGCACGGGGCTGTGCGCGCTGGTGCTGTCGGAAGGCCGGGCGAAGCAGCACGCGCTCAGCGACGAGCTCACCGCGCTGCAGCGCCGCTACACGGCGCCGCTGATGGACGTGCTCGCGCGCGGCCAGGCGGCCGGGCAGGTGCGCAGCGACATGCCGCTGAGCCTGCTGCGCTCGATGGTGTTCGGGCCGATCGAGCACGTGCTGTGGGATGCGATCCTCGGGCACCGCAAGCTCGATACGGAAACGACGGCCACGCAGCTGATCGACATGCTGTGGGCCGCCGTGCAGCCGCCCGCACCGGAGCAGGCGGCGCTGGTGCGCTTCAGGAACGACGTCGCGGAAGCGGTGCGGCGGCTGGAAGGCGAAGCGTCACGCGGCTAACGGCCGGGCGGCGCGCGCGTCTGCGCCATCACCGCGCGCGGCGGGCCGCTACGAATCGTCGCCGACGCGCAACGGCGCGCGGCTCTGCTCGTTGTTCAAATGGACGAACTTGCGCAACAGGCGCATCAATTCCTGCGAATCGTTCTCGCCCATCCCGTCGAACAGGCCCGCGCGCAATTCCTCCACCGCCGGCATCAGATGCGTGAGCAGTTCGACGCCCGCCGGCGTCAGCAGCAGGCGCCGCTGCCGCCGCGGCAGCACCTCGCGCACGATCAATCCTTTCGCTTCCAGCCGCACCGCGAGATCGGCCGTCGTCGACGTATCGAGCGCCACGCGCTGCGCGAGCGTCACCTGGTCGAGTCCCGGGCAGTCGTAGAGCATGCGCAGCACCGCGTACTGCACCGGCGTCACGTCCCGGCCGAGCTTTTCGTAGAACATCGCGACCGCGATCTGATGCGCGCGGCGGATCAGGTGGCCCGGCTCGTCGTACAGATCGAGCGGGAAAGCCGGCAGGTTGGCAGGATTCGTTTTTTCCATGAATGAGTCGATGACATAGGCTGCGAGCACCGGTTGCGCGCGCCGACGGCATGGCGCCGCGCTGCGCCCGTTCTCGGGAAAACCAGTATACCGCCCGCCTTGCCCCGGCTTATCTCAGTAAGTACACTGAATCTCATTCAGTACACGGAATAAAGATCGGGCCGCATCCCGGCGGCACCGTCCCGAAGGAGACGAAACGTGTTTCTCAAGAACGCTTGGTATGTCGCGTGCACGCCCGACGAAATCGACGGCAAGCCGCTGGGCCGCAAGATCTGCAACGAGTCGATGGTGCTTTATCGCGCGGCGGACGGCCACGTCGCCGCGCTCGAGGACTTCTGCCCGCACCGCGGCGCGCCGCTGTCGCTCGGGTTCGTGCGCGACGGCGTGCTCGTGTGCGGCTATCACGGGCTCGAAATGGGTTGCAACGGCAAGACGGCCGGCATGCCGGGCCAGCGCGTCGGCGGTTTCCCGCCGATCCGCAGCTTTCCGGCGGTCGAGCGATACGGCTTCATCTGGGTCTGGCCGGGCGATGCATCCAAAGCCGATCCCGCCACGCTCCCCGCGCTCGCGTGGGCCGAAGATCCGGCCTGGGCGCATGGCGGCGGGCTGTACCACATCCGCTGCGACTACCGGCTGATGATCGACAACCTGATGGACCTCACGCACGAGACCTATGTGCATGCGACGAGCATCGGCCAGAAGGAAATCGACGAAGCGCCGCCGAAGACGACGAGCCACGGCGACGAAGTCGTCACGAGCCGCTTCATGCAGAACGTGATGCCGCCGCCGTTCTGGCGGATGGCGCTGCGCGGCAACGGCCTCGCCGACGACGTGCCGGTCGACCGCTGGCAGATCTGCCGCTTCACGCCGCCGAGCCACGTGATGATCGAAGTGGGCGTCGCGCATGCGGGCCACGGCGGCTACGATGCGCCGCCCGATCGCAAGGCGTCGTCGATCGTGGTCGACTTCATCACGCCCGAGACCGACACGTCGATCTGGTATTTCTGGGGGATGGCGCGCAACTTCCGGCCCGACGATCCCGCGCTGACCGCCGAGATCCGCGAAGGCCAGGGCAAGATCTTCGCGGAGGATCTCGAGATGCTCGAGCGCCAGCAACGCAATCTCGAGCAGTGGCCGGACCGCCAGTTGCTGAAGCTCAACATCGACGCCGGCGGCGTGCTGTCGCGCAAGGTGATCGACCGGCTGCTCGCTGCCGAAAACGCAGCGAGCCCGCAACGGCCCGTGATTCCGGTCGCGCAGGCGAAGGAGGCGTGATGAACGACGCGACGTTGACGGTGCGCGTGGCACGCAAGTGGCAGGAAGCGCGCGACATCTGCGGCTTCGAATTCGTCAGCGACGACGGCTCGCCGTTGCCGTGCTTCGACGCCGGCGCCCATATCGACGTGCATCTGCCGGGCGGCCTCGTGCGCCAGTACTCGCTGTGCAATCATCCCGATCAACGCGATCGCTACCAGATCGCCGTGCTGCGCGACGCCGACGGCCGAGGCGGATCGCGCGCGATTCACGACACGGTCCGACAAGGCGACACCGTGCGGATCGGCATCCCGCGCAATCAGTTCCCGCTCGCACCCGACGCGCCGCATCACCTGTTGCTCGCGGGCGGGATCGGCGTCACACCGATTCTCAGCATGGCGGAACGGCTGTTTTCGTCGGGCTTGCCGTTCGACATGCACTACTGCGCGCGCTCGGCCGATCGCATGGCTTTCGTCGACCGGATCAATGCGGCCGGGTTTCACGATCGCGCCCGCTTCCACGTCGACGACGGCGATCCCGCGCAGCGCTTCGACCTGACTGCCGTGCTCGCCGGCGCGCCCGAGGGCACGCATCTGTACGTGTGCGGCCCGCGCGGCTTCATGGACGCGGTGCTGCACGCCGCGCGCGAGCGCAACTGGGCCGAAGCGCGGCTGCACTACGAGTTCTTCGGTGGCGCGGTCGCATCGTCCAGCGCGGACCAGGCGTTCCAGGTCAAGCTCGCGAGCAGCGGCAAGGTGATCGACGTGCCGGCCGAATGCACCGTCATCGCGGCGCTGGCGGCCAACGGCATCGACGTGCTGACGTCGTGCGAGCAAGGCGTGTGCGGCACCTGCGCGACGCGCGTGCTCGAAGGCGAGCCCGATCATCGCGATGCGTATCTGACCGACGACGAAAAAGCGGCCGGCGACCAGTTCATGCCGTGCTGCTCGCGATCGCGAAGCGAGCTGCTGGTGCTCGACCTGTAGACGGGGCGCGCGACACGCGGCGGACAACCACAATACTGAAGACGAGCCATCGCGCATCGCGCCGCGCCATCGCGCCATCGCGCCATCGCGCCATCGCGCCATCGCGCCATCGCGCCGCCGCGTTCGCGCCGCCTGCAACGCCGCGAACGCGGCGGCTGCACGAACGGCACGCCGCTCGCCGGCTGCCCGGCTCTCACTGAATTCACTGCGTCTGGTTTCGCCGCCACGGCGGCAGCGAGCCTGCGGCCCGGCAAGCGCGACGCCCGGTGCGGACCGGCGTCTTTACAATTGCAAGTGATTCTCATTACGTATATCATGCGCAGCCTGCCGTGGTGACGCAGTCGAGTGCTGCGGCCCGCGCCCTCGTCCTCGCCCTTGGCACCTTGATTCATCGATTCATGTCATCCCGTCGACCGACCCGCCGCGCGCGGACCTTGCGCCCGTGGCGCGCGAGCCTGCCTGCCGTGATCACCCTTTGCGTCGCGAGCGGCGCGCATGCGGATACCCAACCTGCCGCGCCAGCTTCGTCGGCCACCGTCTCGTCGACGCCCACGCCGCCCGAACGGGAACTGCCGGCGATCAGCGTCAACGCGTCGGCCGTCGCCGATCCGACCGTCGGCTATCAACCGCGCACCAGCAGCATCGCCGGCGGCGACGATCGACCGCTGAAGGAGATTCCGCAAGCGGTCGCCGTGGTCAGCAGCAGCGTGATGCAGGACCAGCAGGCGCGCTCGCTCGACGACGTGCTCGGCAACATCAGCGGCGTCACGCAAACCAACACGCTCGGCGGCACGCGCGACGCGTTCATCAAGCGCGGCTTCGGCTCGAACAACGACGGCTCGGTGCTCGTCGATGGCGTGCGCACGCCGGTGCTGCACAGCTATCTCGCGACGATCGACCGCGTCGAAGTGCTGAAAGGCCCGGCTTCGCTGCTGTACGGGATGCAGGATCCGGGCGGCGTGATCAACCTCGTCACGCGCAAGCCGGAGGACACGTTCGGCGGCTCGATCTCGGCCTCGCGCACGAGCCACGGCGGCAGCGGCGCGCAGTTCGACCTGACCGGCCCGCTCGGCAAACCGGGGCAGGTCGCGGGCGGCACGCTCGCGTTCCGGCTCACCGGCGACTACGACACGAGCCGCTACTGGCGCAGTTTCGGCCGCGAGCGCAACGCGCTGATCGCGCCCGCGCTGTCGTGGCACGACGCGAACACGTCGATCGACGTCAGCTACCAGTATGTCGACTACACGACGCCGTTCGATCGCGGCACCGTGCTCGTGAACGGCCGCCCCGACGATGCGCTGCGCTATCGCCGCTACGAGGAAGCGTGGGCGCAAAGCAGCGGAATCCAGGAAACGCTGCGCGCGCGCGTCGAGCACCGCTTCTCCGATGCGTGGCGCATCCGGGCGACCTATGGCTGGGGCCGTGACCGCTACGACCAGTACCTCACCCGCGCCATCGCGTTCAACAGCACGACGGGCGCGCTGTCGCGCTCGTCCGACGCGAACCTGGGGCGCAACGATTCGGACCAGATCGCGACGCTCGGCCTGCTCGGCAACCTGACGCTGGCGGGGATGAGCCACGCGCTCTATATCGGCGGCGAATACGAGCGGCAACGCAGCTTCCGCGGCGACACGATCCGCGGCGCGGCGACGAAGGGGTTCAATCTCTACGATCCCGTCTACGGGCTGCTCGCGCCCGGCGGCACGGCGAGCGCGAAGCAGAGCGATTCGCTTTCGAAGGTCCATGCGTACTCGATGATCGTGCAGGACTCGGTGAAGATCACCGACCGGCTCACCGCGGTCGGCGGGCTGCGCTGGGAAGACTGGCAGCAGGAATCCGGGATGGGCCGGCCGTTCGCGTTCGCCGACCGCTCGCACGGCAACGTGTGGCTGCCGCAGTTCGGGCTCGCGTATGCGCTCACGCCGTCGCTCACCGCGTATGCGAACGTGAGCCGCTCGTTCAAGCCGAACGTCGCGTCGAACGTCGCCGCGCCGCTCGCGCCGGAATTCGGCCGCGTGCTCGAAGCGGGCCTGAAGTTCAGCATGAAGCCCGGCATCACCGGCACGCTCGCGGCCTATCAGATCGACAAGCGCAACGTCGCCGTGACCGTCGGCGACATCACGTCGACGATCGGCACCGCGCGCTCGCGCGGGATCGAACTCGACGTCGCCGGACAGATCACGCGACACCTGAGCCTGATCGGCAGCTACGCGTACACCAACGCGAACGATCGCGACAGCGACACGCCGCTCGTCAACGTCGCGCGCCACACCGGCAGCCTGTTCGCGGTGTACGACACGGCGATCGCGAACCTGCCCGGCCGCTGGCGCTTCGGCGGCGGCGCGCGGCTCGTCGGCGCGCGGCCCGGCGACACCGCGAACAGCTTCACGCTGCCCGGCTACGTGACCGTCGATGCGTTCGCCGCCTACGAGACGACGATCGGCAAGTTCCCGACGCGCATCCAGCTCAACGTGAAGAACCTGCTCGACAAGACCTACTATCCGTCGAGCAACAGCAACCTGATCGTCGCGGTCGGCGAGCCGCGGCTCGTCACGTTGACGACGACGGTTTCGTTCTGACCAACGCGCGCGGCGCGCGCATGATCACGGACGCCAGCGATACACGACGAGGCTCGATCCGTTGTAGTTGTCCTTCGTGATCACGTACTCGCCGGTCGAGCGCAGGTAAGCACGAATGCCGTACATCGAGTCGACGTCGTTGCCGACGTCCATTGCCAGCGTGTTCGAATTCGTCAGCGTGGTCACGAGGCTGCCGGTGTTCAGGTCGAACACGTCGATGTTCGGCACCGTGTGCACGTAGCCGACGAACAGGTAGTGGCCGGCCGCCGCGATCGACTTCGGATTCGCGCTCGTCAGGTTGATCGCGAGGTTCGACGTGGTCGTGTTGCCGGCGTTCCAGCCGCGGTACACCTCGATGTGTCCGTTCATCGCCGTCCAGTCCCACCCGCCGATGCCCTGTGCAAGGATCATCGTGTCGCTGTCGGCCTGATAGATGATCCGCGCGAGCGGCAGCACGGTGCGCGGAATCGGAATCTGCACCGGCTTGCCCCACGTCGGCTTCCCGCTCGCGTCGAAACCCGTCATCGGATAGTGCGAGATGTTGTTCGTGCGATCGAGGCCGGCCCATACGTCGCCGTTGTCGTCGAGCATGAAACCGGCCGTCACCTGCAGGTTCGTGTTGAACGGCTTGCCGGGAATCGAGCCGTCCGGAATCGCGATGTAGCCGTTCGCCGCGTTGAAGTGATAGATGTTGTAGTTGCCGGGGTTCTGCCCGGTCGCGACCAGCATCCGCGTGCCCTTCACCAGCGCGAGCTGGCCGAAATGCTGGCCGCGCTGGTAGTCGTTCATGTCGAGGCGCGGATCCTTCGGATACGTGAACGGATCGATCGTGTTCGCGACGAACGTGCCGCCCGCGGTGTCTGTGTACACGGTGTTGCCGCTGTAGAAGAACGCGCCGTCGGTGGCCGGGTCGGGCGCGGCGGCCGCCTCGAAGTTCAGCGCCTGCAGCTTCCATTGCAGCACGCCGGTCGGGCTGTACGAGTGGAGATCGGTGCTGCCGTTGCGCCCGAGATCCCAGCCGCCGCCCCATGCGTTGTTCAGCACGTACAGGTTGCCGGCCGCGTCCTTGCCGATGCCCGCGACGCGCGTGAAGCGCTTGTCGCCGACCTGCCCCTTGATGCCCGACGTCGTGTCGAGATACCCGCCCTGCACGCCGAACGTGCCGACCTGCGTCGGCTGGCCTGCGAGCGCGTAGATCTTGATGTTCATGTCGGGGCCTTCGTCGCCCACCAGCAACTGCCCGCTCGGCGCATCGAAATACAGCGACGCCGGCCGCGCGCGGGCTGCCATCTGGATCGTGCTCATCGCCGCGCCGGTGGGGCTGAACTGCGCGACGACGCCCGCGCTCTTGCGCGCGACCCACAGGTTGCCGGACGCGTCGAGCGCGAGTGCGCCCGGCCCCGACACGCCGATGTCGCGCTGCCATACGCCATCGGTCGTGTAGACGCGCACGCGGTTGCCGTAGAAGTCACTCGCGTACAGCAGGTTGCCGGCCGTCGCGAGGCCGGTGATCACGTCCGCGTATTGCACGCCCGTCCACGTGCTGACGGGGATGCGCAGGTCGCGCTGATTCGTGCTGCGGTTATAGCGGCCGACGGAACCGCTGCCGAACGTGCGGTTGTAGCCGAGCGCGACGAACAGCGAGTCCGCGTTGCCGGTGATCGCGCCGCCCTGGAATTCGTCGTGGATGCCGATCGTGCCGAGCGTCTGCCCGTTCTGGTAGATCGCGACGCCGCCCGCGTTCTCGTCCCAGCGCGACGACGTGTAGATCACGCCCTCGGGCGCGACCCACAGCGAGCGTGCGCCGTTGCCGACGTGCGCGGCGAGCGTGCCGAACGTGTTCGCGAGCCAGTCCGTCGTGTACTGCGCGTGCGCGGGAGTGAACACCGCCAGCATCGCCATGCACATTCCAAGCAATACCGCGCGAATCTGTTTCGAAAACATGAATGATGCTCCCGGACGATGGTGTGTCGACACTGTAATTCGACGCGTATGAAACATTGGTGATTTCTGCAAAATCCTGCCCGATTCCACCGCTAATTTCCCATTACCTTCTTTTACCGTGCAGTGCTGGTTGATCTACGGCCGCGCATTCAGGATCAGCATCGCGATTCGCCGGCGGACGGGCCTGTCGCGCCGTTATCCGTCGGAATTTTGTTCCGGATTTTTCAATGCAATCGCGTCATTTTTTCTGATGCGCACGCAACGAGTTTTCAAAGCCGGACAATCGCTTCGATGATTACAAATCGAAATTAAAATGAAAGAGAAAAAATATTGTCGGGCGCATGCTGCATTGCGCGATTGAACGCGCACGACGCGTGCCGCATTGCCGCGAAAATCATGAAGAAGTGAAATAAGGCGATGCGCGGCAAAATGCCGTGAAGCGCGCGGCGGATCAGACGACGCAGTGCCGTGCGGGCCGGCGAAGGACAGCGCAGCCGGCGACGAATGGAAGAGACCGCGCGCCTGCGAGGCGCGCGGCGATTCAGGCCCGCTCGCGCCGTCGGGCGTCGGGCACGCCCGGCCGTCGACGTGTTTGGGCAGCGCGCCGATGACGCCGGTAGCCCGCTGCCCGGAGCACCAATGCGTCGTCGGCCGCAAGTCGCCGGGCTGTTGCCCGCCGTGAGCGCGTGCGGCCGATCGCGCGCATCAGAACTTCTGACGCAGCCCGAGGCTCACGATCGCCTGCGAGCGCGAATCGGACGAATGGCCGTTCGCCTTGTCCGACACCGACGCCGTCGCGGCCACCGGCCGGCCGCGTGCGTCGAGCGTCGTGCCTGACGCATGCTGGTACGCGCCGAGCAAGTACACGCTGGTGCGCTTCGACAGGTCGTAGACCGCGCCGAGCGTCACGTTGTGATACTGCGCACGGTCGTCGATCCCGTCGACGTCGCTGCCGCGCGTGTAGCTGTAGCCGGCGAACAGCTGCGTCTGCGGTTGCACGTTCCAGCGCGTGAACACGCCCGCGACGTTGAAGGTCGCATGGCCATTGAACAGCGATTGCGCGCCGCTGCGGTACTGCACGTTGCTGTAGTTCACGCCGACCACGGCCGGCCCGAAGTCGTACGTCGCGCCGGTCGCGACGATCTGCTGCGATTGCGCGCTCGCATAGCCTTCGTTGATCGACGAGTTGAACAGGCCGTCGTCGGTGCTTTGCCACTTGCCGGCCGTCGGATCGGCCGCGCCCGTCTTGCTGTTGTCCGATCGCTCGTAGCCGACGCCCACGCGCAGCGGCCCCGCCGCGTACGCGGCGCCGACGCTCCACGTGTTGCGCTGCTTCATGCTGCCCGGCTGGCTGCCGAAGCCGTACAGCGCGCCGAACGTGAAGCCCGCATAGTTCGCGCTCGTGTACTTGATCGAGCTGTCGACGCGCGCGGTCTGGTCGAGATCGTCGATGTCGCCCGGATGCGCGCCGAAGCCGCCGATGAACGACGACGGGCCGACCGGGCTCACGAAGTCGTCGAGCGACGTGTACTGGCGGCCGAGCGTGATGGTGCCGTAGCGATCGCTGCCGACGCCGACGAACGCCTGGCGCCCGAACTGGCGGCCGCCCTGGCCCGACGTGCCGTTGGTGATGTCGAAGCCGTTCTCGAGCACGAACAGCGCGCGCATCCCGCCGCCGAGATCCTCGGAGCCCTTGATGCCCCAGCGGCTGCCGGACAGGTTGCCGGTCGACAGGCCGACGTTCGAATGGCCGGTGTACGCGCCCGTCGAGCCGACCCGTTCGTTGCTGCGGTAGGTCACGCCCGCGTCGACGATGCCGTACAGCGTGACGGAGCTTTGCGCGGATGCGATACCCGCGAGCGAGAGCAGCAGCGGTGCTGCGATCAGTTGCTTGTTCATGGTTTTTTAGCGTCTCCGGATGATGAACCCGTTGTTCTATGCGAGTAGCGCGTGTGGTCGGCGAGAACCGCCGGTGTTCGGTGTTGCCGGCCCGGCGACGGCCGCACGCGGGAACGCGCGCATGCGATACGCGCGCGCGACGTCGCGGCGGACATGCGCGCCGCGGCCGCCATGGTAGTTGGAACCGGTTCCGTTCGATAGCGCAATAATGAAAACAGCTTCTTGCCTATTTCGAGATAATCGGCCGCGCGGCGCAAGCCGCTGTACAGCGCGGCGGCACGCGCCCGATAATCGAGCACCGCCTTGCACCGGAGCCGCCAGCATGCATCAAACGACCCTGCTGATCTTCGCCGCCGTCGCGTTCGTCGGCATTGCAACGCCCGGCCCGACCGTGCTGCTCGCGCTGACCAACGGCTCGCGCTATGGCGTGCGCCGCGCGGCCTACGGCTTCGCCGGCGCGATGCTGTCCGACTGCGTGCTGATCGTCGCGGTCGCGCTCGGCCTCGGCGCGCTGCTGATGGCGTCCGCGTTCTGGTTCTCGGTCGTGAAGTGGCTCGGCGCCGCCTATCTCGCGTACGTCGGCGTCCGGCTGCTCGCATCGAAAGGCTCGCTCGACGTGGCCGCCGCGCGCGACGGCGCGGCGCCCGAGCGCAACGCATCGATCTTCGCGAAGAGCTTTTTGACCGCGGTGACGAATCCGAAGGGCTACCTGTTCTTCTCCGCGTTCCTGCCGCAGTTCCTCGATCCGTCCGCTGCGCTCGCGCCGCAATACGTCGCGCTCGCGGTCACGTTCGCGCTGCTCGACGGCGCGGTGATGTTCGGCTACGCGCTGCTCGGCGCACGCGCGGTGCGGGTGCTGAAGCGCTCAGGCGCGCTGTGGCTCGAACGCACGTGCGGCGCGATGCTGCTCGCGCTGGCCGGCTCGCTCGCGCTGTATCGGCGTCACACGGCATAGCCACGCCGGCATGCGCCACGCATCGGTCCCAACGGGTTCGCGATGAGAGTCGACGCTCCGCCCGGCTCCGGCTTCCCCGGCCTGTCGCTCCGCCAGCTCGAGCGCGCGGATCTCGACGCGTGGTACGCGTACCTGTCGAATCCCGACGTCGTCCGTCACACGAGCTGGAACCTGCGTTCGCGCGACGATCTGCAGCCGCTGTTCGACGGCATCGAATCGGCTCATCCGGATTCGATCCGCCGTCTCGCGATCGTCGACGACGCAACAGGCGCGCTCGCCGGCACGATCGGGCTGCATACGGTATCGACCGCGAACCGCTCGGCCGAAATCGCATACGATGTCGCGCCGCCGTACTGGGGGCGCGGCATCGCGAGTGCGCTATGCAAGCGCGTCACCGCGTGGGCATTCGCCGATGGCGGCTTTGTGCGCGTGCAGGGCGTCGTGCTGACGACGAACGCCGGCTCCGCGCGCGTGCTGCAGAAATGCGGCTACCGGTACGAAGGCTTGCTGCGCGCATACAGGATGGTGCGCGGCACGCCGGGCGATTTCGCGATGTACGCGCGCATCGCGACCGACTGAAACGCCGGCCGGCAGACGAAGCGGAGCTCGACGCGCAACGCGTGCCGCACGCCCGACGCCGACGCGATTGGACGATCCACGCCGAATTGGCGACAATCGCCGTTCCCCGCCTCGGCTCCGTCGTCATGAAAATCGCCGCGCTATCCGACATCCACGGCAACCTCGCCGCGCTCGACGCAGTGCTCGCCGACGTGCGCCGCCGTGGCGCCGACGTGATCGTCAATCTCGGCGACATCGTGTCGGGCGCGCTCCATCCGGCCGAAGCGGCCGAGCGTCTGATCGCGCTCGACCTGCCGACCATCAAGGGCAATCACGAACGGCAACTGCTGACCGGCGATCGCGACACGATGGGCCTGTCCGATCGCTGGGCGCACGACACGCTGCACGACGCGCATCGCGCATGGATCGCCGCGCTGCCCGAACGCCTGGCGCTCGGCGACGACGTGCTGCTGGTGCACGGCACGCCCGCGAGCGACCTCGTGTATTTCCTCGAAACGGTGACGCCCGACGGCTGCCGCGCGGCGACGCCCGAGGAAATCGCGCAGCGCGCGGGCGACGAGCCGGCATCGCTGATCCTGTGCGGACACACGCATGTGCCGCGCATGGCGAAGCTCGACGACGGCCGGCTGATCGTCAATCCGGGCAGCGTCGGGCTGCAGGCCTACACGGACGATCGCCCGCATCCGCACCGGATCGAAACCGGCTCGCCGCACGCGCGCTATGCAATGGTGTCGCGTACGCGGGCCGGCTGGCACGCCGAGTTCCATGCGGTCCAATACGACTGGCACACGGCCGCCGGCATCGCGGCATCGCGCGGGCGCGACGACTGGTCCGTCGCGCTGCGCACCGGCCGGTGCTGACGCGCACGCGCCGCCCCGCTCGCCCCACTTCGCTTCGATTACAGGACGCTCGCTCGCCATGCCCGTTCCGTCGCAACTGCTCTTCCTGCCCGGCGCATCGGGCAGCACCGCGTTCTGGCAACCGCTCGCGAGCCGGCTCGCGCATCCGGCCGAGCGGCGCATCGTCGCCTATCCCGGCTTCGGCGACACGCCGCGCGATCCGGCCGTCGGCGACTTCGACGGCCTCGTGCGCCATGTGCTGACCGCGATCGACCGGCCGACCGCCGTGATCGCGCAATCGATGGGCGGCGTGATCGCGCTGCGTGCGGCGCTCGAACGCGCGGAGCTCGTCACCCATCTGGTATTGACGGTCACGTCCGGCGGCCTCGACATGCACGGCCTCGGCGCGCAGGACTGGCGCACGGGCTTCGCGCAAGCGAATCCGCAACTGCCGGACTGGTTCCTGACGTTTCGCGCGGACATGTCGCACGACATCGGCCGCATCGCGCAGCCGGCGCTGCTGCTGTGGGGCGACGACGATCCGATCAGCCCGGTCGCGGCAGGCAGGCGCCTGCTCGAACGGCTGCCCGATGCGCGGCTGCATGTGGTGCCCGGCGGCCGGCACGATCTCGCGGCCGTGCATGCGGATGCGCTCGCGCCGCTCGTCGACGCGCATTTGCAGCGCGTGTAACGCCGCACGCTTTCACGCGAAGCCGCAACACTGCGGAGGCGACAGCGCGCAGCGCGGCCTCAACCGGCCGCATCGCTCCCATTCACGAGCGTCAACCGCGCTTCGAGACCGCCGCCGTCGGGCCGGTTGCGCAGCGTGAGCGTGCCGCCCATCGCAAGCGCGAGCTGCCGCGCGATCGCGAGGCCAAGCCCCGTGCCGCCCGTCTCGCGATTGCGCGACGTCTCCACGCGCCGGAACGGTTCGAACACCGCGTCGAGCTGATCGTCGGGGATGCCGGGCCCGCGGTCGCGCACCGCGATGACCGCGCCGCCGCCCGGCGCCGGCTGCACGTCGATCTCGGCCGCGCCCGCGAACTTCAGCGCGTTGTCGACCAGATTGCCGACGATCCGGCGCAGCGCCTTCGGCCGCGTGACGAGCGCGAGCGGGCTGCCGCCATGCAGCGCGACGTCCTGCCCCGCATCCGTGTAGTCGCACACGATGCTGTCGAGCAACGCATCGAGGTCGATCCGGCGCGCGGCCTCTTCCGTGCCGTGCAGTGTGCGCGCATACGCGACGCCCTCCTTCACCAGATGCTCCATCTCGATCAGGTCCTGGCGCATCTTCGCACCCTGCGTGTCGTCGTCCATCACGTCGACGCGCAGCCGCATCCGCGTGATCGGCGTCTGCAGATCGTGCGAGATCGACGCAAGGATCTGCATGCGTTCGGTCATGTACTGCGCGATGCGGTCCTGCATCGCGTTGAACGCCCGCGCGGCGCGCGCGACTTCCGACGGCCCGTCCTCGCTCAGGCGTTCGCCCTTCAGGTCCGGGCCGAGCGCGTCGGCCGCCTGCGCGAGCTGCTTCAGCGGCCGCGTCGCGAGCCGCACCGCGAGCCAGCAGCACGCGGCGAGCACCGCGAGCTGCCCTGCGAGCACGTAAGGCAGCCAATCCGACAGCGGCACCGTCGACATCGGATGGATGTCGATCGTCAGCGGCGAGCCGTCGGTCAGGCGCAGATGCACCTGCAGATGCTCGCGATCGCCCGGGATCGCGTTCGCCGTCAGCGGGTAATCGCCGCCGATGCCGTCCGAGATCGAGCGCTCGACGCGCGCCGACAGCCGCGCCTCCGGCGGCGTGCCCGTCTCGCCGGGCCCGAGGATGAATGCGTAGCTGCGCCGTGCGAGACGCGGCAGCCACGCGGCGCGCTGGTCCGGCGGAAGATGGTCGAGCAGCGCGACCGAGCTCGCGACCTCGCGCTCGATGTAGCCCATCATCAGATTGGTCGTCGCCTGGTCGCGCTCCATCACGGTGAGCCAGAACGACAGCGTCTGCGCGAGCGCGAGGCCCACGCACAGGATCAGCGCGAGCCGCGCGAACAGCGAGCGCGGCCAGTGCCACAGCGTGCGCGCGTTCATGCGTCGCCTTCCACCGAAGTCACCGCCGACGAGAACACGTAGCCCTCGTTGCGCAGCGTCTTGATGTAGCGCGGCTCGCGCGCGCCGTCGCGCAGCCGCTGGCGCAGCCGGCTCACGAGCAGGTCGATCGACCGGTCGAACGGATCGGACTGCCGGCCCTGCGTAAGGTTGAGCAGCTGGTCGCGCGTCAGCACGCGCTGCGGGTTGTCGAGGAACACGCGCAGCAGCCGGTATTCGGCGCCGCTCAGCGCGACCAGCGTGCCTTCGGCGTCGAGCAGGTGGCGCCCCGTCGTGTCGAGCCGCCATTCGCCGAACGCGAGCATCGCGGCCGTTTCCGTCACCTGCATGCCGGGCGGCAGCATCCGCGCGCGCCGCAGCACCGAACGGATCCGCGCGAGCAGTTCGCGCACCGCGAACGGCTTCGCGAGATAGTCGTCGGCGCCCATCTCGAGGCCGATGATGCGGTCGGTTTCCTCACCGCGCGCGGTCAGCATCAGCACCGGCACCGTGCGGAACTTGCCGGCGCGCAGGTCGCGGCACAGCGTGAGGCCGTCCTCGCCCGGCAGCATCAGGTCGAGCACGATCAGGTCGGGCGCGCCGTCGTCCAGCACGTTGCGCATCTCCCGGCCGTTCGCGGCGACCGACACGCGCATGCCGTTCTTCTCCAGATAGTCGGCGATCAGTTCGCGGATCGCGCGATCGTCGTCGACGATCAGTACGTGGTCGATCTTGTCCATGAGGCGGTGTCGGTATGTGAGGTTCCGGCTGGCGATGTCCGCTGTTATACCGCACCGCGGGCGCGCGTTTGTATCGCAATGTATCGCGCCGCCATGGCGACACACAATATTGCATACGCGCGGCCGGCCGGACACATCGCGGATACGTCGGCGCGGCCCAATAGGGGCTGTCGAAACCTGTCCGGCCCACGCACTCGCGCGGCGGCCGGCCCCACCGGAGAACAGCCATGCTGCCCCGATTCAAGACCGCCGCGTTCGTGATCGCCCTCGCCGCCATGGCCGGGCTCGCCGCATTCGCCGGCACCCGCGACGACGCAGGCATGACCGCGTCGCTGGCCGGCACGTCCGCGCCGGACTTCACCGGCATCGAGCGCTGGCACAACAGCGCGCCGCTCAAGCTCGAGCAGTTGCGCGGCAAGGTCGTGCTGGTCGATTTCTGGACGTACTCGTGCATCAACTGCATTCATACGATTCCGTACGTGAACGACTGGTACCGCAAGTATCGCGACCAGGGGCTTGTCGTGGTCGGCGTGCATACGCCCGAGTATCCGTTCGAGCGCGATCCGAACAACGTCGCCGACGCCATCAAGCGCTTCGGGATCCAGTATCCGGTCGCGCAGGACAATCGCTACGACACGTGGCGCGCGTACGGGAACCAGTACTGGCCCGCGCTGTATCTGATCGACGCGAACGGAAAGCTCGTCTATACGCGGTACGGCGAAGGCGGGTATGACAAGACCGAGGCCGCGATTCGCGGCGCGCTGGCGCAGGCGGAACAAAGCGCGAACGGAACGACGCGTACGCAGTAGCGGGTCGCGAACGGCGAACGGCGGCTGCACGACCCGGTGGCGCTCATTTCCGCTTCGCGTCGGCCTCCGCCAGCATCGCCTCGCCGATCGCCAGATGCCCGTCCGCGATCAGCGCGTCGCCCGCTCCGCGAATATCGTCGACCGCCTTGTTCTGCCCGAGCTTGCGCTTGCCGACGAGCCGCGTGATCTCGATCTGCAGCCCGACGATCGACTGCAGCATCGTGTCGAGATAGTCCTTCGGTGCGTCGGCCATCTTCCACGGCACCGGCTGCGATGCCTCGTGCGTGCGTGTCAGCCGCGCGACCACGCCGCGCACGAATTTCTCGTCGTCGCGCACGGTGATGCGGCCGTGCGCGTGCACGACCACGTAATTCCACGTCGGCACCTGACGGTGCGCGACGTGCTTGCTCGGATACCAGTTCGGCGAAATGTACGCGTCGCCGCCGCGGAAGATCACGAGCACGTCGTCGCCGTTCGCGACCGCCTGCCATACCGGATTCGCACGCGCGACGTGCGCATGCAGCTCGCCGAGGCCGCCGTCGCCCGGCAGCAGCTCGAACGGCAAGTGGTTCGCGTCGAGCCCGCTTTGCCCGTGCGTGACGAGACTGCCGAACGGATGCTGGACGATCAGCTCGCGCAGCGCGTCGGGACGGGACTCGGCGAAATCGGCGGGGACATACATGGCAACTCCACGATCGGACAGGGTTCGGGAAGAAGCCGGCCTCGAAACAGGCACGGCACGCGCCGATTGTGACCGCTAACTGGTTTATGCTGTAGAGCCGGTTTCGAACAATTTCAGCAGACCAGAATCATGGCCAGAACCGCCCGGATCGTCGAAATCCCGTCGCTCGGCACGCTCGACCGCGCGGCCGGCGACCTGAGCCGCCAGCTCGCGCAGGCGTTGCGCGACGCGGTGCGCCGCGGCGACGTGCGGCCCGGCGACGCGCTGCCGTCCACGCGGC